>JAHFEG010000008.1 GCA_023248595.1 Myxococcales bacterium | reverse complement strand
CATCGATCCAGATTCCAAATCGAGCCGCATTTTCTTAAATGCAGCAATGTCACTGTGCGATCCGGGCGTGAAGGTAAACTCAATTGGTTTGCCATCTTTCGTGACGGTCATGTGGACTTTTAATCCGTAGAAATATTGTTTTTTACTCGCACAATAACCTGGATATTCTTCGCCTTTGTAAATCAGTGAATGCCATATGCGGATATTTTGGCAAACCGCCACTGGAAAGCTTCGATCGCATATTCATTGTCTGGATTTGATGTTTTATGAATCTCTCCCAGTGCAGCTATTATGACCTCAAAAATATGCACTGGAATTGCATGTAATCTTCGATTGAATCTACTTTTTCCAAGCATGTTTTTAATATAACCGTGCTCCTGCAAAAACAGACGCGCCCTCTCTTGATTTCCACAAAAAAATCTTGCGGCTACTATAAATACAGTCAATACCTGTGACGTCGACATTTTTGCCTTGGGATGGTCTCTAAAACCTACTTGCTTTATGATTTCATCACACATATAAAAGATACATAGAATTTGCATGCTCACGACTTTCTCCTTTTTTTGTTAAGAGTTAGTCGTTGGGGGTGCAAATTCCCTTCTTAAATTAGATGGCAACTTGGGTTATTACAATAAAATCAAATTGAACATCTGGTTTTGCGCTGGCTATACCTGCGCGAGACGGTGGTGAGGCACCCAGACCACACCGAGGCGACGCGGGTGTGGAATTTTCCCTACGCCGTCATCGAGGAAGCCCTCGTCAACGCGGTCTATCGCCGCAAATCACCGGAGGCAAAAAGCAGAGCGAGTAACGAACAGCACTTTTTGCCTCCGAGTGCATTTGCCTTGTTATGCTTTTTCGGTTCTTTCAAATACATAGAGTTTTACTGGTGAATAGTCGCCAACATTTTCTTGTAATGCATAGGTGAAAAAGTTAACAAATTCTGAATTCCTTTTGACTGGCTTATCTTTTATAAAAATAGGGTGCAGAACACGAGTAATATAGTAATGTGACGAAAGAAAATTTGGTTGAACAATACAACCATCTGTAACAAATTCTTTTAATTCTGGAATTTTAAAAAAATTATCCTGCAAATATAGATTATGGTGAGCTGGTTTTATTGCAGGCAAATCAAATTCTTCTCGTGCTGTGTTTAGTTTAGTTAAGGATGATGAGAACGATTCAAGGAACAATAGAGTTCCACCCGATTGCCAAGTATTAGGCTTTTTAACTGCATGGACAATATTTTTTAATGCTTCTTTTTGATCATTTTCATCAAGTAGATTAATAAGCACTCTTTGACAGATCAGTGTATCTGCTATACTATCTGTTGCGAAGTTACTATCTCGTATATCTCCCTCCATTATCAAAACTCTTTCCTCATTTTCAAATCTTGAAATTGCTAATTCCCTCAGTTCTTTAGTTTTTTCAACACCTATAAATTTCTCCTTTGGATATTTGTTGGCTAACACCTCCAATGTATAACCATTTCCGCATCCTACATCCATTATTACTGCTGACCCTTGATTGTTTTCAACTTTTCTACGCCTTAATGAATCACCTACAAAATCAACTATCGCACGAGTTTCTTTTTCTCGTGTGATAATGTCCGCCATTGTACTCGTTGATTTGCTACCCTCTTGTTCTGCTACGTTTCTATAATGTTCTGCTATAAGGTCATCATAGTTCTGTTCTGAGGACACGGGTTATCTCCATTATTGATTATCAAGTATTATCTTCGATTTTTTTGAGATCATTAAAAGTCAGCTTTATTGTTACTCGCTTCTGCAACTACATTAGGTTCTGTTGACGTTTAGTAAATAGATCGCATAAAAGTGGCATGGCGACTAGTTTAAGGTTAAACCACTAACAAAAGCGCGCACCATGCCAAAAACTCTTTACTTGAACGATCGCCAATTGTCTAAGTTTTCTTTTTAATTCGTTCCATCCACCTGATTGTGCTTGCGTCAGTTGGCGAGAAAAAAATTGTCCATTTTTATAGCCGTCATTCTAAAAAATCTTTATTCTGTCTTAAAAAATTTGTTCCGAATCGAGAACGAAGTTCTCCATGCAAATGGCGATTTCCTGTTACATCCAACGCATTGCTATATTTTTCCCAAAAACGTTTTTGTAAAATTTCATCTTCCTCATGAGGAATCCAAGTTCCATTTAACCGTTCAACCATTTCCATAACCACATCTCGAATCTCTTCAGGCGTATTCTCAAGAAGCTGAATACCCAGAGATTCATATTGCGAAGATCTTAAACAAAAGCCGCCTCCCTCTGCAAAAATTTCAGTGAGCGTCAAATCTCGTTTTTTTACTATGGAAAAATGGTGTTTTGTAATATTAATAAATTTTTCACGAAATGTAGACAGCGTTCCGCCTAATGGACATGAATTCACATAGACAATCGGCCGACGAAAAACATAAGGTATTGCATCGAAGCCAGTGCTTGTAGAAATACAAAATTCACATTTTGCTCCTAAATAAATATCCATGAAATCACTTCGCATTCCATTTGTAGCATAATCTACAATTCTTGGATGAGAAACTTTCATTGCTTCCCTGACAACTGCTCCCATACGAACAACATAGTAGCCTCGTTCTGCCAATTCAGTTGCAGCAAGGATAAAATTATTCACATCACAATCTCTGTAATTATGATAAGAACGATCTACTTTTGCATGCGCAGCTTTTGCTTGCGCATCTAGATAAGCAGAATCTCTTACGGTCAGGCAAATAAATTTAGCATCACAAGGAATTCCAAGAGCGCGTAAACCAGAGTCTCCTATTTCTTCCTCTTTTGCTGTAAATTTCAAATGCGCTGGGAAACGATCTAAAAGGTGATGGACGTCTCTATCACTTTTTACAGTAGCAGGTATTTGGTGAACCTCTCCTCCCGGTATCCACAAATTGATTTGGTCTACAATGGTAAACAGCGGTCCAAAACCCACAAAAAGAACACGTCTCCACATTCGGTCTAATTGTAAATTGCAAGGCTCACAGGGGTGATACCAAATACCGAGATAGGCAATATCCGGTGTATTTATACCTGCATCGCGCTCACACAGATAAAGCTCTACATTTGCAGCAAAATGCCCCATGCGCCATCCTGTCAAACGACCAATTCGAACTAAATAGAATGGGCGAATCAGGCGAATGATCAATACAACGAATACTGCTAATGGAGTAAGTGGGAGTCTCAAGATAATTGGTGTAGCCAATTTAAGCTTTCTCTCGAATTCCTCCCATCCTCTTTTTCGTATTTGCATTAATTGACGGGCTATAAAATCAAATAAAATCATTGTAAAAATTCGGGGTTTTTTCTCAAAAAATCTGCTCCATAACGAGAACGAAGTTCTCCATGCAAATGTCGATTTCCGTTTACATCTAGTGCATTGCCGTATATTTCCCAAAAATGCTTTTGTAAGATTTCATCTTCTTCATGAGGCTGCCAAGTTTCATTTAACCGGTCAACCATTTCAACAACAACATCACAGATTTCTTCGGGCGTATTTTCAATGAGTTGAATACCCTTAGACTCATATTCTGAAGTCCTCATACAAAAACCTCCATCATGCGAAAAAATTTCAGTAATCGTTAATTCTCTGCTTTTCTCTTTGGAAAAATAATGTTTAGTAAGTCCAATAAATTTTTCTGAAAACGTAAATAAAATCCCTGCTGGGCAATGATTTACAAAAACTATTGGCCTCCGAAAAACATACGGTACTGCATCAAACCCTGTGCTAGTAGAAACACAGAATTCACACTTAGCGCCTAAGTAAATATCCATAAAGTCTGAACGCATACCATTAAAAGCATAATCTATAATTTTTGGATGAGAAATTTGCATCGGTTCGGCCGCAATCACCCCCATTCGTATAACGTAGTAACCACGATCAGCAATTTCTCTAACTGCCAAATTAAAATTCTTGATGTCGCAATCCCTGTAGCTATGATAATCCCAAGATTTCCAGGGGAGAGACTTACTCAAATATGCGCTGTCTCTTACATTTAAGCAAACGAATTGGGCTCCATCAGGAATCCCGAGTGTTCGTAAACCCTCTCTCCCTTTTTTTTCCTCGTCAGGTAAAAACTCTAAATGCGGCGAAAATCGATCAAATAAATGATGCACATCCCTGTCTATGCATGTGTTATCACCAATCCTGTGAACTTTTCCTCCCGGTATCCAAGCGTTAACCTTACTTGCAGGCACAAGTAACCATGCAGGCCAGATATGCACCGTTCTAGACCACATAGTTGCTAAATATTGATTACAAATTGGCCAATTGAGATACCATAGGTCAACATATGGCTTTTGTGGAACATTAATCCCCGCATCACGCTCACATAAATACAATTCTGTATTAGCAGCAAAATGACCTATGCGCTCACTCACTAAAATTTCAAATCTAACTAAGAACCAAGGACGAATTAATCGAATAACAAGAACAAAAATTAGCCCAAAAGGAAGACATAAAATATGCAGAAACTTCAACACTGTCTTGATTAGCGTTATGCGTACTGCAAACCAGTTTCTATTTCGTATATTTAAAAAAAGAATTGACAAGTTTTTTTTAAATGTGTTCATATTCAACTCTATTGGCAAGTGCGTAACTATCTGGGGTACCAATATCCAAGAAAAAATTATGCGTTTCTTCCGTAAAAATTTTTCCAATAAATTTGCTTATGATTTCTGTACTAAAATCTTTTGCTTCAGCAAATTCCCGCTTAATCAGAGAAAGTGCCTTTGGAGATAAAATGTAAACTGCTCCATTAGCTAAATTGCCTGGAGGGAATTTTGTTTTTTCATGAAACGCCATAACGACACCTCCATCGTCAATTTCCACAATCCCGCACAAAGATGGGTCCTGAGTTCGGAAAGTTATCATTGTCATAAGACAATCAGGAGGACGCTGACGGTGCGCTTGAATAAAAGATTGAAAATTAGCCAAACAATAATTGTCTGCATGAATCAGTAATCCATCTTGGCCCTGGAAAAATGGAAAATTCTTAATCAACGTTCCAGCAGTCCCTAAAAGCTGTGGCTCGTAAGTGAGTGTCACGCATTCACGATAAGGACTATGCTCTATAAATTTTTTAACTTGGTCCGCGAGATAATGGGTATTGATTAAAAATTGACTAATGCCAGCCTCGATCAATCTTTCCAACCATATCTGCAACAGAGGCTTACCATGAATAGGCACCAAACATTTTGGAATTGTGCTAGTAAGTGGCCTTAGCCTTGTACCGTATCCTGCCGCCAATAAAAGTGCCCGCACTATACAAGTTCCTGCAATAATTCTTGTGTACGAATAGGCGTGTTGCCTACACGACCTACTTGAACTGCCGCAGCCAGAGAACCCAAAAACGCGGCCTCCCAAATATTGCCGTCACAGGCTAAAGCCATGGCGCTAGCAATTAGTAAAGAATCTCCAGCACCAGCAACATCTTTTGGAGCAAAATTTAAAGCTTCTATTTTGTCTGTTAACCAATCTTTCGTTTGATGATTGCCTGCGTGAATTAATAAACCCTCTTCACCTAATTTAAGCAAAATATTTTTTGCATTTGCTTGAGCCCTTAGTTTATCTGCTAGTATAACCAGGCCTTCTTCGTGGCTTCGCGTGCTAATTCTAGCTTCTCGCTCAGTTGGCGTTATCAAATCCATATCCCTAAATCGACTAATATCACCTACCTGAGAAGATGATTGACTATCTGCTGCCAGCATTACATTCTGTTTTTTGGCTATGAAAATAATTTGCTCAACAAGTTGCTGTGGGAGGCAGCCATAATTGAAATCCGAAAAAACAAGCAAATCAATATGCGATAAAACCTGTTCTATTTCAGTCAAAATTATCTTCTGTAGCGCTGTAGATATACTGCTTTGATGTAAACAGCTAACGCGTAATAAACTTTTCCCCTTACTACGATATCGCTGTTTTAAGGTCGTTGGCCGACTTTCATCAATTATCAACCTAGAGTCAACACCAGCTACTTTTAAGTTTTCTACCGCAAATTCTCGAATACTGTCCCTTCCTACTATAGAAATAAAACGAACTTCGCCCCCAAGACCTGCTGCATGAGCCGCAACAATTCCTGCGCCACCCATAAACCGAGTTGTATCAATAGGCATTACAACAATTGTTGTATCTTCCTGGGACATTCCTAAAGGCTGACATGTAATATACTCATCTATAATCAAATCGCCTATTACACACACTTTAAGCCGTGTAATTTTTTTCAGCAAATCAGCGATTCTTAAACATTCAATATCGTGTCGCTTAAGATAATCTCGAGGTAATTTAATCGTTTGTTTTTCTGCACTAAAAAACTCTCTGCGAAGTAAATCTATAGAAGAAAAAACTGTTTCACCAGAGCTAAAAAGCAAACGACCTCCATATTGCTCCACAGCAAATAACTCTGGGTTTAATTTATCCTCATGCTCTTTGCCTTTAACAACAATATCTGGCTTGTGTTGCATTATGGTATCAGTTATAGGCCTATCCATGATAAATGCTTCATTCACCCAGCTATTACTTTGGACACCTTCCAAACGCATTTGTTCGGGGACATAAGCAGTGTCTCCAGCCATGCGATCGCTTTCAACTGCAACAACAAGTCTCTCTCCGCACTCTCGAGCAAATCGCAATAAGCGTAAATGGCCCGGATGAAGAACATTGAAGTGTCCAGAAACGAAAACAGTTTTACTCATTAATTTCAGAAATTTTATTCAAAACAAAGGAATTCATAATCGCCACCATATTCACACTGTTGATAAACCCATAACCATTCTTCTGGAGAATAAAAAGCTTCGCATGTTAACTGCCAATACAATAGGTTAGCTTTTTCATGTTCGTTTCTATAAGATTCCAAGCCAATCCAAGCTTTATCTTTCATTACTCGGGAAATTTCTCGAACCGAATCAAATAAATCAAAAATTTTCAAATTATGTAGCGTCATATTACTCAAAACAAGATCGAAGTATTGACTTTCATAAGGGAGCTTTTTGGCATTTCCTACTGCTATTTGCTTTTTGACTTCTGGCTTAGAATTTTCTACTGCGTATTCAGATATATCTAAACCAAAGACTTCAACCCCCGGGACAGCCTGAGTAAATTCATAAAGCAAGAAACCTTTCCCGCAACCAACATCTAAAATTCTATCGCCAGCTTTGATTTGATAGTAATCAGCCATTGCTGTTGCAACATTATGCCAACGTCCATCATAGCTATAGCCACCATAGCCATATTGTCGCCCTCCGTCCCAATACTCTTTCCCAAATTTTTTAGCAACTACGGCGCAATCGCCTTTATTAAAATTGTTAACGCGATCGAGATAATCTCGTCTTGATTTAACATGTAACGGATTAACAAATTGGATTTCTTTCATGTTTACCCTTTGACCATATCAAAGCTAAGCTTTGCACTTAATTCTCTTGCCATAAAAATATCGTTAATAATGCCTATGTCGCCCATATGCTGCAAAGCGATTTCTTCCAAGGCAAAATGGACTTCTACTTGGTTTTCTAAAAGTTTTTTTAAAATATCATTGCGATAATTTTTATTCTTCGGCAGCAAATGAGTCGAATAAAAAACTAACCCTCCCATAGAATCCATCTCGTCTAAAACTGATTTAAGCATCAAATAAGAATCATCCATATAATATTCAGTGGCGCTTAATAAAAAAACCTTTCCTATTTTCCTGACATATTCGCGGATAACAAGATTCTGGACTCTTTGATGCGTAAAAATTCCATCATTAAATCGACTCGAAATATAACCTTTAAATCCTTTCATTTACTGCCGCCGAAGCGCTTTTCATTCATGACAGGAAAAACATAATTATATCCAATACGAGTTAATGGCTTAATGTTAATTGGAATAAATGTTTCTCCTAATTCTTTTGTTCCATAAGGAGAAAGCAAAGATTTCAACCTTACATTAAATGTCCATCGGGTTGCTTTTTCTAAATTAACCCGATTCCCATGCAAAATAGAGTGAGAGAATATAACACCACTACCAAACGGAACAGTTAGTTCCACTGTTTCCAACTTTATTTTTTGATATAATTGCTCAGTGCTTAAATTCGCATATTGATGGAAATTATCAAAAATTTGTTGCGACTTTTTATAAGGCAAAACAAACATAGATTTCGTTTTATAACAATTTACAAGCGGCAACCAACACACAATTTCATAAGGAGAATTCCCTGACCAAACATCTGAATGCAGGGGCAGCAATGAACTATCATCCTGCGGTAACTGGATGCTCAAATTAACAGTCCGTTGCATAGAAACTTCATTTCCAACAATCCAATCGAAATACCTTTTACCAAGCGAATACATGCTGGGTCGCAAATCTTTCCACAAAGATAAGCGTTGTATCATTTGTACACGAAAGTCATTTAGCTTATCAACAGAAACATGATTTTGCGTTTGGTCAAAAAAATCTGACAGTGAAACGGAACTTGGCAACAAAAGCAATTCTCTAGACCATTCGAATATAGTAGATTTTATTTCCTCGAGTAAATCAACAGAAGAAACAGAAAAAATGTAATAACCATTTTCTAAAAAACTATCCATAACTTGTTTTTCTTCTGATTCATAAAAACTATGTTTCATTCTTGCTCTCTCTAAAAAGGTCCTTTAAACCAATTGCCCGGAACATCATGCGGCTCTGGTTCTATGGGAGCACCTTCACAAATTTCGCGGGATAAATTCATCATTGCACATATCTCAGAGACAATATGATTTGCTCGAACATAAAACCCTTTCGTCAGTCCCGGGCTAGATGGTTCAGGAACATCAGGCATCGCTAGACGCCTTGGTGCTGCTTTTAATTGATCAAAACAATGCTGCGTTACGCGTGCAACAACTTCGGCAGCGACAGAACCCGTGAGGTGACCTGTATCCAGCGCCAACAAGCGCCCGGTGCGTGAAATAGAATAATAAATCGCTGGCCAATCGATGGGTTTAATTGTTCTTAAATCAAGAACTTCACACTCAACCCCGTGCTTATTCAAATAGTCTGCCGCCAACATGGCTTCGACAACCAAGTATGACATCGAAACAATTGTCACGGTTTTTCCTGGTCTCACAATTTTTGCTTTCCCAATTGGAATTCGAAAATCACCATCAGGAACATCGCTCACGCTATTGTGCAACCAACGATGTTCCAAAAAAACAACTGGATTCGGATCAAAAATAGATGAGAGTAATAATCCTTTCGCATCATAGGCTGTTGAGGGCATGACGACCTTTAGACCGGGAATATGCGCAAACCAAGCATGTAAATTCTGGGAATGCGTGGGTCCCTGTCCCCATCCTCTGCCCATAATCAATCGAATAGTAATAGGGACAGGCCGCCCATACGTATAGAACCATTTAGCTGCGGAGTTCACCAATTGGTCTAAAGCTAACAAGAAAAAATCAAGGCGTTGATGGGTCGTTACGGAGCGAATCCCATCTATAGCAGCTCCAATAGCAACTCCCGTCATGGCATTTTCAGAAGTGGGCATATCAAAAACTCTGGATTTTCCAAATTTATCTTCCAGTCCCAAAGTAGTTCCAAAAATTCCTTTCGGATCTGTTGCACCTAACCCGTAGCAAATCATTTGCGAATCAAGAGTCATAGCCTGGACCAAGGCCTCATTTATTGATTCTGTGAAAGTTTTAGATTGCGCGGCAGGATTATTCATCGGCATAAACCTTTGTGTATGCTTCGCTCGCTTCTGGGTACGGGCTTTCTTCTGCAAATTGAAATGCTAAGTCGATTTCATGATCTATCAACATTCGCTTCTGTACTAAAATAGCTTCTAACGTTACATCTTTGTCAAAGAGTTGCTTTTCTAATCGCAGCAACGGGTCTTTTAACCGCCACTCTTCAAATTCTTGTTCGCTTCTGTAGTTCAAGTGGTTATCATAGCTATGCCCGCAATGCTCTCTCCAACGATAAGTAGAAAACTCAAGAAAAAACGGCCCTTCTCCGGATCGAGCACATTTGACAGATTTTGTCATGATATCAAAAACTGCCATAGGATCATTACCGTCGCCAAAGCTGGTTTGAATACCCATCGCATTTACCATTGCGCTGATATTTCTATCTTTTGGCTGTCTCACAGACAGTGGACTGTAGACGGAATACAAATTATTTTCGCAAATAAATAAAACAGGCAACTTGCGCACCACCGCAAAATTAACGGATTCGTAGAAAGCACCCTCTTCTACAGCGCCGTCGCCCAGGAAAATACAACTAATCTGATCCGTTTCTTTTAACTGAGCCGAAAGAGCAAGCCCCACGCCCAAAGGAATACTATTACCGACAATAGCTGTCGTTCCCATAAATCCAACAGAAGTATCCACCAAATGCATGGATCCACCTCGTCCACGACAACACCCTGTCACTTTTCCGTAAAGCTCACCGAGCATAGCATTAAGGCTCCCACCTTTAGCAAGATAGTGGGCATGCCCTCGATGCGTACTTACTGCAAAATCATTATTCCGAACACATTCACTCCAAGCAGCAGGCACTCCTTCTTGTCCAATTGACAAATGTGTTGGGCAACGCATTTTCCCTTCTGGATACTTCTTCGCAATTTTTTCCTCAACACTTCGAATCAGATAGATATTTTTCCAAATATTTAAAGCGATCCTGACATTAAAATCGTTGTTAATTTCTTTCATAAAACCCATTCACAAGGTGGCTAATTTTTGAAATTTGCTCTTTTGCTAAATATTGATTGACAGGTAGCGTCAAAATTCGATTCGCTTGCCTCTCCGTAACAGGAAAGCTTCCTGCTCCGTGTTCTAAGTATTTGGAGGCCGGCTGCAAATGAATTGGAACCGGGTAATGAATAGAAGTTTCCACTCCCGCTTCTTCTAGATACTTTTTTAAATCATCTCGACGATCAACTTGAATAACAAATGTATGATAAGTATTAGACTCAGTTAATTGTTCTTTAGGGAAGAACACATGGCTAGAATCTAATAGTTGAGCATACAGTTGCGCATTTTGTCTTCGGAGATTCGTCACATTATCTAGCTTATCAATTCGAAAACTTAAAATAGCTGCCTGCAAAGCATCCATTCTGGAAACATAGCCAAAAAGTTGGACAGTGTTTCTATCCGCAAGGCCGTGATTCCGCATAAGCTTGACTTGTGAGGCAATTTTTTTATCATCGGTCACAAGAAAACCGCTGTCGCCGCAGGCATTTAAATTTTTCAAAGGATGAGCAGAAAAACAACCAACGCTTCCCCATTTTCCACTAGGAATACCCTGATATGTAGAGCCAATCGCTTGCGCAGCATCTTCAATAATTGGAATTCCATGTTGCTCAGAAATCCGTTTGATTCGATCCATTTGTGCCATGCGTCCAGTCAAATGCACCGGCATGATTGCTTTTGTTTTTGGAGTAATCACAGTTTCGATTTTTTCTGGATCGATATTTTGATCATCAAGCACATCAACAAAAACGGGTTTTGCCCCGACATGCACGATCGCCGCAGTTGAAGCAATAAAAGAATTTGGTGGCGTGATAACTTCGTCACCAGGCTTAACGCCCAAAGCAATTAACCCAAAGATCAAAGCATCAGTTCCGCTATTTAAAGCAACGCAATATTTTGTTTGACAAAGACGTGCAGCTTTTTCTTCAAATTCTTCAACAAATCGTCCTGCGATGTATTGGCCAGAAGCAAGCACATTCTCGATAATAGAGAGGAGCTCTTCTCTCTCTTTCTCCCACTGTAGCAAAAAATTGACGTATGGAATTTTCACAGTATTAAACTCTTGGATTTAAGTAAAAATCTGAAACAACTCTGACCACATAATCCATTTCTTCTTTTGATAAATGTTGATCGCACGGAAAACTAATCACATTTTGAGCATGTCTATCAGAAACAGGAAAATCGCCTTCACAATGGCCCAAATAATTTAACGCTGGCTGACGATAAATAGGCACTGGGTAGTGCACCTTAGCCTCGATGCCATTTTTAATGCAATGCTCGAGTAAGGCATCACGACGTTCAGCAAAAACCATGTATAGGTGATACACAATCCGATAGCCTGAAGGCCGCGGAGGAATAGTAAGCTCTGGGATCTTTTTTAAAAAACTATCGTAATAGTTAGCATTTTCCATTCGTCGTTGTGCAATATCTCTCGTCTGCGGAATAAGCCAGTTACCAACAACAGCTTGAATGGTATCAAGTCTGGAATTGCATCCCATAATTTGCACCGTATCTCGGTCAACAAGACCATGATTACGCAACAGCCTTAACTTTTTCGCCATATTGTCATCGTTAGTGACAATTATGCCTCCATCGGACCAAACATTAAGATTTTTAAGAGGGTGCAGAGAAAAGGCACCAGTGATACCCCAGGTTCCTGCATTCTTATTATCAATAGCCCCCAAAATTGATTGGCACGCATCTTCAACAAGCGGTAAACCATGCTTTTCAGATAAAGGCATCAGCCTTCTCATATCTGTCATATAGCCAGTAAAATGAACGGGGATAATTGCCTTGGTCCTCTCAGTAATCGCTTGCTCTACTAGAGACACATCCATGCAAAAAGTATCGTTGCAATCGACAAAAACAGGCTTTGCTCCGAGTTCAACAATAGCACCAACTGTTGCTACAAAAGTATTTGCAGCAGTAATAACTTCGTCACCAAAACCAACACCCAATGCTTTAAGCGATAATTTGATGGCGTCGGTTCCAGAGTTAACACCAATGGCATATTTTGAACCAATTAGAGCAGCAAATTTTTCTTCAAATTCAACAAGAGGTTTACCAAGAGTAAAGTCACCAGTCGCAACAAATTTTTTCAATTCATTCCAAAGATCATCGCAATGGGCAAACTGCTGGTCAAGATAGGAATATCGAACTTTCATTTTTCACCTAAGTTGCAAAGATTGCATTCGTTTGATGTTAAAATAGCGCTCATCTTCAAAAGAATTAGGCAACTTCCCCGATTCAAATGCGCGCTTCAAATCTTCCACAGCCTCTTCAATGCTATGACTAGGAGTAAACCCTAATTTTTCCGTAATTTTTCGAGATGAGATATGATACGAGCGGTTGTCATTTGTCGGCGTTGCCACTAACCGAACATCATCGCCAACAACTTTTTGTACGGTCTCAGCTAAATCTAAAACTGTTTGGTTTTCAAATCCTGCATTAAAAATTTCTCCTGCAATTTTTTCTTTTGGTGCGCGCAATAAGGTTAAATAAGCTTCCACCATGTCAGCAATATGAATATTGGGTCTCAATTGCTGTCCGCCAAAAACACTGATTTGACGTTTATGAAACGCCAAATTCGTCAAGATATTCACCACAACATCCAAACGCTGCCTTGGAGAATAGCCGCAAACTGTAGCAGGGCGAATCGTCACCGTCGTAAATTCAGGTGACTGATAATTCTTTAAAATTTTCTCACAATCGGCTTTAAACTTCGAATAATCCGTCAGCGGTTCGAGTGTCATCTCTTCATGAACATCGTTTTCTTCTTTCACACCATAAACAGAAGAAGAAGAGGCATAAACAAAACGTTTTATGCCTGCTGCTTTGCTAATTTCCACAAGGGGCTGGAAAGCATCTAGATTAATCGACTTCCCTAAATCTGGATTTAATTCGAAACTTGGATCATTGGAAATGCAAGCCAAATGAATCACGGCATCATGATCAGGAACAGTTTTCTTTAAGAGCTCTTTGTCTCTAATATCGCCCCTGATAAGGTTTAATTTGGGATGTTTTTTTAAAACCTCTTCACCGTACATCATCAAATCTAGAACAGTGACTTCGAAACCTTCCTCGAGTAATCGAGGAACCAGCATTGCTCCGACGTAGCCAGCTCCTCCGGTGACATAAATTTTCTTAATTGTTTCTTGCATACGACCACCAAGATATTGAAACCAATCTTTTGTTGCTGTTTGAATTTTATCTGGTGTCCATACTGGTGCATTTTTCCAGTAATCAATGTTTTTAACAACTTCCGAGACACCTTCTTCAATCGAAACCTTCGGCTGCCATTGCAAATCGTTTTTAATTTTCCGTATGTCTGCAAACGTACTGTCTGGTTCACCGGGACGTTTCGGAATGTGGACCTTGTCGCATTCCAAAAGCTCTACCAAT
Source organism: Myxococcales bacterium (assembly GCA_023248595.1). GTDB lineage: Bacteria > Myxococcota > UBA727 > UBA727 > JABDBI01 > JAHFEG01. The sequence continues at coordinate 59,598 of JAHFEG010000008.1, read as the reverse complement.
CGATTCACCGAAACTGTTTGTCCACTGCCAACGTTGTAAATCTCGCCAACTTTGTTGCTTTTAGCTGCAGCAATCAATGCTTCAGCAATATCAGTCACATAAGTAAAATCTCTGGTTTGCCTGCCGTCACCCACAACAGTCAGCGGATGATTCGCTAATTTTTGTGCTAAGAAAACACCAAGGACTGCGCCATAAGTTCCTGATGTGCGCGAGCGTGTCCCGTACACATTAAAGAAACGTAAAGACAAAGCAGGCAATTTATAAACTTGCGCCCAATGCATAACCAGCTCTTCGCCAAGACGTTTGGTTAGGGCATAAGGATACTGGGGCCGAATCTCTGCTGTTTCCGAGGTTGGATAATTATCTGGAATTCCGTAACATGAGGATGAGGCAGAATAAATAAATCGCTTAATACCGGCTGCTTTGCTTGCTTGCAAAACATTGAAAGTTCCATCTACATTGGCCCGAAAATAAGCTTCAGGGTTTTGAATACTTGGAACAATGTCTGCAAGAGCGCCCAAGTGAAATACAAAATCAACACCAGAAAAATGTTGTGCCCAATGTCCTGAAATTGATAAATCGCATTCAATAATTTGGATCTGTTTCTCCACATGGCTTAAGTTTTCTTTTCGGCCGGTACTAAAATTATCTAACACAACAACTTCATGGCCAAGCTCAAGAAGCTTGTCGACAAGATGGCTTCCGATGAATCCTGCCCCACCAGTAACTAAATTTTTCATATATTTACTTTTCTCTCAAAAGGCTCTTGTTCCGATAGCCACTGCATACAAATATGACCAACAATCATTTGCAAATCTTCAGCAATCTGCATGTCATTAACTTCAAAATGAATTGGATGCTGCGCGATTTCTTTGCAACGTCCGCCAGAGTATCCTAAAATCGCAAATGTTTTCATATCGATGGCGTTACCAACTTCAAGCGCTTTGACAACATTGGGGGAATTTCCACTGCCGGAAAAGACAACAAGCACATCTCTTGGGTTTGCCTTTACACGAAGTTGCTCAGCATAAATTTCTTCATAACCAATATCATTGGCTAGGCATGTTAAAACGGCAGGATTGGAGCTTAAAGATTCTACACGGATGCCAACACCGTTTCGTTTTCCTGCCCCATAGAGTAAATCATTGGCTAAATGAATCGCATTCCCTGCACTGCCCCCATTTCCACACAAGTAAATCGTATGCCCGGTCTTCCAGGCATCATGAAGCGCTTGCCCCAAAACCGGAATTTGTTCTGTTGCGTTCAAGGTAAGCGCCCAAGACAACTTTTCAAAATAAGCTTTAATATTTTGTTTCATAGTTTTTTAAAGGTAACTTTCGATGTCACTTAAATGATGGGTGATTTTTCCGTCGGATTTAAACAAATTAACCGAAGTTTCGTTTAAGCAGTTTTCGTCATAGCGAGGAACCGTAGGTGACGTGGCTATCCAATTGTTTTCATCTAGATTGCTTTGCCTGCGCTCGCAATGACGAAGTTTCCTTATGCGAAACTCCGATAAATTAGAAATTTGAGCCGGTGCATACAGAAAATTTTGTCGCACACCTGCTAACTCTCCAGCTTGAACGTCTGTCAATTTATCCCCAACCGAAATAGAATTGGATAAATCGAGATTGAATTCTTTCGCTGCTAACAAAATCATGCCTGGTTTTGGTTTTCTAAACTCAGAATCTTTTCGATAAGTTCCGATGCCATGCACGGGATGATAAGGGCTATAGTAAACCTTATCTAAAGCACAGTTTTCGATCTCAAAAATTTCCTGCATCCAGTCTGTTAATTTTTTAAAATCAACTTCTGTAAAATAACCACGACCAATGCCTGACTGATTCGTTGTCACAATCAAACGGTAATTTTTGCGCTTTGCTGCTCGACATAAACTAAAAATAGATTCAATAAATTCAAACTGCTCTTTTCGGTAAACATAGTGCTTATCAACATTAATAACGCCATCTCGATCAAGAATAAGAGCTCGGAATTTTTGCAGTTCGATTTTCAGGCCAGTCGCAACAATGCTTCAGTCGCCAAGTGTTTCCCTATTGCTAAAGAAGCTGTTGCCGCAGGAGAAGGCGCATTACAAACTTGAATGATACGATCACTAAAACGAATATGAAAATCATCCAACAAATTACCTTGTAAATCACAGGCTTGAGCGCGGATTCCTGACTGGGCAGGCTCGAGGTGCTCGGATTGAATAGCTGGAACAAGTTTTTGCAACGCTTTTACAAAAGCCTTTCTGCTAATAGAGCGATGCATCTCGCCAAGGCCTTCACGCCAATACTGACGCGCTACTTTATGAAATCCTGGCCAAGTCAAAGTTTCCCAGGTGTCTTTCCAATTAAAATCTGTTTTCTGATAGGCCTCTCGCCCAAAAGCTAAGACTGCGTTGGGTCCACATTCGATATCGCCATTTATCATGCGTGTAAAATGAACACCTAAAAATGGAAACGCAGGATTAGGCACTGGATAGATAAGATTGCGAACAAATTTTTTGGCGGACTCTTTCAGTTTGTAATATTCTCCTCGAAAAGGGAGAATTCGAACAGGTAATTTGTTCTCTGTTTTTTGAGCCAATCGATCAGAATGCAAACCCGCACATGTCACAAGAATTTTCGTTGTCCTTGTTTGTTTTTTACCAATCACTTCAACGCAATTTTGACTGTTTCGGATGTCAACAATTTCTTCGCCCAATCGGAACTCGCCACCCATTTTTTGAATTTTTTCGCGATATTTTTCTGTAACTTCTCCATAATCGACAATTCCTGTCTCCGGAACTAACAAACCCGCGACGCTTGAACAGTCTGGTTCTATCTCACGAATTTCAGACTGACTAACTTGCCGTAAATTTTTTAGTCCATTAGCTAAACCGCGCGAGTAAAGCGCCTCAAGCTTCGGGATTTCTTCTAAAGAAGTTGCTATCACTAATTTGCCGCAAATTTGGTGAGAGATTTCTTCTTCTTGACAGAATTGTAGAAGTTGTTGATATCCTTCTCTACAATTATGCGCCTTAAGAGATCCGGGTTTATAATAAAGACCGGAATGAATGACTCCGCTATTGCGACCTGTTTGATGTTGCGCCAATTTTATTTCTTTATCGATTAAAAGCAATTTTAAAGAAGGTCTAGCCTGTAGCAAACGCATCGCCGTTGCACATCCGACAATCCCACCGCCAATAATAATTACGTCAGCATCGTAATTCATGTTTTAAAATTCATCAACATACTGAATACATTTTAGAATCACGCAAACAATTCAGCCACTTTTTTTCTACAATTTGCGTGTTTTCACGATAACAAAATTTTTCGCCAGAATACTTATCATATTCAACATATTTTAAATCTTTACTTTGCGTCCCAGGGATAGTAACAGTTAAAAGATCAATTTTCTGTTTAATAAGTTCAAAAAAAACATTGTTGCTTCTGTTTGTATCTGTATGGATTACGCCTTCTCCTTTTTCATAGAAGTGCAGGCTTCTTGCTGGGGAGTGAGTGTAATCGCATCCGACTAGAGTCGCTTTTTTAAATCCCATATAAATTGCAAGACCGATCATGCCGTATAAAGCCCCTTGCATAAAACTAAAATTCCCATCTAAATTACAGGCCTCAAGGGAAGGAGTTTTTAATCCAAAATTATGTAAATAATATATGTTTTCAGCTCTAATCCCAAAATAATTAGATAAACTGCAAAATGAAATTAAATTTTTATGGTCAGTCAAAAACTTTTTGGATAATGCACCAAGGATATTTTTCTCTCTAAGCCGACTATATGGATTTTTCCAAAGAGGGTAATAATAGAAGGGGTGCAATTCTAAACAGTATCTCATATTTAGATATGGAAATTCTTTATGGAGATAAATAAAACCACAACCAATAGAAATTTTATCATCAAATTTTTTTAGATCCATTCCTTTAAGGGAAATGCCATTTCCAAAAATATAGCAGCTTTCTCCTTGGTGAATATTTTTAAACACTTTATTTCTTGCGAGAATATTTCTAGCTAAATGGCGTAGAATTAAATTCTTAAAACTTATTTGTTGATATGGCTGCTGCTCTACCAACAAGTTCTTCCCCCGTCAACGCTAAGCACTGCGCCATTCATATAGCTTGAGGCTTCACTTAAAAGGAAAAGCAGAGATCCTTGATATTCATGCGCCTGCGCTAATCGACCTAATGGTATTCGAGAACAAACTTCCTTAAGAAATTCTGGCTCTTGATTAATATTTTCGACACCACCAGGACATAAAGCATTGCAACGAACTTTCTGCTTTGCCCAATAAGTAGCGAGATAACGCGTTAAACCAATAAGACCATGCTTCACCACTGAATAGCTAACGGGTTTCACTGGTTGCTCTTCTTCTGATAAATCAACTTTACGATAAAGACGTTGATCAGGAGCTATCAATCCAAGATCAGAAGAAATATTAACAATACTTCCTCCTTGTCGAGCAATGGCTGAACCATAATATTTTGCACATAAAAATGCTCCGGTTAGTCCCACTGCGATGTCATCATTCCAAACCAATGTTGGGAAGTTTTCAAGTCGTGAAAATTTTTCATGACACTTACTTTCTGCTTTTGGATTATTCGCAGCATTATTGACCAAAGCATCGATACGGCCAAACCGTCGTAGTATCGCATTGCAATTAGCCTCAATCTCTGACTCCTGTGTAATATCAACACGATAACCAGCTGTTAACACATCGTGCCGAGATTGAAGATCTGTCGCTAACTTTTCAACCAATTCCGCTTGGAGATCTAAAAGAACAGGTATACCTCCTGCTTTAGCCACAGCATCTGCATGCTGACGACCAAGTAAGCCAGCCGCACCAGTAATTACGACTATTTTATTTTTTAAAGAAAAGATTTTATCAAAATTCACAAGATTTTTAACGTCCAATTTTATCAATAAGCTGAGACAGTATTTCTGCTTTTTGTTTTGCTTCACCAAGATTGCGATAATTCGTTTTAAATTGCATAATGCGACGCTGGAGATCTTCAGCTTTTGGGCACAATCCATAGCTCATCGTATAACCGCCTAATTCTTTTTCGCGCAACGATGGCTCAAGATAAGGAGGAACAACACAGGCATAAAAACCATCGCCGCCCATTTCACGATACCGATTATAAAATTCCTTCCATTTAACGCCTCGTTTCTCTTCACCTTGATAATCTACAGCGAAAGTATAAAAAGTATGCTCTGTTTCAGGGCTTATTGTTTGAGGAATCATCCAGCAGCAATCTTTAATGGCATTTGAAAAAAAAATTGCGCAGGATTGACGTCGTGCAACGATATAATCGACACGCTCAAGTTGAGCAAGACCTATTGCTGCCGAAACGGCATTCATACGATAGTTAAGCCCAATTGTATCAAACCTTTCATAGGAGGGATCCTGAACAGTGGCTTGTGCTAGGTGCGTGCGCCCGGCAGTCGCTGTCATATGTTTGTAGCCTATACCTGCAAACTTACGTGCCAATGTTGCTAAATCTGGATCCGAAGTAACAATCATCCCGCCTTCTGAGCCTGTTGTTAAATGTTTTTTATTTTCAAAACTATAAATGCCAACATCCGCGCTGGCTCCCGCAATTTTTCCTTTATAGCGTCCCATCATAGTTTGCGCAGAATCATCTATAACCATTAATCCATACTCATGTGCAATGCTCAAGATCGGATCTAAATCTACCGGCAATCCCTGCCAAGACACGGTGATAATAGCCTTGGTTCGCTTTGTGATTTTACGCAAAATATCTTGTGGATCGATATGTTGTGTTTGCGGGATTATGTCAGCAAAAACAGGAATAGCCCCCAAATGTAATGTTGCATAAGCATCCATGACAACTGTCATTGCAGACTGGATTACTTCATCTCCAGGACGCACACCAGCAGCATATAATGCTGCATGCAAAGCGGATGTTCCAGAATTAACAGCAATGGCATACTTGGCACCCACTTTTTCAGCAAATGCTTCTTCAAAACGTTGGACCCATGGGTAGTTCTTGTTTTCTGAATTCTCAGTATCTAATGCCCGTAAAACATAATCCATTTCTTTGCCATTATATTTACCATATGGATTTTTAATATCGCTATTCACAAAAATTCTCCACTTGATCCAGCACACCTAGATTCGTTTTGCTATTTGGCCAGCTTTCCATTCTTCATTTCTGAACCAATTGATCTTATACAAATCAGGATTACGTTCGAATAACTGATTTACTTCTTTTCTAGGAGCTAAATTGCCCACCATTCTACGAACTGATTCCAACAACCAATAATCTTCTTCATAGTCCAACGTTAGGCGCATTTGCGGCAGAAAAGAGGAAGATTCTGAAAGAATATCGCTACGGAAATCAGCTATTTTTTCAATATGATACCACATCATTTCTGTATCTATTTCATCGGGCAGATTAACGATTGCACGTTTAACAAGATCGGCAGTAAGAGAATATCCCACGCTGGCTCCGCCTGATGCAGATGACTGAGAAGGATAGACTATATCTAAATTTTTATCACGCAAAAGCGTCATACTATTTATAATCTCATCGCCATTAAAAAATGGGTCATCTGCATCGACAGTATGAAATTTTTCTATTCCAAAACATGTTGCACAGTCTGACCATCGTTTTAATTTATTGATCAAGGAACCACGAAAATACGGCACCTTTTCTCTTATCGCAATTTTCTCAATTTCATCATCGGTGGAATCAATACTTGTGCACAGAATAGGACTCAAATCATAATTTTTTGTACGACGAATAATGTGTTCTAATACGTTACCATCACCAAATGGCAGAAGACATTTTTTTTTTAAACGCCTTGAAGAAGTCCTAACTGTTATAAAAGCATCTATTTTCAAAAAATTATCTTTTATTCACTACGTTTCCAAATGACCCATCTGAAAAAATTCAGCTTCCACGATACCACAGAGAATATGACCTAATAGAATATGACCCTCTTGTATGCGCTCGGTGCGTGTTGAGGGAACATGTAGGCACGGACAGATATCAGCAATTCTGCCGCCAGTTTTACCTGTGAAACACATCGTACGAACATCTAATTTTCGCGCCACATCAATCGCCGCGATAATATTATGACTGTTTCCACTTGTTGTAATAGGAATAAAAACATCATTAGCACTACCAATTGCTTGCAACTCTCGACTGAACACCTGCTCATAGCCATAATCATTACCAATGGCGCTCATAGATGAACTGTTGGTCGCGAGGGCAATAGCAGCCAATGGTGCTCGATCAAATTGCAACCGAGAGACAAATTCTGCAGCAAGATGCTGAGAGTCTGCAAAACTTCCTCCGTTACCCGCAAAGATTATTTTCCCGCCATGTCTCAATGCATTTAAACACCATTGAATTAAATCCATTAATTGTTTCTGAAGATTAACATCTTCACTCATGGCTTGATAAACATCAATTGCACCTGCTAAATCTTGTTGAATTTTTTCAAGCATCTTCACGTCTCAAAATTAGTATTGACTTTCTAACGGCAAATGAGAACGAAGTTTTGCTGCTACGCTCACTTCTTTTGGGTGCATTTCTAAAGATCCATCGCCCATTGCTTTTTCAATTTTGCGAACAGCCCCCACAAGCTGACGAAAACCAGCAGGTTCAACAGAAGCCGATTGGTCTGAACCATACATCGCTCGGTCAAGTGTAATATGACGTTCCAGAGAACTGATCCCCATTGCTGCAGCAGCATAAGAAACAGCCAAACCAACCTCGTGCCCACTGTACCCCACCTTACAGCCATACCGAGCACGCAATGTATGGATACGATTTAAATTCGCGTCTTCATCTGTCATTGGATATGTTGAAATACAATGCATAAGCTCAAATGAACAATTAGCTTCTGTAAAAATCCTAACTGCTCGATCAATCTGCTCTGGTTTGCTCATACCCGTAGAAATGAAGGTATGTTTTTTCTCTGCTGCAACCATGTGCAATAATGGTTCATACACAATCATTGCAGAGGCTATTTTATTGTAATTTAAATTAAACTGGCGCAAAAAAGTTTGACTTTCCATATCCCATGAAGAAGCAAGCCATTCAATTTTTTTCTCACGACAGTATTGATCGATTTGTTTATAATCGTCCGAAGTTAATTCTAATCCTTCTTTCTGGTGACGCTGTGTTGTTCCCCAAGGACTTTCCCGAGCAGAATCTAGTATCTCTTTCGTATATACCAAATCTACAGTTCGTTTTTGAAACTTTACAGCGTCTGCACCACTATCTTTAGCCACGTCAATCAATTGCTTAACAATATCAAGACTGCCATTATGGTTAATTCCAATTTCAGCAATAATAAATATAGACATCTTTTAGCTCCTCAGATTTTTATCGATTTGACCCAGGCAACAGTATTTCTGAAATTTCTCTAATCACTCCCGCGCCGCCATTCAGCTTTGTAATAAATTTGGCAATCTTTAAAATATCTGGATGTCCATCAGCTGGAGCGACGGGAAGACCAACAAGACACATTACATCTAAATCGTTTAAATCATTTCCAACGTATAGTGTGTTTTTTAAATCGATTGAATTATTCCGACAATACAACGCAAGATCCACTGCTTTGTCTTGGCTTCCCTGTATTGCTTCAATCTGCAATTTTTTTGCCCGTGCTGATACAACTACATTTGTCTCAGTACTCAAAATCAGCTGTTTAAAACCAGCTTTTCGAAGCTGCGCCACTCCCCACCCATCAGCACGATTGACGAAGACCGCCTCAGTTCCATCTTGCATGACGAGAACACGATTATCCGTCATGACCCCATCAAAATCATAAACAAGCAGCTGAAGTTGAAGCAATCGAATTGATTCGTGCATATTAGACGAAGAGTTCAACGTGAAAAACTCGCAATCAGAGTATCTGTCTTTCCTAAACCTGCCAGCCGTGCTTCATAAGCAGATGTAAGATTTACATCATCTAGAAAACTCCAAGCTTGGTGGCCACCAGGCTTTCCCTTCGACAACCAATATAAGTGATTTGAAAGCGGATAACGCTGAATATGGCTCACATAATCGAGTTTAAGCTCTGCTTTTTTTGCTAACAGCTCTAAGTTGCTCGAATTAAATAAATACAGATGGCAACTCCAATAAGTAAACTCAGAAAAAGGTACACTCTCATAAAGAGTCAACAGAGCATCAGCAGAAGAAGGCACTTCCACAATAAGACAGCCTCCCACGCTTAATTTCTCAGCTAATTTTTGCAGTGTTTTTGCCGGATCTTGAAGGTGCTCAATGACATGAAAAGCTGTAATTAAATCAAACCGCTCACTTTTATCTAAAGCGTCAATATTTTGAAAGATATTCAACCCATTGGTTTTAAAATAGGAATGTAATCGTTTCTCCATTTCAATACCCGCAACTTTGCGAGCATAAGATTGAGCCATTTTTAGAAAACCACCATTTCCACAACCAAAATCAAGTATATCTCGATTGATTATCGTCTCATTCAAATAACGAAACCGTCGTTCGTCATCTTTTCGTGTTTCACGAAGCCACAACTCAATAGGTAAGGGTTCACCGCCATGCATCCTGGACTGTTCATAGAAATCTGTAGGAAGTTCTATTTGAGAAAGAAAAACTAAACCGCAATTCAAACATTCAACTATTTTCAAACTCTTATCATCACGTACTTTTCCAGGACGGTATTGATACTTGGTCGCGCCACATAGATAGCAAATTTTTTCAGCTAAATTCATTTTGTCAAACTAGCGGTAACTTGAATTGATGCAATTTTCGACAAACGCTATTTGCTTCTTTATTGTATCAGCCTCATGACCATCGGGACCTCGACAAGCCTGCAAAATGAAACTGCCCGTGTACCCACTATCGCACAGTCCGGCAAACAGCTGGCGAAATTGAGTACTTCCTGTCCCTAAAGGAACGGTCTTTCCACCAACTAAACGATCTTTAATATGCACATTAGAAAGAAATTCTTTGATTGCCATTATTTCTTCATAGGGTTCATACCCCAATCCCGCACTATTTCCCGAATCATAATTGGCACGAATTGCAGGATGATCAAATTTCTTTAATAATGCTTTAAATCGATCTGGAGGATAATCAATTTCAAGACCAATAGTTACATGCGCAGCTTTCGCATAATCCAAACAAGGATAAATATATTCTATAAACATATCTTCTTGTTCATCAGTCTTAATCGACGAATTGTCGACAAGCGGAATTTCAATTCCGATACTACCAATCGCTTCTGCTGCATCAATGAGCCGATTTAAAATTTGTGGATTATTCTCTGGCTTGTTCTCTTGTGGATTAAAAAATGGTTGCTGCATAAAAAAATCAGCACAAATGTGAAATACTTTTACACCTGTCTCTCTAATTAAAGATGCAACTCTTTGTTGTCCATTTTTACTATAAAGAGGGTTTTCCTGAAAACGATCAAAATCAAAAATAAATTCAATTTCACTAAGGCCAATTCCCGATCCAATGTGAAATTCTTTTTCCCAATTTTCAAATGGGAAAAATTGGATTCCGCGGCCAAGTGAAGGAGTAAGCCGTCCTTGCATAATTCCCAGGGAAAAATTTTTAGATCCCCTTAGCAAGCCACCCTCCATCCACATATAAATCTTGCCCTGTCATATAACAGCTTGCATCTGATGCGAGAAAAATAGCAGGACCGATTAGATCTTCTATATCTCCCCATCTTCTCAGCAAAGTATGCTCGGTTCGTTCTTGACGCAGTAACGCATTATCCCAGCTTTTTTTGGTCATATCCGTTTTAAAATAACCTAGCCCTAAATTATTTACTCGAATATTATATTTTCCCAAATCATAGGCAAAAGCTTTGGTGAGTTGTTTCACTGCGCCCTTGGATGCAACATAGGCTGGGTTATTTGGAAATCCACTTTCTGCATTAATGCTAGTAATATTAATAATGGCACCTTTTTCCTGTTTCATCATAACGCGTGCCACGAGCTGACTTAGTAAAAAAGTAGCTTTAAGATTTGTTAAATACGTTTTTTCCCAATCTTCCTCTTCGTATTCATCACTCGTTTTTCCACCAATTGAGATACCAGCATTATTTACCAAAATATCTATTTTCCCTTCTTCTTTCACAACAATATCTATTAGATGTTCAAGATCTTTTTTACTTGTTACATCAGTTCGTATAAATCTCTGTTCTATGTTTTTTTCTTGCTGAATTTCAGGAATACTACGCTGTGCACAATAAACAATTGCGCCGGCCTTGGTAAAAGCTTCTGCGATAGCTTTGCCATTTCCACGAGAAGTTCCCGTAACAATTGCTACCTTGCCTTTTAATGAAAAAATATCATCACGTATCTTTATTGTTAGATCTTGAATCATTTGATCACATCACATAGTTTTTGTTAAAAGCAAAAAATTGGGTCTCGTGTCAACATCGTAATTCATGCGTATTGCAGTTCTCGTTAACGACTTTGCCGTGCTCTAAACGATAAACACGATCACAGTGTTCAATCGTCGACAGTCGATGAGCAACTATCAAAATTGTTTTATGTCCTTGCAATGCTTTTATCGAGGCCATCACACCCTGTTCAGTCTCCGTGTCAAGAGCACTGGTTGCCTCGTCTAATACTAATACTTCTGGTTGATGATAAAGCGCTCTTGCAATTCCAATTCGTTGACGCTGGCCACCAGATAGACGAATTCCTCTTTCGCCCACCAGCGTATTTAGTCCTTCAGGCAAACCTGCCACAAACTCATCAAGTTGTGCAGCTTCAATTGACTGCAAGACTGCTTGCTCATTAATATCTTCTTTTTTAAGCCCAAATGCCACATTTGCACGCAGCGTATCGTCAGTTAAATAAATGCTTTGCGGCACGTAACCAATTTGATCTTGCCAACCCCGTAGATTTTGCTGAATATCAACGCCATCTATCTTAACCTCCCCCGCTGCCGGAGGTAATAAGCCCAAAATAACATCCACCAGCGTTGTTTTTCCAGAACCACTACGCCCAACAAATCCAATTGATTCACCTTTTTTAATTACAATTGACACATTTTTAAGAGCATTTTTAGAAACTGATGGATAGCGGAAATTGACATCAGAAATAATAATTTGATCATTGAAATCTAATCGTTTTCCAGAATAAGAATCGGCCTTGGTATTCTTAATGAGATTAAATTCTTTGTACAGAACATCAACTACAGGCTGCGCGTAACGAATACCTTGCACTGAGGACATAATCCGATTGATTGAAGGAATCATGCGAAAAGCAGCCGCAACAAAAACACCCAACGTGGCAATTAACAAAGCAAGCGATTTCCCTTGCAGCACCATAACAATTACCAGTCCAGCCAACCCCACAATCGCTAAAAATTCTAAATATAGTCGAGGAAGAGTGCCCAATGTTTGAAAGCGAGCGGTGATTACCGCTAGCCAAGCATTATGTTCAACGTATTTATCAATAAAATACTCTTCCCTTCCCATCAATTTGACATCTTTAACACCGCCGAGTCCTTGCAGAAGATGCTGAGTTACTAAACCTGAATGAAACTGACGACGAACTCCCCAATCAAGCAACTTAGAGCGAGTCAATCGATGAAATCCAACCGCTGATAATCCTAAAAGCGATGTTACGGCAATCGCACCAATAGGCTCTACGACTAATAACATCAGCGCTACACCAATCATCATTGCTAATTCAATCCCAAAACTAAGAGAGGATTGCACCACCGAACTTAACTGTCCCACTTCGCTTTGAATATTGCGAATTAATTGTGCTGAATTGCATTGCAAATGAAACGTATATGGCTGTCTCAGATATCCCAAAAAAAGGCTCTGAGATAAATCGACAGAAAATTTGCTAGAAAAATGCGCCTGCTTCCAGCTTAATCCCAACATAAAAATTGCTTTGGCCAAGAAGAAAAATACCAAAAAAATCATGCACCCTACAACTAATTGCGTCTGTGTTGGATTTCCTAATGCTTGCAGATAAGGTTGCAAAAAGGGATATCGCTGACCAACATTTTCCTTGAGCATAAATCCGATCGTCGGTATCATCAGACCCAAGCTCGCCATCTCGAATAACATGCCCACTATCACGAGGCCTGCGAGAATGAGGAATTGCTTTTTTTGCTCTCTGGTTAAAAGAAAGCGAACTTTTTGAAACAGACTGAGTTCAGACACGGTTAACATACCATGGCATCGCTTTTTGAATACCATCCCCAACCATATATTCTGGAAGATACCCAAGATTTTTTTTAGCAAGGCTGACGTCTGCTAGAGAGTGTTTAATATCACCATCTCTAAAGTCTCTGAAATTTGGTCTTTGTTCATAATTAACGTGATAGGCAGCTAACGCTTCTCGCAACAATTCAAAAAGCTGCATCAAAGATGTTTGCTCGCCTACCGCAACATTATAGATTTGGTTTGCTGCATCTTTTTCTGCCGTTGCCGCCAGCAGATTAGCCTGAACAACGTTGTCGATAAAACAAAAATCTCGACTGGTTTCGCCATCGCCGTTAATAAATATTGATTCGCCCTTGATAAAACTTGAAATCCATTTTGGAATTACGGCGGCATAATCACCATCTGGATCCTGTCGTGCGCCAAATACATTAAAATAGCGAAGTCCTATCGTTTCCAAACCAAAATTTCGTGCAAAAATTGCTGCATAAATTTCGTCCACGTATTTAGTTACAGCGTAGGGACTTAATAAATTTCCAATTTTTGATTCACGCTTCGGCAATTCTGGAGCATCGCCATACACCGCACTCGAAGAGGCGTAGACAACCCGTTTCACTTTATTTTCTTTAGCTGCAAGCAAAACATTTAAGAAACCGGAAACATTAACATCGTTGACAGTTTTAGGATCTTCGATAGAACGCGGAACTGATCCCAAAGCAGCTTGATGCAGAACAAAGTCAGCACCTTCGCATATTTTTTGACAATCACTCAAACTTCGAATGTCGCCTTGTAAAAAAACAAATTGTTCGCGTTGCAAAGCTGAAAGAGCACTTAGAACTTCGTCAAGGTTACGTTGATATCCGGTACTAAAATTGTCCAGTCCCACCACTTTTTGATTTAAACCCAGCAAAGTTTGAACCAAATGTGATCCGATAAATCCTGCAGCGCCCGTCACGACCCAGCAATGCTGATTCTTTTTCAACTGTTCTTTTAGATTCGCGTAAATTATAGATTCTCGTCTACCATGCGCACTTCGTCCATTTCAGTCACATGGAAAGGCTGAAAACTAACTTAAAGAATTGTGCTTCAACTAAACCGAAATGTTCATGATCATTCCTAGATCAATGAAAAATCATGCATATCTGCTGCTATCGATTCACGATGCCATTTGGACGAAATAATGCACACTCATCAGTTAAATTAGCTTTCAATGGCTTTTGATTTTTATGCTATTCGTAAGTGCTTAGTAATAATAGCGCGCTCTTTACCGTCATGATCAAAACGCACAGTTGCACGTGACAGCCTACCACTGCCACGCTTTTCCAAAACAATGCCTGATCCAAACGTTGTATGCAGAACACGTGTTCCTCTCGATAACTCATCATCATTTTGCATGTCTTGAGCATAGTCCGGATCCAATTCCATCCGAATTTTTGTATTTGAGACCCCGAAGTCCACATCTTTTTGCTCATATCTATCAGGGGGAATATCTCCGACGGTAATTGCTCTTGGCAACTCCCGCAAAAATCGACTTGGCACTCGGCCTTTTACCACACCGTGGATCATACGCCTTTGCGCATAGGTCAAATATAGCCGCTTACGCGCACGAGTCATTCCGACATAAGCAAGGCGGCGTTCTTCTTCCAAATCATTAGGATTGGCATCTTCACCTAGCGCTCTTGCATGCGGAAAGCCATACTCTTCCATCCCCACCATAAAGACAACATCGAATTCCAATCCTTTGGCAGCATGCAACGTCATCAATGTTAGGGCTCCATCTACTTTTTCTTGGGCCTTAATATCATCCACACTCGACAAAAGTGCAGTGGCCTCTAAAAAACCCAAAGCACTGCTGTCATTTCCCATCATGATAGCATCTTCAACATACTGCTGAGCAGCAGACAAAAGTTGACCAATATTATCGAGTCTGTCTTGAGCCTCATCCGATTTATCTTCTTGTAACCTTTCTGCGACACCACTCATCTGAGCTGCCATAGCAATAGCTTCTTCCGCATTCAGTTGTCGATGTTGAATCACTGGCTGCGATGTAGGTTCAGACCAGAAATTGCCTTGGCGATCGGCTTTCTTTTGGGTTGCTTCTTCAACAGGTTCGCTATTTGGAGCACATTGTCGACCCAATTCTTGTAAACTTCCAGAAAAAGCTTGCATTTTGCTTGCTGTTTTACTAGAAATTCCCGCCTCATTTAGAAGATCGGGAATTAGCATTGCCTGCATCAGCGACAATTCTTTTTGCTTAGCGATTTCTTGAATCTTTTTAACGCTTGCTTCGCCAATCCCCCGCGGCACTGCGCTAATAGCGCGCTGAAAATCTACATCGCTTTTCGGGTTTAAAGCGACACGCAATGTCGCCAAAACATCTTTGACTTCTTTTCGATCATAAAACTTAATGCCGCCAATCAATCGGTATGGCAGTCGTGCTTTTCGAAGTGCTTCTTCGAATGGTCTTGATTGCCCATTAGTACGCATCAATACAGCAAATTCATATAAAGAATGACCGCGCCCTACTTCGTCTTCGATTAGGCTCACAATCATGTCAGCTTCTTGCCGATCATGAAAAGCGCGCATCAAACGAACCGGAACACCAACAGCTCCAACAGCAATTAGATTCTTACCTAAGCGATTTGCATTATTTGCAATCACCGCATTAGCTGCGCTTAAAATAGTTGAGGTCGAACGATAATTTGCTTCCAGCTTTACGAGATAGGCTTGAGGCATATCATCCATAAATTTTTGCATATTGCTGGCTTTAGCCCCGCGCCAACTATAAATTGATTGATCATCATCTCCCACGATTGCAATTGTTTTTGCCTGCTTTCCCAGTAGCTGCACAATATTTGCCTGTAGCGCATTGGTATCTTGATACTCGTCGACCAAAATATGGCGAAACTGCGCAAAAAGCCGTTTGGAACCTTCGGGGTGCAACAACAACTCGTGCCATTTGAGCAGCAATCCATTAAAATCAAGCGCTCCGATACGCAAAAGCTCCCGCCAATAAGCATCATAAAGTTCTTTGGCACGCATCAAACGGTAATCGCCATCTGATTGAACTTGATTTGGCAAGATACCTTCATTTTGCCATTTTTCAATTTGCTGCTGGTAAAAGTCTAAAAATTCACGACCAATATTAAATAAATCTGCCGCTATTTTCTTCAAAATTTTCTGGCTATCATCTGCGTCGTAAATTAGAAATGAAGCAGGCACTTCAACATAAAAACCATACCGACGCAAAATCCGAGCACTCACACCATGAAACGTTCCCAGCATGACTCTGTGTGCGACGCCAGGTAAAATTCGATCAACCCTTTCGCGCATTTCAGTTGCGGCTTTATTGGTAAATGTCACACCTAAAATATTTTCTGGATCAGCGCCATGCTCGATCAGATAAGCAATTCGATGCGTGATAACCCGCGTCTTACCCGTACCTGCACCTGCCAAAATACACAGAGGCGCATTGACTGTCGTAACAGCCTCTAATTGCGCTTTATTTAAAAGCGATACAAAATCGATTTTTGTTTGGTCAAAATTATTCATAGTCGTTAATTATTTAATTGGAGTTGGCTTAAACGACAACACTGCTCTCGCTTTTCTCATCTACCAGAGCCGCTATCACTAAATCACCACTTACATTTAAGGTGGTGCGGCACATATCTAAAAACCTGTCAACACCAAGGATCAAAGCCATTCCCTCTGCTGGCACACCTATTGTGCTTAAAAGCAGCATGACAACAGGCAAGGATCCTCCCGGAACACCAGCAGTTCCAACACCAGCCAAGATGCAAATGACAATCACATACACCTGCGACCCTAAAGTCAAGTCGACGCCAAAAACCTGCGCTAAAAATAATACAGTGACGCCTTCAAAAAGAGCCGTTCCATTTTGATTAGCAGTTGCTCCGACAGTGAGGACAAAACGCGCAATCTTTGGCTGAAGCCCCAATCGTTGCTCGGCGACGATTAATGCTCGAGGCAAAGAAGCATTCGAAGAAGCTGTCGAAAATGCGTAGAGATAAACCTCACGACAAGCCTTAAAAAACGCAATTGGTGAACGTTTGGTGAAAATTTTAAGTAACAAAGAATAAACAACAAATTGCTGAATGCATAAACCTAAAACCACACAAAATACGTAGAAAAACACAGACGCCAGAAAGTCGACACCCAACTTATAACTGGTCTGAAAAATAATACTAAAAACGGCATAGGGCGCTAGCTTTAGAACATATTCAACGATTTTCATCGTCGCGGCATAAATCTCTTCCATCAAATTAATAAAAATCGGCTGTTCAGCTTTACCGCGAGACACAAATGCAAAAGCAATCCCAAACAATACCGTAAACATCATGAAAGAAAGCATCTCTCCGTTGAGAGCATTGCTCGCCGCCAACAGAGGATTTGCTGGAATCATATCTAAAAGCGTGTCTCGAATCGACTTAGTTGCACTCGCAGCTCTTTGAATGCTTGATACCTGATCAAGATTACCACTGATCAGCAATTCTTTAAGTCCAGCGCCAACCCCTGGCTTTAAAATATTAACAATCAAAATGCCAATCGTTACCGCAAGAGAAGAAGCTAAAACCGTAAAAAACAGAGTCCGCTTGGCCACTCGACCAAAATTATCTGTCGAGATCAGTTCATAAATTCCCAGCACCATCGCTGAAAAAACCATGGGAACAACAATCATAAAGATAAGCCGTAAAAAACCTTGTCCTATTAAGTAAAGAATATTGGCCTGAAACCAATTAACCAAAGCAATATCTTGATGCTCGTGAAAAAAGGTCCCAAGAATAATACCAAGGACTAAACTGATCAGTAATTTTTTATGCTCTTTCATGGCCGACTTGATCCCATTGCAATTGCCTCAATTTCTATCTTAACGTTTTTGGGCAATCTGGAAACTTCAACCGTGGATCTCGCGGGTGGATTTTTTCCAAATGCCTTTTCGTATTCTGCGTTCACATTAGCAAAATCATCCATATTTTTCAAAAAAACAGTGGTTTTGACTACATCCGCAAGCGTGCACCCGGCTTCGCTTAAAACCGCTTTTAAATTTTCAATGACCTGCCTTGTTTGCTGCGTCACGTCTTCGCTTACAATCTCCATAGTATTGGGATCAAGAGGGATCTGTCCCGAGGTGAAAACCAACTCACCTGCCGCACAGGCAATCGCCTGACTGTAAGGGCCAATGGCTTTGGGAGCTTTGGTCGTAGCTATAATCCGTCGCATATTCTTTCCTCGTGTAATACATTGGTAATAGGAAAATCTGTCAAATCAAAAAGAGAACAAAGAGAAAGACCATTGTCTTTAAAGTTTTCCTCTCCCCCTGCTCCGCGGTTAACCAAGGCAAAGACCATTTCAACTCTGTATCCAGACTCACGCAATTTTTGCGCAGCTAAAATTGTTGAGCCCCCGGTAGTCACGACGTCTTCCACTAAAAGCACATGACCTTTTAGAGGCACACAATTGGCTCCCTCAACAAAAGCACCAGTACCGTGATTTTTAGCTTCTTTACGTACAGCCAACGCAGGCAATTCTCTGTCCAATAAAAATGCTGTCATTGAAAGCGCAATTGCTAACGGAACAGCCCCTAAAGCCATGCCACCGCAAGCATCAAAGTGTATGCCATTTTTTTCAAGCGATACCAAGTGGCTATAAAAAAGACGGCCGATTAAACTGGCCCCCTCTCCCAAAAAAGCTGTTTGCTTACAATCAATATAGAAGTGACTTTTTTGCCCACTTGCCAAAGTCACCTCGCGCTCTTGATAAGAATTTATTTTGATTAAATCCAACAGCCGTCTTCGATCACTTTCGCATGAGCCTACAATTCGCATACCAAATGCCTTCTTTAAGAAATGATTGGAGCAGTTTGGATCCGAATTCTTTGAATGGCAATAACAGGGTCTCTTGAAAGTATTAGCTTCAGTTTTTGGTTATTGTCATTCCAGGCTTGGTCTGGAATCCAGATATGAACGTTTGCAATCTAGATCCCGGAACAAGTCCGGGATGACAAGAAAAAACCATTTATAGCGTCGCTGAAGGTGTTGGTATCGAACCTGCAGACGTTGTTTTTTTGGTTGCAGCTTTTTTCGCAGGTTTACTTTTTGCTTTTGGTGTTGCGGCTTTCGTTTTAGGCTTTGCAGATACTTTCACTTTTGGCGCTACCTTGTTTTTAGCAACAGGCTTCGTGCTTTTCGATGCTGATTTTGCTTTAGACTTGGTTTTGCGCATAAGTCCTACTCTGTCAAGCAACCGATCGACTTCACCTGTCAATTTGTCAGGTAATCCAGACTTGTTCTTTTGCCAAGTTTGTACCAGCGTTGATACGCCCTCTTTCGCTTGTTTTTTTGCTTCATCCGAAACAACGGCAACTTTTAAACCAATGTCTTGATAAGAATCTTTTAACTTCAACAATAGCTTATGAATTTCTTCATTGTTGCCCTGTTTTAAACCCTCTGCCTGTTTTTGGACTTCGTGCAACAAACTCACGGCATTTTGCAGCAGCTTGGACTGATCGATCGATTTAGGGAAGGCATCGAAAAGTTTTTGCTTCTTACTTTTTTTTTGTTTGTCTGTCGTCATGGCTAACCTCATTTCTTGGTTGTCTTTTGTAGATTACATCTTATTTAACGCATTGCGTCAATTGCAATTTACCCGCCAGTTTATTTTTTTGGCTACACTTTTTTAAGCACCAACCAGATTATTCTTTCGAAAACATAGTAATTTTATAAAAAAGAGCCCATCAAACAAAAGGTTTATCAGACATGAGAAGCTTCATCGCGTCTTTCATTCTTTGTTTCACGATCAGTTGCTTGGCGCACTGGCCTGCTGATGATTCCGCCTCCTTCACAGAAGGAGAAAAACTGAAACAAATTTCCGATGCTTTTTGGCAACAAACGCTTCAAGATTCGCCTGTCTGGGCTACATTTATTGGCAACCGGCAATTTGATGAAAATCTACCCGATCTTTCTCCTTTGGTGATCCAAAAAGAAACAGATGCATACCAGTCTTTATTGGCCAGACTACAAAAGTTGGATCAGAGCCAACTGGCCAGAGAAGAACAAATAACGAGTGACGTACTATTTCAAGAGTTAAAAAGTACCGTTGAATGTACACAATGCAAAAATTGGCTGTGGGTTGTGGACCAATTAGATGGGCCACAAGTCAACTTTGCTGAATTGCCAAATCACCACACGATACTATCGCTCAGAGATGCTCAAAATTTAATTAAGCGTTATCAAAAGATGAAAGGTTTTTATGAGCAGCACATCGCGAATTTAAAAGCGGGAATGCTGCAAGGTTATTTGTCTGCAAAAATTAATGTCGAATTAGTCATTAAACAACTCAACCGACAAATCAATGAAACCCCAGAAAAAAGTCCCTACTATGAAATATCTCATCATCTGCCAAGTAAGCTAAGCAACGAGCAAAAAGAACAAATTAAAGCTGATTTACTTCTCTCCATCAAAAACCATGTTTATCCAGGGCTCTTGGCTTACCGAAATTTTCTACAAAAAGATTTACTCGTAAACGCAAGAGACGATGTCAGTGTTAGCTCCATTCCGCAAGGCCAAGCATGTTATACAGCCTTGATTCGAAAATATACGGGGCTGAAACTTTCAGCCGAAGAAATTCATCAGCTAGGGCTACGTGAAGTGACACGTATCAAAACTGAAATGAATAAACTAATTCACGCCTCGAACCCAAACCTCGACTTACCTCTTTATAAAAAGATGCTATTACAAAAAAACAAGGAGCATCCTCCCTCTAGAAAAGACCTGCTCGTGTACAATCAAAGACTGGTAACAAAAGCACAAACGGTGCTTCCAAGGGCATTCACCCAAATTCCCAAAACACCCATCGAAGTAAAATCCATCGAAGCCTTTCGCGAACAAGAGGCTCCAGCTGCTTATTATTACGAAGCACCCAGCGACAACAGTCGGCCAGCTTTCTACTATCTAAATACTTACGAGCCTGAGAATCGATCGCTTTACAGTATGCCTGTTTTGGCATTTCACGAAGCAATTCCCGGTCATCATTTGCAAATTGCATTAGCCAATGAAAATAAATCATTACCCGAGTTCCAAAGACAACTTGGACAAACAGCATTTGTCGAAGGCTGGGCTCTTTATGCAGAAGGCCTGGCAGACGAGCTAGGGTTGTATGAAAATATGGACGAAAAAATGGGTGCTTTGAACTACGAACTTTGGCGTGCACTACGCTTAGTGATCGACACTGGCATCCACTATAAAAAATGGCCCAGACAAAAAGCATTGCAATATCTTGCCGAGCAAACTTCATTACCTGAAACTGAAGTGGTGAATGAAATTGATCGATACATTGTTTGGCCTGGGCAAGCGCTTGCTTATAAAATAGGGCAACTTGAAATTATGCAAGTCAGGCGTGAGGCTGAACTAAAATTGGGCCGCAAATTTAGTTTGACTGCTTTTCATGATCGTCTTTTACAATTTGGTGCTCTGCCATTGCCAACCATGCGACGCAACATGGAAAACTGGGTTCAAGAACAAGAAAGTTCCAACGACGATCGAGGAGTCATGCACCGGCCGTGACAACAGGCTCACGTTTAAAGGCATCCGAAATATCAGCGCATAGCCGCGGGTTTACTTGCACACTGTGCGCTCTTCACCATCTCTTTATTTATTTGTCGCTGCCTTCATGGGCGCCTATCTGGGTTTATTCACAGATTTAGAAGCCATGTTTTTTTTTATGGCTGCAACATTTACTGCCATTGTTGCTGTTTTTACACCATCCAAAATAGGGCGCGCACTTTTTGTTTTGGCTTTTTGTGTCTTACTAATATCCGGCGCTGCAAAAATGCGACTCGATGCCTATCAAGAAAAAATTGCCTCCCTGCCCACGGATGAATGCGTGTTCGAAGGGATAGTCAGTGACATCGCATCGACATTGGCCAAGGGAAAACGCGCTACCTTTTATGTCACCGGTGTTATCACCAAAGAAAAACGGTTTGGACTCACATTCACTACCACACTTTTTCTAAACGATAGCGCCGCAGCCTTTCCTGTTTTTGAAGGCGACGAAGTTCGCGTACAAGCAAAGCTTAGATTACTCAAACATGCTTTGTCACCAGGGCAATTTGATCCGTTTTGGTTCGGACTTGCACGTCAAATTCATGCAAATATTTTTCTAAAAGATTCCTTTGCAATTGCCGTTATGAAAAAAAGAAAAAACCCCTCCTTCTTCGCCCAAATGCGCTATGCGCTGCGTGAAAAGCTTATACTCTTAAGCACGCCAAGAGAAGCCGCTGTTTTACTTGCCTTAATTATTGGCGACACTAATTTGTTCGATGCCGAGCAAAAACAAATGTATCGCAACTTAGGCGCCGGTCATCTTCTGGCAGTCAGCGGCTTACAAATTTCTTTGTTGGCTTACTTATTTTACCAATTTTTCCGTTTTATTTTTTTACTCATTCCTTTTACGGGTCGCAAATCGCAAGCCAGTTTTTTGGCGGCTTGGCTTTCTTTAATCTCCATTTGGTGTTTCACATTTTTATGTGGTGCCCCTCCCTCTGCCGTTCGCGCAGCTGCCATGTCTTCTGTACTATTAGTTTGCGTTATTTTGTCGCGGCAAAGCACCATTGCCGATTCTTTTGGTGTGGCAGGCTTATTTGCCATTTTACTTTGGCCTGCCTCAGTCGTCGACCCGAGTTTTCTGCTTTCCTATGCTGCGGTATTTGGTCTTATTTTGGTCGGCACTCCTCCAGTAGAAATAGATGACATTAAAATTGAACTCGAAGAAAGTCCTTGGCGTGATTTTGGCAAAAAAGCTTATACCCTTTTCATAACTTCATTCGCAGCTGGTTTAATGACTCTGCCCGTCAGCGCACATTTATTTGGCGAAATGACTCCGACCGGAATTCTCATCAATACTATTTTGGTTCCCATTGCTGTTTTTCTGCAAACGCCTGCTATCTTTCTTGGCGTTTCAGGAGCCTGTTTCGACAGCAGCACCCTAATTACTTTAGGTGCTAATTGTGCAGGAATGCTTGAAGCACTTTGCGAATTGCTCGATACTTATTTCGGAAATTTACAGCTTATTCCAGTGCCCAGTAAACTGGCTACTATTTTTTTCTTCATCGCCGCCACTGCAACAGTTAGTTTATTTGTTTCTAAACGACGATTGCTCTTAGCCGGCCTTGTTTTTTTAAATATCTCGATTGCAGTGCTCGTTGATTATGAATGGACACAAGGCATTCGCATTACTGTTTTACCGGTTGGTCAAGGAGATGCAGCTATTTTTGAATTTCCCTCGAAACAAGTTCTACTTGTTGACGGCGGTGGTCATTTTGAACGCAAACTTGATCCTGGCAAGACGGTTATTATTCCTTTTTTGCAAAGAAGAAGAATTCGTCAAATTGATGTTATTGTTTTATCGCATCCCGACTCGGATCACTTGCTTGGTCTTCTAAGTGTTATCGAAAAAATTCCCGTGCGTGAGCTTTGGTATAAAAAATTACCTTACGACAATCCACTTCTTTCTGAATTGTTGAAGTTGGCAAAGCAAAAAAATATTGAAATAAAGAGCAGCGAAGAGCTTGCAGGCGCTAAGCACTTTGGCGATGCCACAGTCCAAATACTTTCGCAAAGATCCCATCCCTATGATAAATACTATCCACTCAAAACCAATGACAGCAGTCTCGTTTTGCGCGTTAGCATTCAAAAAGATAGTGCACTTTGGCCAGGAGATATCGAGGCAGAAGGCGAAAAAAGATTGTTGCAGTCTTATCCAGATCTTACAGCGACCGTCGTCAAAGCACCGCATCACGGCTCCAAAACATCTTCGACACCAGAATTTGTGAAATCTACAAATGCCCAGCACGTCGTATTTTGCACGCAAGATAATAATATGTGGAGATTCCCCCATTCACAAATCGTAAAACGTTGGCAAGGTGAGGGCGCAAAAACTTGGAATACAGGCACGCAAGGTGAAATCACCATTTGGCTCACTGGCCATGGCACTTTAGTAAAAGCCTTTTATGAGGACAACGTTGATGACAAACGAAATTAAACTCATCCAGAACTGCTACGAAAAAATCAAAAATAAATACCAAGAAGCGCGTACGCATTTTAATCGTCCCTTGACGCTTGCGGAAAAGATTTTAGTTGGCCACATGAAACAGGTTGCCGATGAAGATGGCAATCCATTGGTTAGACACAAGTCATACGTTAATTTTTTTCCCGATCGCGTGGCCATGCAAGACGCCACTGCACAAATGGCCATTTTACAATTCATGACCGCAAGCCAGCCTAAAACAGCTGTTCCCACGACGATACATTGCGACCATTTGATTCAAGCAGAACGTGGCGCCAGAGTTGACTTGAAAAAAGCACTCAATGAAAACCACGAAGTCTATGAATTTTTACGAACAGCCGCCAATAAATATGGCATGGGTTTCTGGAAGCCAGGGTCGGGAATTATTCATCAAGTGGTGTTAGAAAATTA
This sequence comes from Myxococcales bacterium, assembly GCA_023248595.1. GTDB lineage: Bacteria > Myxococcota > UBA727 > UBA727 > JABDBI01 > JAHFEG01. The sequence continues at coordinate 34,950 of JAHFEG010000008.1, read as the reverse complement.
CGCCTTCCCGGGCGGAATGATGCTCGGAACCGATTCTCACACCCCAAATGCTGGTGGGTTAGGCATGATTGCTATTGGCGTCGGCGGTGCAGATGCTGTCGATGTCATGACAGGCGAACCTTTTAGTTTGCGATGGCCTGGGGTCATTGGAGTGAAACTGACTGGATCACTTTGCGGATGGACATCACCCAAAGATGTCATTTTAAAACTCATGGGAATTTTAACTGTAAAAGGTGGGACAAGCTGCATCGTTGAGTTTTTTGGTGATGGTTGCGACAGCATTTCTGCGACGGGAAAAGGCACAATTTGCAATATGGGCGCTGAGCATGGCGCCACAACTTCCCTGTTTCCATACGATAACAATATGTCCCAATATTTGCATGCGACCGATCGTGCAGAATGGGCAAAGCTAGCAGACACATTCCAAAATTTTCTTCGTGCTGATAAAGAAGTTTATTTGGAGCCTGAAAAATTTTATGATCGCGTAATTCACATCGATCTCAGTGCTCTTGAGCCACATATTGTTGGTCCTCACACACCCGACTTGGCTAGACCGATTAGTGAAATGAAAGCGGCAATTGCCAAAGAAGGTTATCCGGAAATTCCCAAAGCCGCCTTAATCGGCAGCTGTACGAATAGCTCCTATGAAGATATTGGCCGCGCTGCTTCTATTGCCGAGGTTGCCGCTGCTGCAAATTTAAAAGTTAAGATCCCTTTTTATATTACGCCTGGCAGCGAGACTGTTCATGCAACCATTGATCGTGATGGACAAATGAAGCAGCTTATCGATATCGATGGTGTGGTACTTGCTAATGCTTGTGGGCCCTGTATTGGCCAATGGCATCGAACCGATATCAGCAAAGGCGAAAACAACGCTATCATTAGTTCTTACAATCGCAATTTTCCTGGCCGCAACGATGGTAATCGCGCCACCTTGTCCTTTCTCGCAAGCCCTGAAATTGTGACTGCCATTGCCTTGTCTGGAAAATTATCTTTCAACCCCTTAACAGATAAACTCATCGACGCAGACGACGTAGAAATCAAATTGCCTATGCCTACTTCTGATGCTTTACCAGCTTTAGGTTTTCAAATCGATCGCTCCGGCTATGAACCACCAGCAACCAATGCGGATTTAGTAGACGTCATTGTCGACCCACATTCCGAAAGGCTTGCTTTGCTCAAAGCTTTCCCCAAATGGAGTGGCAAAGATTTTATGAATATGCCAGTGCTTTTGAAAACCAAAGGCAAGTGCACGACTGATCATATTTCTCAAGCAGGTGTTTGGCTCAAATTCAGGGGGCACCTCGATCAGATTTCTAACAATACTTACATCGGAGCCATCAATGCTTTTACCAATGAAGCTGGTCGTGGAATCGATGTTACAAATCCGCTTGCGCCCCACAAATCTTTTCCTGAAATTGCGCGTCATTACCAAAGCCAACATATAGACTGGTTAGTAATTGGTGATGAAAATTTTGGAGAAGGCTCCAGTCGTGAACACGCAGCTATGCAGCCTCGACACTTAGGTGGAAAGGTACTTATTTCTCGTAGTTTTGCCCGTATCCATGAAACCAATTTGAAAAAACATGGGATTCTGCCTATGACTTTTATAAATCCTGCTGATTACGAGAAATTTGAAGCATTAGACAGAGTAGATGTTGTTGGCTTAAATCAATTAGCTCCCAAAAAATCAGTCGACGTGGTTTTGCGTCATTCTGATGGACGTGCTGAAAAAATACAATGTCAGCACACTTTATCTGACGAACAAATACTGTGGTTTAAGGCAGGTTCCGCACTCAATTATTTAGCGCAAAGACATTAGGAAACATGTTTAAAGATCACCATTCCTATTTATTTGCTCGTCGATAAAAACTCTTGAATAATCTAAAAGAGCAGAACAGATCTAGACAAAATATTTTTATGCCATAAAACTCAAATCATAAGTAAGAAGGACCACTATGAGATCATATAAATTACTGTTTATCTCTTCTTTGTTTACGTTCACTTTAATCGCTTCTCCTGTGATGGCGGAGCGAAGCTGGGAAAATTGGGCTAAACAAATCCTTGTGCCGAACATGGTTAGAGTACTCGTGAATAACGCCATAGCAAATGCCGCTTACAGTAGGACACATATCCTACAAACTGGTTACTTGCACAGGGCGCTTAACTGGGTAATTATAGCTGTTGCCTCTGTGAGCTCAACGGACAGTTTCTTGAACATATTTGGCGTCGATCTTTTAGAAGAAGGACTTTGGAAAAGGGCGCTCCCTTATTTAGACAGAAACGAGTAAGTAAAAAAATATGAAATCCTGGAGGCCGCTGCGCCATGCCCAGGATTTCGTATTTTTTTGACAATCGCCTATACGTGAACGAATCGATGTTATTCTGTAAAAAATCAGCGGGCCATGTTTAAAGATCACTTTTCAAAAAAATCATCTCTCTATAAAGAGGCGCGGCCAACTTACCCAAAAGCCTTGTTTGAGTATTTGGCCTTGTTAACAAAAGCACATGATCTTGCATGGGATTGCGCAACCGGCAATGGACAAGCCGCCGTCATGCTCGCCAATTACTATAAAAAAGTTGTTGCAACCGATGCGAGCGAAGAACAAATTAAGCAAGCTGTCTCAAAATGTAACATCGATTATCGCGTTTCCTTAGCTGAAAATTCGGGCCTTCTCGATAAAACAGCTGATTTGATTACAGTCGCGCAAGCTTTTCATTGGTTTTGCTTTGAAGATTTTTTTAAAGAAACAAAACGCGTGCTTAAGCAAAATGGTTTTTTAGCTATCTGGTGTTATGAACTTTTAACCACTGCTTCACCTAATTTAAATCAGCTTATTGGGACTTTTTATCAGGACATCGTGGGTCCTTATTGGCCAAAAGAGCGAAGGCATATTGAAAATCGCTATCAAGACATTCAATTTCCTTTTGAAAAGTTAGAAACACCTGAATTTTTTATTGAGCCCAATTGGACACTACAAGAACTTTTGAATTATTTTTCCAGCTGGTCATCTACTCAATATTATCAAAAAGATCTTAACAAAGATCCTATTGAATCCTGGCTAAAACCTCGTCTTCTTCAGCATGGTTCACTAGACGAAAAATTTAAAATAACCATTCCTATCTATTTGCTGGTCGGGAAAAGTTTTTAAAGCATATATTCCCGAACATTCGAATAAGGCGGTTTCACCTCTGCGAAAGAGATCTTTCATGGCAATGGCTTCAATCAAATGATAATCCAAAACGGGTAATCTGTTGGTTCCGTTTAACATAAAGTGGTCTCCTGATTTTTCCAAGCGAGAATAAATCCATCAAAACGTTTTGGACAGTAGTGGGAACAAGTCCGGGACGACGAATAAAAATAAATTCAGACTGAGCGCAGGTTTACAATTAATTTTTGTGTTCTATCAAAAATGCTTCGACGCTTTTTTTCTGTGCCTCAACTAAACTGTGGCACAAAGAAATACGTTCGAGAGTTTCTTTTAAGTTACCTGGGCCGCCTGGCAAATTTTCAACTTTTTTCGCAAAGAAATTTCTGACCTCTTCTTCTTTTTGCGCAGAACAAAAACCGCTTGCCAAATAAGGAAATCCTGCCGCTTTTTTCTCGGGAAGAGCTTTCGACAGTGCGTCATAATTTTCTTTAAACCAATTCCATCCGGCTTTTCTTTTTTGATGATCATTGCTCATGAAAGAACTGAGCAGCGGTATTACTTCATTGCGCCTTAAGTCTTCTCCTAATAAAAGTTGATATATGATGCCTGCATTGGGAATTGTTGTTCCTTGGCTTAAGCCATTTAAAATAATTTTTCTTTGCATCGGATCGTTTGTCTGCAATAAGAGCTTCTTTAAAATATGAGACGACCCAGGGGTTTCTTCAGCCCAAACCGCAACCGAAACCAATGCAAGCTCTGTGTTTTTGTTAGGCCGCTTTTTCGTCAAATCATGCACATACAATGCGCCATTCTTTTTTAGCATGGCGCGTATCTTTTGGTCTTTTGCTAGATTGGCAAGCAAATCATAAAGCTCAATTTGAAATAAATTAGTTTCTTCAGTGTTCAGGGTTGCTGTACTTTTTAAGGGTAACTCTTGAAGAATAGGATCGTATAACGATGAAACATATTTTTGGAAAGATTCCGACAGTTTGAGCGGTACAGCATATTCATTTATCCATTGCAGGGTCCCTATAGGCGCAGACGCTACAAATCTGTTTTTGATCGATAAAAAATAGGGAAGTAATTTAAAAACTGTTTGCGCCTTTAAGTCACCGCTCGAAAAACCTGCCTTAATGTTGTTAATGAGATCAAATTGTTCACGTACTGTCAGCGTGTTTAAATGATTTTGTGTTAATGCTTCTATTTTATCTGTTGGCAACATCCAGCGATAGTAACCAGCAGCATTGGTGTTCATGAGTATCCAATTAGGACATTGAGAATCGAAATCCCAATATGTCGTTTCATCTTTTAGCAGTAAACAATCGTCTTTTATCTGGCCACTAATTTCATATTTGTAACAAAATGGGACCTGCCAATATTTTTTAGAATCCCCTAAAGAACCAATTGGGAAATATCGAGATTGATTGAGCTCTAAACTAACCTGGGCAAGACTACAATTGTAGTCCGCTTTAATCCGAGGAATGCCTGGCTGTTCGATAAAGCTTAAAAAAGGTCCGTGCAAATCTTTTTTGGAAATAGTCGAAAGAGAATCAATAAAATCTGCAGCGGTTGCTGTACCAAAAGCGAAACGATTTAAATGGTATTGAATACTTTTTTGAAAAACATCTTCACCAAGATAACGTTCAAACATGGAAAGAACCCCAGCACCCTTTTCATAGGTAATAGGATCAAAAGCACTGTAAATGTCGTGGTAAGACACAATTGGCTGCATGATTTGTCTAGCAGACATTAGATCGTCTTCATGCATGCCGTTATGAATGCTTTCTTGCAAAGCCAGTTCGGCCATATAGTCAGGATTAAATTTTTCGACAATACGATATTCTATCCAAGTCGCAAAAGCTTCGTTTAGCCATAAATCATTCCACCAAGGCATGGTGACCAAATTACCAAACCATTGATGGGCCAGCTCGTGGGCCATAACATAGGCGAAAGATCGCTTTTGACTAACCGGAGCTGTCTTGTCGTCAATAATTAAAAGTGAATCTCTGAAAGTGATAGCGCCTGCGTTCTCCATGGCGCCTGCTGCAAAATCTGGCACAGCGATGATATCTAATTTTTCATACGGATAAGGAATTTGAAAATAATCTTCCAGCAACTGCAACAAGTGCGGCGTGTGCTGCAATGCGTATTTAAGTTTAGGGCCCATCCCTTTTACTGCAATGGCTCGAAAAGGAATTGCGTTTTTTCGCAACGTGTTCGCAACAATTGCTTTTGACTCTATCACATCAAAAGGCCCCACAGCGAAAGCAACCAAATAGGTCGGCAAGGGTTTGGTTGGCAAAAAAGTTACTAGCTTTTGGCCAGCAGCAATTATTTTCTCGGAAAAAATGGGCGTATTAGCAATAGCAATATTTTTTGAGGGAACGATTAAGGAAACCTGAAAAGGCGTTTTGAAGCGGGGCTCATCGAAACCCGGAAAACACTCCCTGGCAGCGATAGGTTCAAATTGAGTAAACACGTAAGGGATTTTGTCGACGGTTACCTTATAAAGGCCAGACAACGCATTGGTTAACTTCGCTTCATATCGTAAAACGATGGCTGCTTTTTGCACGGCCACTTCTTGAGGAAGCGTAATTTTAACAACGCCATCAACCGATACTTGCTCATAAGATGCCGTTAAAGATTTTCCTGCCTGGGTTTGCAAAACTACCGAGGAGATCGTTAAATGGTTGCCATGCATCCAAAAAAAACGCAACGGTTTTTGAATCTCCAAGTCGATGCGAGCTACGCCAGAAAAATGATCCTGCTTTGGATTAATTTTTAATTGTAGCTGGTAAGCAGTAGGAATAACGTCATTTGACAGTGGGCCTGCTGGAAAAATTTCAGCGTTTAACCAGGAGCACGGCAGAAAAAATAGAACTGCAATAAGTCTGCGTGTAACTGATCTCATTTTAAAAACCTTCAAATTTTAATTTCTACTTAATTCACCACGAAAGATGTCTTTTTCTAATTGAGAAAAAGTGTTTTGAAAACTGACATCTTTTGCGCGCAGTTTTTCAATTTTACGAATCGAAGCAAGTACAGTTGAATGATCTCGATTAAAGAAGCGGCCTATTTCAGGTAAACTCAAAGACAGACGTCCTCTGCACAGCGTCATCGCAACCTGCCTCGCTAAGGCAATAGGCTGTTGCCGGCTTTTGCCTTTTAAGTCAGCCACGCTGAAGGCATAGTACCGAGCAACTAAATCGCAAATTTGTTCGGATGTCACATCACCCTTAACGCTTCTTTTAAAAACAGGAGACAAATATTCTTTGGTTGCAGCTAATGAGATTTCTTTTTTGGTAACAGACAAAAAAGCCGACAACCTAAGCAGCGCGCCCTCTAGTTCTCGCACCGAAGACGTCACTTGAGAAGCCAGATAGTGAGCAACCTCGCTGGGAAGTTTTATATCACAAGCTTCTGCTTTCTTGTGGAGAATAGCGATACGTGTTTCAATTTCAGGAGGTCTAATATCAGCAACTAATCCCCACGATAATCTGGTTCTAAGGCGCTCTTCCAGGCCCTCAATTTCATGAGGATATTTATCTGAAGTCACCACAATTTGCTTATGTGCTTGGTGCAAGCTATTGAAGGTATGAAAAAATTCATCTTGGCTGGCGTCTTTCCCTGCTAAAAATTGAATATCATCTATTAATAAAAGATCGCAACCAGATCTAAATTTTTTACGGAAAGCATCAAAACGTCTTTCGCGGATTGCCTGTATGTAAGCATTGACCCACTGCTCTGCACTCATATAGACAATGCGGGCGGAAGGATTTTGTAATTTAGCAGAGAGCGCAATGGCATGAATCAAATGTGTTTTGCCGATGCCAACAGGGCCAAACAAGAAGAGCGGGCTGTATTGGGCACCTGGCTGGTCGGCTACCGCATTGCAAGCAGCAAAAGCCACCTGATTCGATGGGCCGGGAACAAAAGTATCAAAGTTGTAATTATTGTTGATTGGGTTTGATTCAAGAACAAACTTGCCAACTTCTTTTTCAGGCTGAGAAGCCCGCAAAGGAGTAATTGGAGATTGCGCAAACTCGAGCTCGGTATGCAACTGACTTGGCAACGCTGTTTTCTTTTTTATAGTAGGAGAAACATTGCTTTCAGAAGAATTATGAAGAACCACAATCTTGACGATACGGCATACTATATTGCTTGTAGTCTCTATCAGTTCTTGCAAATAGTGATCTAAGATCCAATCTTTATGGAAGATTGAGGGTGCAGCAACGGTTAACACATCATCAACAAAAGAAATGGGAGTTAACGGTTCAAAAAAACCCTGCCAAACGAAAAGACTTAAACGACGCTTTAAAGATTGAAGTGTCGCTTGATAAAGCTCATCTAGATCCATACTAACAAGAGCGGATTGATTACTACGCAAAGTGTCCTGGGGCTGACAAGAAGGTGTTTCGCGTATAGCAACCATGATTTTTTTCCTAATAATAAAACAAAAGACAAAAAGGGCCCGCATCCACGGCACAAAGACTCAATGCCATGGAAAAATGACGCATTAAAACTGCTCTTATGACTTAAAAACCCGAAGGTGATTCCTATTGTCTAGCAAAGAAAAACAGGATCGCGCAAGGTCATAAATGACGTAATTTTGCAAGTCCTTGAAAGAGCAGAAAAAATAAGTTTTTTAAAAAAAATATTGCAATTTTTTCTTGAAAGTGTCTTTTGCGTCGAAATTTGACGTAATTAAACAAAACGCTGTTCTTATCTACAATTTAGCAAATGATCCCTTCTGATTATTTATTTTCATTAAAAACAAAGCTCCCAAGATCAATTTAGGAGCTCCATAAAACGAAATTACCATCAATTCCCAGTTCGGCGTTCTGCTTCTTTTTTCACCCATTGGGTTGCTTTTTGAACACCTTCCTTGATCAGCATACTCCTAAAAAGGTTTAGAAAAAATCCTTCAGAGGCGAGATTAACTGAGTAACTTATATCAGAATAGTTTGTGCCAGGAACCTGTTCAACTCTCCAAAAACCAATACACTCAGAGAGATCGTTTTTTTGACTTTTATCTAACTCCCAAGTTCCCCAACCTTTTTTGATCATGGGATAGTTATGCTTTACATGCCAGTTCACGGTCACAAAGAGTTTGCTCGCTGAAAATTTAACATAAAGGAAATTGCCTTGTTTTGGTTTGTAGTAATCTGATTGCTGGAGATCTTTATTGTACTTTGGGTAATTCGGAAAATCGCCAATAACATCCCATATTGTTTGAGGGTCGGCTTTCACGCGAAATACAGCCTGGCCACCGCCAGTGTTTCCTTCATCGGTAATAGGCGGATAAACTGATTCAAATTTTTCAAGCTTGGCATGCTCGGCCTCTGTTAGAACAATTTGTGGAGGCTCGCCCCTATAAGGCGTCAGCTCTGCTGCATTTAAATTGACTCCAAGAAATACCGCTAAACAAAAAAACGAAACCACTAAAGAAAGAGAATGCTTTTTCATAAAACCCTCAAGTGAAGCCGATCGACACATGGCGTTCAATCAGCCTATTTCTAATGGTAGGAAGAACAATTCTTTTTTGGATATAAATTGCATTAGGCCGTTTCGAGAAAGCAAATTTTCTATCGTTACAATGACGGAGGCAAACTTTTTTAGGTCACGCTAAATAAATTTTTTATTCTGGAGTCGTCATGAAAAAGTGGGTGATCTTGTTTGCAATTATCGCTTCAACCGCGCAAGCAGATATTTCTGGTGAAACCCGTTTAATTTTTCCTAACGCAAATCGGTTTGTGGCCGGCAACAGTCTCCAAGGTAGCTGGACTGAGGCCTTCATCGATTTTGTCCAATTCTCCTCTTCCATGTATTCCTTTCTAAACGGGAGTCCCTATGGAGGCTACCAAGCTTATCAAGAATTCCGCCAATTTCTAGATGCTGCTGGAGATAAAGCGGCACTTTCTAGAGGAACAATTACACTCAGGCACGGCTCTGGGCAAACTGCTAAGCTGCGTTTTTATGCACGTTCCGACGATGATCCTTTTGGTTTGATCAAAGTTGCATATCCAAATGGAGGCACACTAACGAGCGCTTTTCATAAGCAGGAAACTTGGCAGGGATCTAGGAATGCTCAAATCGAATTAAGTATTGATTACAATCAACTTCCTCCAGGAAATTACCCTGTGCTATTTTATGCAAAAGAAACAAATTGCAACCTATGTCTTTCTTTAACACACAAAATAAATGTACGTGTTGCGCCTGCCCTTATCACCTGCTCTCCTATGTTTCCTCGTCAATGCGTTTTAACAGAAAATGCTCTTTTGCAAACCGAAAACCAAATAGCATCCTCTCAAGAAGAACGAAGACAAATCATCAATAGTCTCTACGAGCAAGGACCTCATAAAGCTTTAGAACAACTCAAAAAGCGACTCAATATATGTCGACATGTAGCAGATCCTAGCAATTGCACTGACCGCGCCTACGACGAATTTGAAGGTTATTGTACAAGAATAGCTTTTGGAATTCGCACGCGAGACAATGTTTGTAACCGTCTCAACGAGATTGATATACGCCTCAACAATCTTGAAGCAACACACGAACAGCAACTTGTCAGCCAGAAAAATGCCTGCGCCTGCGGAAGTCCCGGCGGCGGACCTAGAAATTAAAACCAGGTGAAACATTGATGCTTGCGGATTTTTTAACTCCATAGGCTTGTTTTCCTGAAAAGCTTTACGCTTTCCCAGGAGCCGGTATGACAAAAAAAATTCCCTTAGATTGGTATTTCAGTGAAGAGATGTGTTCCATTGAGAAGAATCTTCTTTTTTCGATGCCGCAGTATCGAGGACATATTTCCATGGTGCCCCGTAAGGATGATTACCGTGCGCTCTCGTTGACTGGAAACACAGAACTTTTAATTCACAATGAAAATGGCATTGAGATTTTGTCTAATCTTTGCCGGCATCGCCAAGCAATTATGCTGACAGGTCAAGGAAATCAAAAAAGCATTGTTTGTCCTGCTCACTGCTGGCGTTATAATACACAAGGACAACTCGTGAATGCACCTTACTTTAAGGAAAATCCTAACCTGCCTTTAAAAAAAATATCCCATACCTCGTGGAACGGGCTCCTATTTTCCAGCCATGAAGATGTAGCCTCTCATATCGACAGCATCTATTTAAACGAGCGCATGGATTTTTCTTCGTACGCTTTTCATGCATCTGAAACTCAGACATGCGATTATAATTGGAAGACTTTCATCGAAACCTATTTGGAAATTTATCACGTCAAACTCATCCATCCAGGACTTCGTCAATACATCGATTGCGATTATATTAGCTGGGAATTTGGTGCTCTTTACTCTTCGCAAATGGTCCGTCCTCACGCATCATGGCAAACGAAAAGCGGAAGCGATATTCACCAACAATGGCAGGATTTATTAGTTGAATTACAACAAGGAAAAGAATTGGCTTTTGGAGCAGAATGGATGATGTATTATCCAAACACCATGATAGAGCATTATCCGCATGCTCTTGTCGTCAGCATTGTTAGCCCCGAATCCCCCGATAGGTGTTTCAACCATATTGATTTTTATCATCCCAAAGAATTGATCGAATCAAATCATCCTTACTGTAAAGCTTTTCAAGATGCTTATCTTGAAACAGCCACAGAAGACGATGTGATTTGCAAAAAAATGGATCAGGGAAGAAAGGCCTGCAAAGGAGATGCTGCTGCAGAAACAGGTCCTTTCCAGTCTCCACTTGAAGATGGAATTGCCCATTTCCACCAATACTGGATCAAGGCTGTCGAAAATTCACTTAATCGTGGTCCCTACATTCTTCCCCGTGATTCATGCTCGCATGACGGTGGAATTTCTTTAGGAATAGCAGTTTAATTGCATTAAAGTTACTGAGTGTAATTGAGGTTCTTCCCGAATGTTTCTGAAAGCCTCCTTAAAGCAAGGAGGCTCATGCAAAGTATGCATAGCCCAATTACAAAAACACTGACGGGTAGACTTAAATAATTTTTTAAAAGCTGCAGCATTAAGGTCAGAGGAATCACGGCTCCTCGAACCAAATTAGTGATTGTGGTCACTGCGGTTGCTCGAATATTAGTGCCAAAACTTTCAGCGACTAAAGTGATGAACGAGGCCCAATAGCCCGCAGTAAGTCCAAGAAAAATACACAAGACATAAAATTGCGTTGTTGAAAGACCATGAACAAAACAGTAACACGAAACTAACAAAAACATTGCTAACAGATAAATGAGAATCCCTTTTTTTCGAGATTGAAAAACTTGAGCAATAACCCCACTTGAGAAATCGCCAAGGCAAAGACCCAAATAGCAAAAGAAGATAGAGCGACCTGCAGAGATTTCACCTGTCACTTGAAGTGATTTAGCGATTTCCGGTGAAAAAGTAATTAAAATACCAACGACATACCAAATTGGAATGCCTATTAAAATACAAAGAAAATACTTTAATAATTCTGAACGATCTTCCAGCAAAATTCGTAGATCACCTTTTCGTACATTTTTTTCCTTCATGCTGATAAAAAATGGCGATTCTTTGATTGTCATCCGCAATAACAACAGCAGGATTCCAAGCCCGCCGCCTGTTAAATAGGCAATTTTCCAATTCAAAAAATCACCAATTAATCCAGCAGCCAATGCGCCCAAAATGCCCACTGAAGTGAGCACTGCAGTTCCGATTCCGCGTTGCTGCGGGGTCATGGATTCACTTATTAACGTAATGGCAGCTCCAATCTCTCCAGCAAGACCAATGCCTGCTAGTAAACGCAGCACAGCATATGCTTCAATGCTTGTCACAAAAGCATTGGCAATATTGGCTAACGAATAAAGCAGAATCGACCCTAAAAGAATGGAAACGCGACCACGTTTGTCTCCTAAAACTCCCCAAAAAATTCCGCCTAAAAGAAGTCCAGCCATTTGATAGTTAATCAAATAAACGCCGACATCCAGCAATTCATTTTCTGGAACACCCAGCGCTCTTAAACTGGGAATGCGCACAATTCCAAATAAAACAAGATCATAAATATCAACGAAATATCCAAGTGCGCACACCAGAAACGTCAGAGAAAATAAATACGAATATTTTTGCATATAGAGCAGCGTAATTACATTGGTCGCTACAAGAGAGAATTTTGTTCACTGTTTAGACATGTATTTTCATAGACCGATGTTTACAGGCTAAACGCGTTGTCAGCGTTGCAACAATGCCGATAACGGTTCCTCCAATTAATGCAAACGTGCCGCCTATCCGCATAACAGATGCGTTTTGTTGTTCGGTTTCGTATGATTCTTCTTGGATGCCATCGCTGTTAACACAGATAATTGTTTGATTGTGTGCATCACAATGTGCAGGGTCTTTATCAGTCGCAATACAGCTTTGATATGTTCCGTTGGACGAATTTTTAGCACAACATTTGAGATCAAAATTAGATAGACAGGCAGCCTCTTTAGGAATTTTGGAATGCTCGACGAGTAAATAAATGCCACCAGTCAACGCCGCCAATGTTGCCAACCATAACCCTGTGGATATCGCCGTGTAATGTGGCGAATTTCCATATTTGTCCCCTGCAGAGTCTTCAGAGATACTTCCCTTTGGAGTATCTGGATAGATGATGACATATCCATGTGAATCTTTGGAATCTTTCTTTAGAGGTGATGCATGACGTGAAAACACAGATGAAGGAGGTGGCGGTTCTCCCTCTACGGTTCCTAATACTTGTCCTGAAACCATTAAAAATAAAACAAAATACACAGCAATTGATTTTTCCATAAATTCCTTTTTTAATATCGATTGAAAGCGCCTATGGTAAACAAATATTAAAGTCAACATGGCAGCATTTGAAAACACCACTCTGCAAATGCAATGTGTTTTGCTCACGATTGACGGATAACGACTACTCGTAGTGTGTCCACATACGCAAAATCTTGACGACGTGTTCTTTCTCGAGAACTTGATAAACCAATCTGTGCTGAATATTGATTCGTCGAGAATAAGCTCCGCTCAAAGAGCCTACTAATTTCTCATATGTCGGCGGTGTCTTAAATGGATTGGTTTTCAAAATTTCAAGCAAGCTTTCAACTTTTGATTTAAGACCCGCAGTAGCAATTTTTTTAGCATCCTTCTGGGCGTGCTTCGAAAAAACAAGTTCAAAACTTGTTTTTTTTACCACTTTAATTCCTTAGACATTTTAGCAGGCGGTGTTTTCATGCCTTCTCGAATAGAGTCGCCCATGCCTGGAATATTTTCAAGATGGAGTGTTTCTTTAATGCTTTGCCAATCTTCTTCACCCAATAAAACAGCGTTGTGTCTCTTGCCTGTAATTAAAACGGGTTTGTGTTCTTCGCTGACTTGATCAACTAAGCGATAAAGCTGATCTCGCGCCTGGCCTGTAGATAATGCTGTCATGATTAACTCCTCAATACACGTTATCGTACGTAATTAGGTACGGAATGTCAAAGAAAATTTATGACTTGCGTCTACTGAAGCCTTATTGACCGATTCCAAAATATCATGCTAATTCGACTTTGCCGTTTTCGGGGTGTAGCTCAGCTTGGTAGAGCGCTTGGTTCGGGACCAAGAGGCCGCATGTTCAAATCATGTTACCCCGACCAAGTAATCTCTTGCCAATTAAAAAGAAGAGCGGCATAAAGAGACCTCAGTTTTTTGCCCAGATGGCGGAATTGGTAGACGCGCTAGGTTCAGGTCTTAGTGAAGGCAACTTCGTGGAGGTTCGAGTCCTCTTCTGGGCACCAATGACAAAAATTAGTCTCATTCATGCGATGGCGTTAAGGAGATTGACAATTGTTTTAAGACGGTGGTGGGATTTTTTCTATCTTTGAAACTGCGGATGGCTGAAACCCATGCCGCTTGAAAATATTTTGCCCCGGCGCTTTTGTTAGAAAATCTCTCACGTATTTAACTTCGTTTCGTTCACTGCTTTTGCACATTGCCATTGGATAATGAATGGGCGGATGCAGTGCTTCAGGAACCAAGGTAGCGATGTGCACTTTTTTTGAAGTAATCGCATCACTCCGGTAAATCATGCCCGCACCAGCCTCGCCTTGCTCCACCCAAAGCAAAGCAGCTCGAGCATCAGACGCGTACAAAAACCGAGATATTAATGGCTGCCAAACTTTCATGGCCGACAAAGCAGCTTTGGCATACCTACCCACAGGAACATGCTCGGGGTCGCCAACAACAAAACGTCCTTGAAATTTGTGAGGAAGCGTATTCAAATTTTCAGCATGCAATTGAAAAGTCTCTCGCAGTGGTGAAATAATTACCAATCGATTTGAGAGCAAAATAATTTCCGAATTAGGTATAATTTTTTTTTGATCCGACAACTCTTTCATCCAAACAGGGTCCGCCAATAAAACCAAATCACAGGGCGCGCCATAACGAATTTGCTGCGCTAAAATCGAAGAAGCCGCCACATGAATCCGCAACCTAATTTGCTCATGGTTTTTTAAGTAGACAGCAATTTCTTGAAGCGCGGGGCCTGTGCTGGCTGCTGCAAAAATGGTAACTTCTTTCGTTTTTTGAGTCTTGGTTTCACCTTTTTGACAACTCAAAAGCATCAAAAAGACAGCAGAAAAAATTAATTTAAAACCCATAAAATTATTTTTTCTTTAGTCCAACCACATACGTTTCCATGCTAGCCACACGTGTTCCTTTGGGTCTTCGAATTTTTACATCTGTAAATATCCGACGACACTCTTTCACGAAGGCCTGCATGCCACCACCTTCCAGAACCTTGACACAAAAGTTTCCACCGGGTCTTAAAATCTGCTCAGCAATCGCTAGGGCGTGTTCACACAAGGCCATGCTGCGATCTTGGTCTAAACTTTTGATGCCTGAAGTGTTCGGAGCCATGTCACTTAAAACCACGTCAAAAAACAAAGGCGTTCCCGGCATTTGAATCGCAGCATTCGGTGTTAAAGCGCTGATATCCACTTCAAAAATATCTGCATTTATAAAATGTATGTATGGACCAAACGTCGCTTTCAGGGGCAGCATATCGACTCCTACTGCACCGCCCTGTTTGGAAGAAGCAATACGTGAATCCACATATTGCAACCACGAGCCTGGTGAACAACCCAAATCAAGCACCCAGGCATCAGGCTTAATCAACGAAAAATCTTTGTCGATTTCTTCAAGTTTGAAAATAGAACGCGCCATAAACCCCTGCTTTTTAGCAGCATGGTAATAGGCATCATGGCGCTCATAGCGGCCTTTGGTCTTACTTGATGATTGCGGTTTGCTCATAAGACAGCCCTCATAACTCTTTTTGCTGCCTTAAGAAAGACTCTAGATAGCAAAAAATAGAATCATGAAATAAAAGAATCTTAAAAAAACGTTGAATCTACTTGCAGAGTTCTCATCTCCAAGGTGTTGCTATGTCAAAAAAAATTCCTTGCTTCTTGTTAGTTTTTGCTTGTTCAACACTCGTTGTCACACCTTCTTCTGCTAACGGGTTAAAGTTATCTGCAGCCACTATGATAGCTGGTATGGCAGGAATTCTAGCAGGAGCAATTACCTGGGGGACGTCTCAAATAGACAATAAAAAGCAAAACTGCGACACCGAAGGAAAATTGTTTTGTTGCAACATTTCCACACCGCTAAATGAAACGTGTCAACAATTCGGACACTCGATCAACGCCTGCAACCCACCCGCATATAAAACATTTTGTATCAATCAAGCTGGAAATAAAACAGAACCAGAGGTCATGATTAAGCCCAACAAAAAGGCTCAAGAAATAACAGGGATCGTGATTACTTTCGCGGGCATTGCTTCACTCACTTTTGGTGTACTTCACTGCTGCTGCCTGATGCATATCTTCTGTCATTAGAACTGAAACGATACAAAGCAATTTTTAATCCAATTCCCCAAGCAATGTTTCAAAGGTGGCTTCGATATCACTGCCACGGAACATCTGCGTGCTGTCATGTCTTAATTTGAGAATTTGTCCTCTAAAGATATCAAGCATTTTTTTGGCATATTTTCGCTGTGCTTCTAAGTCAGCATCAGGCCCAAACAAAAATCCCTGCAGATAAGGTTCTTCTTCTTTCGTATAATGTACGCTGCCAGCAAAAAATTTCACTTCTACAATGAGTTTCAGGAAGTTCACATTTTTCTTCAGCATCTCTTCGTTAATTTCTTCAGCTCCATCTTGATACACACCCTTATTGGCGAGATTAATATTATACAGACCCAAGCGCAAATCACGATGCCTCGAAGTATTTCCACTGAGCGCGTCCAACGTCAAGAATTGACTCCATTGCACAACATCATCACCATCGAGAAGCACTAAGCGAATCTCTTGTGTGGCTTTATCTTCAATAATCAGCACATCGCCCGGATACTTATGATAGACGCTAAAAAATTCATATTCATAATGGCTATCCGTCGTGAAAACATTGCGATGATGAATAGGCGCCAAGTTAAAAGAAAGTAAAATATCTTTATCAAAGGCATTGGCAAGAAAATTTTGCTTTTTATAAGCTAACGCTGCCGGCAAAGAAATCATTGGCTGCACCTGTTTTTGTCTTAATAACCAATAATTTGGGTTTGTGCCCAAATTATCAGCTGAAGCAGGTGTAAAGAATTGTTTCTGATAAACAAGGTTGCTGTCCTCGAGCGACCAGAGCAAAATGGCATGCACTTTATGGTTAGCATCCATCTGGTACTGCTCCATTTCTTGTTCCTGCTCTTGTTCTTCTTCTTGCTCCTGCTCCATTTCAAGCTCAATTTCAATTTCCAAATCATTATCGAAATTAGACGCCATAATTTGACGTGGCAACAAAGGCTCTTCTTCTCGTTTTAATTTTTCGATTGCTTTATCAACCTGCTCATAGGCCTCGCCTGTCGAAAACCATCCCTGCTTCAGTGCTTTGGCATAGTCTGCACTCATCACACGTTTTTGTTCTGCATCAAGCGCCTCCGACACATCAAGTTCGTGTCGCGGTAGACCCATGCTCAAATAAAGTTTATCTTTTTCAAGACTGACTTCAAATAATTTCCTGACGGTTCCATAAAGCATTGCAGCCGAATAAACATCAACTGAAGTATCTGCAGGTCCTTTGCCGAACATGTCGCCTAGAACACGACTGACGATCACGTTCTTCATTTTTTGTTTAACAGCTCTAAAACGTAAATCGCCCAAACGTGTTTCTTGGTTGACCACAACATATAAAATTAAATCACCTAAATCGAGTTCACCAATATTCTTAATTTTCCACTCTTCTTTGAGACGTTTTTTGATGATGTCTAAGTCGTCTTCCAAAGCAACATATTGGACAATTTGTTGACCAGTCCCAAGCCCACGCAAACGCCATACGGTTTGTTGCAACCCGCGTGAAGTGGTGTGATGGTCGACAGCGACTTTTGCCTGCATGTCTGACTTCAGTCGCAAATCCGATCCTGTTGTGTGTTTTTTATCCCAAAAGGCAATGCGGTTGTTTAAGGGAATTTTTGATGCGGACATGTCCTCAGTGCCTGAAGCAGAGATAATCTTCAAATTATCTTGAGCGTCATAAAAAATAACACCTTGAATATTTGCATCTGTATTACTGGCTACTTTTAACATTTCCTCAGCCACTGCGATGTTATCAAATACTCTGAAAACACCTGCCTCATCCATAAAAGAACCAGGTTTCTTCCAGCCAGTATAAATCTGCTGGACCAATGATGCCAACAATTGGGGACCTCGGTAAGAACCTCTTTGCAGCGATTTGAAAGATACATCACTCGTATTTTTTTCTTTTTGCTCAAGATAGTCTTGCCAGAGAATCAAAAAAGTCTTCTCTGCTGTATCAGACAAACGAGGCTTCCTGAAAATTTTGGGAAATGTATCAGCACTCCAAAGCGTACCCGTGAAACCTTGAACATGTTTAAAGAGCGCTTCATACACTTGCGCATTGGTTTGCAACTGCATCGGATATACAGTCACCTGTGGCGCTACATAACGACTCACCAAATCAAATTGCACTGCGCTTCTGTCTTTCTTACCAATATCTTTGGCTATATCGATAATCTGTTTAGGCCCAATCGCGCCAATGGGATAAGGGTACTTTTCACCAACCAAGCGTTCAAAGCGTTCTTTAAATCGACCTTTGCGAATCTTCGCTTCACTGCCACCTTCGACCATCCGTTTCAGGGATTCAATTTCATCTTCAACCATATCACCATAATTACGCCTCTCTAGTGCCATTTGAATCGTATAATTTAACGCTTCAACCGGTGTACCAAATCGCGAATTAACCATAGGCTCACCAGAATGATATGGAATCGCAACATAACGCGAGGTTAGATAAGCTTTTTTGGCACGTTTATAATTTTCTTCAGACTCTTCATCCCGTTGCCCTGGATAAGGCAAAGGACCATAGTGGACCCCTAATTTTTTGGTGGCACTCAACTCGAAGACAACATTGAGTTCATCGTAAAGAGTCGTCATGATATCTTTCAAACGATTCGCTTGGTTAATATCCCTGGCGCTGCCATCAATTTTACTCAACAACGCCTCACGATTTTGCACGGTTCCTTTCAAAAGATAATTTTTGACTAAATCCGAATTAGCTTTGATAGCAACGAAGTCTCTAAAGATCGCATTCAAATCCTTAAATCCAAAAAAGAACGGATTTGCTGTTAGTATGTTTTGAACCAGCAACTTTTTAAATTTTTGATACGATGTCGCTGTCAGCGCACCATGCCCACGCGAATAAGAGAGAAATGGCAAGTCGACCTCTTCATAAAGCGCCGGCGTCGTCGCAATTAAATGATAAAGGCTCAAAATTGTCGCAGGCAAGGTTTGCAGGACTTTATCTTTATCTCTCATGAGTGATATTGGATCACCCACAGAGAATTGATGAGCTTGCAAAATATCAAGCGCCAAATCGACTTCATCGATGGTTAGTCGACCATATTCACGCAAAAATCGGAAAATCTTAATGAAAGCTTCTATTTCCCCTGATACCTGGTTTTTATCTTTCTCATAACGCGACAAGCGATCTACAAAACTTAAAAAGAGACTTTGGATAGCGCCGTTTGTTGTAATAATCGTACGACTTTGAAGACGTGCACGCACCAAGCCGTCGTAAAGCAATTTCAAATCAGGCTCACGCAAGTAGCGCTGACGACTGACCACCAACACATCAACACCTCTGGCAAATGCAGTTCCTAATTGAGAAGACAGTTGCTCAGACATGGAAGCGACCAAGGCTTCTGGCAAAATAATCATGTTGAGCCATTCGCCCGAAGTATCAAGAGCGCTCAGCAATGGTAACAGAACAGAAGTTTTGCCAGCGCCCATGATCATTTCCAGGACACCACCCAAGGCACGCTCATTCTCAATTTTGCCATCTTTAATCTGGAGCTCATCAAGTGCTTCGACTTGATTTTTTCTGAGCATAATGTTCATGAAGTGCTCAAATATTAAATACTCAATGTGATTAGCGATATCATAGCGGCGCATTTCACGCCCCGCACTCACCATGTTCTCGAGTAGTTGTTGAAATTCATCACTCGATTCAGACAATCCTGCCTCATGCTTGCTGATAACAGCGTCAACACTATCGGCAACGCGCTCGGCGTGCTTCATGTAGGTTGTTAGCATCAAATAGTTGATTAAATTTTCATAGAGTTCATTGATTTCTTTTAAATCATGCGCGCCCGATGATTGTTCGTAGAACACCACCAAATTGCGCTTCAAAAGCAAGTAAATCAAATCGTTAATATCATTTTGTTTACCGAGATCGGCGAGATGGTACAATTTTGTATAAGCACCACCTTCGAGTTTGCTAGCGTACTTGCGACCGAGTTCCAAAATTTTATGCCGGTGCGCCTTCATCCTTGTCTCGGCATCTTCTAACTTAACGATATGTTCATAAACATTGTTTTTACCCTTGATACGCAGGCTGATATTTTTAAGTTCGGTAAAATTTTTGATTTTATAAAATTTCTTTTTGGCTTTAATATCGAGGGCGCGTTCCAACACTTTACCCTGCAGCACATTTACCGCTGCCTTAACGTCAGTTGGCATTGTGTCCCCTTCGATTTTTTGCAAAACCTGGTTTAGGGACGCAGCAGCATTATCAACCTTTCTCTGTTGCTTTAAATCAAGCGCTTGCTCATTGATCACGTTTAGACTGGTAAAGAAAGCTTCGGTCAAAATAGGCGTTGCCAACGGATCAGCTTTTGCTATTTCTGCGAGCGGAATTTGTGCGTTCAAAATATCGGCAGTGGCTGCTTTTTGTAAAGTTTTTTTATGTCCTGAAAACTTTACTTTGCCTGGCTGAACAGGTGTTTCAGCAATTTTATGTTCTTTATTGTCGCTATTTTGAACACCGTTAAAATACTGAAGCAGACTATTGCGGATGTTTTTGCTCGCGTTAACTAAATTGTATTCTTCTAAGTCTAATCTTCGCATAGCGTCCCGGCGCACCCGTACAAGCTCTTCTAATCTTACCTCTTCCCCTTTATAATATTTCATTTCAGCTTCATAAGTCGGGTTGAGCTTTCCATTCTGATACTGTTGTGGAGCAGACAAATTATTCTTTTCCATATATGCCTTGTTCCATACAGTTCGCACGGGTATAATCTCTACTGCTATACTCTTGCGCCTCTCATCATTTTCTTTAATCTGGACAAAATTCCTTCTAATCTCGGCATAGGTTTTCATCTCACTATTTTGGCTTTTCGCTTCAGCAACTGCTGCCAATAAACGCGCATTCATGCGCTGTTCTTTGAAAGGATCGCTGTATTGTTCTATCTTATCAACCAAAACAGCCATACGAATCAGCATCACAAATTCGCGTTTTAATTCTTCTTTCGTTAAAGAATTAAACTTTGCGTCATCCCCCAGTACACTTTTCAATAAAAATACAGCCTCATGGTGATTAAAATCTTCTCCAGCCATGATGCGATATAATAAACCGAAATTATCCACAGTAACCATCGCTGCAGCATCAAGAGCGTGCGCATCTGTGCTCGGTGAACCAGTAGATTTTTCCGCGGAAAACATTTGTTCCAATTTTTGGAGAACATAAGTTTCGTCAATTACCAGGAGAGAACGAGATTGCATTAGAGCCATCTCACCAGGGTGAACAGCATTGATCTGAACTTCAAATAATTCATTCTTAAGTTCAGCGTTAATGGCCAACATGCGACTTTCAATTTTTTTCTGAATTTTTTGGTGCTCTTTGATTTTTTCCCGAATCCGCTCCTCTTGAGTCCAAGTCAACACTTGCGGCTTGTTTAACTCATGAATAGCGGTCACTGTCGCATTTAGCAATCTACGTGCAATACGCTCCTCTTCATGTAGTCCCAATAGACCATGATCAATACGCTCCACTTTTTGCAAATAATTAAAGTACAATTCGCTGAGCTCTGTAACCTCCACATTCGCCTCAGGCACAAATTGGCCATGATAACGCTCCAGATCTCTGGCTAGTTCAAATTCAGCCCGTAAGCGTACTGCATAAGCACGGGGATCATGATCCACTGGATTGCCCGCAGCCATCCATTTTAAGATCTCGATTTCGCGTTTATTGAATGCGCGGCTGCTCGATAAAATCGATTGAATTTGCTGCGCAGCCAGACGGTAATGTTGCTGCCACAAGTAACGCAACGCTAAATAATAACGTGCCGCATTACTCGGTGCGATTACCAACCCATCAGCACGAAGCAGATCAATCTCATAGGTAAAATAAGCAACCGAGTCATCTTTAGGATCGGTGCTAAATTCAAGCTGGAATTGTGCAAGTAAGCCAGTCGCTTTTAATACATTGACCAGCTTGGCCACTGGCATAACCACCAACTGCTTTTGATCAGGCTTATTTCCAGAACACATCAAATAATTGAGTGGCATTCTTAACCCAATACTAAACTGTTCCTTGGAAACGGTGTAATCCTTCCAGGGTCCACACGTTAAGCTAGACTCTTTTCCAGTGAGATCCTTCTCTAAAAATAGAAGTCCTAATCTAGGCAGAGCCACTTCTTTAACCACTAATTTACCATCGACATCTGGAATTGCCCAAATATAAACGTAGCGCCAATCTTCGATGCGCTCAAAAATACGATATGAAGATTGAGCGTCAACATCAATTAACTCTGCTTTATCAGCCAACCGTACGACACTTGGATTTGGCGTTTCAAGCTCAGGATCGTCAAAACGAATCTGATATTTCTCTTTTTTCGTTTTGGTGTCAAGAACGCGAAATTGCCATTTACCATCGACTTTATCCAGCGACTTCCAATAATCATAACCTGCAAAAATGGCTTTACTGTCTTTTATATCCTGCAATTCAGATGGACGCATATATTGATACCAAACATTCGCCGATACTTCTTGTTGTAAGGTCCATGTAACAGCATCATGACGTTGCGCTCGTATCCGTAACCCACTTTTACTCCACTGAAATTGTTCATAGGCAATTTCAGTCGCATACTGAGGAGGTTCACTGTCTCCAAATATAGCTTCATAATCTTTTTGCTTCACGGGAAACAATACCTGGCTTTTACCAGCATCGAAAATTCTTCCATCTGCGATGTTAATTTGGATTTGAGCATCAGGTTGCTGAAAGGAAGATTCAAAGATAACAGCAGGACCATTATTCGCAATTTTCCAATTACCATTTCCTTGCAAATCTGGTCTGGCATGTTTAACAATGAAGTCTAAGATTTCCTTACCTTTATCACTAACATTATCTGAATTCACCAGCGCTTGGCGAATACGACCAGCATGCTTCGTTAAAATGTGTTTGGTTTCTTGCGCACGAAAAGCATCGTTAAATTTTTTATCATGAGCAAAAGTTTTGCTTTCGATGACCGCTAAAAGCAACAACTCAACATCGTGACGTTCCAGCCTGTTTTTGTAAAAAAATGATGCTGCCAAATTTTCATACAAGAAGCTTTTTTCATCGGGCTGTTTATTTAATTTTTGAATTAAATTAAATAATTCTTCTGCTGTATCCAAGAATTGAGAAACACTGTTCTTCGCTACTTTGCCTTCTGGAATAGTGAGAGCAAAAGCAAGCTCATTCACAAAGAGCTGATTCATGTGTAAGATGAACGCCATGCCCTTGTAATCACCATAACTCTTGAACGACTCAAATTTTTCCTTACAAAAACGTGAAAGCTTATCAATAAATAAAGAAGACTGCCGCTCGTTCACAGTCAATTGGTCTAAAATCAGCGAGGGTTCCATCATCAATTTTTCAAACATACGCTGATATTCCGGCTGCGACAAACGCTCACCAAATTTTGTAAAGTAAGCCAGAGTTTGGATTAGTTGCTGCTCTTTAATCTGACTCAGACCCAAAAGACCTCGCATCCGCTCTAAGCTTATACCGGTGACGTCTTCTTGGATAGTCGTTTTCAAAATAAGCCAGTTAGGTTGATAACGTCGACGTGTAGGTGCATTTTTCGGATCTGCTAACTCGCCGTCTTTTGTTAGTCCAATATTGAAAAGTCGCAAAACTTCATCGTGTTGCCATTTTGAATTCTCACGATCTGTCTCATATTTTTTAAAAGGAATGGCTGTGTTCTTAAGATGCACATAGGGACTGGCAAACTCAAACTCAAAATCAGATTTAATTCGTTCGCTGCCTTTATAATAGGTGTTGATAATTGGCTTATCATCGTCTTTGCCAAAAATGCGATATTCTACATCAGCATAACCAAAAGAAGTTGTTCTGCTGACTCTGCCTGGTTTTGTGGCGTGACGCGTTTTAGTAATTTTTGTTTCTCGACGCTCAACCCTGGTATCAGGAAAGTAGTCATAAGCTTGCCTCCCCAAATTCCACTCTTCTCTCTCGAACTTGACAGTTACATCATCCACTTTTATGTCTTGGTATTCTTCTATTCCGTCGCAGTTACACAGACGTCGTGCATCATTCTCATCTAAAAGAACGGAATCTTCTATTTTATCTAGGCCGATATCATCAGAAAACTGTGGCCTAAAAATCGAGACTAAACTTGAGGTTAGCATGTAATCGGTCACAACCGATGCGGCGCGCAGATCATAAAACACTTGGGGCAAACTCTCTTGAAAAAGAATGCCCTTTTGCGCATTTTTTGTCAGCAAATCCACTGCTAGGCGCCGAACTAAAATATCTTCACCAATGCTTGGACGATCCACACGTTTGACAGAAAAAAGCTCAGGAGAACAGGTCGCAGCCGTCAGTCCAACAGGCGCAGAGCAATGAAAAGTCCACGGTTTAATCGAATTCAACTCGAATCGATTTTTGTTGTTATCACCGATCTCTTTTTCCAGCCAAATTTGATATCCAGGCTGTTGCTTGATGGCATTTACAACCCATCCGACATCTGCCCACTGAGTATTTCTACTCCAATGCATTTCTAACTTACCCAGTTCTTGGACGGCACTGGGATCGAAATGAATACGCCGCTCTGTCGAGGCACCAGCAGGGTACTTACTAAAACCAAAAAAATCCTCTCCTTTTTGTCCTTCGTAATAAACACGTAAAAGTTTGATTTGCCATTGCCATTTGGGATCTTCCGTCTCGAAAATAGCAGTATCACCATATAGGTATTGCCTTATCAATTTTTGAGACATCGAAGGAAGACCATAGGGAAGTTTCTGATTGAGTAAATCACTGACGGTCAGGAACTTGATTGATGCCAACAATTCGATTGTCGACACTTGCTTTTCTAGCCTTTGATTAGCTCTGACTGCTTCTAAAAGAGCAAAGAGGTATAATTTGTCGAGGCGAGACAATTCGTGAATTAATTGGATTGCCTGATCTTCTGAAGTATTGTTCCACCATTTTTTCTCCAGTGGCAAACTTAAAGCAATTTGCTGTATGGCATCGATTGCTAAAGTAAAATAGTTTTGCTCAATGGCATCTTGAATACGATCGTAAAAAGCTTTTAAATCTTTAAGCAACTGATCTTTATCAGATGGCACTTGCCAATCGATCGATAAATCCAAAGTTCGGCCAAGAACAGAGCGGGCATTAGCTGCAATCAAAGAATCTGACTTGATCGAATTGCTCAATTTCGCAAGCGGAATTCCCGCAACATTGGTAGCGTTAAATTGCGGAACATTCTTTGCTAGTTTTGCCTGGATAACACTTTCTGCTTGTAAAATTTTCTGCGAAATTGCATCTGCTTTCATCGCTGCCGCAGCCAAAGAGCCCCCATCAATAGCAAAACCGTCGCGCGCACGCAAAGTTTGCTCTGAAAAGTAATTAAGGCCCTTCTTCAGCAGATTCAGACGGACATCTCCGATTCCAGCCATACCGTCTTTTTCGTTTTCGCGATTACCAGCATAGTCTCTAAGTGTTTTTAGGTTGATCAAGAATTCAATTTGATCAGGGATAAATTCAGCCTGTGCTTTGTCGTCATCCAAAAATTGCGCAACGGAGCTACTTAAAACCCAAGGTGCAGCAAAATAGGTACAAGTTCCGCCAAGCTGGGGATCTTCAAAGTCATCTGCGCCATAGGCAATCTTTTGATTTTTGCCATCGAGCTGTAGCAATAATTTTTCATAAAAATCTTGCGGTTTACTTTTGTAAGCCAGCGGTGCGGCAACTTCTTTCAAGGATTTTAAAAATACCAATCCCGTCACGTTTTCAAAGGAAATTTCTTTCACTTCAACGAAGGGAAAATATTGCGCCTTATAGCCTGCAATTGTAGAGGCGTGGTAGGTAGAAATACCTTCGCCACTGTTAAAAATACGAAATGTATAGGTTGTTATTTTGGTATCTACACTTTTTTCTTTCGTAATTTGATAAAAAACAGCGTGGGAGCTCCATCCTGCTGGTAAAAATACTGATTCGCCAGGTTTAAGTGCTCGCAATTGTTCTTGGAGCACTGCCTGCAGCGCTCCTGTCTCTCCTAAGTTTCTGATTTGATCTGATACTTTTGAGCGGTCACCACTAAAAACCCTCATCAAGCGTTCAGCATTTTCAGATTGTGCTATTAGCTTGTTTAGCAAATCCTGTGGAAGATCAGGGTAAGGCATGCGGCCTTTGGGAATAACCGCGACACTGTCTTTGCACGGTCGCACCTGTTTTTCGTCTTTAATGAAAATGCGCCCCAGCAATTGCTCCTGAATCACTTTTAAAACATTGGTACGATGGATCAATGTATCACTTTCCTGACTATTACCTTCAAAACCAGAATCTGTACCAAAAACATCGCCCAAAACATGCAGATAAATTCTGTCTTGTTGCAGCGATGGGCCGTGTTCTAAAACATCACCCTTACTGCTTCCGGCCATGATATAATTGGTGCGGCAGTACGCCAAATATTCTTGTAATCCCTGGTAAGAAATAGCGATCGTTCTAAACTCAGCTTTCGCACTCAAAGCAGCATCTACATCATCCAACGGCGATTGTTGCAAATAATGCCTATTGAAATCACTTAATTGGGTTTTTAAGTCGAGTAAAAGCGCTTTTGCGGTTTCTTGATCCTCATCGGCAAAGCATCCGATGTCTTTCACGTCAGTAAAAATTGCTTCGGATAAATTGAATTGCTCTTGGTAGGCAACAGAGCAAGTCAACAAATCGCTAAAAGCCTGTTTTTGCGCCTGCTTCTCTCTTTCGGCTTGATTTTCTGCTTTTTCTAATTCAGATTCTTGGCGTCCACACTGAGAACCACCAAAAATAAAAACTGAAAAAAATAAAAAACCAAATACCTGAATAGAACAAAACCAATTTTTCAGTTTTTTCTTACGCATAAATAAACCTATAAAAGCATTAAATAAAACAACATCAATAGGGTATTATAAAATTAAATTGCTGTCTGCATTTGGAGTAATTTATTTATTAAATTTCAATTACCAATAACAAACAAGCTACCTCTCATGCCGAAATAACCAGTTTTAACCGGATTGTCTGCTTGCGAATAGCCTTTGCGGCCTTGCAACCAATCACATTTAAAAGATCGGCATACAATAGGGCGTACATGATAAATCCCACATCCCTTTTCTGTGAGAAAACGACAAGGAACACCTGCAGGCTTGGCAACATCTTCCCCATTATCAAAACGCGTTGAGTATCCTGGCTCAGAATCAATGCGCAATACCAGGCAACAAGCGTTGCATGTTCCGCAACTCCTGGTTTTCTTGGCAAATGGTTTATTAATTTCCGCATGAAGTGACACGCTGCCATTTTATTGTGAGACAGCGGCCACTTTCAATCAGACATCAGGCTATTATGTTAGAAAGATATCCCTGCAAAAAGCCGAATTGCTGAAGCTGTTGTCGCTGTTCTAAATTTTGCATCAACCGTATCCATATGGCTAAGTCCAGCAAAAGGAATCAAAAGTCCATACTGTAATACTAAATGCAAACCTTCTGCTGATTGATAAACAACTGACCCATCGATTTCAAGACCTAGCACGTGACTTTTGCCTGGGGTCGCCTCTGATGCTGCTGCAAAAGAAGAAATAACGTCGCCCCTTATTCCCAAATTTTCAGTGAAGAAATATCCAACATGCGGACGCAAATAATAAGCATTGCTAATCGTGCCCAAAATCTGATTAAAAAGCAGCATATCAATACGATAGTCGGGGTTAAACCGGAAGTAGGTATTTTTTTCGCCAGCTTGTCCACCCGACGCCCAACCGGCATCCAAGCCTACCTCGAGGCGATCATTTAGAAATGCATATTTTGATTTCAAGGCCACGCCGCCTTGTATTAACCAAATTGGATCTTTTTTATCTTTGTTAGCATCGTCAGATCCCCAAAGCCCTTTCGAGTTAGCGATGCGTCCAAAGTTACCTGCCGCTTCGGCCTCAATATGTAACTTGCTCCAGCGCACATCTCCCCACAACGACAAAACACCCATGTGTGCATCTCTATCAATCATCTCTTTATTCAAGTCAGACCACTTGTCGCTTTTATCGGGACTGAGCATGGCATACATCGAATCCCTTAACTGAAATCGATAAGAACCAAGCAAGCCATAATTTAAAACAAGTTTATTTTCCGTTAGCAAAACTTTTGCATCGATCTCTTTGTCTTTTTTGGAGAACATCAAGAAAAGCGAATAAACATTATCCATAGGATCTAAATCATACCGCGGACCTGGTTCGGCGTTCACTAAAACCTTGCCTGCTTCCTGTGAAAAATTATAGCCTCTTCCTCTGCCAACAGCCCCTGTGTAAGAAACAGACGCACCAGGAATTAAGTAATGTCCAAATACGCGGGTTGCGAACATAACGCCGTCGATATTATCTCCATAATCATTGGTATCAAGATTGCCAGCGTTATATAGAAGCCCTAGGCCAAATTGGATAGGCATCCGACCAAAGCGCAGCTCACCAGCTGGCGTCGTGACTTCACCCCATAAACGCTTCACATTAATTGCACCATAAGGATTATTAATGCCAACCAAGGGGGTATTTTGTGTACCTGAAAGAAAAGCCATTGGGATACTTGGATTGGGAAATTCGTGGCCGGTCATATAGTAAGGAGTAGAACCCAACACTAAATTATCGAATATATCGACGGTGCCTTTAATGCGAATGTCTTCAGATACATTCAAGGTTGGATCAACTCGAAGTCTCATGTTTGCCGAAAGCAACCAAGAAGGTCTCTGCTCAGCATCTGCTGCGTTCAAATATGACAATGGTGGTGGACACCCAGAGGTCCCTATACCATTTGCCGGATTATACGTTCCTAAATCACAGTGATTAAAGGCATCCACACGCATGCGGAAATAACCATCTAGCTCTAAGAAATTGAGCTGAGGCTGGACATCTTGTTTCCATTCTTGTTCAGGAACTTTTAACTCTTGCAAAATTTCCGATTTGAGTGTGGCCTTTAATGTCGCCACCTCATCCTCGGACAATTTTCCAAAAATCAATTTATCTTTTACTTCACTCGCAAAAGGCGGCAAAGGCAACTCGCTATTTTTTTTGGCGAATAGCGTGCTGCTGCTTAAAATAAAACACAAAAATAAAACAAATTTTGAAGACATATTATAACCTCGAGCCCTTTTGTATTAATACTCGACCAAAGAAAAGATATAGGCTGTTATAGTTTCGTAAAGGGAGTGCGTGTCAATTAAAAATCGCACAAAAATCCGCAACAAACTTTTTTTTGCATCGAAGATTAATTCTGTGGGGTCACCCAAAACGGCCCATTCGATCTAAAAACACATCGCTTCAAAAGCAATGGAGTCATACAAAAATGTTGCGCGATCCTCAACTATTGTTAGCTTATCGAAGTGGCAGCAAAACTGCATATTTGGCTCTCTATAACAAATACGCCAATCCACTGCGTTGTTTTTTGCAGGGCGGATTTAGTTTTTCTAGTCAAGGAAAGCTATGTCGCTTTAGAGGAGTTGGCTCAACCATGGATGGTGAAGCCTTAGTTCAAGAAGCTTTTACTCGGGCATTTGCCAAAACCACTAGAGAAAATTATGATGGTGTCAGACCATTCCAAACTTATTTATTTTCGATTGCCAAAAATTTAGTTTTGCGTGAATGCCATCATCGGGATCGCCTCGTTTCTGTTGAGCAGATTGAAGAAACAGGAAACGGAAACTCCCTTTTTGCTTCTTCAGAAACATTCCTGGGCGAGAATCCAGAAAAAAACACAGCCAACAAACAACTTGAAGTGATCATGCAAGCTTTTATTGACACATTAAGCAGCGAAGAAAGATCCTTTTTTTCCTTTCGCTTCGCCAAAGGCCACACCCAAGAAGCTACTGCGGACAAAATGGGTACCACACGAGCTCGCATTAAATTGCTGGAAAAAAACATCCGAAAACGCTTTTTAGACAAGCTGCGCGAGCACGGTTACTTTGTTAACTATGCTCCTAATCCCAGATGGAAAAGGCAGCAAGAAGCTCTACATATCGCCAATGGATAAATCCGCCTCGACCATTTCTGAAGCAATGCGATGAAAAGATCGTCGCAATTCAGTGATTGCCTCGTTGCTATCGATTCCAAAATAGACACGATTACTCAAAAGAATGTAACAAGCACCCTGTCCTTGCCTCGCCAATGGATCGATCCATAAGGAAGTTCCCGTAAAACCTAAGTGTCCAACGCTTTTTATCGAGAGGAAATTGTCAGTTGAGCCTCCCGGCGTTGGTTTATCAAAACCCAAAGGATGCGGCCCACCGTAAGCAGCAAAATCTCTCAAAACGGCACAAGCACCCAATTGATCGCCTTTTAGCGCAGACAGAAAAAAGACAGCCGCATTTTTCACATCGACTAAATCACCAAAAAGACCAGCATGTCCAGAAATACCTCCCATTGCATAGCAATTTGGATCATGGACTTGTCCGCAAAAATTTTGCTTAAACCAAGGATTTTCTCCTGTAGGGGCAATTGGATCCCTTAAAATTTCTTTGGGATTTTCATAAAGACATCGATACTGAAGATTTTTATTTCCCCAAAAACGGTGAGCCGCGTCGGCAAATAAAACATCAAGACGATCACCCAATCGTTGCTGCAACAAGGACCCCAGAGCAATATAACCAATATCAGAATAAAGAAATTCTACCCCAGCCGGCGCAATTGGTTTAGAGGCCAAGGCGGCATTCACCACAACTTCTTCACCCTTGGGTGTACACTGAACATTTTGTGCGATTGCCTCCTTATAAAGCGGCAACCAAGCAACCAGGCCTGAGGTGTGACTCAAAATATGTGCAACAGAAACTTCAGGCCAAAGAGGCCACGGCTTTTCATCGATTCCGAGCTTACCAAGATCAACGGCAATGGCACTAAGCAAAGTAGTGCTTATTAATTTGGTCAATGATGCTAAATCGTAAATGGTTCTTTGATTGATTTCTATCGGAGATCCAGGCTCTAAGTTTCCGGAAAAAAAATCGCTTGCATTGGTTTGGTGATTTTTAAATAACAGAATTGATGCAGCGACTCCGGGTGTGACATCGTCACGAACCGCATTATCGAAAATACTTTGCATATTTTTTCTCATAAAATATTTTCCAGTATTTCCAAACGAGACATTTTCTCATCGCTACAAATGCGCGCTTTGACTCCAAAAGGAATTGGCCAATTTGGAGATTCATGCCCAACCGGAATTTGTCCAAAAACAGGAATCCCTAAAGGCGTTAAGCAACGAATAAAAACATGAAGAGTCTCTTCTCTTACTTCATTCTTTATTTCTCCCCTCGGGGTCAAGTGTCCCACCACAACAGCTTGCACATTTTTTAAAGCACCACTTGCCCAAAGCTGGGTCAGCATTCCATCCATTCGATAAGGGCTCTCTCCAATTTCTTCTAGGATTAAAATTGTGCCGGCTAAATTGGGCATCGATTCCGTACCCACCAGATGCCTCAACATGAAAAGATTGCATGGCAATAAAACACCATCAATATTTTTGTTTTTTTGAGCACCATATCGATGAAAAGCAGGATATCTCACCTCTTCAGCGCGTCCTTGCAAAATAGATGATAATGCATGCAACGTTTCCGAAGGTTCGTCTGATAATTTGGTAATCCCAGCAGCATGCAAACTTTTCGCCTGCTCATGTTTCCATAAGTGCAGCATCAAGGCACTGGTGTCGGAGAAACCGACCACAATCGGTCTCTTTTTTTTCATGGGCAATTGGAGCAGCGGTAACAATCTGGTTAACCCATATCCTCCTCTGACTGCCCAGGCGATCTCATGTTTATCTGAGCCAAGCGCATTCTCTAATTCGACAAGCCTTTCAGCGTCCTCACCGTTTAAGTAGGCCACTGAACTTTGCCGAATCGGCATTGGTCCATCGATACGACAACCTAAAGATTTTAGAATTTCTAAGCCAGCTTCATACTGGGGAGCTAAAAAAGTACTTGACGGCGCGATGGGGTAGACCCGCAACATTTTTTGTAAATTCATAGGGAAATTATATAACATGTCACCAGTCTAATTGACATCGTCTGAAAAAAAGATCTAATTCCCTATAGGATAAGTGGCTGAAGGTTGTTTCCAAATTGCAAAACAGCCATGTAACACTAGAAAGAAACTGCGCTGACAACCTAAGGATAAGCAATGACTACAATTAAAAATTACCCATTTGTCATCAAAGAAAACACCGCTACTATCGATGGTCTGCCTTCAACAGAAAAAATAACAAAAGATATTGAAAAAACTGCGTTCTTGGATCAATTCGAAAACGAAAATCTTCTTAAGTGGCAGAAATTTTTAAGCGGTGACATTAAAAAACAACCAAGAAACATGGCATGGAAAGAAGCAGCCCTCCAAATTCTCAAAGACAATAACGTCTCTAGTAGTTTAAGCGTTCCACGAGATACCACTGTACATGGGGAAAGCTTGCACTCACTTTTACGAATCGCAAGTGAAAGCAACATACACCTCGTTTCAATATCTTAAACAGAGCTCTTTTTCACATAACGAACAGCGATCGATAAAAGCAATGATTTGATAGCGCCTGGAATTAAAAAGGGTACTAAACCCAAAACAAAAGCTTGCTTCACGCCAACAAAACTTGACAACCAACTAACGCCAAAAATAAAAATGATGGTTGTGCCAATCAAGCAATGGAATATGAGAAAAAAAAGGCCATCGTTTTTAAAGTGTTCTCGCAATACCGTCATCACGAACACGGCCGCTAAAAATCCCAGCAAATAACCGCCTGTCGGTCCCAAAAAACAATAAATTCCACCTGCATTATTTGCAAGTATGGGCAGTCCACAGGCCCCCAATAAAAGATAAGAAGCAACCGAGTAAACAGCAGCACGGCGCTGGTACAATAAGCCGATCGCCATCACACCCATGGTTTGCAACGTTATCGGTATGGGTTGTAAGGGAATACTAATTTGAGACATGGCCCATAATAATAAAACCCCAAGAGAAATCTGAACAACAACACGAATCAGGGCAGAGCGGTCTTTCACAAGCGGTAAAGTCAATTGCATAAACACCTCTTGTGACCTTAGATAATTGAATCCCCCTTTAGCAACAGGGGGTAGGATGATTTTTTTTCAAGGCTTGCCTGCATAATCGGAATATAACCAACCATTTGGTTCAAGCAAATGTAAATTACCTTGTGCGTCTTGGCTCAACCAAACCTGAACAGTCTTATGCGGTTTGATGACAGCAAATTGACCTATTGGACCAGTCCAACCTGAGACTCTCGTTTTCACGCGCTTGAAAGAAAATTTCACAATATTACCTTGGACAAACCCACCTTTTTCTGAACTATGCACAAGCATCTTCGCTGTATAGAGACTATCTATTCCGCCTGGAACATCGATTTCATGATCCGTCATGAGATAGACATATCCTGTTAACATGTGTGATGATTGTAAATCTAGACTCTCTTGCGATAATGGAGGCAACGCGGCACTAGCAACACAGGTTAAAGTAAAAGCAACAACAAATAATAAGCGCGATACGGCTCGCACATTCATGGATATTCCCTCTTGTTCGTTATAAGCAGAACAACTGACGCATGTTTCCTTTTATTCCTGACCAAGGCACATTGGTTACTTCATCTATGTTTTTAACAAAAACAGAAATTCACCTTTGGAAAATCTGTTTAAATCGATTTCCCCCGATTCAATTGCTTTCATGGCTCGATCCAACCGAACAACAAAGAGCACAACAATTAAAAAGCGGAACTCTTTACCATCGATATGTCACAGCTCACGCTGCGATGAGAGATATTTTATCAAAATACCTGGGCGGTACCCCTGCCGACATCAATTTTATTCAACCTCCCAATCAAAAACCATCAATCGATTCTACGCAGAATCAGATAGATCTTGAATTCAGTCTAAGCCACTCACACGAAACAGCTATTCTAGCGCTGTCACGATCTTTGGTAATTGGAGTCGACATCGAGCACATTCGAAACATTCTCGATATTGCACAGCTAGCAAAACGCTTTTTTACGCTGAGCGAGTACAAAATAATTCTAGGATCCCCTCCAGACAAGCAGCTCTCTTTATTTTTCAAAATCTGGACAGCCAAAGAAGCTTTTTTAAAAGCAAAAGGTCTCGGTATTTCTAATCATCTTGCTCAATTTTCAGTCAAATTAAACAATCATCAAGAACCAATTAGTATCTGTAGATCCGAATTTGATATCGAATCATGGACGCTGCAACGCCTCGCGACTTTCCCAGAATATGAAAGTACGCTGGCTATCGAAAGTAAGTCGATGCCCCAATTAATTTATTTTAATTGGAACAAAACAGGACCGATACAGAAATATCTTTAAATTGGTCCTTGTTTTATGGGAAGGTTTTTGTCATGAAAAAATCAGAAGCAATTACATATAGTATTGTTTTGCTAAGTTCCAGCGCTCTACTCAGTATCCTATCTTGCACAGGTCACTTAGACATAAAATGCTCTGAACGCTTTACAGGAAAAATGATGCCTTCACAAAATCAAGTCTCACAGTTTCAAGAACAACAAACCGTTTTTTTCATTTTAAAAAATGGCTCCATGTGCGCAACGAAAAATGGTTTAGATCCTAAAACATTTTACGTGAAGGGACGTATGGAAAATGGCCAATTTATCGTTGACACCCAAAGCGGCGTTCAAGGTGATGGTGATTTAAATATTTCAGGAAGACCGGGATGGCTAGAAATTGGCGGCGGCCAATTCTTTTCCCAAGAAACCGGCAAAGCCCCCACTTCTCCTTACGTCAATGGCTACATGACCGATGAAGGTTTTATGCCATCATCCAAAGCGATTCGTTAAGAATGGTTTGACATGGCAAGATACCTGACTAGTACAACAAAGATAACGCGAGTCTCGTGTAAGGGATAAAAAAAGTAGAGCTGTTCAATTGACTTAAGTTCTTGAAATAAAAAACAATTAAGTCACCATGAATGAACAGCTCTATCTCATATTTTCCGAATCCA
>JAHFEG010000007.1 GCA_023248595.1 Myxococcales bacterium | reverse complement strand
CTTGCATAGAATTAGTTTCTTTCCAGGGCATAAAGATTCCTCCAAGAAATCTCTCTACCCATCTTAAAGACTGTCAGCTATGTCTCCGGTTTATTTGTCAACTATGTATCAGGTTCATACCTAAGCGAAGGATCCCCCCCCCTTCTTGTTTGTCCTTTGGTTTGTACGCAAAACTGGCAGCTTCATAAATTTTAGCCAATCTTGGAAACCGCGCAACTTCCTCCTTAGTGGCAATTTTTTTCAATCCCAGCTCGGAACGAAGCAAACAATCTGGATTTCCTGCAACACTTCCTTGCAGCTGAAACAGGCGCTGCGCTTCATAATCATGTCCACTAATTTTTAAAATAAAACTTTTGCTCGGATTTTTCTCTAATGACACCCTGTAAATGCCTAGATGACCTGGTCCGTATTGGCTCAGCATTGTTAATTTAATATTCTGCATTGGTTCAGCACTCAAAGTCTTGGTAGAGATTAACCAATTCTTGAGGGCATCTTCCGAGTGATCAGCCCAATAGTCTTTTTGAAATTCCATATATTTAGTTTCGTTTGCGGCAAAAACTCTTTCAGGTCCCGGCACGACGACATCGTCAGGATATCTAAATTTGCAAACGCTTGGTAAATCTGGCTTACAGGCGGATCCAAGCAAAAGAAAGATAAGTATGATTTTTTTCAGTTTCATAAGTCTCCATATGGGAAAAACTGGCAGAGATATGACAAATATACCACCAAAGAATACTTGCCTTATTTTTGAGCCTCACTTATTTTGACAATTCCTCAAATTGTTCATGGAGAGAATTGTGAATCATCGCGCCGCTTATCCTGCTTACCGTGTTGCCGATATGTCCCTTCGAGATTTTGGTCGAAAAGAAATCAAAATTGCCGAATCTGAAATGCCAGGACTCATGTCAATTCGAAAGCAACATGCAGCACAAAAGCCACTGCAAGGAGCGCGCATTGCTGGTTGTTTGCATATGACCATCCAGACAGCTGTTTTAATTGAAACGCTGCGCGATTTAGGCGCTGAAGTCACTTGGTCGTCGTGCAATATTTTCTCAACACAAGATCATGCCGCAGCGGCCATTGCTGCACAAGATATCCCTGTCTTTGCTTGGAAAGGCGAAACAGAAGCAGAATATGAATGGTGCATCGAACAACAATTAACAGCTTTTTCTGGCGGCAAAGGACCCAATATGTTGCTCGACGACGGCGGTGACTTAACCCAAGTTGTCCACAATAAATACAGTCACTTATTTTCTGGGGAAGATCCGATCCGTGGCTTATCAGAAGAAACCACCACAGGCGTCAGACGCTTATATGAAATGTCCAAAAATAATGCACTACGCTGTGCTGCTATTAACGTCAACGATTCTGTGACTAAATCCAAATTTGACAATCTTTATGGATGCAGAGAATCATTTTTAGATGGCATTAAAAGAGCCACAGACGTGATGATTGCAGGGAAGGTTTTAGTTGTCTGCGGCTATGGCGACGTGGGTAAGGGCTGTGCACAGTCTGCGAGAGGAATGGGTGCACGTGTTCTCATTACTGAAATTGATCCTATCTGTGCTTTGCAAGCAGCCATGGAAGGCTATGAAGTTGTCACCATGGAAGAAGCAGCAAGCCAAGGTGATATTTTTGTGACAGCAACAGGCTGTTTTGACGTTATCACCGGCGAACACATGTTAAAAATGAAAGACCAAAGTATTTTGGCAAACATTGGTCACTTTGATAGCGAAATCGACGTAGCTTGGCTCGAAAAAAATCCTGAAATCACTGTTGAAAATGTGAAACCTCAAGTCGATCAATTTATTTTCCCCAACGGCAAACGATTAACTTTGTTGGCGCGGGGCAGGTTAGTCAACTTAGGCTGCGCCACTGGGCATCCTTCTTTTGTGATGTCGACATCTTTTTCCAATCAAGTACTTGCACAGATTGCTTTGTGGAAAAATTTTAAAACCGATCATAAACAATTTGAAAAAGGGCAGGTCTATACACTCCCTAAGAAAATTGATGAAGAAGTCGCCAGACTGCACCTAGGTCGTTTGAATATTAAACTCACGACGTTAACGCAAAAACAAGCTGATTATCTAGGGCTTTCTAAAGATGGCCCCTATAAACCAGAATTTTATAGATACTAGTCTCTTAAAAAAATAATTTTTTAGCGCGCTTAATGTCAACCATACCATTTTGCGGAATTTCCAAAAAAAAGTTTATTTGCCACTGTTGGGATTTTTCTGCTTGCTGGCTTTCGGGTTTATCCCACGGTGGGTAAACTCGAATGGCACGCTTACCGCCTCTACCACTCTTAGACAAAATTCCTTGCCTACACAGTTCAATCTTTGGAAAAACAAATTGCCCCAATAAACCATTTGAACGAACACTCACAACAAAAAAATCAAATGGGTCCGATAAATCATAAGGCATGATAGGACCGGCTCCCATCCTTTTCCAAAAAGTCACAAACTGTCCAATCTTCTTGGGTGTTATTTTGGCAACACGAAACCTGATGCGTTTATTGTTTAATTCAAAAAGAAGTGCCTCGTACTCTTGACTCTCTAATTCCTTCTGTGGTGCTAGCGTGCACACAAATCCACTTGGGTCATAAGCAAATTGATAGGCAGCTAAAAGATCGGGGTGACATTCATCAGGTAATTTATTTTTTGATTTCATTTATTTCTCATGATTTTAAACCACACGTGTGAGCACCTCCATTACCGTTTCTCGAGGGTGTTCAATTAAACCCTCGTCTTTGCTTTGCAGCGAAATGTTGCCACCGCTCATGGATAGCGAATGTATTAACGTATTGTCT
The DNA here is from genome assembly GCA_023248595.1 of Myxococcales bacterium. Classification (GTDB taxonomy): domain Bacteria; phylum Myxococcota; class UBA727; order UBA727; family JABDBI01; genus JAHFEG01. The sequence goes on along the minus strand of JAHFEG010000007.1, from coordinate 74,724 downwards.
GGATGCGCTAATCTTTGCAAGGCGGCAATTGTTTGCATAAAATTAAAACCATTTTTTTCGCCAAATTTTGGGAAAAATTGTGCAATTTGAGCAGGGTCAGCGGCGTTTGTTAAAAGATCAATCGCGGCTGCAAATTTTTCTGCATCTTTTACCAAAATCGCATCTTTTTTTAAATCCCTGCCAGTCAGACTCCAATATTCTTTTCTGATTCTCTCGCTATCATCATGTCCAGATGAACGTGTTTTAACTTCAATACTACGGTGCTCACGAATCAAGTCCCTTGCTTTTAATGACTTGATACCAGAACCAATAAAGGGAAGTTCTTTATACTCTGGGAAAATTTCACTGCTAGAGATCAAATAGGCTTCGTAGGCTTTTCTTTTATCTGCTGCGTCGATTTGATTGACACCTTCTTTTGTAAAATAAATATCAATATCGGTATCCACTTCTTCAGCCGCAGAAAGGGCCTCGTTATAATCACCTAAGGATTCAGGAACATTTTCAGTTAATTCTGAAGAATAAATCCCCATTGCTTGTGCAAATCTAAAATAACTATCGATCTTGGGAGCATTGGAACCATCGTAATCTTTCTTGTGAAAATGAAATCTAAAATAAGGTTTTTTTTGATTTGTTACTTTATCATGCACCGAAACAGCCTGCCATTCAATATCTTTTATCCCTGCAAACCAACTTTCAACACGTTTTTTGTACATGGAGTCTCGATAAACCATGACTTCTTGTCCGTCTTGAACCAATCGACCGGAGCGTTCTAATCGAAGAGTCTCTCTTAAATATAATTTTTCTCCCAGCAAAGTAAGATCCACCAAATGACTTGTAGAGGTCTCAGTTTCTTCTGCCAAAACTTTTATCACCCCCGAAGTTTTTATCTTTGCGAGATCTTGCGCCTTGCTCGTTGAGAGTTTGACAATATCTTCGTAAGCTTTGATTGCTGCTGGATTATTCAAATCAAAATCATAACTTGCTAAAATCGTACCTTTACGCGAAGCTGAAAAAGCATAACGCGCAGAGAATGCTGTATATGCATTGACGAGCTCTTCTATTGTTCGGTAATTTAAGCTGGCGACTAGATATTTGAGGAGCCCCGCTCCAAAAGATGGCGGTGGTTGCAACGAACCTGGAGGAAAAATAAGTCCAGCACGAAAAGCAGCAGAAAAAGATGCAGATTCACTATCAAGTGTTCGCAAGGTCACTCTCACTTTTCGATACCCATCTAATGCCGTCACATTCAGGCTCACTTCACCAGTTACATTGGACCGGGCTCCTATTTCAAGCGCTACACCCGCCGTCGCCATAGCAACACTGGGCCCTGCCAATAGACTCAGTGAAATATCCCCATTTATTTTTCCTTGCCCCGTAATCTCAACTTCTGATCCAAAAGGCATCAATTTTGCTTCAGCAGCGGTCTTTGGAACATGAAAAGATTGGGCTTTTACTAATTTTTCTTTGTTTTCTTCAGAGCCAATTATGAATGCTTGCGAAGTTCTAAAACGCAAAACACATCCAGCAGAAAAACCATAATTTAAAACACCTGTCACACTACTAAAATTGCCTAATGCAAGAGTTCCTTGTGCGCCTGATCCGCTTTCCATTACACCGGCTGCTTCTAACCAAAACACGGATCTTCCAGCACTTTGCTGTATCAATTTTCCTGTACAGACACGACGTATTTCAGATTCTCGCACATAAGAGCTGTCGTATTCATGAAATTTTTCATCAAAACGAATTCCCAGCATGGTCCCTTCTGATAAAGAATAGGCACGCTCAACACCGCTGCGTGAAGAAACTGCATTGACACCAACAACATTGACTAGATTTTCTAAGCGCCGATTGATGCGAGGCTCCATCGACAAGTCAGGAAAACAACTCAACATCGATTCATCAATCTCTTCAACAGGAAGCACAATGTCAGTTGCATGAGGAGCGGAAGTTGACGTGACATCTGCATTGCGAGAAGTGGTATTTAAAAATACAGGCGGTAGAAGATGACGAGCAAGCCTAGATGGCATATAGCCTCCGTTGCTACTAATAGAAGCAAAGCAACTTCTTTGGCTTTTGTCTAGGCAATATCCATCAACGATTATAATGCGCTTTTTGTAAAACCAGCGCCTGCATTTTAAGTTTACCAAACGCATCCTGGTTGTTGATCGTGGGCGCTCCATTATTCCAAGAGATAACATTATTATCTTCAAATAATTGCAGAACATTTTCCACAATAGACTTACTTACAATTTCAGGAAGATCAGAAACGCCGCTAACGTAAGCTTCTCTCAAATAATCGAGCAGATGGGTCACAAGTACTTTTTTATTGTGAGATTTTTTTATGGACTGAGGTAATTTCTGAAAACAAATCCAATAGGCGTCGATAAAATTAGCCAAAAGCCGAGTGGCAAACTGAAGCTGCATATTGGCGTCGGATGAAGATGACAAACAAACATGTTCGCCATTTAAAATGATTAAATTTTTATTAATGGCATATTGCAATCGCTGTTCAAATAAAACTTTAAACGGCAAGCCCACAGGATAAATAAATTCATATTTAAAAATTTGACTTAAGGATTGGGTATAAACTTCCAGCGCCGATTTTAAAACTTTTTTGCGACGGTTTTTTTCAAATAAGGCAATCAAAGCTGTAGAGATAATCGCATCTGCTACGAAGTAATGAATAACATTGTTTTTGTAATAATCTAAAGCAAGGGCAGAAGTCTTAGGAATACGATAGTAAGTCGAATCACCTGCTTTTTCAGTGCTCAGTGCTTTGTCAGCTAACAGCAATTGCAACGCTCGCTTAATCGGTTTTTTATAATTTTCCTTAAATTCATCTGAAAACCGGGCATCTTTATTATTAGTTTGGATATAGCGAATTATTTTTTTGATGTGCCACATTAATTGAAAATGAGACAACGTTCGTCTATTGGAACCAAGCAATGCAATCGCAATCAATGAAGTAGGTGTTATCATTGAGCAGTGGTTCATTCCAAAAACGATGCGATGCGCCAAAGATTTAACAATATCTTTTTTATTATTTTCATCGATATTACTATCAAGAACGCCACGTTCTTTTAAAAATTCAACAAATGAGATTGGCTCGTCAAATGTGACGTACACGCAACCTAATTTTTTCTTTAAAACACCTGCTGACCCCAGCAATTCTTTTGCACTTTCGACTGTTTTCTCACCACCACTCAATTCGCGTTGATACTCTCCAGCTTCCGCTAGCTTCTCATAAGAAATGTTTGCTGGCAAAAATATGGCTTCATGCAATTTTCCATCTGTTAAGCAATCGACCATAATCGATAAAAGGCCTAATTTAGGTGTCAATGTTTTCCCGCTTCGACTTCGACCACCCTCAATAAAAAATTCTTGGGTAAATCGTTCTTTTAACAAGCGTTTGACATAAGCGCGAACAACCCGAGGATAAAGAGGATCACCCTTAAAACTTCTACGAATAAAAAAAGCTCCGCCTTTTCGAAAAATGGAGCCTAAGGGGAAAAAAGAAAGATTAGCACCGGCGGCAATATGCGGTAACATCAAACCCTCCCAATACAGGATTTGGCTCATGACCATATAATCCATGTGGCTTTTATGCGAGGGCACAATAATCAACGGACCTTTTTGACTTGCACAGCGGATCTTGTTGATATCAGCAGCCTGCCAAATTAAATTTTCATAAATTCGCTTCCAAATAAACGAAAAAAGCTTGTCAACAATATGAATAAAATCGATATCAAATCGTGCTGCTATTTCCTGATAATAATTTTTGGCTTTCTTTTCTACTTTTATTTTAGGAACGCCTGTCTGTTTTTCTATCTGCTCCATGTAGTTTTGCAGATCTTTATCGCGCAGGGTATCAAAACAAATACGGGAATGGCTTTTTAATGGTGGGCCGTAGTAAGACCTCTCCAAGTTGTTAAGCCGCTTCATAAGAGCCCAGCGCACTTGACGCGCCAATGAATCATCCGACTGATAATGGCGTTCACTTATAAATGTTTTGAGATTCAATGGTTCGGTCACTTGCCACTTAGCCCATGGATGACACAATAAAATCCGAATGAATAACCGCAAAAAGCCTGGTTCTTGCCGGCTACCGAAAATCATATCCGTCGCAGATGGGTGCTTTTGCTGCGGGCGATTTCCTAACATCAAAACTTGAGGAATTAACAAAATAGGTTTATCAATTTGTCGCTGCAAGTAAATAAGCGTCCGCACATAATCTGGGTGATGAACCTTGGTCCCGGTAACCGTTCGGGGTGTCCGCAAAAAAAATTCAACAGCGCCTCCTGTTGAATGAACGACTTCAAAAAAAGTTTTTTTCTTTTTCTGTGAATCAAATGCACTAGCCACAATAGGCACAAGTTTATGAAAAGCGATCACACGCCGCAGGGCATAATGCAGTAAGATACTCTTTGAACGATGTACGTACGCCACAATGTATTCATTGTCTTTCTCAAAAAAAGCGTCTTGAATAGGGTAGGGGATATGACCCAAAAAACGCTTGCAAAACAAAGACACGAATAAAAATTTAAACTTTTCTTTTAATAAGTGCATAAACAGGGAAACCAATAAAGACAAAAATCATCCCAAGATACACCGCTTTTTGCCCAGCACCTTGAACGATAAGCAGCGTGTAACAAAAGCCAATAAAGGCAATTGCAAGAGAGCGTACGAGATAGGCTTTTGGAATTTTTTGCGCATCCTTTAATAAAAAAACCATGTCTGCTACTGTTGAATACAGATAAGGCAACAAGACAGAAAATGTCGTAAATGTCACAATCGCAGTGAATTGCTCAACCAAAGTTGATTCGTAATTCATGTAGAGCATGATGGTCATAAAAAGGCTAGAGACAACTAAACTGACGACGGGTGTTCCTTGTTTGGAAAGCTTACCCAAAATCGGCGGAAACAAACCATCACGCGCCGCTGCAATCGGAATTTGACCTTGTAAAAGGATCCAGCCGTTTAACGTTCCAAATGCCGCCACTGCTGCGCAAATTGCAATGGTAAAAGAAGCCCAATCGCCAAAAATAAGACCCGCGGCATCGGCAAAAGGTGCATTTGATTTTGCGAGCAAACTCGAAGGTAAAACTCCCAAGAGTACGATGCAGGTCCAAATATAAATAACAGCGGAAAAAATGGTTCCTAAAATCGTCGCACGCGAAATATTTTTTTCAGCATCAACAATATTGTCAGCAGGGACAGTTGCCGATTCCAGTCCTAAAAAAGCAAAAAGAGTTAAAGCAGCAGTTGAACTAACAACGTCAAATGTAGATAAGCCACTTGGATTGAGAGGGAAAAAATTTTCCAATTTGATGTAAAAAATTCCAACGATACCAATGACGCACAAGGGCACAATTTTTAAAATAACAATCACAACTTGAGCGATACTCGTCGAGCGTACGCTTACCATATTTAAAAAAGTAAAAGCCCAAACTGCAGCGCAGGCAACAAAAAACCCTAAATGACGATTACTCGCCAAGTCTGGCCACAAAACACTTGTATAGCTCACAAATGCTGTCGTGATAGCAGCATTGCTTGCCAAAGTTCCTATCCAATAACTCCAAGCCATTTGAAAGCCAACAAAATCCCCAAAAGCAGCACGACTGTAAGCATACGGTCCACCGATTTTTGGAAATTTTCTGCTGAGGCGGCCGAAAATAAGCGCCAAACAAATGGAACCGACGGAGGTTACTACCCAGCCCGCCAGTCCAAGTGTTCCAAATGCACCCAAAGACGCGGGTAACATAAATATACCCGTCCCTACAATATTACCGACGACTAAAGAAGTTGCACGCCAGAGGCCGAATTCTCTATGATTTTTATTCAATGACATCACAAATGCATTGCCTCCTTTTGCTTCTATTGTCAATTAACCCTTGAATAAGTTTTTGAGCCGTGCGATTTTGTAGTCGCAAAATAAAGGAAAACTGATGGTTTTAATTAAAAAGAAAAAAGAACAGTCAAAAGAAGAACTTGAACAAGATGAACAAGCCCAAGCACTGAAAAAAGCAGGCTTACAGGATCAATTTCAAGCAAAGGGTTTTGAAGTAATTGCTTTTTTACAAAAACACCGCACTTCTGCTCTGGCTTTTATGGGCGTGCTCGCTTGTGCTAGTTTATCTTATCTTGGATGGACTTTACTTGTAGACACCTCTAACGAAAAAGCCTCAGCTCAATATGAAGCAGCGCTTCATTTATTAGAAAATAGATCTATAAAAGATGATTTAAAGAAAAAAGCGGTTCAAGATGCACTGCTCAAAATTGTTCAAGAGCATAAACGATCTGACGTCGCCAAACTTGCTAATTTACATGCAGCTCATCTCTCTTTTGAACTAAACGATCCACAAAATGCAATCCGCATTTATCGATCTTTTTTACAGGAAACGCGTCAAAAAGATGCGCTTAGACCGCTTGCCTTAACGGGGCTTGGCTATGCGTATGAAGCGAATCACGACATTGACATGGCCTTAAAAACTTTTGAGGAAATGATCACTTTACAAGTGAATATAAATACTGACAATGCACTTTGGGAAATTGCCAGACTTGCAAAGGAAAAGGGATTGAATGATAAAGCAAGAGAGAATGCAGAAATTCTATTGAAACGCTATCCTGATTCTATTTTGGTGAGCAGTGCCCAGATGCTATTGAGTTCACTCCCCCCTCAAAAAGCGATAACAAAATGAATAACGGTTTTTTGAGATGCCCATGTATATTTTCTCTGATCTTTTTGTGCACATCTAGCATTTGGAGTCACAGTTACGGACTGAAGATGTCTTGGTTATCCCCCGTGATCACAAATGGTGCCTGTCTAAGTTCAGTGCTTGGAGATCCCAAACAAGCAGACAATTGTTTAGCTTGGACCAGGCATGAAACAGCAAGCCCGCTATTTGATGCAGCGAGAAACGTAATTTACATAGGCGGTTCTGACGGTTTACTGCATGTCATATCCGCACGCGATGGTTCTTTAAAGAAAAAGATTAGACTTCCAGAAGGCAATCTACATGCTAAACCAGTCCTGTCAGAAAATCATTTATTTTTTGGAACTAGCGCAGGGGACATCATCAAGATGGACGTCGACACCGGCCTGGTTTCTTGGAAATTAAAAGTAGATGCAGAAGTTGAAAACCAAATCGTTTTGCATGGCAGTACACTTTTTTTTGTAACAGGTTTGTCCACAATTTACGCTGTTGATGCCCACACAGGAACCATACAATGGAACCAAAAAAGACCGCTGCCTTCTCATATTTTTATCGGCACGCAATCGAATCCCTTGTTGATCTCCTTAAAAGAAAACAACGAAAAATTAATTTTAGTTTGTGGACATGCGTCTGGGCGTGTTGATTTTTATGAAGCAACCACAGGCAAACCGATTTTCAATGTGATGGTAGGTGACTTAGCTTTTGAATTTCCCGATGTTGTTGCCACTCCTGTTTTTGATCATAGTTCAATCATTGTTGCTTCATTTAATCGCGGTGTCATTTCTTTAGATCCAAAAACTGGAGAAATCCGCTGGAGATTAACTTCGACAGAAAAAACAAAGCTAGCCATGGCAGAAGGATTAATTTTTGCTGCAGGCAATAAATCGGTAGTCGCCATTAATGCACAAGACGGAAAACCTGTCTGGCGTTTTACGTTTGATAAAGGTGCACCAACGGACATGACTGTCAAAAATGGATTTTTATATTTTGGTTCTGATCATAATGCCCTTTATGTGCTAAGGGCCAAAACAGGGAGGCCTATGCAATACATTGGTTCAGTCCAAGGGTTTGCTGGAGAGTTCGATTTTTCATCAAATCAATTGTTTGCTATGAGCACTGCAGGTTATTTATATGCAATGAGTCCTGATTTTAAGGGTATTGTGCAGCGCGCAATTTCTAGCACGTTGTTTTAAACTTACATTTAGGTAGAAAATGGAGGCAACACTTGAGCTATAAGCCTGAGGCCTTAGAAAATTTTGAAGAAAAGCGTTTTAGAGTCGTCGCGGCGTTGATTCGAAAAGACAAGAAGATACTTTTAACGCAGCGTTGGCCCGGTAAACATCTTGGTTTAACTTGGGAATTTCCTGGCGGAAAAGTTGAATCTGGTGAAACAGATGAAGAAGCACTTAAAAGAGAGCTTGAAGAGGAATTAGGAATTGAGGTTAAAATTGGGTCTTGTTGTTTTGAAACCTGTCATGGTTATGGAAACAGAGAAGTTCATTTATTAATTTACCGCTGCGAACTAATTTCTGGAACCCCTAAAGCCATTGATGTCAAAGCAATTGAATGGGCTGATGAGGCCACAATATTGGAGCGCTCTTTTCCTCCAGCTGATCTACCCTTTGTTCAAGAAATTGCGGCAGGCCGAATTGATGAGGCACAGACAGAGCCAGTCATAGAGAACAACGACACAGAAGAAAGTAACCTGTCATTTAAACCTGCACAAATTGTTAGGCGCGTCAATTTGAAGTAAGTTATTTTCTGTTTTTTTTGGCTTTCTTCTTTTTTGAAGATTTTTTAGAGATAATTTTTTTTGGTGCTTTAACAGGAATAGGATTCTCAATGGGTGCCCATAATGCTTTGCTCTGTGACCCTTCTAAAACTAAAAGAGGGATCAACCAGGTTTCTATTTTTTCACCGCTACTTCCTACAATGCTGCCAACTAAAAATAGTTCCCGTGTTTTAGGAAGTTCATGGGATGGTTTCAATTGAACAGTGAATAGATTGTCTTTTTGAGTAATCGCTACCGAGGTTGGCCAAGGCAATCCATCATTATCGATTAATTCAACAATTAAATTTTGCAATGGCTTTAAATTTTGTTGCCAATAAAAAATGGCGGGTGTGATTGGAAGTTTCCAAACAATTTTTTTATCAATTGCGGCATTGGTTTTTGCTAACTGTGGTGATGGGCCACAGATATCATTCTTTCCATAAAGAGGGCTCAATGCACATGCTGAAGAAATATTTTGTGCAGATTCGGCAACTGATAAAATTTTTCCCGCCAGAAAACGAGCAAAGACAACAGGGTAAGCAATGTCTTTTGGGAATTCTTGAGGAGAACTTTGTTTTAGAACTTTTTGTGTTTTCTTTTTGATATCCCCATAAGACTGACATTCGGAACATCCAAAAAAAAGAAGCCAAGAGGGTGCAATTAAAATTGCCAACCATTTCTTCATTTTAATTCCTCTCTTTTGCTAATTTGGTAAATGCCTTTAATGACATTTCTGTCGGTATCTGTCCATCATGTTAAAATAAAAAATTACCATTTTTTGAAAGCATGTCCAATCGCCTTAAAGGCATTCTTAATCGTTCTTCCTGGGTGTTTAAAAATATTAATATAGGTTTCTTTCTTAAATGGAGCGGCCACAATGCCAACAGCTGTTTCTTCGGCTGCTTTTATAAAATGCCCATGCAAAAGATCATCAGTTGCCGAAACCATATTTGAGCCTATAGATTTTTTTGCTGAATCCTTTGCCGTTGTTCCCAGTGATAACATATCAGCAGCATAAGTTTCGCCGTCGATGGATGCCAGTGCTCTTACTCCCAGTTTCCCGACAACACCTAAGTGCATTTTATCGCCCACCAAATTTTCTATCCCACGTTCTGCTTTGTTCATTGTGTCACCGAGATGACCAGCTGCATTGGAAATAGCATCCACCGTATAAACAGCCAATTTGCCTGCGCCTTCAATCGTTCCAGCTATAAAACCCGCCACGTGGCCAAGCCCAGGCACCTTATCTCCCCATTTTTTGGCCACGTTAACGCCATCTTTACCGACCCCTGCTATCTCCTGCCCAATTTGATTAAAGTCAATGGTCAAATTATAGTCAACATATGCACCAATACCAATCGCAGCACCGGCTCCGAAATCCATATTTAATTTGCCATGGGAAATTCCAATATGCGCATTTAATTTGGCTCCTGCGCCAGTCCACGCTTGTCCCATGACAGTTCCGCCAACACCATCGACAGTGCCGCCCGCCATTCCGCCGGCCTGAGCTCCTGCAAAACCGCCAGCACCAGCGCCGAGAGTGGCATTTAACCCATCCTTCAAGCCAATACCCGCACTGATATCTGCATCGCCTTGTACACCAACGGCTCCTTGTTCAGAAGCATTCATTGTCACCATGTTTTTAATTTTTTCGCCGCCAATCGTTGCCTCGCTACCAGAATAATTAATGCCAAACTGTTCATCAATCGCATCGGCACGTGCTTGCGATCCCACCATACCACCAATACCTTTACCTGCTGCATTGGTACCACCAAAAACCATTTCGTAGTCTCGGTGTTCCACATTTCCAACATTCATCCCGCCATTGGCACTAATATTGTACTTATCAAGTCCTTTTCCTCCTGAGGCAATGGTCACCCCATCTTGAGTCGCATCATCTTTACTAGTAGAGTCAAATGGACCTCGCCAATTGCTGGTAATTTTGCCATCTTTTCCGGCACCTAAATGCCATTGAAAAGCTGCAGCCTGCTGATGGTCTACCGTTTTACCAAGCCCCCACCAACCAGGGCCCATTTGGCTCATATCGTCGATGGTACCGGTGCGCACCGAAACATCTGTGCCTGCGACCTTACTTTCACGAACGGTTGCTGTCCCTTTGGAAGCATTACCCTTAGAAGTCGTTTCACGTGTAGCAATATCTCGATTAATGTCTTCTGTCGTACTCTTATAGGCTTCCTGTGCAGCCTTACCTTCGGCAACGGTTTTTTGCATCTTCTCTGCATTCGCTTTTAATTTGGTCTCAATTTCGCTCGTCGGTTTTTGATCTGCTTTTACTCTGTTAAATTCATCGACCAAGGCATCATGTTCTTTAATAAGAGTTGCGGTTGCTTCGCTAACTTCTCCATATTTCTCTTTGGCTGCTTGTAGGCCGGCTTTTTGCTCAGGTGTTAACGCAGAAGTTGCTGCTGCTGCAAGTTTTCCCAGATGGGTTTGTGCTTCGGTCAAGCTTGTTTGACTTGCTTTCACATTTGTTTCAGCAAGAGCTAGTTTTTCACTCAGCGCTTTTATCTCAGCTTTGGGCTTTTTCCCTTTTACGGCATCGGCCAAATCTTTTTGAATCGTGTCTCGCTGTTGAACGTCAGTTGTGTACGTACTTTTCCACGCTTCAGCGGTATATCTGACAGCCTGGGCTTCGCCTTGTTTGGCAGCGGCAACAAAACCTTCTTGCCCCTCGATATTAGCTTTTAAATGCTCTTGGACTTTTTCATATTCCGCTTGAGATTGCGCTAATTGTCCCTCAGCTTTTTCTAACGCCTTCTTTAGAGTGGCGGCATTCTCTGGAGATGTTTTAAGTTCATTTTGCAATCTAGCGACTTCTTGCTGATCGCCATCGACAGCGGCTTCTTTATAGACGGCATCTTGCTTTGAAGCACGAACATCCGCATCCCAGCGATAAAGTTCTTTTTGTTCTATAGGTTTTAATTCTCTGTCAACAGTTTCTTTACCATAGGATTCACCCGCAAAACTTTTTTTAAATTCTTCAACATTTTTTTCAGCGACTTCGGAGATTTTTGCTAACGAACGAGCTTGATTAATAGCCTCACTAATCTGTTGTTTTAATTCTGTTGATTGTTTTTCCAGTTTTTCAAGTTTAGCCGCATCGCTGGTTTTAGCAATTTGGTCTGCTGTTTTTTGCAGCTTTTCATTCAATTTCTGCAGCTTTTCTTCTGCGGCAAGCACCTTTGTTTTCGCATCATTATGTTGTGCACTTAAAGCATCAAATTCTTGCTTTTGCATACCAGTATCCATGCGCACAAGGCCAGTATAGCCAGTTTTTGAATCGTAGTGAGCAGCAATCTGTTTAGATTCCCAATAATTTTTCGTGTAGCTAAATTTTCGTCCTTGATTTAGCCAAAAATTTGACCCGCCACTAAAGAGTTCTTGCCAAGCTTTACGACCACCTAATTTGTTACCCAAAATGCTCGCCAAAGCGGTCGACAAATCTGCGGCGGGATCCGTCACTTGGTGCATCAGGTCGCTAATTTGTCCCATATAATACTGGGCATACTTCGAACCTGGATCTTGCTTCAGCTGTTCTTTCATCGCGGTTTTGGCAAGGTCAAGATACTTTTTTGCTTCTGACAAATTGGCCGAGCTGTAAGCATACGTCGCTAAAGTGTAATAGATATCGGGCTGCCTCTGAGCCAATTCAGGAAATTTGGCCAGCGTGTCTTTAAGAATACTAAATGCCTTAGGCGCATCTTGCTCTTGATACATTTGATTTTGTGCGCCTTGGATTAATTTATCAGCTTGCGGCTTGTTTGTTAACCATTGGCTTTCTTTTTGAACCCATTGTGCAGTTTTGGGATCAGGATTGGGGCTTTTCAAATACTGCTGGTAGAAATCATTCGCACCTTTGTTAAGAGCAGCGTCTTTGGCATATTCAGAACAAACGCCTAGCTGATAGTAAATCGTCGGCCAACGCTCGCTCAAAGTTGGATCTGCTTTTAAAGCAGCTTGATAATTTTTAAAGGCCCCGTCATAATCATTTTTTTTGTAAGCCTCACTTGCCGTCTGCAATAAGGCCGAAGAAGCAGATTCGTCACTTGGCTGAGGAGATTGGGGAGCAACATGATCTGCGATATGCGCAGGATTCAAGTCTTTGGTATCGCCTGGCTGCTTCGCTGGCGCTAAAATTCCAGATAAAGCACTTTGCTGCTCAGGCGATAATTTAGCGATTAAATCTGCAAGACCACTTTCTTCGATATCGTTTTGTGAAGCATCTGGCCCTAGTCCTGTAAGCAGATTCATAATTTTATTTAATTGGGGGTCTTGAGTTTCATCTGTCCCGGATGGAGCATTCATCGTTGAAGGCCCAGCAAAACTAAGCCGTGCACTATTCAGCTGTTGCTGCATCATGGCATTTAAAATGTCTTTGTTTGCGGCAAACTCAGGATAAATACTCAATAGGTCATCAACGGAAATGCCTTGATTTTGCGCTTCATCAACTAAATTAGAAAGTTGAGCATAAACATCCTTGTTCATCCCCTGTTTTTCTAATAAATCGGCTAGCGCCGCTTGATCCGTTTGCGCTGAACTATCGCTAGCGTCCACCGGTGTTGCCAGCGGATCGTCGTCTAAATTGTTATTATTAGGTAAAACAGGATTATTGGTGTTAAATGATGTTTTCATACCAAATATCGCCCTTAAGTTGAACGCTAAACTAATCACTTAAATCATACCAGGACTGCTGCTTTAAGTTCTGTTTATCATCAGGTAATTTTTTCGCTGGATTATTAGTTTCAATTAAAATGTTCTTTTTCTTTTAGGGGAGCGAGATGAAATTGAGCAACGTAACCACTTTCACGATTTTAATGACTCTTGCCCTTTGCCCACTTTTCATAACAACGCAAAAGGCATTTGCTTCTCAATCGAATCCAGATCAAATGACCTTTACTTCTGGAGAAACTGAGCAGGGAAAACCCTGTCGATTAATTGCTCTCATCACGGCATCTGCTTTATTTGGCATCGCCTATCAAAGAATTCCTGCAGTCAAATCTTTTACCAAAACAACTTTTCGCATGGCCAGCCAAGGACTAGGTATATGCTGGGCGTTTTGCGCAAGAAAAAAACTACTAAATAATTAAAATATCTAGAATTGCTAATCAAATGGGACAGGGGCCTCTGATAGAGGTGTTTTTGATGTGCGAGATTAAATCAATTTTTGTCACAAGTCCGGCCAACCCATTTTCATGCATAACCACTGCTGTCTTACCTTGGGCAAATAAGTCTGTCAGTTCTAAAAGGCTGGTATCGAGTGAAACAATAGCCATTGCCGTCGTATCAGCTAAAGGACCAACGGGTGAATTCATAACCGCTTTTCCAGATAATAAAGCGCTCAAAACAGAAACTTCGCTACACAAACCAACCAACATGTTATTTTCTAATACTGGCAATTGAGAAATTCCGTATTCCTTCATCCGATCAATTACGATTCCTAAAGGATCTTGAAAATCAGCAGTTAAAACAAGATGGGTATTTGGCTCATTTGCTTTTCTGGCCAAAATATCTTGGATTGTCCCTTGCACAGGCTCGTGATCAATTAAGCCTGCATCGCGGAGCCACTCGTCATTTAAAAATTTACTGAGGTAACGAGAGGAAGCATCTGGTAAAAGCACAAGAATATTTGGCTTACGTTCTTTTGTCCATTTCATACGTTGCTTAATGTACTTAATGGCCCCAATAACTGCTGACCCAGAAGATCCACCGACCAACAAACCTTCTTCACGAATTAATTTACGTGCCATGCTAAAACTTTCCCGATCCGTCACCTGAATGATGTCATCCATGCAGGTTAAGTCCATCGTTCCGGGCATAAAATCTTCGCCAATTCCCTCGACATAATAAGAATGCGCTTGCGGCACCTTGCCGGTGTGAAACAATTCGTAAAAAATGCTACCAACAGGATCAACTCCAATAATTTGAATATCGCTTTTTTGCTCTCTCAGATATTTAGAAATCCCTGTCACTGTTCCACCCGTACCAATACTGCAAATAAAAATATCCAATTCACGACCGCATTGCTTCCATATTTCTGGCCCCGTCGACAAGTAATGAGCTTCCGGATTTGCTGGATTATAATACTGACTCGCATAAAAAGAATTGGGTGTTTCTTTGGCTAAGCGATCAGCAACCCGATAGTAACTACGCGGATCCTCTGGAAGAACGTTGGTAGGGCAGATCACAACTTGCGCTCCCATGGCACGCAAGGCCGTACGCTTTTCTTCACTTTGCTTATCCGCCATGACGAAAATACATTTATAACCACGCACTGCAGCAGCCATGGCTAAACCCACGCCGGTATTACCGCTGGTGGCTTCAATAATTGTACTTCCAGGTTTAACCAACCCTTGCTTTTCGGCAGCATTCAAAATATTCACGCCAATGCGATCTTTCACAGATCCACCTGGATTCATGAATTCACATTTTGCATAGACATTTGCAGGAAGGTTCTTGGTAACAGAATTAAGCTGCACAATGGGTGTATGACCGATGGCTTCTAAAATATTCTTATGCGCATGAATTGAAAGTGACATATTTTTCTCCGCGAGCAGCGACGATACCAGAGACATTAATATGAGTGAAGCAATTAAATCGATTGTAATTTTATCGGCATTGGGTGTTTCAGGAAGGGTATGGGATCAGATATTATGGCAAGGAGGAGCTGAGAAAATTCTCTTACATAAACCTGAGCTAATTTTTTCTTTGTTATTGAGTAACAACAAGCAAATCCCTTTTCTAACCGAGAATATTTCTCAAATTTTGAATGCCGCCCAGAAGAAAATAGAAAACATGGACTATTTTTTAAAAACAGGTGGACAAGTTTTGGGTGCTTTAGGTCCACACGAATTAGGAAAACTAAATCGTGCATCAACACCATTGCTTTGTGCCTATTTACGAGGAAACCGAGAGCTCGTTCGCCATAATCCTTCTGTCGCTATTATTGGAACGCGCGACCCCTCTATTAGAGGCAAAGAACGCGCCTTTGATATCGCTAGGACTTTAAGCGCTGCTGGCTGTTTAGTGGTTTCTGGCGGAGCCAATGGCATTGATATGGCGGCACATGAGGGTGCCATTTCTTCCGGAGGAGAAACGCTGGTGGTTTTGGGGGACCCGTTAAATACGCTTCACGATGAAAGACCCTTTAGAGTGCGTAACTTAAAACCAGCTTCGGCGGTCAGCACCTTGACCGTTTTTGGACCATGGATCGCCACCAGTCGATCGCTTTTTGTTTCTCGTAATCAATATGTTGCAGCACTTGCTGATGCTATTTTGATCGTCGAAGGCAAACTCGATTCTGGCACCTTACATACCGCGCGTTTTGCCCGAAAAATAGGAGTCCCCGTTTGGGTCATCCCTGGTGACCCCGACAACCCATTAGCTGGCGCCGCCAACTTATTATTACAAGAAGGTGAAGCCAAAGCACTCATCCAACCTGAGCATCTACTGAAAAGCCTTGGTATTTTGACTGTGAAACCGAAAATAAATACACCAATCTCTGTGGCTGACAAAAAACTGGAAATAAAACCCGCAACAAGGCCGCACGCTGATCTCATCTCACTTTTTGCGAAAGAAGGAGGCCGGATCACGCTCGATTTTTTATGTGATCAGATAGGCAAACCGATATCTTTATTACAAAAAGACTTGCTGGAGCTTGAATTGCTAGGCACAATCCGCAAAGATGGCTCGGAATTTGTATTGACTGAAGTTTGATATATGATTTAAAAAATAAAGTTTTTTTTGGATAATTCATGGCAAAATCGTTAGTGATCGTTGAGTCTCCCGCTAAGGCAAAAACGATTCGAAAATATTTGGGTAGTAATTTTGATGTTCAAGCCTCAGTCGGTCACATCATTGATTTGCCAGCTAACCGCATGGGCGTCGACCTTGAAAGCGGTGAGTTCACCCCTCAATATGAACCTATACCAGGCAAGAATAAAGTCATCAAAGCCATTCAAAGCGCAGCTAAGAAAGTTGACACTGTTTATCTGGCCCCCGATCCTGATCGCGAAGGAGAAGCAATTGCTTTTCATTTAGCGCATTTAATTCAAGAAGAATTTAAAGGTAAAAAACCTAAAAAAAAGAAAAAAGAAGAAGACGGTGCTGAAAGCGAAACTGTAGGACCCAAGATATTTCGTGTTCGTTTTCATGAAATTACCAAAAAAGCAGTACAGGCTGCTTTTCATGAACCAGCACAACTAAACGAACATCTATATGATGCCCAGCAAGCGCGCCGCATTCTTGATCGCATGGTAGGCTATCAAATTAGCCCTATTTTATGGAAAAAAGTCCGTCGTGGCTTAAGCGCTGGACGTGTGCAATCAGTTGCTGTGCGCTTAGTCGTTGATCGCGAACGTGAGATTGCCGCCTTTAAATGCGAGGAATACTGGAGCATTGAAGCACTATCCGATGCCGCAGGTAAAAAACCAACATTCACCGCCAAGCTATTTAAAACAAATGGCCAAAAAATTGATTTAAATAACGAAAAGCAAGCGCTTTTGATACGAGCCGAAATTGAACAGTCACCTGCCAGTGTCTTGTCTGTTCATAAAAGTCGTCGCATGCGAAAATCAGGGCCTCCTTTTATTACCTCCAAATTACAACAAGATGCGGTACGGGCTTTTCGCTTTTCCGCAAAACGCACGATGTCTATCGCTCAATCATTGTACGAAGGTGTGGACTTAGGAGAGGAGGGGGCGGTCGGTTTAATTACTTACATGCGTACCGACTCAACCAAAATCGGCGACGAGGCCTTAGCTGCAGTTCGCGGTTTTATTGACGAAACTTTTGGGCGTGAATTTTTACCTGAAAAACCAAATGTTTTCAAAAATAAGAAAAGTGCACAAGAAGCGCATGAGGCTATCAGGCCCACGGCGATGAAATATACGCCTGAATTTGTACGCCCATTTTTAAAACCAGAACAATACAAGCTCTACAAATTAATTTGGGAACGTTTTGTCGCCTCACAAATGGCGCCGGCACAATACGATCAAACTCAAATCGATATTGGGGCAGGACAGCATCTTTTGCGTGCCACTGGATCGGTATTGATATTTGATGGATTTTTAAAAGTTTACCAAGAACAGATAGACGAAGATGACAAGAGCGCTCTTGACGAAGAAAAAGAAGAACGCACCTTGCTGCCTGCTGTTGCAGAAGGCGATAAAATTACTTTTAAAAAAGTGGATGCTTTGCAACATTTCACTCAAGCACCGCCGCGATTTACAGAAGCAAGTCTCGTCAAAGAATTAGAAGATAAAGGAATCGGTAGACCCTCTACTTACGCCAGTATTTTGTCGACCATTCAAGAGAAAACTTACGTCGAGAAAAAAGAAGGACGATTTTATCCATCAGAATTAGGGATGATTGTCACTGACTTGCTGGTGCAAGCATTTCCTTTGATTATGGACGTGGCTTTTACCGCAGGAATGGAAGAAAATTTAGATAAAATTGAAGAAGGAACGGCCAACTGGAAAAAAACACTCCAAGATTTTTATGTGCCCTTTAAAGGCAGTTTAGTCACTGCTGAAGAACAGATGCAAAATGTGAAACGCATGGAAGAGCCGACAGAGATTCTTTGCCAAAAATGCAGTCGTCACATGGTAATCAAGTGGGGAAAAAACGGAAGTTTTTTAGGTTGCTCAGGCTATCCAGAATGCGCCACCACTGTGCCCTTTATTCGGCAAGATGGCAAAATTGTAATTGAAGAACCTGAAAAGACAGATTTGAAATGCAAAACCTGCAGCGCAGGAATGGTTTATAAACGCGGCAAATACGGCAAATTTTTAGGCTGCAGCCGTTACCCTGATTGCTCTTTCACCATGCCCATTCCTACCAACGTCAAATGTCCCAAACCAGAATGCGGTGGCGATGTTATTGTTAAAAAAAGCCGCCGTGGCAAAGATTTTTATGGCTGTAGCCAGTACCCTAATTGCGATTTCGTATCTTGGGATAAGCCCATCAATCAAGCATGTCCGGCTTGTCAAAACCCTTATTTGACAGAAAAAGTATTGCGAACAGGCACTCAGGTGAAATGTCCATCTTGCGGACACAAAATCACCGAAGATGATTCTTGAAAAGTATGCTGAGCAGGATACTGATAGTGGATGCAATTAAATAAAAATCGTGTTCGTATTATTGGTGCCGGCTTAGCTGGCTGTGAGGCTGCTTTTCAAATGGCACGCTTTGGTATTAAAGTTGACCTCTATGAAATGAAACCCAAAAAACGCACACCCGCCCAAGTTTCGGATCATTTCGCAGAACTAGTGTGCAGCAATTCATTTCGTTCCAACAATCCATGCAATGCTGTTGGCTTAATTAAAGAAGAAATGCGACGCGCTGGTGGTTTTTTAATTGCTTGTGCTGAAGAAGCAAAAGTTCCTGCCGGCGACGCGCTAGCTGTCGATCGAGAGCAGTTTGCTAAAGCAGTGCAATCCCGTCTTTTGGCTGAACCCAATATCAACATCATTAGCGAAGAAGTTAGCGAACTTATTGATGATGACGTTGCTACGATTGTAGCGACTGGACCATTAACATCTGATGCTTTGGCGCTACATATTAGCCAAGTCATTGGACAAGAACGTCTCGCTTTTTATGATGCTATTGCACCGATTATCGATGCTGACAGCGTTGATATGGAGCATGCATTTTTTGCTTCACGCTGGGGTAAAGGCGAGGGGGATGATTATCTGAATTGTCCTATGACGCAAATCGAATATGAGCAATTTTTTCACGCACTCATTAGCGCAGATCAGGCCCACGCAAAGGCATTTGAAAATTTACATTACTTTGAAGGCTGCTTACCAATTGAAGAGTTGGCATCACGAGGAGAGAAGACACTTTTATTTGGTCCCTTAAAACCGGTAGGCCTTCGTCATCCGGTAACAGGTCAAAGAGCCCATGCCGTACTTCAGCTGCGCAAAGAAAATATTCACGGCACCGCTTATAACTTGGTGGGTTGTCAAACACGCATGACACAGCCAGCACAAAAAGCTGTCTTTGCACAGATTCCAGCTTTAAGAAACGCGCAATTTTTGCGCTTCGGCGCGATTCATCGCAATACTTACTTGGATGCTCCGCTGATTCTTGATGAAACTTCAAGACTCAAAACAGAGAGTAACCAATATGAAAATATATTTTTTGCAGGTCAGATTACCGGTGTTGAAGGCTACGTAGAATCAATGGCTTCCGGTTTGATTGTCGCCAAACTTTTGCAAGCGATTTTAAAGCAAAAGCCAATCAATCCACCACCTGAGACAACGACGCTGGGAGGTTTATACCGCCATACACGCGGCATTTTGCGAGCGAATCCGAAAGATCGCTATGTTCCCTCTAATGTGACCTGGGCCATGCTTCCACCCATTGCAGAAAGCAATCGTAAATTGGGAAAAGATGCAAAGCGACAAATGCTGGTGGAACGTGCACTTGCCGATCTGCATCAATGGCTCGCCGGTCAATAGACGATCTTTTTTATGACTCTACTTTTTCTGCGCCAGCAATTTGTTCATTGTATTTTATGGAAGCCTGCTTCTTTAAATGAGACACGTAATTTTCCATGAGTTGTTTTTTACGCATCATTAACAAAGTGGACTTAATACTGTCTTGTTCTTCAGCAAATTTTTTCATGTCAGGCTCTTCTCTGTCTTTTAGCTTGATCAAAAAGTAAGCTTTATCACCCTCAATCACCGAACTGCCAATCGGATTTTCTTTGCTAAGAGAAAATGCGGCCAATGCCATTTCGTGATTTTGTCCTACTTCAGGAATAAAGCCGCTGTCTTTCTTAAAAAAACCTGTCGATAAAAGTTTGACTGCTTTTTCATGGCCTTTGGTATTTAGCTTACCCATGGGGATGCCTTTTTTGAGATCAGCCAATAACCCTTGTGCATATTTTTTGCTGTCCTTTTCTTTAGAATCAATTCTGAGCACTTCCAACGAAACACGCGTAGAGCGGCTTTCAAAAGTGCTTTTTACTTCGCCATCTGAAATGTTGACCCCTGTGGCGATCAGATCAGCCATGCGTTCCGCTAAAAGATCTCTTCTCAGCTGCGCTTCAAATTGAGCTTCTGTTGTTTGAAAATTAGAATAGATCAAACGCCGATACGTTTCCCTGTCAAAAGGCCTTCCTTCGCCAAATAAACGTTCTTGGATGAATCCTGCCAGCTCATTATCTGAAATCGAAAGTCCATGTTCGCGCGCAAGATTAGCAAGAAGCTCTTTGCTGATCAATTGATCAAGAACGATCTTTTTAAGCCCTTCTGCTTCTGCTTGCTCATTTGTATAACCAGGTCGATAACTTTGAATGATCTGAAATTGCCTGGAATAGGCTGCTTGAAATTCAGGCAAAGTGATAACCCGGCCATTCACATCTGCCGCATAAGACAATCCGCCTCCCACGTTTCCAGCCCATGGGCCAAAATTAAGGGCGAACACAAATATAATAGCAGCAAACAGAAGGACAATGACCCACGAGTTGGCACCGCGACGCATAACGCTTAGCATATAACCCCTTTAGGTTTCGAAAATCTTGATAAGAAGTTTTTAAAACACTTCTATTGTTTAAAATGCTTTTTAGCTGGGGTAGCATATTTCAGCAAGAGTCTATTTGAACAAAGTTGTTTCCTCTGCTAGAAAAGTCACCAATATTAACAACACCGATCAATGGTAAGAGTAACAAAATGGCTAATTTCCTTCACTCATGGTTTTCAAGCGATATTTCGATTGACCTTGGAACATCGAACACTTTACTGTTTCTTCGCGGGAAAGGCATCGTCATTAACCAGCCCAGCGTCGTAGCGATTGATCAACGCTTAACCGGGAAGAATCGTATTGTCGCTGTTGGCCGTGAAGCAAAAGACATGTTGGGGCGAACACCAAGCAATATCATTGCGATTAAGCCTATCCAAAAAGGCGTCATTTCAGATTTTGATGCTACCGTCGCTATGCTCAAATATTTTATTGAAAAAGTACATGGCCGTATGGCATTACTAAAACCGCGCGCAGTTATTGGCGTACCAGTAGGGATTACTGAAGTCGAAAAACGCGCCGTAAAAGAATCTGTTGAATCTGCGAATGCCGGTGAGGTTTACTTAATTGAAGAACCCATGGCGGCAGCGATTGGGGCAGGGATGCCTATTACCGAGCCATCTGGAAATATGATTGTCGATATTGGTGGTGGCACAACTGAAGTCGCGGTTATTTCACTGGGAGGCATCGTTTACAGTCATTCTATTCGCATTGGTGGCGACAAACTTGATGAAGCAATTTCTGCCAACATCAAAAAACGTTATTCTTTATTAATTGGTGAACGCACAGCGGAGCAAATCAAGATCCGGCTAGGCTCTGCCTATCCTGATGAAGTCCCAACCACGATGGAAGTAAAAGGACGCGATGTCGTAGCAGGTGTGCCTAAAACAATTGAAGTCAATAGCGATGAAATTCGTGAAGCTATGATGGAGCCCATCCTCGCCATTGTAGAAGCTGTTCGCTTAAGCTTAGAAAGAACACCCCCTGAGCTTGCATCTGACATCGTAGATCGCGGTATTATACTTTCAGGAGGGGGAGCCTTGTTGCGGAATCTGGATATTTTGTTGCAAAAGGAGACCGGGGTCCCTGTCACTCTTGCAAGCGACCCACTTTGTGGAACGGTTTTAGGAGCAGGCAAGGTTCTAGAGGAATTAGATCGATTAAAACAAGTGTTAACCATGTAAGGCTGGTAGCGCTTCCTTGTGTTTGTAAAGGTGCCAAGCTGTGTGGAGATTTTTGAACCGGTTCAAAACTTTGATCGTTCTTGTTATATTTTTAACAGTACCAATCGCGTTTTTTTATGTCCAACGCAGAATGCCATCTGCAAAAGCGACAATGACGGGAATTATCTTGGACATTTCCCAAGTATTGCAAAATAGACTCATCGGCTTGACCGATAATTTGAGCGACTTTTATTATCGCTATATGGCTTCTGTGAATAGTTATGAAGAAACCATTCAACTGCGCGGTAAAGTTAAAGGGATCCAGGCATTACACATCGCGCTAACCGAATCTGAACTCGAAAATCAAAGATTGCGAAGATTGCTTCAGTTTTCTGAAAGCATCGAGGGCCCACGCATCATTGGTGCAGGAGTCATTGGCCGCACAGGATCACCTTTATCGCGAACTATCCAAATCAATAAAGGCAGCCTTGATGCCATTCATCGTGGAGATGTCGTTATTAGTGATTCAGGCGCTCTAGGCCAGATTTTAGCAACCGGAAAATATGCCAGCGAAGTTCTTTTAATGACAGATTCCGCAAGCGCAATTGATGTGATTGTTGAACGCAGCCGTGCTCACGGAATTGTCCGTGGCATGAGTGATGCTAAAAAATATGCTTTACGCGTTAGAGATTTCGATCGCCTACATGACGTGAAAGTAGGCGATATTATCGTCACTTCAGGCGTTGGCGCTAAATTCCCTATGGGAATTCCTGTCGGCCAGGTGATTGCTGTTCGATTTAATAATGAAGGTTTATACACTGAAGCCGATATAAAACCTTATACTGAGTTCGATCGCATTGAAGAAGTTTTAATTTTGAGTAAAAGCAATTCTAATAAGCCATGGCATCGCAAAGAAATGGTCATGCAACTATTGCAACAAAGTATAAGCGATGAAATGAAACAGGAAAAATAATGCTTCGTGTTTTATTGCTGGTCTTTTTTTCTTCGCTTTATTTTTTACTAATTATCACTTTGCCTGTTGTCTTCAGGTTAGAAACTCTCCCTTTGGCAATAGCGCCTTTGATTATTGCTTTTAGTATTTTTTTTCAAAATCCCATTGAAGGATTTTCCTTCGTTTTTATCATGGGGCTTATATTAGATGCTTTTTCTGCCATGCCTATTGGTGTCAATAGTACCGTTTTGTTTTTACTATGGTTTGGTAGCATCGCCGCTATTTCTTGGTTGGGAAAACCAGATTGGTTGATGATTTTTATTCTTATTATTGCCATCTCAATCACTTATCGGATCGCAATGTTTTTTATCCAATATTCTCTTTTTGCTCATGCCGGTTTTTTCGAATGGGTGACATTGCTCTGGGCACCTATCTTGGATGGCATGATCGGAATTTGTTTGATTCGGTTTTTGCATAATTTATTAGTTAGACTTAAAGTAGTAGAACCTATTATGGATATTTCAAGTCGATTGTCATCTCGAAAAATTCAAAAGGGCTTAAGGTAAAGAAGGTATGCCTTTTTCGGAAAACAGATTTTTTATCGCCGGCTTTATACCAGTCACTGTTTTTTTAATTATCATTGTGCGTCTTTTCTATCTGCAAATTATTCGAGGAGACTTCTATCATGATCGAAGTCAAAGTAACTTTATCCAAGAAAGACCGATAAATCATAGTCGAGGAATGGTATTAGAACAATCCGGCCTGGTCTTGATCGATAACAGACCTGCTCACGATCTATATGTCACTTTTGCGCTGCTGCCCGATAACCGCAAAACATTAAAACAAATAGGCCAACTCATGGCCTTAAGCAGTGGCAAGATTAAAGAGCTTGATCAGAATTTAAAACATGCTCTTGAAACAAAAGATGCGCGTTGGATTGAACTGGGAACTTTAAAATCCAGAGAAATTTGCTCTAAAATAAACGATGTTGTAGAAACTGAGTCTATTGGAGGCGTGCAAATCGATGAGCCTATACAAGGCAAAACTTACCAATGCCAAATTCGCTTCAATGCTTTGCAGCTACCATCTAAAGATGCAGCTTTTGAGCGTTTAAGAGAATTGCTTGAATTTAGCAAAGAAGATTTTGCTTCTTATGTTACTTCTGCGCAAAAAAAAGCCCAAGGCCTTGGACAATTTAAACCTGTTTTATTTATGACCGATATTCCTTTTGAAGCTTATGCACGCATAGAAGCGGCTGTTTCACTTGGTCTCATTCCTGGCGTGGCCACTTTTGATTCGGTAAAACGTCGCTACATCTATGACAACATGGCTTCACATGCCCTGGGTTATTTAAATGAAATCTCAGCAAAAGAACTGCGCACCAAAATCGATTACCGACCTGGACAACGGATCGGCCGCAAAGGCATCGAAAAAGTATACGAAAAAGAACTACGTGGCCAAGATGGTGTTGAACGTTATGTTGTCGACGCTAAAGGACGTCGCTTTGGACAAGCATGGGAGCAAACACTTTTAGGCGATGACCGAATTGAGGCTCCAAAACCAGGCCATGGTTTGATCTTATCGCTTGACTACGAATTACAAGCTGCTGCAGAGCGTGCTTTTTTAGGAGAAGCAGGATCGGTTATTGCCCTCGAGGTTGGCACGGGTTTTATTCTCGCTTTGGCAAGTTTTCCTAATTATAATCCCAACGCAATTGTTGCCAGAGATAACAAAAAATTATTAAGTGCGATGTCAAAGAATCCATTGAAACCCTGGATCAACAAAGCCGTGCAGGAACACTACGCACCGGGCAGTACGTTCAAAGCCATCACCGCCGTCGCAGGATTTGAACATCATATTCTAACGCCCAGCACCCATCAAAATTGCACAGGGGTTTTCCACTTAGGTCGGGCCAGTTGGCGCTGCTTTAAGAGGGAAGGACATGGACGGATCGAAGTTGTGAGTGCTCTAAAAACTTCTTGTGACAGCTTTTTCTACAATTTAGGCTACCAGTTAGGACCAGATCGCCTAGCGTTCACAGCAAAATTACTTGGTTTCGGCAGAAAAACAGGAATTGATTTGGACATGGAGATACCGGGTATTATGCCTGACAAAGACTTTTATAAAAAACGTCTGGGTTACTATGCTCCTGGTTTCGTCGTCAATAATTCGATTGGACAAGGAGAAGTCACAGTTACA
The DNA here is from genome assembly GCA_023248595.1 of Myxococcales bacterium. Taxonomy (GTDB): domain Bacteria; phylum Myxococcota; class UBA727; order UBA727; family JABDBI01; genus JAHFEG01. The sequence continues at coordinate 49,383 of JAHFEG010000007.1, read as the reverse complement.
CCTATCCAATTAGCTGTTGCTTACGATGCGATTTTAAATGGTGGAACAATTTACAAGCCACAATTAGTCAGAGAAATTATCAATGTTCAAGGCGAACGCATTGAAGAAAAAAAACCTGTTGCTATCGCACACTTAAAAGAAAGTGAAGAAAATTTACGCTTGGTCAAAGAAGGCTTAGCCTATGTCATGCAACCCGGGGGAACGGCCAGTGGTTTATTGTGGCGATATGATTTACCTGAATTAAGTAAATGGCTACGTGAATCTGGTGTTGTGATTGGCGGCAAGACAGGGACAGCACAAGTTGTCAAATTATCAAAAGCTATTAAACATTTGGATCCAACAAAAGTTGCGTATATGCAAAGAGATCATGCCTGGTTCGTTGGCTTTGCACCCGTTGACAATCCAGAAATTGTTATCGTTACCATGACAGAACATGGCGGTTTTGGTGGAACCGCATCCGCGCCCGTTGTGGCAGAAATGGTAAAAACTTGGTACCAAAAAGTACGAGGGAAGGGGCGTTATACACATTTAGGAGTTTCTCTTGTCAAATAATAAGAATGCGACAATGCGCGTTCGTTTACCTGTTAACATTTGTTTTTTTACTCTGCTTTTAGCTTTTGTGGGTGTTGTCAATATCGCCTCAGCTTCGAGGTTAACGCGACCAAGCTTGTTTCTGATGCAGTTATTATGGATTTTTTTAGGAATTCTTTTAGTGCTGGGAATTTCGTTTGTGCGGACGCGTTCTTTGAAATTAATAGCCTATCCTTTTTATGGAATTGTAATTTTTTTATTACTTTTAGTTTTTGTAGTAGGAACAAGCGCAAAAGGATCGCAGCGCTGGCTAGATTTAGGAATTTTTCGAGTGCAGCCCTCAGAACTGGCTAAATTATGCATGGTCTTCGCCACTGCACGCTTTTGTACAGATTATGAAGTTCCTGGCGGTTATCGCTTGCGCGATTTAATACGTCCTTTTAATCTATCGAGACCGATTATCTTTTCAGTTGCAGTTATTTTTCTTTTGGTTACCAATAAAATTAATACCTATTTGCCATTTTTAGGCGAAGCAAACTCAGCAAAAACACTCTTGTTGGTTGGTGGACTTTTACTGATCACGCTGCTTTGGTTTTTCTTATCTTTTTTACAATTACAAAAAGAAGGGTGGCACATTTATCAAGCAGTATCGCTTTTTGACGTGGTATTTCTCCCTTTTGTTTTAATCCTTGCTCAGCCAGATTTAGGGACAGCTTCCATTGTTTTGGCCATTTGTGGTTCCATGATTCTTTTTTGTGGCCTGCGCCCTGGATCGCTCATCATTGCAACATTGTTTGGTATCTGTATTGCTATTGTTGGCTGGAACTTTGTTTTAAAAGATTATCAAAAACAACGTGTCGAATCTTTTTTAAATCCCGAGGCAGACGTCAGAGGGCACGGCTATCATGCTGCTCAATCGATTATCGCCATTGGCTCAGGCCAAGTTTTAGGAAAAGGTTTTGGCGAAGGAACCCAAACCCAACTTTCGTTTTTGCCAGAAAATCACACCGATTTCGTTTTTTCAGTATTAGCAGAAGAATGGGGCTTTTTTGCTTCTTGCATTGTTCTACTCTTATTCCTGGCGCTTATTATTGCCATGCTTAAAGTAGGTGCGAGAGCGCAAGAGCGTTTTGCGTCGCTACTGGTCGTCGGGGCGGCAGCGGTTATCTTTTGGCACGTGACCATCAATGTTGGCATGGTGACTGGCATTTTGCCAGTGGTAGGTGTGACGCTCCCCTTTGTTAGTTATGGAGGGGCATCATTAATGACCAAAATGGTCGCCATTGGAATTTGCACCAATGTCGCTATTTGGCGAAGAGCTTAGTTTTAAAACTAATTGCCTTAATCGAATTCATAAATTAGTTTGCATCTAAATATTAAGCAACTGGTATCATTTAGAAAAATAATGCTGATAAGGTTTAAAATGTATGCGCCGCGCAAAAATTATTTGTACTTTAGGTCCAGACACCAGTTCAGAAGAAGCCATTGAACAGTTAATTTTGGCTGGCATGGACGTTGCTCGCATTAATTTTTCTCATGGCGATCAAGATTTTTTTCGATCAGTTATTAATCGTGTCCGAGCAGTATCCGTTAGATTAGGGAAACCTGTTGGTGTCCTGCAAGACTTGCAGGGCCCGAAAATCCGCACCCGAAAAATGGAAAACAACGAAGTCCTTCTGCTCACTGGTAATCGCACAATTATCACCACAGACAATATTGAAGGCACAGCAGAACGTTTTGCCAGCCAATATAAACGCTTGCCTAATGACGTTAACGCCGGAGATTTAATTTTATTAGATGATGGAAAAATATCTCTCAGATGCATCTCAATTGAAAATGGCAAAGAAATTATTTGCGAAGTGGTTCATGGTGGCATTTTAAAAAATAATAAAGGCATCAATGTTCCTGCTGGTGGTCTCTCAACACCTAGTTTGACTGAAAAAGATATTCGCGATGTTCATTTTGGAGCTGAAGTGGGAGTCGATGCCGTCGCACTTTCGTTCGTTCGTTCAGCAGAAGATATTCGGTTGCTGAGAAAAGAGCTGGCACTGGCCAAAACAAAACCATTGGTTATTGCTAAAATTGAAAAGCAGCAAGCAATCGAAGAATTAGACGAAATTCTGACTGAGTCCGATGGTGTCATGGTCGCTCGAGGTGATTTAGGTATTGAAATGCCCCTGGAAATGGTTCCAACAGCACAAAAACGAATTGTAGAAAAAGCAGTTGGCAGAGGAAAAACTGTTATTGTCGCCACGCAAATGCTGGAATCGATGATTTCACAACCATTACCCACACGTGCTGAAACAAGCGACGTGGCCAACGCCGTTCTCGATGGAGCAGGCATGTTAATGCTTTCTGCTGAAACAGCGGCAGGGCAGTTTCCTGTGGAGGCCGTTAAAACCATGGATCGCATTATTCGTCATGTCGAGTCCTCGGAATTGGCACGCTATTGGCGAACCAACGTAAGGCTTCATACTGCCATTGGACAGCAATTTCAAAACATCGTTTCATTGGCTGCAACCAGGGCAGCGCAAGAAATTTTAGCAAAAGCCATTGCGATGTATACAACTTCTGGTGCAACTGCTCGTCTTGTGAGCGACTATCGTCCCAAAACACCCATCATTGCTTTTGTCCCCAATATTAATGAGCAAAGACGTTTATGTTTTATTTGGGGCGTCGAGACTGAGATCATGAAACATCCACACGATTCAGAAACGTTATTGGCGCGCATCAATGAAAAACTACAAAAAAAATGGCAATTGGAACCTGAAGACGCTGTTGTCTTATTGACCAAAGTCCCACTAAAAGCTTCACAAAGAACAAACACTGTTCATATTCATAGCATAACAAAAATATTCAAAGATTAAAAATTTTGGAATAGCGACGTCTCTTTTCATGTTTTCACCGAGCTTTCAATTTTGGAAGTTACCCTGTGGAGTTTTCATGAAAAGAAGAAATTTTTTGCTAATTAGTATTTTTTGCTTAAGCAGTATGGCAAGTTATGCCGCACCTGTGGCTGACGGAAATGGTCCTGGTCCTGGTTCAAACGTTCAACCCAATCCTCCAATCGGCGAACTAGGTGGTCCTGTTGCCGGAGCAAAAGAAGTGACAAGCCAAGAAGCCTCAGATTCTATTCAAACTTACTGGACAAAAAAACGCAGAGATTCGGCTGTTGCCAGAGAAGTTTTTGTAAAACCAGATATGACCAGAATGGACAACATTTCTGAGGAACAAGCCGAAGAAGAAGAAATTTCCTCCCCAGGAACAGCGCCTATGTCACGAGGTAAAAGAGATATGTCTTTAGATGCTAATCCAGAACCAGAAGCTTGGGGCACTTATCCATTTCCTTTCGCACGTATTAGAACTTCATTGATGAAAAACACCTATCCAGAAAAGACAATAGGAAAATTGTTTTTTACTCTCAGTGGTATTAACTACGTTTGCAGCGCCTCTGTCATCGCAGCTCACACACTGATTACCGCTCGCCATTGTATCTATGATTATGGAACTGCAACCTGGGCAACAAACGTCGTATTTTATCCAGGATATGATAATGGTGTAGCAAATACCAACTTAGGTCCAAGCAATGGCTGGGCTGCAAGACAATTGTACACATGGACTTCCAGCGCAGCAGATTGGCAATACGATATTGGATTTATTCAAACATGGAACAGAAACAGAACTGCTTGTGCTCCTAATTCTATAAACCCACAAGTTGAATACTACACAGGAACATTGGGCTATAAATACGGCGGATCTTACGACAATCGACAATTTGATGCTTTTGGATATCCACAAGCGAGCCCCTTCAGTGGTAATTTCCCTTACCAATGCGAAACAACCACGGGCGCATTGGCCTCGTTTGGTTACACCAATACTTTGGAAGTTGGTTGCGATATGACCGGCGGTTCCAGTGGTGGACCATGGTTAGATACCTATCGTCTTGCTGAATCAGGTAGCAAGAATTATGTGACTTCGCTTAACTCATTTAAGTGGACCTCGCCAAGTCGTCCCTTGTCCATGAATGGACCTCAGTTTATGACAGGCAACTTCTACAACTTGTATACCGGTGCTCTTGCTTTAAGCTGCCCGTAAACAAATATTAGAACACAAAGAAGGCGGGAGTTTTTCCTGCCTTTTTTATTCAGCCAACATAAGGCCAAATTAAAGTGCTTGACATTTCTCAACTCAATTTGTTACAAGCATACACATGTTGTCAATAATGAACCCAAAATTAAAAAATAAAACTGCTGCCTCACAGGTGGTCGTGGGTCGCATTATTAGCATTAACCTCCTAAGCCCTAATGGCCCAGGTGTGTTTGTGACGTAGGCAACTTTTTTAAAAAGAACTTTTCGTAACAACAAAACCCGGGCCCACTAGCCTGGGTTTTTTGTTTTCTGCGTTTAGAAAAATAGGAAAGGAGTAAAGGAAATAAATATATGTCAGTTAGAAAATTATTTGTCGCATTTATATTTTGTATGTTCTGTACACAATCGTTTGCAAGCCCAAATCAAGATAAATTCATGACAGTTACGGGTGGTATTGGTTGCCTGGCAGGATGGGCCTTTTTTGCTGCCCGCTCCGCGCCGTGGGGCCGTTATGCTTTAGCGGTGTTTTTGAGTTCAAATACAGTTCGCTGGATCAGCAATGACGTTGTTGTTTTTATGGCTGAAAGGAGAAGCAAATGAAAATAGTAATGATCTTTATTGCTTTTTTATTCGCGAGTCTTCTCTTTGCCACTGATTTCACTGTCACTTCGATGCCTGAAGTTCAACGAAAATCACCTCCAGAAGACGTAAAAAACATCCCCTTTGGAACAGTATTTTCAGACCACATGTTTGTAATGAAATGGAACGAGCAAAAAGGTTGGCATGAGGCACGCATTGAGCCTTATCACGCCTTCACATTCGATCCTGCATCGCTGCACTTGCATTATGGAACCGAAATTTTTGAAGGAATGAAAGCTTTTAAAAACAATCAAGGCAAAGTTGTTTTGTTTAGACCAGGAGAGCATCTTAAACGGATGAATCGATCCGCAGTACGGATGATGATGCCTGAAATCGATGCAAGTTTTGCAGAAAAAGCCTTAAAGCGTCTGTTGCAAGAAGATAAGCGCTGGGTTCCATCTCAGCCAGGCACTTCTCTGTACATTCGCCCCACCATGATTGCGAGCCAAAACACAATCAATCTTGTGGTGTCAAACGAGTACTTATTTTACATTATTATGTCTCCTGTGGGAGCTCTGTACTCAAAGGGATTCAAGCCTACAGCCATTTTAGTTTCTGACCAATATACTCGCTCGTCAATCGGTGGTGTAGGCGATGTTAAAACTGGCGGAAATTACGCTGCCAGCATGAAAGCGCAAAGCGAAGCTAAAAAAGCAGGCTACGATCAAGTTCTGTGGTTGGATCCAGTCAAACGTCAATATGTCGAAGAAGTAGGCTCAATGAATATTTTCTTTGTCATCAATGGGAAACTCGTGACACCTGAACTGACAGGCACCATTTTGCCAGGGATTACGCGTCAATCAGTATTAGAACTGAGTCGAGCCAATGGCTGGAAAGTTGTGGAAAGAAAAATCTCCATACAAGAAGTGATCAAAGCAATCAAGAATGGTTCTTGCACAGAAATATTTGGAACAGGAACAGCTGCTGTGATTTCTTCGATTGGGAAACTTAAATATAAAGACCGTGAGTATTCCATCGCGAGTAAACCAGACAGCTTTACTCTGAAAATCTATGAAACAATTACCGGCATTCAACAAGGTCGAATTCTCGACACGTTTCGCTGGATTAGCGAAATTTAGGTTTTCTGCAAAAGAACCAGAATTCTCTGGGTTTTTTGTTTTGAAAAAAAGAAAGACAACAATAAAAGGAGAAAAGTATGAAAAATGTAAAATCAAAAGTACTGTTAGTTACTGTTCTTGGAATGTTTGCAACCTCTCATCTTCAAGCGGGGCCGGGGCTGGGTGATTTAAAACATATGCGTCAAACGCTGGGGGCTTTTGCGATCGTTTGCTTCGTTGCAGATTTAGCAGGCCGCTTAACAGAGTCGCAAGAGGAGGATCATACCGAACGCTGCAGAAAGATTCTAGAAAGGCCTGCAACGGCGTATGGTGTCGTTGGCGATGTGACGGCAGTCGCTAAAGCGGAATGCAGGGAATTTCTAACGAAACAAAACTAGACATCCTGCACAGATAGGACTGGAGAGCCTTATGCTTCTAGGCTCTCCAGTTTTTAGCAATTTTTTAAGCAAGCCTGGTGCGCGCAAATCTTGAACCGCTTGTGAGAAGTCAAAGAACATGCTTTGTTTGAAGCTTAAAATGTTTCGACTTCATATCATGAGGGATTTTATGCGACAGAACCGATTTGGAATTTGCTTTGCTCTTTTATTCAGCGTTGCTGCTTTTGCCGAAGATGTAAAAATCGGTGTTGTTGATTTAGAGCGCGCGATTAATGAAGTTAACGAAGGCGCTAAAGCCAAGGCAGATCTCAAAAAAGAGTTCGAAGCCAAACAGGCAATTTTAGATAGAAAACAAGACGAAGCTAAAAAAATGCAAGAATCTTTTGAAAGCCAGGCAGCCATCATGAAACCTGCCGTCAAACAAGAAAAAGGCATGGAGCTACAAAGAAAAATCGCTGAAGTTCAACAACTTTACGTCACCATGCAACAAGAAATGGTAAAACGTCAACAAGATGCTATGGGCGGTATTTTGCAAAAAATGTCCGGAATCATGAATGCACTTGGCAGAGAGGGTGACTACACAACGATTTTAAACAAAAACGAAACCGCGGTGCTTTTCGTAAAATCACACCTTGATCTGACCAATGAAGCCATCCGTCGCTACAATGAAACTTATTCCAGCAAAAATAAGTCGCCGATAAAAAAGAAATAGTGAAATAGTGCATGCGTCCCGCAGGTTTGTTTAACAAATCCATGTTTTTTTTATAAACATACTGCGGGGCTTTTCTCATGAAATAAATTTTGATTTTTTTCTTTATTTTGTTTGCTTCTTATGAACTTTTAGCATGCGGCAATCTTAATTCGATGATGAGACAGAATTTGGTGAATCCTGATGCCGAGTTATTTCAAAAAAATATCTGCGTAATTTGCCTTGAAGAACCATCTACCGTTTGGTCCTCCTCCTGCGGGCATTTATGTCAATGTCAAAACTGTGCGGAAAATAATATAAAGTTCACCTTAGAAAATAACGTTCCAGTTTCCTGCCCATATTGCAGGACACAGGTAACCAAATTCTGGACCACCAAGAAACCATCTAAGTGCAAACTATGCAAGAAAAATTTAGCATTAATTGCGCACGATAAATGCGGAAAACTTATTTTATGTCAAGCGTGTAGTAACGTACTACTAGACGGATGTCTTTCGTGTAAAAGCTCTGAAGGAAATCGAGTCGAATTATTCTTTCCTGGCACTCCAGAAGATCCAGTTGAAAACAAATGTCCTGATTTTGAAGAACAGCCTTATTCTGCTGAAAAAGTAATCTCTGAGGTCGACAATTACACTGAAGACACTTGGTAACCAATCGTCATGTTTACAAACGAGTTAGCCCATAAATTAAACGCACGGCATTGGGGTGATTCTGTTGATGTCACAGCAATCCGCAGCATTGATAAAGCTGAAAAAGCACACTTGAGTGTCATACTTGATCCGCGTGAGCGACGTCTGGCCATTTCCAGCAAGGCTGGCTGTTTGCTTATTTCGGAAAGTGACGCCTCAGATTTTGCTGATTATTTTGACTGCACACTCATTGTTGTCTCTGAATTTTATCCAGCGCTTCAAAAAGCAATGCATTTATTGCATCCGCCAAAACAACAGAACTTCCCAATAGGTGTTCATCTATCTGCACATGTTCATGCCCAAGCTCAGTTAGCAAAAGATGTTTGCATTTTTCCCATGGCCTACATTGGGCATGCAAGTATTGGTGAGCATACACGCATCATGCCCTTTGTTTTTATCGATGACGATGTTCATATCGGTGACGGCTGTATCATTGGAGCAGGCAGCGTGCTCATGGCGGGCACGCGTGTCGGCAACCGCGTGATTTTACAACCCGGCACCGTTTTAGGTGGCGATGGCTTTGTTTATTATCCGCAAGCTGAACGAAATATAAAATTCTCACAAATTGCTGGTGTGCACATCGCAGACGATGTCGAAATCGGTGCCAATTCTTGCGTCGACAAAGGCATGCTAGAAAATACAGCGATTGAGGCCGGCAGCAAAATCGATAATTTAGTTCAAGTTGGACATGATGTTTCTATCGGAAAAAATGCAGTGATCGTCGCACAAGCAGGATTGGCAGGACATGTCAGCATTGGAAGTGAAACGGCCATTGGTGGACAAGCCGGCATAGCACCTTATCGTAACGTCGGGCAGGGCGCACGCATCAGTGCAACTGCCGGCGTATTTCGAGACGTAGCAGAAAAAGAAATTGTATCGGGAAATCCAGCTGTCGCCCATATGATTTATTTACGCGCCAGTGCTGCACAAAAAAAATTGCAGGCATCTCAAAAAGAAGTTAGAAATTTGCAAAAGCGGGTACAAATCCTTGAGGAGAAAATCAATGGAAAGAACTGATCTAAAACTTCCTCTTGGTTACCCAGAAATTTCTCGCATTTTACCGCACCGATATCCATTTTTACTCATCGACAGAGTGACGGAATTAGTTCCTGGGCAATATGCCAAAGCTCATAAAAATGTGACCTGTAATGAACCTTTTTTTAGTGGCCACTTTCCAGGGCTTCCCATCATGCCTGGCGTATTACAAATTGAAGCGATGGGACAATGCGGCGGGATTTTGGTGTTTTATTCTGGCGATTTTAAACCTGCCACTCAAATTGCTTATTTAGCAGGCGTTGATGATGCTAAATTTAAAAAACCAGTGACGCCAGGCGACAAGCTTGAGATTCATACCGAAATCATTGCGCTTAAGAAAACCCTCTGCAAATTAAAATGCGTTTGCTCGGTTAGCGGTGAACTTGTTTCTGAGGCGACTTTATTGGCAGTCATACAGCCAAAACCAATTTAAACCTAAAACAGTAAAACGCATCTAATTGACATCCAGTGCTTCTTTTCATAGCCTTGGGCACCTATGAACATGAAGAACCCATTGCATACGAGTGATTTGCCCTTAAATGAACCTGCCGAAACCGCCGATTCAGGCCTTCATCGCATTAAAAAAGAGCGAGAAGAAAAAGCGCATCGCTTACTAGAACTTGGACAAAATCCTTATGCCAATGATTTCAAGCCCGCCATTTCAGCCCAAGACTTCCACAAAAAATACCAAGCAGCATCAAGAGATGCTTTAGCAGAAGAAAATACAGTTTATCAAGTCGCAGGGCGCGTGATGGCCATTCGCAGCATGGGAAAAGCTGCATTTTTGCGCATCCAAGATCAAGATGGCGAACTGCAAATTTTTATGCAGCAAAACCAAATGGGCGAGGCTTATGATTTACTAAAACTTGTCGACATGGGCGATATCGTGGGCATTGATGGTACGCCCATGAGGACCAAAACTGAGGAGTTAAGTCTGAAAGCCAACTCTTTACGTGTTTTGACCAAATCGTTGCGTCCCTTGCCTGAAAAATGGCACGGCCTCACCAACATTGAACAACGCCATCGTCAACGCTATTTAGATTTAATTGTGAACCCAGAAGCTCGACACATTTTCCGCGTACGAACATTAATAATTCGCGAAATCCGTCAATTTTTAGACGACATGGGTTATCTAGAAGTCGAAACGCCAATTTTATCGGATATACCAGGAGGCGCTGCGGCCAAACCTTTCTTGACCCATCACAATGCCTTGGGTGAGGATTTGAGTTTACGCATTGCCACTGAGCTGCACTTGAAGCGCTTAGTCGTCGGTGGTTTTGATCGTGTTTATGAAATTGGACGTATCTTTAGAAATGAAGGCGTCAACACAACTCATAATCCTGAGTTTACTTCCATCGAATTTTATCAAGCCTATGCCACTTATGACGACTTGATGAATCTAACAGAAGAACTGTTAAAAAATTTAGTGCAAAAAGTGCACGGTCAATTACAAATCGAATATCAAGGCCATACACTCGATTTTTCTAAATCGTTCCGTCGTGTTTCCATTGCTCGTTTAGTTGGCGAGCATTTTAATTTTTCATCATCTGATTTAGAAAAGTTAGAACAAATTAGCAGCGTCAAGTGGGCACTTGAGCTGGCACTGCATCAAACAGTATCCTTAGAAGAACCTTTGCTCATTTGTCTGTCTGAGCTACACGACGAAGAAATTACCAATTGGATTCCCATTGAGGCAGCAGAAAAAATAGAAGATAGTTTGCAGGCACGTGCGCTGCGTGCTTTGAAATCTGATCCTGAACAGTTTTATCTGCAACTGGGATCGTCGCTGGAAACTCAGCTCGCACTAGATCCTGTTCGAGCCAGGCGTTTATCGCTGCATCTCTTGTACGCAATTTTCGAACATAAAATTGAAAAAGCACTCGTCGAACCTACATTTTTAACAGGATTTTCCGTTTCGGTCAGTCCTTTAGCGCGTAGACGCGATGGTGATGCAGCCATCGTGGACCGCTTTGAATTGTTTTGCGCAGGCATGGAAGTTGCTAACTCTTTTTCTGAGCTCACCGATCCCGTTGACCAACGCGAACGATTCATGATGCAAGCACGTAAAAAAGAAAAAGGTGATGAAGAAGCCCATGGCGTAGATGAAGATTTTTTAAGAGCGCTTGAAGTTGGGATGCCGCCTACCGCAGGCGAGGGCATTGGTATCGATCGCTTGGTAATGTTGCTAACCAACAGCCCTTCGATTCGCGAAGTCATCTTGTTTCCCAAACTGCGTACAGAAAAACGGTCTTAATATATGAACCTGGCATGGAAAAAAGCATTTATCTTAACTCTCTGTGGCGCACTTTTTATCGCAATGACAGTCAGCGCTGCCTATGCCTTTTTCCATAACATTTCAGGAATTACTGGCGAGCCTTTGCAATGGCCACTTTTATTGGTTTTGCTCATCAGCGGCTTTATCGTCGGCATTTTCATGGCCGCACTCACGAGAAGCATTGCTTTTCGTCAAGGACTTTGTGTCACAGCGCTTCTGGGAATTTTGCCTTTTGTTCTTAGCAAATACACAATTGCTTTAACAACATATGGCACTTCAGCCGCGTATTTTGCTGCTATTTTGTTATCGGGATATCTGCTTTTATGGCTATCTCTGACCTTGGGAGGAACCATAGGCTATCTCTTCTTTGGCGATGGACATTTTACCAGAAGCTGGTTTTACGAAACATGGATGGGTCGACGTTTTTTAATGACCAAGCGTAGTACCAACGCAGTTTCTTTAATCACGCTTATTTCTGTCATTGCCGTCATGATGGGTTGCGCTGGCATGGTCGTGGTCATGAGCGTCATGAATGGTTTTTCCAGTGATTTAAGAAGCAAAATTTTGGGAACGAATGCGCATTTAATGGTGCTGAAGTATGGCAATAATTTTTCTGAATATCCTAAAGTGATTCAAAAAACACGTAAGCTGCCTGGCATCATTGGGGCCAGCCCATTTGTTTTAAATGAAGTCATGGTCTCGTCAGAAAACAATCTTTCCGGGGCTGTCATTAAGGGCATCGATGTCAAAACCATTGCTGAAGTCAGCCTTTTGCCAGCTAATATGATTGAAGGGGATTTAATGAATCTGGATCATCCAGATAAAATTAAAAATCCGCTGCGATTAAAGCACGATGGCAACATATCCCAAAAACCAACCTCAGAAATTGATATGATCACTGCTGCATTGGACAAAAATGCTGCTTCTGTCGCTGCTCAAAAAATGGTTTTGCCAGGTATCGTGATTGGCCAAGAAATGGCACGCGCCTTAAAAGTTTTTATTGGGGATGTCGTCAACGTCGTTAGCCCCGTGGGCGAACTGGGTCCAACAGGGCCTATTCCTAAAGCAAAAGCATTCAAGGTTGCTGGCATATTTTATTCTGGCATGTATGAATACGACGCTAAATTTTGCTACATTGCGCTCAAAGAAGCCCAATCTTTCTTTGGCCTTGGTCAGTCCATTACTGGCATCGAATACAAAATAGCAGACATCGAGCGCGCTCAGGCAGCTTCTCACTTAATTGAACAAGCACTAAAAGGCTATCCTTACTATACCAAGGATTGGATGCAGATGAATCGCAACCTTTTCTCAGCATTAAAACTCGAAAAAATAGCAATGTTCATAATCTTAATGGCACTTATTTTTATGGCAAGTTTGTTAATTTTAGTTGCTCTTATCATGGTCGTTATCGAGAAAGGCAAAGAAATTGCCATTTTAAAAAGTATGGGTGCAACTGACGTCTCCATCATGAAAATATTTGTAACCTATGGTCTCAGCATCGGCGGCTTAGGTGCATCCTTAGGCCTATCACTTGGCCTGATTCTTTGTTTTATGATTCAATCTTTTGGCATTGGCCTAGATCCAGAAGTTTATTATATTACTCGAATTCCAATTCGCATGGATCCCCTCGAGCTAAGCCTAGTGATTGTCGGTGCAATTATGATTAGCTTTTTAGCAACCATTCCGCCTGCGCTTTTTGCCGCGCGCCTAAAACCTGTTGAAGGGTTGAGATACGAGTAATCTATGAAAATTGAAGTTTCTGGTCTTCAAAAAAGTTATTTTTTAAGAGAGCAACGCGTTCCTGTTTTGCTGGGACTCGACTTTAAAATTCTTTCTGGCGAATTTGTCTCACTCACAGGAAGCTCTGGCGTGGGAAAAAGCACTTTGCTGCATATTTTAGGAACGCTTGATACGCCAACCAGCGGCACAGTTTCCCTCGACAATATCAATGTTTTTGAAAAAGATCCTGCCAGCATTGCTCAATTTCGCAACCAAAACATCGGTTTTGTATTTCAATTTCATCACTTGTTGCCGGAATTTTCTGCCGTTGAAAATGTAGAAATTCCGCTATTAATTAGACGTGAAAAAAAAGAAATAGCGCAGCAGAAAGCTTTAAAAATGCTTCACAAGGTTGGATTGGCGCATCGTTTTAACCATAAACCAGGAGAGCTTTCTGGAGGAGAACAACAACGCGTTGCTTTAGCACGCGCCTTAGTGACTTCGCCTAAGTTGCTTTTAGCTGATGAACCCACAGGTAATCTAGATGAAGAAACTGGTGCTCGCATTATCGAACTTATGCAGCAATTAAACACTGACGAAAAAGTGACAGTCATCGTTGTGACCCACAACCTGCGCTTGGCCAAACAAGCTCAAAGACAACTCGTGCTCAACGATGATGGCATCCAAGGATTTTAGATTCCAATTTGCGCAATGATGCATGTTGTGCGATAGCGTTGAACATTCAAATTAGTTTTCACATAAAGAGGTTTAAGTGGCATTGTTGACAACTGGAATTATGACTGATTTTGGAATCATTTCAATTGTTATTGTTTTATCTCACTTACTTCGCTCTCGCATCAAAATCTTACAATATTTATACATGCCAAGTTCGGTTATTGCGGGGCTCATATGCCTATTCGCCGGTAAGCAATTTTTAAGTATCCTTCCTTTTGCTATCGACGAACATGGCAATGCATTGATGGCGACATATCCATCAATTTTAGTTGTTTTTCTCTTCGCCACTATTTTTTTAGGCAAGAAAAAGAAAGAGTTGTCACCAAGGCAAATGCTGGAGCACGCCGGTGATACTTTTTTTTACAACATGGCTTCACTGGTAGGCCAATATGGTTTTGCTCTCTTATTTGGCCTGGTCATCTTAACGCCTCTGTTTCCTCTGTTACCAGATGGATTTGCGATTTTTCTGCCTGCAGGATTTATCGGCGGCTATGGAACAGCAACGGCCATAGGCGGAGTTCTTGAACAAAATGGCTGGGAAGATGCCTTGTCCATCGGCTATACCTCGGCCACCATCGGCATGCTCACTGCCGTATTTGCGGGAATGATTTTGATTAATATTGCCACACGACGAGGCTGGACACGAATGGTGGAATCCACCCAAAAAATGCCCAGCAGTATGCGTACCGGTTTCGTCGAAAAATCACAAAGACAATCCATGGGGCTTGAAACCGTCAGCGCCATGGCTCTTGATCCTTTGACTTGGCATATTGCTATTGTCTTTTCCGTCGGCATCTTTGCTTTTTTGTTACGAGATGGGCTTAAATTATTAATTCCTGGAAACTTTGATGTTCCCGTTTTTTGCTTAGCGCTCTTGCTTGGCGCTTTTTTACAGAAGATATTTAATATCATTAAAATCGGCGAATACGTCGACCGCCATGTAATTCATCGTATCGGATCTTTTGTCACAGATTACTTGGTCGCTTTTGGAATTTCTTCGATTAAAATTCTTGTCGTATTAAAATACGCGGTGCCCTTAATCTTGCTCTTTATTTTTGGATTTATTTTTACCATTGGCCTTATCTGGTTTTTAGGACGACGGATTTGTCGTAATTTTTGGTTTGAGCGTTCCATGGCCGTTTACGGATGGAGCACAGGTTCCATTGCGACATCAATTATGTTGTTGCGCATTATTGATCCTGATTTGAAAACGCCGGTGCTAGAAGATTTTGGATTGGCCTATTTGGGAATTTCATTCGTTGAAATTGCTATCATCGCCTTACTACCGCCACTGATTGTTAACGGCATGGTAACAGGGCCTACCATCATTTTACTGATTTCTTTTGTTGCCTGTATCATCTTATCGCGTTTTCTCGTCGGATGGTTTCCTTATAAACCTGGTGCCATCAGACCTGGCGAAGAGGAGATTATGAAAGGCAATATTGAATAAACGTCAAACAGACTCTAACCAAAAATCTGAAGGAGCTTATTAATGGCAACCAAATTTCAACTTGAACACGAGTTCCCTGATATTTCACTGGATTTTTTTGAAAAATATCTCAATCATCCTGAGCTAAACAGCATGCTTTCTTTAATGCCTGCTTTTCGAAGCCGCGATTTAATTGAAAAACAAGAGCTTGAATCTGGTGAAGTCCATTGGCGCTTCAAAGTGATTGCTGGCGGAGAGTTCCCTCCTGCCGTGACCAAAATTATTTCGCCAGAAATGTTCACTTGGTGGGAAAATTCTCACTTCGTTCCTGCAGAGCATTGCATCCATTTTAACATTGAGCCCTTAAAAGCCCAAGGCAAGTTCGAAGGCAGTGGCCAATGGCGTTTAATCAAACAAGGAAATGGTACCAAGCGCGTTATCGAAGGTGAAATGAATGTCAAAATTCCTTTCGTTGGTAGAATCGTCGAAAGTTTTTTGATAAACGAACTTAAAAAGAACTATGAAGTTGAGCCTGATATTCAAACCAGATTTTATCATAAAATGAGACGCCAATCCTAAATGCTAGCGACGACCGATGTAACACTGAGATTGCCGGAAGGTTTTCGTAAGAATTTACGCAACTTCAAAGAACGAAAAGATGTTCATCAACTTCTACGAAAATCTCAGCTAAATACAGTATGCGAAGAAGCGCGTTGCCCCAATATTGGTGAATGCTTTACCAATAAAACAGCGACATTTATGATTTTAGGGGACAAGTGCACGCGTCGCTGTCATTTTTGTTCTGTTAAAACGGCGAAGCCCGCTGCGCCTGATGCAAAAGAAGCGCAAAATCTAGCAGATGCCGCACAGCAACTTGGTTTAGATCATGTTGTCATGACCAGCGTCGACCGTGATGATTTAAAAGATCTGGGGGCAGGGCACTTTGCACATTGCATTGAAACTCTAAAAAAGCACATTCCTAACGTGACCATTGAATTATTGACACCTGACTTTAAAGGCAGACATGATTTGATTGACCAAGTTTTGCGTGCTGGTCCTCATATTTTTGGACACAACATTGAAACCGTGGAGCGGCTTTATCGACAGGTCAGACCGCAGAGTCACTGGCATGTCACGTGCTCTGTGCTGCAATATGTAGCGTCGCAAAAGCAAGTAGAAGTCAAAAGTGGAATGATGGTGGGACTTGGTGAAACCGACGATGAAGTTTGTGAGACTTTGGAAAAATTGGCAACTTTTGGGGCCCAAGTTGTCACGATTGGCCAGTATTTGAGGCCGTCAATAAAACACTGGCCAGTTGCCCGTTATGTTCAACCAGAAAGTTACGCACGTTTTGTTACACACGGAAAAGCTTTAGGTTTTAAAACTGTTTTTGCAGGGCCCTTTGTACGCAGCAGTTATCATGCCAAAGAAACGCACCGAGCCATCGCACTTTAAACGAAAGTTTCTGGCTTTTTTTTATCTTTTTTTCCCTTTTCCTTTCCATTGGGAGTAGAAGCTTTGGTAGGAGGCTGCTTAAACGCTTTTTTTTGTAACCCAGGGGGAGGCTGTGGCTGCTGCGGATGCGGGTGGGCAGGTCCAACACTTTCGTTGGCCATAAGGGAAAAATCAGCCGCTTGGTCCCAACTCAAAGACTCATCGGCTACTGCTGCACCGCTTGTGTTTTCTTCTTCTTCCTCTTCTTCTCCTCCATTCATTCCACTAGGAGAAGGGGCGTGGCCGGAGTCGGCCGGAGAGGGTTGTTGGGGCGATTTATTTTTTCTATGAGGAGACTGCTGCTTAACTGGTTTTTGAACATTTGGCGTTACCATCCCCATAGCTGGCGGTGATTGCCTTAAATGAAGTGCGCTAGCAGCTCTGTCCTGAAGTGCACCGCTCGGCGTTGCGCCTCTGGAGCCTATCGCCACAGCGATTGAACCCAATTGCTGAAAAGCCATCGTTGCAGCATCAGCCATTGTAGCCAGCGCTTTTTGTGCGTCCTTTGCTCGCTCTTCATCTCTTGCTTTCTTCTCCGCTTCTTCTTTTGCCAGACGCTCTTCTTTTTCATTCAATCGCGCTTGCTCTTTTCTAAGTTCTTCTTCACGTTCTTCTGCTTGCCTGGCTTTGCTTGCCTCAATTTCTTTTTGCAGTGCTTCTAACTTTTCTTGCTGTTCCTGAGCTGCC
Source organism: Myxococcales bacterium (assembly GCA_023248595.1). Taxonomy (GTDB): domain Bacteria; phylum Myxococcota; class UBA727; order UBA727; family JABDBI01; genus JAHFEG01. The sequence continues at coordinate 31,899 of JAHFEG010000007.1, read as the reverse complement.
ATATTAGCGACTGCAGGAGCAGGGATCCCGCCGCGAAAAAACTTTAAAATTGGTGCCCAAATTTGCGGGCGCAAAATAGCAACAACACCAGCGGCCACAGCCAGACCCGTTACAGTAATTACAGGGGTAATTAATCCTTCAGCTTCAGCAGACTTTTCAGAGTTTTCTGAATCTTTTTGGCTAGCTGCTTTTTTAGTCCCTAGAGGAAATATATACTGATCTGCATGCGCGTTGCCCAACGATGAGATCAGCAAAAAACCTATTAAAAATTTATTCATTTTAAACATAAAACCTTCACTGTTACGCTGAAAATTCACTCAAAGCACTTAACGTATAATAAATTAACGAAAAATTCGGCCACAGTACTTTTAAATGTGTGTAGCATACATAACCAATCTGAATAGACCTGATTCTTAAGCAATTTTTTATTTAAATCAAGGAGGCAATCCTAATCTGCATGCTTTCACCAGGGAATAATGATCGCCCAAGACCCGTTTGTCAGATGCGACGCTCATAAAACACCAACAATAAAGGTCTGTCTGATGAAACGGCAATGCATTGGGTTACTTATTTTGTTTTTTGCATCGATAAACATTGGTCATGCTGACAACTCTACATTGAGTCCAAACACAACGCTTGGTTCAATGCAAGTAGGTGCCTACATCGATCTTCCCCAATACAATGGTTCTGGCTGTCCTTTTGGCAAATTATCCGCAGCGCTTTCCCCAGATCAAACAGCCATGAGCGTTCTGTTTGATGATTATAGTGTTCGGGCGGGCGGCTCTATTTACACTGATAGAAAAAGTTGCGACATAACCATTCCTTTTTTCGTGCCGATTGGCTACCAAGTTGGCATCGTACGAACTGACTATCGCGGGTTTATCGACTTACCAGTCGGGGGACAAGCAAAGTTTAAAGTTGAATATTTTTTGGCTGGCGAAAATACGCTTCCTTATACTGAAGTTTTTAGTGGCTCATTATCTGATAATTTTTTATTGCAAGATACGGTAAATACGCAGTCTGTTCAATGGTCTGGCTGTAGCACCCCTGTTAATTTTCGCATCAATACCGACTTAAGCGTTTACAGCAACTCATTTGGAGATGAAGCTATGTCAACACTTGATTCAGCGGAAATTACTATCAATGATCCCGCTGGTCCCAAAGGATTGCAATTTTATTTTGAATGGAGGCCTTGTGTTGACTCTAGCGCTAGCACTACCGTGGCAAGCTTGCTAAGCGTGGGACTTCTTGCTGGTATTGCCGCTCTCCTTGGACACTAATGTAATCGCACTTTACCGATTGTAAAAAATCAACTGCTCCTCTCCAATCCTTCTTTTTGATAAAAACGAAAAGAAGGATTTTTTGTGTTGGCAAATCATATTTGGTTTTTAATACCAGTTTTGTTTCTTTCGTTTATCCATCAACTAAATGCCCAAGTTATCGTTAGTGAAGTTTATGCAAATGCAGATGGGGATCATCGCGACCAAGGATTTGAATGGTTTGAAGTTTACAATATCGGATCAACACCTGTTGATTTAGCCAATGCGATTGTCAGGCGCTTAGATGGCGTAAAAAAGGAAGAGGCCTGGCGCATTCAGCTTCCCAATGCAGCAGCTTTTCTAGCCCCTCAAGAATATGCCATCATCGCCCAAAAAAAAGACCTCGGCATTGATATTTGCCTTGATGTTCTCACCATCATGATAGCAGATCCTTCCTTTAGCTTTAAAAACTCTGGAACGCAGACCATTTGTTTTCAAGCGATTGACAATCAAGAAGATTGCGCGCCTTTCAACAATTCAGCAGTTTTTCCAGACGGACATTCTCGCTACAACAGAGCTCCCACTTTTTTTGCCAATGACGATTTAAAATGGTGGAACATTGAAGACTGTGAAATTATGCCAAATATTTATGCCTCTCCAGGGACAAGAGGCGGTTTTTGTCATTCAGATTCCATGCCATTGCCCCACAAAATAGCCTGCCCAATGGAAAAAACTGTGACGAGAACAACAATTAGTCAAGACAAGTCTCTTTCTTGTCAATGCACAAGTAGCCAACCACAAAAACAATTTGGCCTTGGGGGCATATTTTTTATTTTACTTTTTATGTTGATCCGGCCAAAAACAAACAGGCAACGCTAAATTTTATGGAGAGATTTTATATGAAAAAAGTAATGCGTTTTTTTTCGCTGTCTATACTGATACTTTGTGTTGTTCCTGCTCATGCAACATCTACAGGTTCTAGCACTTGGGATTCAGTGACAATTACCCCAACCGATAGATGGGACAATGATTGGGATAATCATGCCATCGAAGGACAAAGTTGTTCTGAGGCTTACCATGGAAGACAATGCGCACCGGGTCTGGCCTGTGAATATTACGCGGGAGCAAGCCAAGGCATTTGTCGCAGAGTTTGCAGCAGTCATCGCGAATGCGGCTATGGCGAGTCCTGCGATTTCAAAGGCTATGGCGTAGGCGTATGTCGTAGCGATTATGACCGCGGTGGATACCCTAATGATCCAGCAATGGAAGGCGAGCGTTGCAGCCGCAATGGGTATCATTATCCTAAATGCGGTTACGATCTCATTTGTGAAGACCGAAATGGAAACGGTATTGCCATCTGCACTTCAGGATATCACTATCGCCGTCCAGATCGACGTTATTAAGTTATCTCTAAGTTCTTCCGTAAGACTAGTGTGCGGAGGAACTTAAGCAATTAGATCTATTGAATCTGTCAATAAGCCTGCTATGGGAGATTCTTTGCTCCCTATTTTTAAAGCAGGTACCAGAACTCATGAAAATCCACGAGTATCAAGCGAAAGAAATTCTTCGGCAATACGGCATTAAAACTCTCGATAGTCGCGTATGTTTTACGCTCGATCAAGTTTCAACAGCCGCAGATGAATTAGCTTACCCATGCGTGATTAAAGCACAAATTCACGCCGGCGGTCGAGGCAAAGGTGGCGGTGTTAAATTAGCAAAAAATAAAGATGAAGCTTTGCTACACGGAAAATCAATTTTAGGCATGCAGCTCATCACCCCGCAAACTGGACCAGAAGGTCAACCTGTCAATTCAGTACTCGTCGAGCAGGGTTGCCAAATTGCCAAAGAATTGTACGTCGGCGTCTTAATCGATCGCGACAAAAACAGTGTTTGCATCATGGCCTCCACAGAAGGAGGAGTTGACATTGAAGAAGTAGCAGCGAAACAGCCGGAAAAAATCTTAAAAGTGTGGATAGATCCCGTCGTAGGCTTAATGCCATATCAAGCACGTCAACTCGCTTACGGGTTAAAATTGCCTGATGATATCAGCAAAAAAATCGTACGATTTTTAATGCCACTTTACACAGCTTTCATTAATACTGATGCATCGTTAGTTGAAATAAATCCTCTGGTCGTCACTGCCAGCAACGATATCGTTGCCTTGGATGCTAAGATTGCCTTCGACGATAATGCCATGTTTCGCCAAACAAAAATTGTGGCTTTTCAAGATCCGACGCAAGACGATCCACGAGAAGCAATGGCGCAGCATCATGGACTTAGTTATATCGCATTAAATGGTAACATTGGATGCATGGTGAATGGCGCAGGACTTGCCATGGCAACCATGGACATCATTAAGCACGTCGGTGGCGAACCTGCTAACTTTTTAGACGTTGGGGGAGGGGCCACCCAAGAAAAAGTAACCGAAGCACTGAAAATTATTTTGCAAGACACCTCGGTGAAAGCGGTATTAATTAACGTCTTTGGTGGCATTGCCAAATGTGATGTAATTGCTGCAGGCGTTGTCGCTGCCGTAAAAGAACTCGGTCTGCATGTTCCTTTAGTCGTACGTCTTGAGGGAACCAATGTGAATAAAGGCAAAGAAATTTTACAGCAGTCAGGCCTATCCATTATCTCCGCTGATGACCTACTCGATGGCGCCAAAAAAGTAGTAGCCGCCGCCGCAGCTTAAGATTTATTTTTGAGGATTTTATGAGTATTTACGTTAATCGTTCCACAAAAGTTCTCGTACAAGGCATTACTGGATCGGCAGGAGCCTTTCATGCGGAGCAAATGCTTGAATATGGCACCAAAATTGTCGGCGGTATTACTCCAGGAAAAGGCGGCCAACTTTTTTCAAATAGGGTCCCTATTTTTAATTCAGTCGAAGAGGCGGTTCACACCACCAAAGCCAATGCGACTGTCATTTATGTGCCAGCTCCTTTTGCTGCTGATGCAATTTTGGAAGCAGTCAATGCCAAAATTGAACTCGTCATTTGCATTACTGAGGGTATCCCTGTTTTAGACATGGTCAAAGTAAAACGCGCCATGCAAGGTTCCCACAGCCGACTCATCGGACCTAATTGTCCAGGCGTCATTACCCCCGGTGCTTGCAAAATTGGGATTATGCCTGGGTTCATCCATAAAGAAGGCCACGTCGGTGTCGTCTCTCGCTCTGGAACTTTGACCTATGAAGCGGTCTTTCAACTAACCAATTTGGGCCTTGGGCAGTCCACATGCGTGGGCATCGGTGGCGATCCTGTCAACGGAACAAGTTTCGTCGAGGTTTTACAAGCTTTCCATGAAGATCCTGATACCCATGCGGTGGTGATGATTGGAGAAATCGGTGGCAATGCTGAAGAAGAAGCGGCGCTCTTTGTGAAAGAGCACATGAAAAAACCTGTCATAGGATTTATCGCTGGAGCCACAGCACCTGAAGGCCGGCGCATGGGACATGCTGGCGCAGTCATTTCCGGAGGAAAAGGCACAGCCAAGGACAAAATAGCTGCCTTTCAAGAAGCCGGCATTAAAGTGGCACCAACACCTGCAGAAATCGGCATCACTTTAAAAAGTGTCTATGGGTGATTTTGTTTTTGTAAGCGAAGATATCATTGTCTTTGATAAACCAGCAGGCATGCCTTCTCATCCCTTAAAAGAGCATGAGGCAAATACCGCGCTCGATGTTGTGATCGCCAAATACCCCGAAGTTGCCCATGCGTCATCTCAAAAACGAGAGGGCGGCTTGGTTCACAGATTAGATAATAACACTTCAGGGTTGTTATTGTTTGCACGTCACCCAGATGCCTATGCTTTGCTGCGCAATCTCATTAAGTCTCAGAAAATTGAAAAAACTTACCTTGCTCTGGTGCAGGGAAAAATCCTAAATCAATTACAAATCAACCATCCGATTGCACATCACCAAAAAAATAAGAAAAAAATGATTGTGGTCAAAAAAGAAATGCGTTTTTTTAGAGGGGAGCCTCAAACTGCAACGACTTTGATAGAACCTATTTCCTGGGGGCAAGACGCCACGTTGATCCGCGTGGAAATTCAAGGTGGCAGACGCCATCAAATCCGCGTTCATCTGGCTGATGCCGGACACCCTTTGATTGGTGATGAACTTTATGGAGGGCCAAAGTCAATTTGCTTACCAGGGCATGCTTTACACGCCGATACGCTGGTTCTGCCTGATGCTTTAAAGCTCATCGCTCCCGTACCCGAACTGTTTAAAAGTGAAGCTGCCAAATACGGTATTGGTTTTTAGGACAGATACTGTTAACTGGCTTTCTTTAAAAATTGATGATGGATATTTATGGTTAACTCAGCCGCTGATGAAATTCGTGTTCGCATTGGACCTTCTCCTACAGGTGATCCGCATGTCGGCACGGCATACGTTTCCTTATTTAATTATGCGTTCTCCAAACAGCAAAACGGCAAATTTATTTTGCGCATCGAGGACACAGACCAAAAACGCTCAAGCCTAGACAGCGAACGCGCGATTTTGTCTTCGCTTAAATGGCTTGGCGTACAATGGGACGAAGGTCCTGATGTTGGTGGCCCATATGGTCCCTATCGTCAAAGTGAACGGCTCGATATTTACAAAAAATACATTGATCAATTGGTTGAGAGTGGCCATGCTTATTGGTGCACCTGTTCTTCCGAACGTTTAGCAGAGGTCCGCAAAAGACAGCTCGCTTTAAAACAACCGACAGGTTACGACGGACATTGCCGAGAACTGGCACAAATTGCTGGTGTCGTGCGTTTAAAAACACCCAGCGAAGGAAAAATTAGTTTTCATGATTTGTTGCGTGGCAATATTGTCATTGAATGCAGCGAAGTTGACGATCAAGTTCTATACAAAAGCGACGGATTCCCTACTTATCACTTAGCCAACGTTGTCGATGATCACCTCATGAAAATCACCCACGTCATTCGTGGAGAAGAATGGATTAGTTCAACACCAAAGCACATTTTGCTTTACCGTTTTTTTGGATGGCAGCCTCCTCAATTTGCACATTTACCTCTGCTCCGAAATGCGGACAAAAGCAAAGTTTCTAAGCGAAAAAATCCAGTATCACTGGAGTATTTTAAAGAAGCTGGCTACTTGCCAGAGGTACTCTTAAACTTTTTAGGACTCATGGCTTTTTCTTTTGAAGATGGGCGGGAAATTTTTTCACTCCCTGACTTCGTGCAAAATTTTAAACTTGAACGCATCTCTCTCGGCGGGCCTGTTTTCGATCTGCAAAAATTGCTATGGCTCAACGGGCGCTACTTGCGCGAATTACGGAACAATTCTCAATTCACCAGCTACCTACAAGAACAACTTTTTTCGACCAGTTATTTAAGTCAAATCGTTAACTTGGTCAAAGAGCGCGTTGAAAAATCAGAGGATTTTATATCCTATGCAGACTTTTTCTTTAAAGGTGACGTTACTATTTCGGCTGAAAATTACCAAATTAAAGGCATTGAAGACAAGAAAAAACTCGTTGAAATTTACGAAACGCTCGTTGAAAAATTAGAAGCTTTGAGACCTTTTGACGTTGAAGGCATCGATGCAAGCTTGCGCGCTTTTTGCCAAGAAAAAGACATCAAAAGCCGCGATTTATTTATGCCTGTTCGTTTAATCGTTACAGGAAAAAAAGCATCACCTCCATTATTTGAAACAATGGCTGTTTTAGGGAAAGAAAGATGCCGAACCCGCATGAGAGCTGCCTTACAAATTATTAAAACCCAATTACCCGCATAAAAGGAGAATCATATGTCAAAAGAAAGAACCTTTTCTATCATTAAACCAGACGGTGTATCCCGTAATCTTATCGGAAAAATTATTGCCCGATTTGAATCAGAAGGTCTTTTTGTGATTGGCGCAAAAATGAAGCAACTCAGCCGCCACGAAGCAGAAGGCTTTTATGCAGTTCATCGTTCACGTCCATTTTACGCAGAACTTGTTAATTCGATGTGCTCAGGTCCGGTACTCTTGATGGTGCTGGAAGGTGAAAATGCCATTCTCAAAAATCGCGAAATCATGGGCGCAACCAATCCAACTGAAGCAAAAGAAAACACCATTCGTAAGCTTTTTGGAGTTTCCATTGGTGAAAACACCGTCCATGGTTCCGATGCCCCAGATACGGCTAAGAATGAAATTGCCTGGTTTTTTGCTGAAAGTGACCTAGCTAACAAGCAATAAAAACAAGCGGTTAAAATCAAAAACGATAGAAATACAGACATTTTTCCTGGTCATTGTTATACTTTAAACAATGCCAGGGAGAAGTGGTGTACAAATTAAAATTAAATCATTTTAATGCATTAATTTTTAGAGTTTTGATTGTCTTAGCATTGATAGCCATGATTGCTTTACAAAATGATTCATTGCCTTTAAAAAGTGCGGAAGCTTCTACAATTTCATCTACTTTGCAAAATGTTGAAGACTTAAATAAACAACAAAAATATGAAACTTCTATTAATATTCTACTGAATGCTTTATCGAAGCATCCGAACAGTGAATCGCTTATTATTACTTTTAAACAAACATTTTCACTGCATCTTTACAGTCAAATATCAAGCGGATTTAAACGTGTTGCTTTGAATAAACATGATACAGATGCTTATTTGTCAATTGCCAGATCCTACAGTCTCATTGGCGACCCTATAAAAGCAATGGAAACACTAATGGATGGTGTCATCGACAACCCTGATTCTATTAATCTATGGATGACCATTGGGGCCATGGAACTTCAAGCACAGCGAGATACAGAGGCCTTGTCTATATTCAAAGAGATTATTCGTATCGATGTGAAAAATGCCAATGCCTACAACAACATCGCCTATATTTTAGCCAGGTCAAAAGACAAACGAATTCATAACTTAAAAAATGCGCTTTCTTATGCACAAGAAGCGATTTCATTTGAACCCAATAACCCTAATTTTATCGACACACTTGCGGAAATTAAATTTCAATTAGGGCAAAAAAACGAAGCACTTTCCTTAATTAACCAAGCAATCAAATTAAGCCCTCATGAAGATTATTTCAAAAAACAACTTTCAAAATTTCAAGCTGGAATTACAAATCCTGAATTTTACCAAAAAGCGTCTCTGGTAAAGTAAGATATAGGAAGAAAAATGAAAAAAAGATCATTTCAAATTTTGATGCTAATGGCTGTCCTAACCGGAACAATTGCTGTCTCTGGTTTTGACAGATGTGGGAATCAGGAAAAAAAAGCATTCCCAGAAGAAAAAACAATAGAAAAGTTGGACGCTCAAGTTGAGAAACTTAGCGCCACCGTATGGAAGATTAAGCTTTTACATCATGATAAACGAGCCGTTACACGCAAAGAGGCTGTCCAAGCTTTATCCCATGAAAGTCAATTTCGAAATCAATTAACTGAAGTTCTTCGCAGCATACCTTTTTCTGCTTTTTTTTGGGAATGTGCACCTTTTTCTGAGCAAAATGAAAATCTAGAATTCGAATTTGTCGTTATTGATGCCAGTTCTCAATTTAAGGGCAAAGCAGATAGTGGAAATTTTAAAGAACATTTTAAAAATTTATCGAAAGATGAAAAAGTAACCTCTTTTTATAACCTTAGCAAAGATGCGCGGCTTATCGTTCCTACTCCCATAGAAAAAAATCAATCTATCTATTATCATCTCAAAAATTTCTTGTTAGATGCAGCGCATGAACAAGTTGAAGCGTTTTGGGAAAAAACTGGTCAAGAACTTGAAACAGAACTCACAAAAGGTCGAACCATTTGGTTATCAACCCATGGCTTAGGCGTCCCTTGGTTACATATTCGTCTGGATACATCTCCTAAATATTATGAATATAAGCTCTATAAAAATGAATGAGAAGTTAAACGTATTAACAAAACCATTACTTCATATTGTGCTTGATCGACCTCGCATTGCTGCCAATATTGCGTCTATCGTTAGGCTGTCAACAGCGACGCAATGTGCACTCCATGTCTGTGGCCCTTTGGTTTTTGATAGCAGCGATAAAACCAAATGGAGGGCAGGGCTCGATTATTTTTATGGCGCTCGCGTTCACTTTCATCATAACATTCACAGGTGTTTAAGCCTTTTACAAAAAAAACCTTGGATTATCGAAGTGGGAAGTTCCAAAGCTCCTTGGGATGTTTCGATTCATCAAAGCGATGTCATTATTTTAGGTCCAGAAACCAGCAGCGTCGATGAAACACTTTTAACGCAATTTGCCGATCGAATTCTTACCCTCCCACAAACGGGTCCTGTTCGATCCTTAAACTTAGCGCAATGTGCAGCTGTGGCTACCTTTGAGGCAATGCGGCAAATAAGCAGTTTGAAACCCGAACAGAGGCATCTTCAAGAGAAGGCTTAAATGTTCTACCCAGCAAGGTTTCTGTCAACTGCCAATAATGAGCAGCTAAATCAAGAGACATCTCGTCATCGAGTTTAGGCATCGTCGCAACTTGAGTTCCATCATAACCTTTTTTGAGTAAAGTATCTCTTAAACGTTCTTTATCTAACATTTGAGGGGCTTTTTGCTCTCTTAGACAATCTTCATAGCTATCTGCAATCCAATATCGTGACGAATCTGCAGTATGAATTTCATCAATCAGAATTACTTTATCATCGCATAGACCAAATTCATATTTGGTATCGACAAGTAGCAGACCTTGCTCTTTGGAAAATGCACTTCCTTGCTTAAAAAGTGCGATGGAAGCATCGACAACTTGGTCGAGATGACGCTTCGACATTAATCCACTATCTACAATTTCTTTAAGACTAATAGGCAAGTCATGTTCACCAATATCTGCCTTTGTCGTCGGTGTCACAATCGGTTCAGGCAATTTCTCATAGGCATCAATCGATGCATCTAACCGTAAGCCATAACGCGAGCCTCGGGTGTGCACAGGCTCACGCAAAAGAGAACCTGCCAGGTAACCTCGCACAACCATCTCGACACGAAAAGGCAACGCCTTGCGACAGCGCATCACCTGATCATCCAACCGTTCAATTAAATGATTATCAATGATGCTTTGACTTTTGTTGAGCCAAAAGATCGCCTGCTCAGTTAAAAGTGAACCCTTAAAAGGGATGGCACCTAAAACAACATCAAAAGCGCTAATCCGATCCGTCGTGACGATGATCAGTTCATGGTTTTTAAAAAAAACATCTCTCACTTTGCCCCGATAATTAGGGGAGGGCGCCTCAACCCCAAAGAGCGCCTTGCCAACATGACGCCGAACTTGCTGCACAATAGAAGCAAACGGCGTACTTTTCGGCTCACAATCCGCTGAGAATTTCATAGCCGCCTCCTTGCGCTTTGTTCTTGATTCGCAAAACTAAACGATTCACATCATTTCCTGCCATCCATTCTTCTCCCACAGGAAAATCAGCTAAAATGTGCTCGTTAAAATAATAATAAACAGATACTTGATCGTCTTTTCGTTCTATTTTTTGAACATGATAGCGAAGTGTTAAGTTTTTGACACGGGCAAACGCCTTTTGTAATTTTTGCTCCAGTTGGGAATAGCCATAATCATCCTTTGCATGATCAGTTCCACTGGATTCATAAAAATCAGGGGCCACTAAAGCCATTACTTCTGCAACAGAGTGATGCTCAATCGCATTTTTGTATTGATCCATCAATTGCATAACGGCACGATTTTCAGCAGTGTTGGAAACACTGGATAGCGGCAACAAACTGGGTTTACACGCTGAGAGACAAAAAGTTCCCAAAAAAAGCGGCAAAAAGAAAAAAGATTTGAACGGGTTTAGCATAAAATGCCTCAGAGTTTACAGATGGGATCATTCAAAAAGCCAATGGAATGTTGTAGTGCATATATCAAGAGTGCTTCAAGGAAGCCATCAAAAAGTAAGGTGCCCATGATAACAAAAAAATTAATTCGTAAAACAGCCCGGCTCATGTTCACGGTATCATGTGTCATCAGTTTACTAAATTGTAATCCCAAAAAACAGGACCACGGTCAAACTAATTCTTCCAGCTCATCTCAACATTCCTCATTAACCATTGGTATTTCCCAAGAACCGGACTCCTTGTTCATGCCTTATAAAGAAATGATGGCCTCGGAAGAAGTATCCAGAGTCGGCACTTACACCCTCACCATTTTTGATGAAAACTGGAAACTGATTCCTTGGGCAGCGAAAGAAATTCCCACACTGGAAAATAAAAAACTGGAGCTCTTTAGCGAAAATGGCAAAGCAAAAATGCGTAGCACGTGGGAGATAAAAGATGATTTTTATTGGGCCGATGGTAAACCACTAACAGCTGACGACTTTGTTTTCACCTATGAGATTTACAAAGACCCTTCGCAAGAAATTATTGATCGCACTGTCATTGAAAAAATAGAAAAGATGGAAAGCAAAGGAAAAGATCGTAAAACTTTAGTCGTCACTTGGAAGGAACCCTATGCTTATTACCACAATTACCGCCAGCATGAGGCTGTTCCTAAGCATATCGTGGAACCTATTTATCTTGCATCTCCAGAAAAATTAAAAAAACATCCATTTGGGCAAACACCTCTACTTGCCGGATCCTATACGATCAAAGAATGGTCTCCCGGAAGTCACATCATCGCGACCAAAAATACTTACGCAAAAGGTTATCTGAAACCACATATTGATGAAATTGTTTGGCGCATTATTCCACAAACCAATACGCTGGAATCAAACCTTGTCTCGGGCACAATTGATGCCATTTCTCCAGTAGGTTTAGATTTAGATCAAGCGCTGGAATTCGAAAAACGACATAAGAAAGATTACAATTTTTATTACACGCCGGGTTTAGTCTGGGAGCATATTGATTTTAATTTGGGCAATGAAATTTTAAAAGACAAACGTGTTCGTCAAGCATTGGCTTATGGTGCCAATCGAGAAGGAATTGTGCAATTACTCTTTAAAGGTAGACAGCCTGTTGCCCACGGAACTGAACCGCCAAAATCCCCTTTTTACAACGGTAACATCAAAAAATATGCCTACAATAAGGAAAAAGCAAATCAACTATTAACCGAAGCCGGTTGGATAAAAACAGCAGATAAAGAGATCCGTTCTAAAAATGGGAAACCTCTACTCCTAACTTTAATGACGACTTCCGGAAATAAATCTCGTGAGAGGATTGAGCAACTTTTGCAGTCACAGTGGCGAGAAATTGGTGTCGATGTCGAAATTCAAAACCAACCAGCCAAGGTCTTTTTTGGAGAAACTTTGCGTCGCAGAAAATTTTCGCATATGGCCATGTTTTCCTGGGTAAAAGATCCTATCGCGGTTTCAGATACTCTGTGGAGATGCGACTATATCCCCAGCAGCAAAAATGGCTTTTCTGGACAAAATCAAACAGGATTCTGTAACGATAAAGCAGATCAACTTCTCAAATCAGCGTCGCTGGAACTTGACAACAACAAGCGCGCAAAAATTGGTCAAGACTTTGAAACTTTATGGGCAGAAGAACTGCCATCTTTACCTCTCTATTTTCGTGTGGATGTTAGTATCACCAAAAAAGGCCTTAAAAATTGGAAGCCGACGGGGATACTGCAGCCTATTACCTGGAATTCACATGAATGGAGCTGGAATTAAATGAAGCACATTTTTTATCGATTCACGCAAATGCTCATGATTATCGCATTCTTAAGCGTGGCTCTTTTCGCTCTGCTTTCAGCAATGCCGGGCAACCCAGTTGACATGCTCATCATGAGTAATCCTCGTGTAAAACCTGAAGATGTGGTTCGCTTAAAAAAATTACGTGGCCTCGATAAACCTTGGTATGTTCAATATGTTCGCTGGATTTGGGGGTACGACGATCCTTTTCGCGCACCAACGACCCATCAAATTGAACCCATCACAATCACGATGGACAATCAAAACCGTGCCGTTGCTTCAATTGATTTGAGCAATGCCATCTTTAATAACGACTTTCGTCTACACGAAGATGAAATTACCAAACTGATTGAAACTGACCGTCCCCTTATTTGGAAAAAAATAGAATCCAGCACCAATGTCCAAACAGCAAGTTCCAATGAAGTTGTCGATGTGATGTTAGAAATAATTGCAACAGAAGATGACGAATATTATCAGACGCTTCGAAAAAATATGCATGAAAAATCTTTACATGAACTGACCGTCAGTGGACTTTTCGGTGCCACAACAAAGGGCTTAACCGTCACACAAATTTTTAACACGCCGGGATTTCATCAAATTTGGTTTGTTATTAAAAATAAAGTTGGCTTAGAAACTGTTGGCTCTGCGACTGTCACTGTCCAATCGCCTTCGCAAAAACTTGTTAAAAACATTTTTATTATTAATCCGATTCCCAGCCAGGTCATCGATGATCCCAAACAATTCAAAGTAGATTTGTCGTCTTATCTGAATCAAGAAAACAATAAAGCAAAAGCCTATCGCTATCGACTACTCGATGGCAGTCCGGGAACAATTGACTCAAACGGAATTTATAGCCATGTCTTCGATGGAACAGGGCAAGTTGCTATTTTGTTTTCTGTCACCAATGCTGAAGGGCACATCGCCAATGCCGCATTTTCAGTTGAAAAAGCACCGATTCCTGACCCCGCCCGCTTTAACAAAGGTTTTCTCTTTGTCTTTGCCGGCGATAAAAACGCACTTGGTTTTTCCAATACCTACAAACGGCCGGTCTGGGAGCTTTTAGCGGGGCCACCCTCTATCTGTGGCGATGGAAAAATTGACCCAGGAGAAACCTGTGATGATAAGACCGCTGGCTGCTCTCAAACGTGCCAAACAATAGGCTTGTCTTTGTGGGCAAGAATCAAAAACAGTGTCACTGGCATGTTGGTATCTTCTGGACGCATCGGCAACACATTACAACTTATGATACCAGCGATTTTATTGTCTTTATTAATTGCCTTGCCTCTTGGAATATTGAGTGCGTACCGACAATATTCTTGGCTTGATTACATCGTTAATTTTTTTGCCTTTATCGGCATTTCTCTTCCAGTATTTTGGTTTGCCATTATGGTCATGTATTTATTTGCCGAAAACTTGCAGTGGTTTCCAGCGGGTGGTGTGCAAACACCAAGCATTCAAGACGAAGGCCTCTCAGCTGTTTTATCAGATCGACTCACCCATGCCATTTTGCCGACGCTGGTACTCTCCATTGCTTACATCGGCCGCTGGTTAAGATATATGCGCGCGGCCATGCTAGAAATTTTGCCAGCTGACTATATTCGAACAGCGAGAGCAAAAGGGCTTTCTGAAAAAGTGGTTATATTAAAACATGCTTTGAGAAACGCCTTAATTCCTATCGTTACCATCCTCGCATTGTCGATACCAGCTCTCTTTGGTGGTGCAGTGCTCACTGAAACTGTTTTCTCTTGGCCAGGAATTGGTCGTTTAGAATACGACGCCATTGCGAGCAGTGATTACTATGTAGCGATTGTCGTGTTTCTCATATCGTCCGTTTTAGTCATGCTCGGCAATTTGTTGGCTGACTTACTTTATGTCATCGTCGATCCACGCATCAGGCATGGATAAACGATCAAAGAGGTTTTTTAACATGGTCGCACAAGCTGTGAATACCAACGCACTTATTCAAAAAAGTAACAATGTGAAACAAGAACAAATCGAAACTTTTTCCCACCTCGTATGGAAACGTTTTAGCAAACATCGCCTCGCTCTTTATTCTGCCTATATTTTAATTTTTTTATGTCTTTTGTCTCTTTTTGCCGGCGCAATCGAATCGTTGCTAAATGTTTCCCATGATGTTGCCTCACTCGAAATGGTTAATCTCGTTCCAGGCTGGCCCCATCTTTTGGGAACCAATGAACTTGGACAAGATGTTTTGACTAGGCTTATATTTGGTGGCCGCATTTCACTTTCAGTGGGTATTATCTCTGCGCTCACATCAGCAATTATCGGTTCCATCATCGGTCTTTTAGCAGGCTTTTACGGTGGCTTTATTGATTCTTTTCTCATGCGCTTCACTGACGCCATGCTTTCCGTGCCTGTCTTGCCTCTCATGATTGTCTTTTCGGCACTGGAATTAGATGTCCTATTTGGCCATGGAAATACCGCGAGTGCTCTTCTAACCTGTGGCATCTTTGCCATCCTTCTTTTATGCTTTCGTTTTGCTTCTGCTTCAAGAGCGCAAAGTTCACATTCCATGTCGTTTAGTCGTATGTTGATAGACTCACTGATAACAGGTGTTGTTTTATTCGCTGGTTACTTTTTAATTTTCAAAATGGTCGACTGGAAATCTGTTGGTAGTGGCAATTTAGCTTCGGTTATTAAGCTAATTCTAATTATTGTTTTCTTTGGTTGGATGACTGTGGCAAGACTTGCGAGGGCTGCTGCTTTGCAATTAAAAAATATGGAATTTGTCACAGCGGCAAGATCATTAGGGGCAGGGGACCGGCGTTTATTGCTCGTTCATATTTTACCCAATGCCTTGGCACCAATTATTGTCGCCGCGACTCTTGAAGTCGGTGGAAACATTCTTTATGAAGCGGCTCTTAGTTTTTTAGGTTTAGGCATTCAACCGCCCGTTTCTTCATGGGGTAATATGCTTAATAATGCAGTGGACTATATTAAAACATCTCCAATGCTTGCATTTTGGCCAGGATTTTTTATTTTAGTGACCGTGTCCTGTTTTAATTTCTTTGGCGACGGCATGCGCGATGCCCTTGATCCGCATCAGGTAATGAAAAATGGAGAGAAGTGATCTTAATTTACAAAGCATGACAGGTTTTGGCAGAGGAGTTGCAGAGCAAGACGATTTTCTTTGTATTTGCGAAATTCGCAGTGTCAATCACAGGGGACTCGATGTCAAAATAAGACTCCCCAAAGAATTATTTAGCTGTGAATCTGAATACATCAAAAAAGCACAGCATTTATTTTCCAGAGGACGCGTTGATATTCACATGACGCTCAGTCATCAATTGACACAGTTAAAAAAAATTAGGTTTGATTTGCAAGCAGCCTCTTATTTAGTCGATGAATTGCTCTCGTTTAGAAAATTAAAACCCAAGCTTGATCCCAATATCCGTCTCGGAGATTTGCTCAGTATTCATGAGCTATTTGCCATAGAAGACTTGGCTGATTTAACAGAAATAATAAAACCGCTAGCCCAAAAAGCAATTAACTTGGCTCTTTTAGATCTTTTATTAGCAAGAGAAACAGAAGGTAAAAATCTTTTTTTGCCTATCTCTGAATCGCTATCTTCCTGCAAAAAGATGGTTACAGAACTCAAAGGCCATGTTGAAGGAACACCGAAGCTGCATCACGCACATTTACGAGAACGGATGAGAGAACTTTTATCAGAACAGGGTCTTGATGAAACCAGACTGGCCCAAGAAGCAGCCTTTCTCGCCGATAAAAGTGATGTGACCGAAGAGATTGACCGCTTGCTCGCTCACTTTAATCATTTTTTTAGTCTTTGTGATAGCAAATCTTCTGGTCGAAAATTAGATTTTTTGTGCCAAGAAATGTTTCGCGAGGCTAACACGATTGGAAATAAATGTGCCAATGCTTTTGCCTCTCACCTTGTTGTCGAAATTAAAGCTGAGATTGAACGACTGCGAGAGCAAGTCCAAAATGTTGAATAAAAACCCGCATCGTGCTATCTACCCATTTTTTATCAGAAGCAAATGAGAGGATTAATTTAACATGGCTAGAAGCGCATTTCCTGTGGTGCTCAGCGCACCGAGTGGCACCGGCAAAACCACCTTGGCTCATCTGCTGGTAGACAGCATGAACAATTTGCAAATTAGCGTAAGCCATACCACGCGGCATGCACGTGGCCATGAGCAAAGTGATTTAGACTACTTCTTTGTCACTCCAGAAATATTTGACAAAATGATCCAAGAAAACGCCTTCATCGAATGGGCGACTGTTCACGGACATCGTTATGGTTCTTCAGCAGAATGGACAGAAGCAACCCTGGCCAGCGAAAAGGATGTTTTGTTTGATATCGATGTTCAAGGTGGTTTGCAGATTAAAAAGCATTACCCTCAAGCTGTTCTCATCTTTATCTTGCCGCCATCACTTGATGAACTGGAAACAAGATTGCGTAACCGCGGAACTGATCCAGAAGATCTGATTGAAAAAAGATTGCTGGCTGCCAGAGATGAAATTCGTATTGGTTTGGATCACTATGACTATGTCATTAACAATGAAAAATTAGACCGCGCGCTTTTTGACTTAACATCTATTGTACGCACACAGAGATTAGCGAGTTTTGATCGTCAAAAAATCCGAAAAAGACTACTGGGTGAATAACCAATTTGGAACCCATAAGGCATATTATGTAAACTAACGTTCAATTCTAAATATGATTTTACAGTGACACCAATTTTGCATTATGATGAAACATAAAAGGAGCCCAATATGGTCATCAATCAGGTAAACAATAAAAAAAGAGTAGAAGTATCTTTGTTGGGCCAACGTTTTACGCTGCGTTCTGATAAAAGCGAAGAATATGTGCAGGCTGTCGCTCAGTATGTCACATCCCAATTGGAAAACGTGGGAAAACAAAGTCATACTGTATCGACTTACCATGTTGCTCTATTAACCGCGCTGAACTTAGCTGACCAATTACTTCAAAAAGAAGATGAACTACTGCGCCTCAAACAAGGTTTGAAAGAACGCGCGGAAGGTGCCTTGAGAGAAGTTCAAGATGCACTTTCTTTATTGCCGCATCATCATCATGAAGACGATGACAAAATTCAAACAACTGCGGATCTTGCTAACTTATCTTGAAATTTCATAAAAATGCTTTCATTAAAATCTCGTTTTCGTCAAACTTGCTTAGAAAAACTTGCTCAAACCAATTCGGCTGCAAAGTTAGAAGCAGGTATAGTCGTCGCCAATGCGATATTGCCCGTCATAAAATCACATCTGGGCCTAGTAAGTATTCACGCCCAAGGTGTCGCTTTGTTTAAAAATTTTGCCGATGAAATTCATACGGCTCCACTTTGTGAATTGCTGCTTAGGCACGGTATCAAACGGTTTTTTCCCCAAGTCAATTCAGATTATTCTATGCAATTTTGGGATGCCGACACCAAACTTCCCGTAAAAACAGAGGAGATTGCTGTTTTAATCGTTCCGGGTGTTGCCTTTGATCGATTGGGTAACAGGCTTGGTCGAGGCAAGGGATATTATGACCGCTTTTTAGCTGACATCCCTGCGAATCAGATTTTTACAATTGGAATTGGCCTAGATTCACAAGTATTTGATCAAATCCCTGTTGATGAACACGATCAATGCATGAATATGATACGCACACCTTCTTTTGAGATTATTTTATGAAAACAATTTTTGCTCCTGTCGATGAACAATTGGCCATTCTCACACGTGGCATTGTAGATTTAGAAGTTCTTTTGGAGCTTAAAAAGAAACTAGAAAAGAGTCGTCTCGAGGGAAAACCGCTCACCGTAAAAGCCGGCTTTGATCCAACCGCTCCTGATTTGCATCTTGGTCACGCCGTCTTATTAACCAAAATGCGACAATTCCAAGACTTAGGCCATCGCGTTGTTTTTTTGGTGGGAGATTTCACTGCTCGCATTGGTGATCCCACTGGAAAAAATGTTACCCGCCCTCCCCTCAGTGACGAAGATATTGTTACCAATGCCGCAACTTATAAAAAACAGGTCTTCAAAATTCTAGACCCAGAAAAAACCGTCGTCCAATTTAATTCTGAATGGCTGAGCCCAATGAATCTGATTGATTTAATTCGTCTGGCTGCCAAGTATTCAGTGGCTCGTATGATTGAGCGCGATGATTTTAAAAAACGCCTAAACGAAGGTCGACCCATTAGCATGCATGAACTTTTATATCCACTCATGCAAGGCTACGATTCCGTCGTTATGAAACCTGATATTGAATTAGGTGGAAGTGACCAATTGTTTAATTTGTTGGTTGGCCGCGACTTGATGCGACATTATGGATTGGAACCACAGTGCATTATGACTGTTCCGCTTCTAGAAGGATTAGAGGCACGCGAAGAAGATGGCCGTATCGTGGGCGATAAAATGTCTAAGTCTCTGGCCAATTATGTTGGGTTTGACGAAGACGCTGACTCACAATTTGGTAAATTAATGAGCATCTGCGATCCACTCATGTGGCGTTACTTCAGCCTCTTGTCTCTTAAGAGTCCACAAGAAATTGAAGAATTAAAAGCCGGTCACCCTAAGCTTGCCAAAGAAGCACTTGCAGTCGAAATCGTGTCTAGGTTTCATGGTATCGCTGCTGCAGAATCTGCGCTATCCCAATTTCATGAATTATTTGGCGCCGGAAAACGTCACGAAATACCCGACGATGCTCCTGAAGTAACTATTGACAGCGACGGCCAAACGCTTTTGTTGTTGCAAGTATTAGTCAAAGCGGATCTCGCGCCTTCTAGCAGCGAGGCAAAACGTTTGATAAAACAAGGTGCTATTTCAGTCGATGGCACACGCATCGAAGACGCTGGACACCAGTTAAGTCCCGGCTCTTATTCAATACGAGCCGGAAAAAAACGTTGGGCGACGGTGGTTATCAGATAATTTCAGCTTTACCGAATCCGAGTAAACCATCTTTCCCAGCGAAAATCAGGCAATACAAAACGGCCTATTTTCACTAAGTTTTTATAACCATCGACGCTCATCCACACAAAGATCGCTTTGCCCTTGACGTTATCAATGGGAAGCGCTCCCCAGACTCGACCGTCGCTGGAATTGCCCCGATTGTCTCCCATCACCAACAAGTGACCTTCTTTGACAGTGCACTCAGAGGAAGTACAGGAAAGTCCAGGCAATGGTGATTGAAAAAATGTTGGCCATTGATCTTCAAAAGGCAGGCGATGATTGAGACGACGCATATAAATATCGTGTGTCACATCGTCTGATATTTTTTCGCGCGTCCAAACAGCTTCTTGCTCTCGCCAAACGCCATCATCACTAAAGATCCAGCTACTTGAACCCGCACCAAAATAGTCTAAATAATTAACTTCTTTTTCAGGCGTTACATGTTCATAAGGCTTGCCGTCGACATAAACAACCGCATTTTCGATATGAACAGTTTGGCCGGGACCAGCAACGACTCTTTTAATCCATGTTTGACCAGAATGACTGCCCACATATTGAGGCGCCTCAAACACCACCACGTCGCCAGGCTTTGGTGTTGACCAGCGTACGAAGTAGGATGGTTTTTTTGAAAATGGATTAATGATGCCGTAGCGTAATTTAGAAACAAAAAGATGGTCGCCGACCAGCAATGTTGGAATCATCGACCCTGAAGGAATCTGAAATGGTTCAATGATAAAAGCGCGCAAAGCCAAGGCCGCGAGCAGCGCCATCAATAAAGAATCCCAGCCGCTTAAGAAATGCTGCCGCATGGCTTTTCCTAAAAGTTTTTTCATGGAATCTTGCGCAATAACCAAAGCAGATTGCACAGCAACGATATGTTCATTGGCTTTGCTTTGATTAGGCCATTCAGCTTGAACATTCGAAATAACCTGTTTCAAATTTTCCAAAGAAGACTCAGCTTTGTTTAAAGCATCCAAACTGTATTGCGCACGTTTCTTCTTCTTTAATAAAATTTCTCGCAGCCGTGTCTGCATTTCGGCTAACGACCGTTTGGTTTCATAGACCAAAACTGCTCTTTGTTTTGAGCCGCCATGAAAAAAGTATGCGTCAAAATAAGAACCCAGATTGACAACGATAAAATAATTTCCAGCAATTGCCAGCATAATCCCAAGCAAAATATTAGAACCAGATCCACCTGGAGCAAACACTAAACCCCATAAAACAAATGTGATCAAAAGACCCAAAATCAACGCAATGACACGGCCAAAAGACAAACTGGATTTCATAATTTCACTCTTCTTAATCAATTTTAAGGACAGATAAGAACGCAGCCTGAGGAACTTCAATTTTCCCTATTTGCCGCATCCGTTTTTTACCCTTCTTTTGTTTCTCAAGCAACTTACGTTTTCGCGTAATATCACCACCATAACATTTAGCAGTGACATCTTTTCTAAGTGCAGAAATGGTTTCGCGCGAAATAATTTTACCACCAATGGCAGCCTGAATCGCCACTTGGTATTGTTGACGCGGAATAATTTCTTTCATTCTTTCGCAAATATTCTTTCCACGCTGCTGAGAAGAAGCCTGGTGCAAAATCAATGACAGAGCATCGACAGGATCACCGTTTAATAAAATATCGACCGTAACCAACTTAGAGCGGCGATAGCCTTCGAGTTCATAATCGAGACTGGCATAGCCGCGACTCAAAGATTTAAGTTTGTCGAAAAAATCAAAGACAACTTCCGCAAGCGGCAAAATATACTCAACCACCGCGTGAGTAGGTGTTGGATATTCAATTCCCACCTGCTCCCCTCGCCTTTCTTCACACAGAGTAATCAGTGCACCGACGTACTCACAAGGTGCATGTATCTGGGCGCGGATATAAGGCTCTTCTAAATAATCCACTTTGGTTGGATCAGGCATTTTGGCTGGATTATCAATGCAGATTTCTTCGCCAGTTCGCAAATAGGCTTTATAAATAACCGTTGGCGCCGTGGTAATTAAATCTAAATCAAACTCACGCTCTAAGCGTTCCTGCACAATTTCCATGTGCAACAATCCTAGAAAACCGCAGCGATAACCAAACCCTAAAGCCTGGCTACTTTCAGGTTCAAAAACCAACGACGAATCATTCAACGCTAATTTCTGCAACGCATCGCGCAGCGTTTCATAATCAGTACTCTCAATGGGAAAAATACCAGCAAAAACCATGGGCCGCACTTCTTTAAAACCAGCCAACGGGGCCTGGGCAGGATTCTCAACATTGGTAATGGTGTCACCAACTTTTGCATCTGTGACAACTTTGATGTTGGCCACAACAAAACCAACCTCGCCGACGGCAATCTTATCTAATTTAATGGGGTGTGGCGCAAAAGCACCCACTTCTTGCACGACAAATTCTTTATTGCTGTGCATCAATTTAATTTTTTGTCCTGGTAAAATCTCACCTTCAACAACACGCACCAAAACAACCACGCCACGATAGGTATCAAACCAGCTATCAAAAATAAGTGCCTGCAAAGGATGATGAGATTCTCCGTCTGGCGGGGGAATATGCTTTACTAAAGCCTCCAATACGTCGTGTATCCCGATTCCTGTTTTTCCCGAAGCCAAAACCGCATACGACGCATCAATACCAATCACGTCTTCAATTTCTTTTTTGACACGCTCTGGCTCTGCACTTGGTAAATCAATCTTATTAATGACCGGCACAATCGCTAAATCATTTTCAAAAGCCAAATAAACATTGGCCAATGTCTGCGCTTCCACGCCCTGAGAAGCATCGACAACCAGCAGCGCCCCTTCGCAAGCAGCTAAAGAGCGACTGACTTCATAGCCAAAATCCACGTGTCCGGGCGTATCAATGAGATTTAGTAAATAGGTATTGCCATCGTCGCTTTTAAAAGAAAGGCGAACAGATTGGGATTTAATGGTAATCCCTCTTTCACGCTCCAGCTCCATTTTATCCAGAAATTGTTCTTTCATTTCCCTGGCAGCAAGCGCACCAGTTGTTTCCAAAATGCGATCGGCCAATGTGCTCTTGCCATGGTCTATATGAGCAATAATTGAGAAATTACGAATAAAACGATTTGCCATAGGGCCCTATGCATAGCGAGAATCCTCTGGGATGGCAACTTAAAATTAAAAACCCTGCCTGCTGAAGAAAGATATACTCTTCTTATGGCAGACAGGGTTAAAGGTTAGATGACTAGACCTGCGCCATCTCAATTTATTTTGCAGCTCTGCATGCAGACTCTTCAGGGCTATCAACAGCAGCTTGCCATTTGCAACCGATTGCGCGGCCCATATCCCCACTACAGTCTTCCTCACTGGGAGCATTACACACCATCTTCTTCATAATAGTACCAGTGCATTTATCAGCGTCCATAGAGCAGCCCACAAGAACGCAAAATTCCGCAAACGTGCCCATACCGGCCGGAACACTGGTAGGACAGTGAGCAACCCCCGTACACATGGCATCCGACTTTACCGCAGGCTTCACAACTGCCCATTCACATTTTGCATCTTTTTGAGCTGCACACTTTGACTCATCTAAGCCTAGACATAAATCTCTAGAGTTTCCTCCACAATCACCACCCATCAGACTTAAGCCAAGTGCTCCAACCATCAACAGCGCTTTTACTTTACTCAAATTAATCATATCTTTTGCCTTTTTATTATTCTGCTAATTAAAGCAGTTACATTTGTTTTGAAACACGACACATGAATCAAACCATTACAGAATAATAATTTAAAACCCAAAAAAGAAAAAGATCACGCGTATAAATACTTGCATTTATTGGGCGACAGTGATGCCTGCAATGTGATTTTTTTCTAGGTAATCTTCGGCTTCTTCTCGTGTATTAAAACCATGGATTCGCAAACGATAAACAATTTTTTTGCCGGCAATTTCTGCTTGCACCAAACGCACATTATGTCCTTTCTTTTGCATTTGCTGCCTCATGTCTTCCGCTGCTTCCTTGCTAGGCAATGAAGCAACTTGTATGGCGTAAGGAGAGCCTGTGCTCGTTGGCAATGCTTGCTGAATTGCTTCTTGAACAGACCCGGGAGTGTCTTTTCCAAGCACATGGGCAAGCGCTTCTGCCATGCGCTTGGAAGAAGGTTGGTTATTGTTGGTCAAGGCATTCGGTTTTAATGCAGGAAGCTCTGGCTCAGGTTCAGGAGCTAATACTGCCAAAGCATCTGGAGCTTGATTTGCTTGCTCTGCTGGTTCGGTTTTTGGACGTTGCAGCAATTCTTTGTAATAAGTCAGTTTAACTTGATTCTGAACTTGGGCATATTTTTCTTCTTTCTGGGTAAACTCACTTAAAGCCTCTCTTGTTCCCGCCGTTTTAGGTGACACTTTAACCCTCAAAGACCCGAGCACAAAACCCAAACCAAAAACCAGGCCTAATATGGCTGTTCCTGCGGCAAGTCTTGCATAGCGAAATTCCAGCATTTCCCAAAAAAATTCCTGAATTTTTAAACCTAATTGTTTATCCATTTTATGCCTCTAGTGCCTCGTCTGCCTCGTCCCCACCAGTGGGCTGCATGTGTTCAGGGGCCGATAGATTTAATAGCGTTAAGGCATTGTACAAAGTTTGTTTCAAGGCTGCGACCAAAGCGAGCCTGCTTTGTGTTAAAGCTTTATCGTCCGAAATAATGCGTTCACTATGGCGATATTTGGTAAAATAAGAATGAAATTCACTAATTAATTCTTGGGCAAAATAAATAATTCGATGCGGTTCTAAATTTTTTGCAGCAAGCATGACAACTTCTGGAAATAAATCCATTTTCATCAACATGCGTCGCTCTTCAGGCAGGCATAACCTGTGGAGATCAACCTCATGCAAATGCTCCACGCCAACAAAGGCCTGATTGGCCTCGATGGCACGTTTGAGTAAAGTCGCCATCCGTGCATGACCATACTGCACATAAAAAACCGGATTATCGTTACTTTGTTTCAACGCCAAATCTAAGTCAAAATCAAATTGAGTATGGGCGCTGCGCATTAGAAAAATAAATCTGGCAACATCAACCCCAATTTCGGAAAACAAATCTTCCAATAAATAGATTTCACCAGAACGCTTGGAGAAACGCACTTCTTTACCGTCTTTTAGCAAACGCACAATTTGGACAGATAAAATATGCAATTTGGCATCATCAAGCCCTAACGCCTGCATTCCGGCTTTAATACGGGGCACATGGCCTGCATGATCTGCGCCAAGCACGTCGATCAGCAAATCAAAGCCACGAGCGTACTTTTCTTGATGATAGGCCAAGTCCGCAAGCAAGTAGACTGGCTCTCCATTGCTTTTAAGCACAATTCGGTCCTCTTCATCGCCATACTGCGCTGTTTTTAAGAAAGTGCCACCTAATTGCTGGTGAGCATATTGAGCTGATTTACTTTCTTCGCGACGGACTTTATCTTCAGTTCCTTCGGCTTTTTCTGCTTCATAAAGCATGCCTTTAGCTCGATAATCTTCAATAATTTGGCCGACTTTTTTCTCGTCGTGCAACCGATGTTCAAAATACCAATTATCAAAAGTAATGCCAGCTTGCTCTAAAATCTCTTGAATATTTTTGAGATTTTCTTTCATACCAATTTCAAGACATCTGGGAAACCAAGCAGATTCTGGTTCATGCATCCATTTATCGCCTTCTTCTTTTTGCAGCGTTTTGGCGATATCAATTATATAGGCGCCCGGATACGCATCTTTCGCCAGTTGAATTGTCACGCCATGAAGCTCTTGGTATCTGGCATAGATAGTGCGCGCTAAAGTTTTAACCTGATTGCCCACGTCGTTCACATAAAATTCGCGGGTCACTTGATAACCTGCGGCCTTCAGCAGACGAGCTGCCGCATCCCCCATAAATGCACATCTGGCGTGTCCAACGTGCAGCGGCCCCGTGGGATTGGCTGAAACAAATTCCACTAAAACACTCTGGCCATTGGCGGGGTGCTGACCAAACTGTTCCTTGGCTTTTAAAATAACAGGAATGCTTTGATACAAGGCGAGATTAGAAATTGTTAAATTAATAAATCCCGGTCCAGCCACTTGGATTTTTTGAATTATCTTTGCCGGATCTTGTAAATTTTGAACAATGGTTTCAGCCAATAGCTTCGGGGATTGCCTGGCGAACTTCGACAAAACCATCGCCACATTGGTAGCGTAATCGCCATGCTCAGGATTTTTGGTAAGCTCAATGGAAAAAGCAGACAACTGCGTTTCGATTGACATGGGCAATACATTAGCCTCGCATAAATGCTGTAACGTATGACCAATAATATGACGAATTTGATCTGAAATCATGATAATAAACCCACAGACTGTCTAGTGCATGAGGGCTTTATCCTAATGCAATGAACCCATCAACTAACAAATTAGTGGCTTTGTTCAACCACATTTAAATCGTGTGTGAGTGATTTCAAACCCATTTCTAAATGCTGGATTTCTTTGCGCAGCGCTTCGATCTGACCTGATTGCTCTTTAAATTTTTGCTCATTGCGTACGATATCAAGCCGAATTTCCTTGTTTTTATCGTGACCTTTTTGCTTTTTCTGTTTGCCGCCATGGTTGGCATTTTTTTCAGCATCCAGGAGGGTTTTTAACTTACGTTGTTGCGCTTCTATGATTGCCATTTCAGACTTTTTGCCGGCAAGTTTTGCACCTGCTTCATATTTTTTTTGGCGTAATTCGTTAACGAATGCATCTTGACTTGGTTGTATTGCATTGATTGGCTTCACCATAACATTTCCCCCAAATATTAGCTTTTAATACTTCATTAATATTTAATTATTATACTATGAGCCATTTAAAGATTGCTAGTTTTTGGCTTTCGAAGCGTTACCAAGCATAGCCAGCGCTTAATACTGGAACCATACTAAACAGCCCCGGCACAGCCATTCCATCTTTTTTTAAAGCAATATCAATTGGATATTCCGCACCAATTTTGCTGCTAATCACGATGCCGCTATCTAAAATGGTCTCAAGTCCAAGATAGAAACCTGGCCGAATACGAGCCGAGTTATAAGTCTCATGATTAAATTCTTGCTCATAGTAACCGATACTCAAGGTAGGCTCTACAAACAAACTGGTTTTTAACAGCCATTCCGAAACGCGAATTTTGCACCCAGCTCCCAGTAAAACTTCCCACTGCAAAAAAACTTTCGTCAGATGCTGAGGAGTCGAAAACTGTAAAAGGTATTGACCCAATCGATAATTTTCTCCAGCCAAAAAGATGTCAACAGAATATCGTTCGTTTAATTTTAACTGAAAACCAAGTGCTAAGCGGCCATTAATCAGGGGATCTGCTCCTAAGGTGAATTGGTACTGGTAATGATTGGCAAGAAAACCTGGAGAATTTTCATTTACATCAATAATTAACTCAGCGACGTCGGGGGAAGCCTCAATCGTTTTTTGTAATTTTACAGGCTCTGGCACAACCACGCTGTCAACTGGAACGGTTTCTTCCACGGGCTGACCATTGGCATGAAACGCTATCAAAATGCATAAAGAAGAAAAAAGGAGAGCACTGCTTGAACCAAAATTAATTTGACGCATCAACTCTCCTTCTTTCTTTATAAAATAACTTTAAGACAAATGCCTTAAGCTTAACGTGAAACAATTATTTCTTTGCGCATGCAGTACCAGACCATGAACAAGTATCATCTGAAGCATTACATGAGGCATCACTTGTTACAGAATCACATACCGATGTAGCACAAGCCGCAACCACGCCAGCATTAGCTGCGTCAAAACAAGGGGTAGTTTGTACTTGGAAATTTCCATTGACTGCAACAGCGCATTTTAGCGTATTCTCTGTTGCGGATTCTGATCCTAGCTGGGTTACATTGTAGGCTGTTCCCAAAATAATCGCTCCAGAAATATCGACATTGTCATATTCTCCACCAGTAAATGAAGAACAAGAAATTTGCGCGCCAGAGAAATTGGTTCCCTGCAAAGTAGAGCCAACAAATTTAGTGCTGCTGATTTGAGATTTAGAAAACACAGCATTTGTTAAATCAACCCCATTGAATTCAGCATTACTAATACTGCCATTAACGGTCGCATTTACCAATTTGGTACCAGCATTGAATTTCGTACCAACCATCGACACAGAAGTACCAAGTGATGCTTTCGTTAAATCGGCACCTGCAAATGTAGCACCATCAAGAATTGCTCCATCTATTTTTGCACCACTAAGATTGGTGCCGGTGCCAAAAGTAGCGCCAGTCAAATTTGCTCCAGTCAAATCAATTCCGTTCAAGTTGGACCCGGTAAAATCAGCATTCATTAACCTTGCGCCGCTTAAGTCCGCATTCCGCAATGTAAATTTTTGACCTTTCAGATTGGCACCCGGGCAAGATGCATTACTTTGAATAGGACACCCATTAACAGTTGAAACACGAGCGCAAGATGTAACAAAACCAGCAGACACCAGCACAGCCAAAAGGCCTAAAGAGACATAGCGCATAAATTTTCCTCCAAGGAAATAAATTAAAGAGAACACGCTTCAAGGTGTATTGTCTCCTAAAGCCGAGGAAGAATGCAAGTTTACCAAAGGCCTTTTTGATGTTTTATGGTTTTCGTTTGGCATGCGGATGAGCGCCATCGTAAACTTTCATAAGATGATGCAAGTCAACATGCGTGTAGCGTTGGGTCGTTGAAATAGAAGCATGTCCTAGCATTTCTTGAATGGCTCGTAAATCCACGCCACTTTCCAGCAAATGTGTGGCCACAGCATGGCGCAATTGATGCGGATGCACATTACCTGTGATGCCTGCAGCTTTACCATGCAAACTCAGCAACTGCCGCACCACCCGCACATGAATGCGTTTTCCTAATTTCCCTAAAAAAAGACTTGATCCCTCGCCGCCTATTTTCAAAAAATCAGATCTGCTTTCTTGTATCCATTTTTGTAGCGCAACTTTGCATGCTTCGTGAAAGGGTACCAAGCGTTCCTTTTGACCTTTCCCCATCACTTTTACGAGGCCTTGCTCCAGATCAACATGGTGCACATCAAGAGCACAGAGTTCAGACACACGAATTCCCGTGGCATAAAAAAGCTCTAAAATTGCCCGATCACGACAGTTCACAACAAAATCCGAAGAAGCACTTTCACACAAAGTAAAGGCCTCATCAACGGACAAGCCTCGGGGTAGCGACTTTGGTATTTTAGGACTATCGATTAAATCAGCAGGAGAATTTTTTAAATGTCCTTCTTTGACACACCATTTTAAAAACGAGCGAATGCTACTTAATTTTCGTGCCACGGATATAGCTACGTTATTTTCATACAATTGCGCTAAGTAGCCCAACAATATATAGCGATCCAATTCTTTAATGTTTTGGGTGCATTTGCCATGGTTTTTTTTTAACCATTCTTCTAATTGGCCCAAATCTCGACCATATGCTTCACAAGTGTGAGAGGAAAAACGTCTTACATTACATAAATAGCTTAAAAAAGTTTTAATCAAAATCTGCATTTTCTAAATCAATGGCCCCGATTCTTCCTTGCTGTTGATATCTTCAAAACGTACAACGCGATCGCGGCCTTTTCTTTTAGCGGCATATAAAGCTTCATCCGCCGCATGAACCAATTCTATGGTCGGGGATTGCTCTAAAATTGGCGGCATATGATCAGGATAAACAGCAACCCCAATTGAAATTGATATTTTTTTGAGAGGCTGCAAATGCGCGCCAGGAATATCAAGTTTTCGTATCACCGAACACAGTTTTTCAGCGACTTCCAAGGCCGCTTGTTCGTTTGTTTGTGGTAGAATAACACAAAACTCTTCTCCGCCAAACCTGGCCACACTATCAACCTTGCGAACTGACTTTTGTAAAGAAGAAGCGATTTCTTTTAACGCAACATCGCCCATCAAATGACCCATTTGATCATTATAGTTTTTAAAATGGTCCACATCGACCAAGAGCAAAGACAAAGGTGTTGAAAATCGCTGTGCTCGTGCCACTTCATTTTCAATGACGCGCTCCATCGCTCGACGATTGAGCACCCCAGTTAACGAATCGGATGTTGCCAATTCCAAAGTCGCTTCATATAAATCTGCATTCACAATTGAAGTTGTCAGCAATGCTCCAAGCGCATGCAGCAAGGTCACATCTTCATCGTCAAAAGCATTTAGTTTAGGATAAAAGAAATCCATTACCCCGACCACGCGCCCCTGGTAACTCATAGGAACAGAAAGCATAGAACCGTGTTTTAAAAAATCAGGAAGATCCTCGAGATTGTCAAACTTCGACCACAATTTCATGCGAGGCTCTTTGGCTAAATCGCCTATGGCAATAGGCGTTGCTTTTTCAGCAACTAAACCGGTAATCCCTTCACCAAATCGAAAAGAAAGCTCTTTAATAATATCGATGTTTGGCAACCCAGAAGCAACGACTAAACGTAATTGATCTTCGTCAGGTTCTTTTAGAAATATGGCAAAGTCAGGCCAACCCAATTTGTCACGTATTAAAACAACCAAACGATTCACTAAAGCCTCTTTATTTAAAACGCCCCCTAAATGGTGAGCCGCATCCATTAGGAGTTCTTGTGCTTTCACACGTCGTTTTAAACTTTCGTTAGAAGAATTCAGTTCGTCTGCTACTTTTTCCAACTGGGCTTTTATTGATAATTGCTCTTGGGCACTTTTTAAATCTTGCTCTCTCTCGATTTCTTTGACCTGCAAATTAGTAATGGCGGCAAGCAGCTTGTTAAAGGCCAGCGTCACCGCACCAACTTCATCCATCTTATCAACTTGCGCACGCACTAAAAAAGAGCCTTTTTCGGCATTACCCATTGCCCTCGCCAAACGCGCCAAACGATATCCCACAATACTTCTCGTCATCCATGCCACAATCAATGCCAATAAAATAATCGCCAAAATAAAAGCAGTCCCAAGCTCGACATAAAAACGCTTATAGTCAGCGTAAATACTTGACAGGTTCATCACAACTAAAACAGCCGCAACATCTAATTTGGGATCAGGGATTGCCTGTGTAACATAAAGCAAATTATCGACTTCACCTGAAGCCTTAGAGTACACATGATTTATTTGATGAAAATCCGTACTGTGGATGACTTTTCCATTTTGATCCATCAGACTAATAAAAGCGACGCTGGGCATATGGGCTGCTTTCAAAATAAGCCGGCTCACCTCATCCATGTCTTCGTTACGTTCAACTGCTTGGTAAAGGGAAGCGATCACATTTGCTAAGGATTGCGCTTGATGCACAGTTGATGCTTTAACCGTTCGAAATTGCCACGGAATTAATGTGGAAAAAGTAAGCAGTAAAAATATGAAACCTAAAAAAGCGATTCGAAAGGCTAAGCGGCGCGCTACCGTTATTTTAGGGCGAAATTCAAATTCAGTTATTGGTAAAGGCTTTGTCATTCACCTTGATCCTATGGAAGAGACATTTCATACAACATACCCTTTCGCGCGCATGAGTGAAAGAATTTCTGCAACGTGATTTCTTCCTCGCGTCTCTAAAACCAAATTCACTTCTACATCACTCCACAGCGTATGCGCAAAAGCCCGCTCATGCCGAACCTCAATTACATTGGCATGTGCGCAACTCACCGTTTCTAAAAGGCTATGCAATTCGCCTGGCAGATCTTTTATTTTCACTGCTAATCGCACCAAACGCCCTGACTCTACCATGCCACGTTCAATTACACGAGCAAGCGTATGAACATCAATATTCCCCCCACCTACCAAAACACAAATACAACTGTTTTTTAAAGGAGCGATCTGCCCCCCAAGCAAGGCCGCTACCCCTACCGCCCCTGCTCCTTCTGCAATTGTTTTTTGTTGCTCAAGTAAAAATAAAATCGCTCGGGCAATTTGGTCGTCATCAACCGACACCCATTTTTGAACCACTTTTGAACAAATTGCATAGGTTAAATTGCCGACCAAGCGTACACGAACGCCATCGGCAATGGTATCTGCAATTGGTAACCGAATAGGACCGTTAGCCGCCATCGCCCTTGCCATTGAAGGCATCACAGAAGGTTCAACTCCAATGAGTTGTGTTTTAGGACTCGTCACGGCTAAGGCAACGGCCACTCCCGCGATTAAACCGCCACCTCCAACCGGCACAATCACT
>JAHFEG010000056.1 GCA_023248595.1 Myxococcales bacterium | reverse complement strand
TGAAACCTCTGGCTGATAAGGCGTGTAAGCCGTAAGCCACTCGCCTCGAAGTAAAAGCTGAGAGACAATTTCTGGAACAAAATGTGATGCAGCGCCTGCGCCTAAAAAACTTACAGCCGGAGAAAGACCCGCTCTTTCTTGCAGGGTTTTTTTTAAGCCAATTTCGGGCAAGGCTTCTGGTAAATCGAGATCACGCTTTAGGCGAGCTGCTTTAGGAATAGACTCAAACAGTGACTCTATGCTTGGCTTTTGAATAGTTGCCAGCATTGAGTGAATATCGTCAGGGGTATGGGAGAGATAGCGCATCAAATTCTCCAGAGAAAGATGACGACGCAGATTGTGCTTGAAAGATAAAATAGATGCAAGAGTGATTTTGCATATTTGTATGCCCGGCCCAAGTATGAGATTGAACCCATGTACCCAAAGTGCTACTTGGCTTGCGAGTTAAAATTTTTAAAAAAAGAGGGCGCTATGTATACACTGATTACCAAATTTGTCAGCAGCAACGAAAAAGAAATGTGTCACGAGCATTGGGCGCTATCGGAATACGCCTCTGACTTAGGCTGCTTATCTGCCGAAACTTTCTTTGATCAAAAAAATAATTGCTACATCCAAATTCAATCATGGCCATCTAAAAAATATTACGCTTCGCTGATTGATTTATCCAAATGGGATTTTACACCTGAAGCGAAAGAAATGATTTCTGAAGAATTGATTGAGCTGATGCAAAGAATGAAAACCCACTATAAGATGCAGGTTTTGCACGAATTAGAAAATATTCTTTAGGCCTCCTTTTAAGTTTTATGGCAAAAACAAGTGCCTTTCCTCACTGCTAGGCATGCGGCAAGTTGCTTTTTTGTCAAACCATCGATAACGGCGCTTTGCTATAAAAAAATAAAGAGCATTGCGCCACGACGATGGAACAAATGCCAATACGGCAAAAATTTTCCAAAAACCACCCAGATGTTTTAGCACACGCAGCACAGCTTCAGATTGCCGATAAATTTTTCCAGAATCATACAAAATAATTGATTCAAAATTTTGCAGTTCCAGGGCTCCGATCAAAGATTGGGCAGTTTGGCCTTGTAATGGGGCAAACAGCAAAACATGGTTTTTGTCTTGCTTTAGCGTGAGGTCGACAAACCAATTGCAAAGACCACAATAGCCGTCAAAAAAAACGACAGGTTTTTCGGGAGTTAAAAGCGTCATAATAAGCGGTTCCTTGGTGTTATTGTCATGCTGGCTAATGTCCCCTCTCCTTCGGGAGAGGGCGGTTTTGCTTTAGCAAAATCGGGTGAGGGAATTGATTAATGTAAAATTTCCCAAAGTTTCAGCAATACTGCTTCTTTTTTTTGAAATACCTCATTGTTCCAAAACCGGAGTACAGTCAAGCCATTTGCTTTCAAATAGTTATCACGTTCAATCTCGCGGGCGATATTCCAGAACCAAATTTCGGCCTTTGTCTGATTTGCGCGTAGATGCTTCACGTGTTTGTAATTTTGAATCGTATGGTGTTGTTGCATGTTACTTGTATTCAACATCCAACAATTGCGGACTTCATTTATTTTTAACCCTCACCCCATTTTTCCAAGGAAAAATGTTCCTCTCCCAAAAGGAGAGGCAAAATCCCCATCAATTTGGAATGACTTGCCGAGCTCGGTAATTGCTGGCAAAGTCCGCCCATGTTATTTGCTCAAAATTTATCGCTTAAATATGGTCCAAAGGTTATTTTAGATGGCTTATCAATGTCGCTTTTGTCCGGTGATCGCGTTGCTTTGGTTGGGCAAAACGGTGCTGGTAAGTCGACGCTTCTTAAAATATTAGCCAAACAATTGGCTCCAGATGGTGGCTCGGTTGAGATGAATTCTCGGCTGCGCGTTGCTTATTTGGCGCAAGAGCCACAGCTGTCGTTGGACATGTCAGTGTTAGAAGCCGTGCGCTCGGGGATGTCGGTTTTATATGATTTCATAGAGCAGCATCGTCTGGCATGTGAGCAAGTGGTTTCTTGCTATGATACTGGGCAGCAAAAACGCCTACAGGCACGCATCGCAGACTTGGGGCATCAAATCGAAGTCTTGGGTGGCTTTGACATTGAGCACCGGGTCGAAGAAGTTTTATCCAGGTTGCATATTAACGCGAGAGAGCAGCTCATTAAAAGTTTATCAGGTGGAGAAAGACGACGTGTCGATTTGGCTCGAGTCATGCTGAGTTCTCCAGATGTGTATTTACTCGATGAGCCAACTAACCACTTAGACAGAG
Source organism: Myxococcales bacterium (assembly GCA_023248595.1). Lineage (GTDB taxonomy): Bacteria > Myxococcota > UBA727 > UBA727 > JABDBI01 > JAHFEG01. The sequence goes on along the minus strand of JAHFEG010000056.1, from coordinate 2,702 downwards.
ATTCTATACGATTTTTAGTCGACACTTTTACGTCTAGTCCATTTCCGGTCTTGTTTGTATCCCATGACAAGGCTTTTATTGACAGTGTGGCAACGCGTATTTTAGAAATCGAAGATGGTAAATCGTACGGCCACGATATGCCCTATGCTAATTATTTAGAAAATCGTTTGATTAGAGTTGATATTTCTTCGCGGACCTTGCATCGCAAAGAGCGGATGGTTGTGAGGGAATTGGCTTGGCTTCGTGCGGGAACTCCGGCGCGTACCACCAAACAAAATGCACGTATTTCGAGAGCAGAAAATTTAATAGACGACGTGCAAAAAAATGGTGAACTCAATCGCCAAAGAAATCTGGATGTTCGTTTAGCAAAAGTGAATCGTTTGGGAAAAACCATTTTAGAATTAAAAAATGTTGGTTTCACCATGGGCGATCGTGTTTTGTTTGAAGACGTCAATCTGATTGTAACGGCTGGAGATCGCTATGGCATTGTTGGTGCCAATGGTTCTGGAAAAACCACATTGCTGAGATTGATTAATGGAGAAAAGGAACCGACGCAGGGTTCTGTGGTGCAAGGGATTAATACCCGTGCGGCTCAATTCGATCAAAATCGCGAACAACTCGACCCTGAATTAAGCTTGAAAGAATCACTAGTAGAATATGGCGATTATGTTTTTGTCGGCGAAGAAAAAATTCATATTGCTAGTTATTTAGAGCGTTTTTTGTTTTCTGGAAACGAAATGAATCGCAAAGTCGAAACGCTTTCAGGAGGGGAGCAAAACCGACTCTTACTGGCCAAACTTTTTAAAACCCCTTCTAATTGTTTATTGCTCGATGAGCCTACCAACGATTTGGATTTAAGCACGCTGGGAATTTTAGAAGAAATCTTAAATGATTATCAAGGTGTGGTTTTTATTGTCAGCCATGATCGTCAATTTTTGGATCGTGTTTGTACTGGGATTATTGCCTTTGAGCCAAGCGAACCCAAACAAATTCCTGAAAGTAATGTTGTCGTTTATCAAGGAGATTATACAACTTACGAACGCTTAAAAGCGCAGTCTGCTTTGACCGTTGCGTCAGAAAAAAGTAGCAATGCTAAAAAAGACGGTGGTGGACAGCGCACCAAACAAAAACGAACTTATGGTGAGCAGCGTGAGTATGAAAGCATCGAAAAACTAATTCAAAAAACAGAAGAAACACGTGATGGCATTCAGAAAGTCTTAGAAGATGGAGAAATCTTTCGTCAAGAGCCTCAAAAAGCCCAAGAACTTACAAAGAAGTTGTCACAACTTGAGAAAGAAATTGCGACGCTTTATGAGCGCTGGCAATATTTGGAAAGCTTTGGTCTGTAGATAAAATTTGATCCCTATTTAAGGATTCGGTTTTTAATGTCTAGAGGATGAAAGTTTTATTTGTCTTTAGGCAAAAAAAACTCCCTTAAGATTTCTCTTAAGGGAGCACAAAACAATTTCGGCAGCGACCTACTCTCCCACACGGAATCCGTGCAGTACCATCGGCGCAAACAGGCTTAACTTCCGAGTTCGGGATGGGATCGGGTGTGTCCCTGTCGCTATAACCACCGAAAAACTTTAAAACCAAAACTAACTAATAAAATAAAAACGATTGGACAGCAAAATACTACTTTAACACAACAACCTTAGCCTCAAATCTGGAGATGCTAAGCCTCACGACTTATTAGTACCGGTCAGCTACACACATTGCTGTGCTTCCACCTCCGGCCTATCAACCTCGTAGTCTTCAAGGAGTCTTTAGGAATTTTAAATTCGTGAGATCTAATCTTGGGAGAGGCTTCCCGCTTAGATGCTTTCAGCGGTTATCCCTTCCGAACATAGCTACCCGGCTGTGCCACTGGCGTGACAACCGGTCCACCAGAGGTTCGTCCGACCCGGTCCTCTCGTACTAAGGTCAGCTTCCCTCAAATCTCCTACGCCTGCGGCAGATAGGGACCGAACTGTCTCACGACGTTCTGAACCCAGCTCGCGTACCGCTTTAAATGGCGAACAGCCATACCCTTGGGACCTACTTCAGCCCCAGGATGCGATGAGCCGACATCGAGGTGCCAAACCACGCCGTCGATGTGAACTCTTGGGCGTGATCAGCCTGTTATCCCCGGAGTACCTTTTATCCGTTAAGCGATGGCCCTTCCATGCGGAACCACCGGCCCACTATGACCTGCTTTCGCACCTGCTCGACCCGTCGGTCTCGCAGTTAAGCTCCCTTATGCCATTACACTCGACGCCCGGTTTCCAATCGGGCTGAGGGAACCATTGCGCGCCTCCGTTACTTTTTGGGAGGCGACCGCCCCAGTCAAACTGCCCACCAGACAGTGTCCCTGACCCGGATTACGGGTCTAGGTTAGATATCCAAACGAATCAGGGTGGTATTTCAAGGTCGGCTCCACCATCGCTAGCGCGACAGCTTCAAAGCCTCCCACCTATCCTACACAGATTTGCCCGAATATCACTGCCAAGCTACAGTAAAGGTTCACGGGGTCTTTCCGTCTTGCCGCAGGTACACTGCGTTTTCACAGCAAACTCAATTTCGCTGAGTCCCAGTCCGAGACAGTGCGGTGATCGTTACGCCATTCGTGCAGGTCGGAACTTACCCGACAAGGAATTTCGCTACCTTAGGACCGTTATAGTTACAGCCGCCGTTTACTGGGGCTTCGGTTCCGAGCTTCGCCT
>JAHFEG010000039.1 GCA_023248595.1 Myxococcales bacterium | reverse complement strand
CTTGAAGGGAATTGTTTATGACAAACAAAGTTTGCATTCCTGTAGAAATTATCCGCAACACAAAATTATCACCACGTGCCAGGCTTATCTGGGCCGAGCTTTCTCTTTTACCCAAAGGTGCTGTTGGTGAATTTGTGGTTAAGCACAAAGAGTTGAGTAAGCTGCTGGGAATTTGCGACAGCACCTTGCGTCGTGCCGTGAAAACGCTTGAAGAAGCGGGGCTGATTCAGTGTGTGGGTTTATTCGAAAAACGCTTAAAGAAATATGTGTTTAAGAATTGTCATTCTGGACTCGTTCCAGAATCTAGTTTAAACGTCGACATTCCCGAAAAAATCCCCCAACCCACTTTTTCTAAGGGAGATTTAAATCCACCCACAAACAACGCATTCGATGGAAAATATTTGCTGGCAAATTGGCAGAAAATTTACAAAGAAAAACCTGAAGCAGTGGTTGTCGAAATAAAATCACGAGAAGAAAAAACCGATGGTCCGTATAAATTAAAATATCAGTTTAAGAATGGCGTACCTAGCAGCGATGATAAAATGAGTGTGGTGTATGCCAAGTCTTTGTGCAAACTTTTCCATGAACAATGGCGCAAAAAATTTCCGTTGTTAAATGGTCACGACAAACGGCCGTTGCTAAATCCAGACCTAATCGAACTGATTGTTTTATCTCACCCCAGCAATTTGGGCGGCCAGAAAATGCTCGACGTGATCGACGCTGATTTACAGCGATATATGGATGGGTCGCTTTAGTTTTGTCAGCGCAGGCGAGGGATCATTGTATTCTTCGCTTTTGCTTTTTTGGCAAGCGGTATTAGTGCCGGTTTAGCCCTTGTTGCGAAATCATATCTTTTCTTTTGAAGCTCACTTAAGAAAAGATAGCGACTTATCCTTTCTTTTGTGTTAAATTGTAAGAAACTTTAGGAAAATGCTTATGAATCAACGCATTGGGACGTATGTCACGCAGAGAATTGCCGGGGAATCATACAAAGCCTATGTCCCATCTCCGTTACCGCCGCACCCTGCCATCGATCTAGCGCAGCTTTATCCATACTTAGAAAAAGCAACGCAGGCGCTTGCTGAATTAAGTAGCACGACAAAATCTATCCCAAACACTGCGCTTTTTATTTATATGTACGTTCGCAAAGAAGCTTTGCTTTCTAGTCAAATTGAGGGAACTCAAAGTTCATTTTCAGATTTAATTCTTTTTGAACATCATCAAAAGCCTGAAGTGGCCTTAGAAGACGTTGAAGAAGTTTCCAATTATGTAAAAGCCATTTATTATGGACTGGATCGACTCGAAGCTGATTTTCCATTGTCTTTGCGATTATTGCGAGAAATTCACGCTGTCCTTCTGTCGGGCAGTCGTGGTTCAGGAAAATTGCCCGGTGAGTTTAGGAAGTCGCAAAATTGGATCGGAGGCACGAGGCCTGGAAATGCTTTATTTGTACCTCCACCTGTCCTGCAGATGACGGCGTGTTTGTCAGATTTTGAGAATTTTTTGCATGACAAAACTCTGCCCATATTAATTAAGGCGGGACTTGCGCATGTGCAATTTGAAACCATTCATCCTTTTCTCGATGGAAATGGAAGATTGGGCAGGCTGCTAATTGTTTTGCTGCTCTGCGACGGCGGCATGCTTGCTGAGCCTATTTTATACTTAAGTCTTTATCTGAAACAAAATAGGGCGTTGTACTATGATTTGTTTCAACAAGTTAGAGAACGAGGCGCCTTCGAAACATGGCTTGAGTTTTTTTTAGAGGGCGTTTCTCATTCAGCAAAGCAGGCGCTGCGTACCGCAGAAGAAATTAATCAATTGTTTAAAGATGATCTGAAAAAAATTGAATCTTTAGGACGTGCTAGATTTTCTTGTGTGAAAACACTCGACTATTTAAAACAATTACCGCAAGTCTCCGTGTCACTTTTAAGCCAAAAATTAAGCATAAGCTTGCCTACCGCCAGAAGTTCACTCAATCACATGATAAAGCTTGGTATCTTAGAAGAAGTGACTGGCAAGGGAAAAGATAAAGTCTATGTTTATAGAAAATATCTCAGCATTCTTGAGAAGGGCGCTGAGCCTCTCTAAGACGACAAAAAAATTCCCAATGTCGTATTGCTATTATTTTAGCTTTTAATTTATTCTGATTTCACGATTGTTAACCGCGCATGGTGTGCCTTTAACAAAAGTACCGCGCCCCTACTCTCGCAAAAGATTAAGGCGCGGCAGACACAGTTAAGCATCGGAAAGACCAATAAACATTCCGATGCTTCTAGTCAAGATCAGGTTTCAGCCTGGCTTGAAGGGAATTGTTTATGACAAACAAAGTTTGCATTCCTGTAGAAATTATCCGCAACACAAAATTATCACCACGTGCCAGGCTTATCTGGGCCGAGCTTTCTCTTTTACCCAAAGGTGCGGTTGGTGAATTTGTGGTGAAGCACAAAGAGTTGAGTAAGCTGCTGGGAATTTGCGACAGCACCTTGCGTCGAGCTGTGAAAGCACTGGAAGAAGCGGGGTTGATTCAGTGTGTGGGTTTATTCAATAAGCGATTTAAGAAATATGTGTTTAAGAATTGTCATTCTGGACTCGTTCCAGAATCTAGTTTAAACGTCGACATTCCCGAAAAAATCCTCCAACCCTCTCGCGTGCCCTTTATGGTATTTTCTAAGGGAGATTTAAATCCACCCACAAACAACGCATTCGATGGAAAATATTTGCTGGCAAATTGGCAGAAAATTTACAAAGAAAAACCTGAAGCAGTGGTTGTCGAAATAAAACCACGAGAAGAAAAAACCGATGGTCCGTATAAATTAAAATATCAGTTTAAGAATGGCGTACCTAGCAGCGATGATAAAATGAGTGTGGTGTATGCCAAGTCTTTGTGCAAACTTTTCCATGAACAATGGCGCAAAAAATTTCCGTTGTTAAATGGTCACGACAAACGGCCGTTGCTAAATCCAGACCTAATCGAACTGATTGTTTTATCTCACCCCAGCAATTTGGGCGGCCAGAAAATGCTCGACGTGATCGACGCTGATTTACAGCGATATATGGATGGGTCGCTTTAGTTTTGTCAGCGCAGGCGAGGGATCATTGTATTCAACGCGTGCGCAATTTTTTGACTGACGCTTTCCAGCGAAGGACAGCGTTGCTTGTTTGAGAGCTCGCGCTCGAGGCTGGTGACGCCATGGTCTTTTAAGCCGCAAGGAATGATGTGACGGGTAAAACGTTCGAGGTTGGTAGTGATATTAAAAGCAAAACCATGTCGGGTTACGCCTTTTGAAATTCCCACGCCGATAGCAATGAGTTTATTTAAGCGCTGGCCTTCTTTATCAAGAATCCAGACGCCTGTTTTGCCGGGAACACAAGTGGTATTCTTTATCCCCAGTTCTCGGCAAACTTGCGTTAGAGAATTTTCTAGAGAACGCACGTAGTCGAGTGGGCCTTTTGAAGGTGGTAGTTTCAAAATCGGATAACCCACAAGTTGCCCTTGGCCATGAAAAGTAATATCGCCACCACGATCAGTTTCGATGAGGCGAATACCCTCTTTTTTTAATTCAGCTTCAGAGGTAAGCAGATTTTTTTTGCCATGTTGTCTGGTTACGGTGATCACGTCTTCATGTTCCATCAGCAAAAGCTGTGGACCTTTTTCGTCGATCTCTGCCATTGCTTGGCGCATGACTTGCATGCCGTGTTCGTAAGCAACGTTCTTTCCTAAAAAACGAACTTGAAAAAAAGATCCGTTTTGTGAGGCAAGGTTATCCATGAACAGCGCGGTCAGTTGCAACTAATGCCGCTTCATAAATCGACTCATAAAGCGTTGGATGAGCATGAATTGTGTTGGCAATATCGTCGATGGTCGCTTCCATCTGCATGGCAAATGCTGGTTCCGCCAAAAGTTCAGTCGCTTGTGGCCCAATAATATGGACGCCTAAAATTTCACCATATTTAGCGTCGGTCACAAACTTTACAAAGCCACGTTTTTTACCCAAAATGCCAGCTTTGCCACTGCGCATCATATCAAAACGGCCAATCTTAACTTGGTATCCTCGTTTTTTGGCTTCTTCTTCGCTTAAGCCCGACCAGGCAACTGGTGGATCAGAATAAACACAAGAAGGGGTATGATCATAATTGATAGGGGTTACTTTTTTCTTGGCCATATGTTCGACAGCTATGACTGCTTCTGCCGAAGCAATATGTGCGAGCCAGGGCGTGTTGACACAATCTCCAATGGCATAAAGTGATGGTTCCTGTGTTTGCATGTAGCCGTTTACCGCGACAAACCCTTTTTCTAAAGTGGCTTTGGTATTTTCCAATCCAATCCCAGAAGTGAGTGGCGCGCGGCCAACTGAAACGAGGACATAGTCGCTATCGACAATCGCAGTTTCACCATTTGTTCTGGCAAACGTTGTTTTGACGGTTTTGCCTTTGACTTTGATGTCAGAAACCTGCACTTCAGTGTGAAATTTGACGCCTTGTGCTTCCAATTGCGTTACTAATTCTTTGGAGCAATCAGGATCAGCGGGCGCCAAGATACGCGGTAAAGCTTCTAAAATAGTTACTTGGGTGCCAAAGCGCGTGAAAATAGAGGCAAATTCAATGCCAATAACGCCGCCCCCAATAATGGTGAGAGAACCTGGAATTTCACCCAGCTCTAATATAGAGTCTGAACTTAAAATTCGAGGATTAGAAAAGGGAGCAAAAGGGAGAGCTCTTGGGGTGGAGCCAACCGCGAGTAAAACATGTGCAGCAGTAAGAGATGTTTTTTTACCTTCCGTGTTTTCAACTTCAACTTCTTTAGGATTTTTAAGCCGGCCCATGCCTTGGAAGACATCGATTTTACGGCTTTTCATCAAATGTTGCACGCCGCCGGCATTGGTGCTGACGATGCGGGCTTTATATTTTTGGACTTTGTCCCATTCGACGCGAACGCCCTCGGCAACGATACCCATTTTGCTGGCGTCTTTTAACTCGCCATAAACATCGGCGGCATGCAGAAGAGCTTTAGTTGGGATGCAACCGCGATGCAGGCAGGTACCACCCAGCGCACTGTCTTTCTCGACTAGCGCAGTTTTAAGACCAAGAGCAGAGGCCCTCGCAGCGGCTACATAACCGCCCGGACCTGCACCAATGACGACCAAATCATAGGCCTGGCTCATAAACTAACCTCTCAGTTGAGATGAAAAAGTTCTTTATTTGAGTTTGGTTTCTTTGAAATCCACGTGTTTACGGATTTTTGGGTCGTACTTTTTGAGAACGAGCTTGTCTTTGGTGTTGTTTTTATTTTTTTGGGTGACATAGAAAAAACCAGTATCGGCTGTGGATTCTAGTTTGATCAGTTCTCGATTGCCTTTTTTAGCCATGACGGATCCTTCGCTTCTTAAAAAAAGTTGACTGGGGTGACTTAGCATGATTTCAGAGCATGTCTAGTCCTCCTAGTGGTTTTAAAATCTAGATAAGGCTATTCAGATCCTCAAATTTATTGGTCCAAGAACCTGTTTAGTTTCCAAGAGTAAGTTTCGCTATTTTTATCGATGCTCCAAAGGCCGTAGGATAACTTTTGGCGATCGCCTTCCTTGTTAAGGGCTAGATTTCCAGTAATGCCTTCTAGTTTTTCTGCTACCAGCGGCAAATTGGTGCGCCAGGCCTCAATGCTTTCCAACTTTTTTGCTTTGAGCTGAGCAGCGGTTTTGACGAGCAAAGTGACAGAATCATAAGCCAGTGGCGCGTAGATATCGACGTCTCCTGCGACGACAGCATTCACCCGTGCAGTAAAAGACTTGAATTTTACCACATCTTTCATGGCTGTACTGGTCGCACTAAATTGAGCATTTGCCAGAAATGCTGCGACGGTTGCATCTTGGACCACATCAACAATTTGTACCGTGCCATTTGAGCCATACCATCGAAAAGCACCTAAAAGCGCAGCGTCTTGAGCGATCATTTCTTTGACCAACGGAACAATTTCATCAAAAGAAATTGAGACCAGGGCAACATCTTTGGGGTCAATTGCTGGTTGAGCAAATTTAATTTGATCGCGCAAGGTTTCCACCTGTTGTTTAAACGCTGTCGTTCTTGGTTCATAGATCAGTTCTCCAACAATCTCTCCTTTTTGAGCTTCGAGAGCTTTCTGGAGATAGCGTCTGAAGTCCTCACCGTATAAGTCTTTGCGAGAGACGAGGATAATTTTTTTAAACCCATCCGAAATAATTTGATTTGCTAAAATTTTCGTTAGCAATATGTCACTTGGGGCCAGGCGATATATATTGTCATTTTCCATTGCCAGTGTGGGAGCGGTGCTGGCGTTGCTCATAATTATCATCCCATTGGCGTTCGCGAAAGACTGCGTGGCGATCAGGTATCCACTTTCTGCAGGTCCAACAACAAGACGTATGCCTTGCGCGTAGAGTTTTTTCATGTTTTCGAAAGCGATATCGGGGTTTGTTCCCAGATCACCTCGAATCAGTTTGACCTTAAGCGGTGATCCATTTTTCGCGAATTCTTGATTGAGATCTTCTGCTGCTAAATCAGCTGCCGCCTGGTAGCTCAGCTGGGATTGCGTAGCGCCTTGTTCAGGAGCAAGCATGGTAGCAACGACAATCTCGTTTGATGAAGTTGAAGAGCCGTTGCACGAGATAACGGGCAAAATGAGCAAGGTAGCGCATAAAATTTTTGTAAAACGCGACATAAGCTGTCTCCTTTGGAAAACGCTTCGGTGTTCTACTAAAGCATATTTTATGACAAATAAATTTGCTCAGCTTTGACAAATAAATTTCAAATTCGTTAAAATGAAATCATGAAAAAATATTTTATTTTCCTATTGTTTGAGATTTTAGCATGTACTCGGCAGCGCAGTTCGGAATGTTCAACAGTTTTTGCTGGGGAGCAAATTCGGAAATTTGTGACGGATAGACCGGATGAATTTGTGTCATTACCCCGATCCAAAGATATTTACAATATTGTTCCTGACCAAAGTGCTGGCGTTTATTCTATTGAGCTGGTTGTTGGCGGGAAGAAAATTTTCATGGTCGCTGATACGGGTAGCTCAAATGTGATCATTGATCCTAAAGAATTTGCGGCGGATCCTACTAAATTCACAAATCAAGATTTCTATGTGAGCTATGGCTCTGGAAGCGGGCTTGCTTCCAAGTATGTTGACAATGTCAGTTTAACTTGTGGCAATATTAAATTTGAATATACCGTCGGCGTTTTGAAACAAAATAAAAATCTTCCTAGTATTCTGGGGCTTGCTTATTCGTCCATTGCCCAGCCTGGCCCACCTCAAACGCCTATTCCTCCGTTTTTTGACCAAGTCGTTGAAAAAAATAATGGTGATATTCTCAATCTTTTTTCAATGGCTTTATGCGGCCATAAAAACGGCGATAAAATTTCTCTTGGGGGTCCACTTCCAGGAGTGAAACAGGAAGATTTAATCTATGTCCCTGTCATTCATCAGTCTTGGTACGTGATTGATGCACGCTGGATGCAAGTGTTGGATTGGGTAAAAATTGGTAATGATTGGCAACCAAAAGCTGGAGCTGTCACAAAGGTTGGTGATTTCCAGGCTTTTTTAGCTGATAAAGATGACGGCTATGGGGAAGGCGTGACGACTATTGTTGATAGCGGTACGACCATGAATATTTTTCCTCCAGAAATTTATAGCAATGCGCTGGCAGTTTTAAGAGCAGCTTCTGCGCAAAAAGCTCTGGGAATTCCAACAAATTTTTGGGATGCGCTTGCTGGTAACGACAATTATTCGCTAGCTGTTTCCCATGAAGTGATTGCGCAGCTTCCCAAATTTCAAATTGTTGTTCGAGGGCAAGGAGACCAATTGGTTAATCTCGATCTTTTGCCAGATGTTTATTTGAAAAAGCTGAATAAAAATAAAGACCAACGGACATCATCTTTTCGGCTGTCATCAGGACACAACATTTTAGGACAGGCTTTTATGGAAGGTTACTATGTTGAGTTTGATAGGCAGTCTACTCCTAACCGCATAGGCTTTGGCAAAAATGATATTTTTTGCAAAGAGCCTTAAGGCAAGAGCAAATAACCAGATTCGAAATTAAAATGCACTTGGCGAATATCTGCCTCAGGGTTGCTGGCGCGTCCAGCAATCCATGCTGCTCCAGCAATAACTCCAATAACTAGTGCCGCTGTTTGCATTTGCCTTGCTTCCTGTCCTCTAAGACCGCTGTTGGCATCGAGCAGTGCCAGCGCTGCGTAGCCACCAATAATCGCGGCAACTTCTGTTCCCATGCGAAATTGGGCACGTCCTTTTAAAATTCGATCGAATTTTCGACCAGCAGTTGTGGTCGCTTGAAAACTTGAGGACCAAAGTTTGACAGCGGTGTCGTATTCAATTGAAGAAGAAAGAGCACCTGGGCTGCAGAGCGTAAAAATTAAATTATTTCTGTAATTTGAAACACCGCACGAAGTAGTAATGTGTATGTTTTTGACAGGCACATCAGCGAGGGCATTTTGAGGAGAGCTTGGAACAATATGGGCAATTTCATTATATTGCCCTTCTTGCTTGATACGAGGTCCTGTTCCATCAAAGTAAACGGTCATGATAGGTTTTTTGGCAGCACTTTCAATTTGTTTTGTTAAATCATGAACGCGATCAAGCAGTTTTGAAACTTGTTGCTGGAATTGATCCCGAGCCAGAATTTCTTTCCAAATCGCTTTGAGTGCGACTTCGATTTGAAAAATTGCATTGGCAGTGGTTGCTTTATCGCTGGATTTTGGGTCAATTTTTTTAAGCAAAGGACGGATAATCTCGTCATAAGGTGCTTCGTCTTGGCTGAGTACGCGCGGTAGAAATGCAATGGATTCAGCAGAAGCAATGCGCACGATCTCCTCGGTATTGGCATGGGCTGGCGCAGACAATAAGCTGCTGGGCAGGCCAACTTCTAAAAGGGCTAGCGCAATTTGGATTGCAGGATCATAGGCTGCGTGCCGAGCATATTCATTAATTTTTTGAAAAAAAGGTTCCAGCATTAATTGCATGCGCAGGGCCAAGGTAAGTCCACTTTTTGCACGCTCAAAATCTTGCGAAGTATTTTTTGTTTCGATGAAGCACCTGAGCATGAGCGCATAAACCATGGGGGCGTCGGAGCCAAACATAAATGGTTGCCAGCGGGCATCGAGAAATTCTGCTGCTTTCAAGGCAGGCAGGGCCATGTCACAACGATCTTTTGATGTATCAAGCAGAGCGAGCAGCATTGATGTGAGCATGCGTTCGAAGGGGCGTCCCCGATAAGGTGTTTGATTGTCAGGCGTGAAGGCTTTGCTGAAATTTTCAGGGTCACGCAAATCTTCAAATTTAGAATAGGCATTTTCTAAATAGTTTTCAGCTAGTGCTGCTATGCTTGTGGTTAATTTGTCATGACGAAGCAAATTGGTGCCTTGCTGCATATCGATGAGCGTTGCATCATTTGGCCATTCTTGCTTTGCGGCGGCAATGGTTTCTTCGGTTAAAGGTTCACCGCGCCAAAGAGCTATAAGCTTGCTATCTGTCATCGCTGTTTGATGAATACAGCCCCATAATAGTGAAGAAAAAATAATAACTGTTAAGAGGTAAGAATTAAAAATTTTCATCGTTGTCTTTTACCATCTGCCTGAACTGCCGCCGCCGCCAAAAGAACCACCGCCACCACTAAAGCCACTGCCGCCACCGCTAGAGCCGCCTCGCCAAAAACCGCCTCTGCCACCACCTAACCAACGTCTGAGAAAAATAAATGAACCGATCAATGCAAAAAGTAAAATAATCGCCCAAGGATTAGTGGAATCATCTTGTGGATTATTTTCTTGAACTGATGAATTGAGGTCGGCACCCAGTGCTTGCAAGATAGCGAAAGCTCCTTGTAAAATGCCTTTACTCATCTGTCCTTGTTTGAAATAAGGAACAATGGTGCGTTCAATAATCAGTTTGCTTTGAGCATCGGTCAGGACATCTTCAAGACCATAGCCAACTTCAATGCGGACTTGGCGATCATTTAATGCAACTAGAAAAAGAACACCGTTGCTTTTTTCTTTGGTGCCTAGTCCCCATTTTCGTCCCTGTTGATAACTGAACTCTTCAACAGATTGCCCATCTAAACTTGTGATCGTCAAAACAACAATTTGGTTAGATGTGGCTTTTTCATGCTCGGCTAATAAAGTTTCTAACTCTGCCTTTTCAGATGCAGACAAAATATTGGCTTGGTCGATCACGCGACCAGTTAATGGTATTTGGGCAACACAAGTGGTTGCAAAAAAAAGCAGCAGGTATTTTAACCAAGTCATGTATGCACCTAGAATTGAACTGCTGGTACTTGCTCTACCGACTCCGGGGCGCTGAAATTGGCTATGGGCTTAGCATCTCGATACAGAATAAAGGCCCAAATGCGTCCAGGGAAAGTGCGCAACTCTGTGTTATAATCTTGCACAGCTGTAATGTAATCACGTCTAGCAATGGCAATGCGATTTTCAGTGCCTTCTAGCTGAGACTGAAGGGCGAGGAAATTGTCGTTCGCTTTTAAATTAGGATATTGTTCGACAACCACCATTAAACGTGACAGCGCGCTGCTCATTTGTTGCTGATTTTTTTCAAACTGTTGCAGTGCAGCTGAATTATTCATCAGATCGGGCGGGATTTGCATGTTGGCCACTTGGCTTCGTGCTTTGATTACTGCTTCTAAAGTTTCTTTTTCGTGTGCTGCATAGCCTTTAACGACGTTTACTAGATTTGGGATTAAATCTGATCGACGTTTGTATTGATTTAAAACTTGGGAAAAAGATGCTTTTGCTGCTTCGTTATAACTTGGGATATTGTTAACGCCGCATCCAGAAAGTAGCATCAACATGGCGGCAATGAATAAACCGTGTAAGCGAAGTGAATGTGAAAAGTGCATAACGGGACTCCATGAAAAGAGAATTTCTTGTTAGCATACTCTAAAGTAATGGTTTGTTTGTCATGGTTTTTTTGATTTTACAAAGGTGTGCAGGATGCAAGAACCCGAAACTTTATCTGGGGCCATCGAAAAGCTAAACAAAAAGGGATACACAGACGATTTTCAAGCAAAAAATAATTTGCTTTATGCTATTAGACATCGCCATTTTTTCGATCCAGCCTTATTGGTTGTGGATGAAATTGTTCGCTTTGAAGGAGAAACAGATTTGGATGATGAGTCTGTGCTTTTTGCACTGCGGGATAGTGTGTCTGGTATTAAAGGAACTTATGTGGTTGCTTATGGTACTGATATGGATGAATCAGACATGGATATTGTTAAAAAATTAGAAGTAAAGAAAGCATCAATGTGAATAGCTTTAAGACATCGTGACAGATAATATTTTTTGTTTAAAAACCTTTCAAACTCTAGTTTAATGGCTGTAATTAAGGTAAAATTTTTGAATTTGATTTGAAAATAAATTATAATTCCTATGTTAGGGTTGTGTTGTGTGTTGATTGAATAGCGCAGCTTTAAAGGAGTTATCTTTTAGCTTGTTTGTATTTGGTAGGAGTATCTAATGCAGATGAGCTTTTTCAAGTCGTTCTTCAATTAAGAAGGCGGCAAAGCCCAGAGTGAGGGGGTTCACATGATAAAGCACAAGAAAGTAGCCGTAAAAAAGACAGTCGTGAAGAAAAAAGCTAAGAAAAAAGTAGGAGCCAAAAAACGCGCCGTTGGCACTGCCGTTTCTGCTGCTAGAAAGAAAGGCGCCAAGAAAGCAAAGCCAAAAGTGGCAAAGAAAAAAACCGTTAAAAAGGCAGTAAAGAAAGTCGCAAAGAAAAAGAAAGTAGTTGCTAAAAAAGCGAAGCCAAAAGCTGTAAAAAAGCCAAAAGCTAAAAAAGCAAAGGCAGTCAAAAAAGCTTAAGAAATAATTATTCTGCTTTTTTAATACGCCCAAGCATCTTGATAGGTGTTTGGGTTTTTTTTAAAATAAATGAAATTGATGAATCGCTTCTAGGGCGATGACTATAAATGCAAAAATAATCAGCAAACATAAATAGGCTTTACTGCTTAAAAAGTAACTTTTAGATAATTTTTTGTATTTGTAACATCCGATCCAAAACATGAGAACAGGCAAAATTCCGTTTAAAATAGTGTCGCCAAAGCCTCCAGTGGTCTCGAGTGCACCTATGAATCCGCGAGGGTAGCTTAACGCTAGCAATAAAGGGGGGAACATGACAAGTAACCAAAGTCCAATTCTGTTTTTCCCTGCTTTTTTGATGGCGAGTCCGTCTGCCAGAAAATCAAAAAGTCCCCAAGCCAGACCAATGAAAGAAGTGACGAGAGCAAAAAAAGCAAATATCTGAATAGCGGTTCCAAACCAGGCTTGTTCGCTGCTACCACCAAGAACGCTGATGGGGGGACTTCCTTTGGCATACGCAGCTGCCAAATCACTGCCGGTGCCTATCGATAAATGTCCCAGAACAACAATATTCCAAAGCAAATAAATGAGAAAAGAAAGTGAGGTACCAATTAAAATAGCCAACCGTAAACGTGAACGATCGCGATTGAGATAAGTGGCCAAAGAAGGAACAATCATTTGAAAACTAAAGCTTGTTAAGAAGAGAGGCAAGATAAAGTAGGCATGATCAAAATTGGCTTGCAGGAGATTATCAACCTTAATTCCAGGTGCTCCCAAGCTAATAATAAAAACATAAGAGACAACCAGGCCGCAAAATAGAATTGTGTTTAGTTTGCCGACAGTTTTTGTTCCCAATTCGATCACGACGCCAAAGACAAAAACAAATAAGCTACAGATGAGCCAATCAGGTATCGAGACAGACGTGAAATTAAGGATAGCAACTTTGAAAATATCACCGCCTCCAGAGACGTATGCTGCAAGAGAAAGATAGGCAATGAAAAGATATATAATCCAAGCAACCCATTTTCCTGCCGGGCCTAAGATTTGTGAGGCCATAGAAATAATATGGGAGTCTTGTTTCATCCACAAACTAACTTCTAACAAAATCAAAGCAGTGGATGTCATGAACGCCCAAGCAACAAACATCATCAACGTGGAGGGAATAAATCCAATCAGGCTGGCTGCTACCGGTTGAGCAAGCATGCCTGCTCCTACGCTGGTTCCGGAAACTAAAAAGATGGCGCCAACAATGCTTGGCTTTTTATTTGTCATGGTAAAACCTTTAAATTATTTGCGAAATGTTTGATGATAGATTGCAGTGCCTTGCTTTGATTTTTCTTATTTTTGATGGCGATAAAAACAGTGTCGTCACCAGCTAAAGTGCCAATCACTTCAGGAAGTTTTAAATTGTCTACAATGAACCCGATGGCCGAGGCTTTTCCTGGAGAAGATTTGATGATGATGAGATTTTCGCCGGCTGTTTCAATGGAGAACTGATCATTGATTGCGGATTTTTCTGATTCAATTTTTGGAAGGCAGTAAATGCCTTTAACCTTAAAAACACCAAGTTCATTTAAATCTCTCGAAATGGTTGCTTGGTTAGAACGCACATCAGCTTTGATGAGTTCTTCAAGTAAATCATGTTGATTATTGATGTGCTTGCTTTGGATAATTTGCACTAATTTTTGTTGACGGCTATTTTTGTTCATGTTGACAGGTATGCATAAAATGTGAATAAAACCATTTAAGGTGGAAATATATACATTAAAATCCTCGCGTGTCAAAACAGAATTTTACTTAAATTTCATAAACTGCTGCTCCAATCACAATAACCTGCGCTTGATGGGTTTGCATGAGAAATTTCTGGTGTTATGTGCGTTGCTTGTTAATCGTTATTGAGAGGAAAAACAGCTTATGCATGTTGCTTTATGCCAGTTTAATCCAGTGGTCGGCGCTATCTTCCAGAATGCCAACAAAATGAAGGAGTTTGCCTCGCTGGCGTTTTCTCAAGGTGCAGAGCTCATTATTTTTCCGGAACTGGCAATTTGCGGATATCCTCCCAAAGATCTGTTGTTTCGTGAAGAATTGCACCAGCAAATCAAGCTTGCTTTGGATGAACTTTCTCGAATTTCGCCGCTGCCTATCATTTTGGGGGCGCCAGTTCGATGTCAAAAACAAGCAGGGCAAGCACTTTGGAATGCAGCAGTTCTTTGTCACGAAGGTAAAGTTGAGATTGTTGCAAGAAAGCAACTGCTTCCTAATTATGATGTGTTTGATGAACGTCGTTATTTTGAGCCGGGGAAAAAATCTGACGGCAGCAATTTATTGAACTTCAATGGCATTACTTTTGGTTTTTGTATTTGTGAAGATGCTTGGAACGATCATTTATCTGGTCTGCAGCGTAAATATGATGTGGATCCTGTTGTCGACTTAGTAGAGCAAGGCGCTGAGGTAATTATTAATATGTCGGCGTCGCCATTTTTTGTGAATAAACCTGAGGTGCGCGAAAAATTATTTTCAGATGTGGCCAAATACCATCAGCGCCCTTTGATGATGGTGGGACAGGTCGGTGCCAATGATCAATTAGTTTTTGATGGCCACTCAATGTTAATCGATGCCCAAGGCCACATACTGGCACGCCTAAACTTATTTGAAGAAGGGTTGCTTTTAGCAGAAGTGAACTCAAAGACCAGTGTCGCAGTGCTTTCCCCCGAAATTTCGACACCGTTACCTCAGAAAATAAGCTTGATGAGCTCTGCAATTATTTTGGGCATCAAAGATTATGTCGAAAAATGTCGGGCTCCGGGCATTTTGTTAGGGTTGTCTGGCGGTATTGATTCAGCAGTGGTTGCTGCTTTGGCTGTTCGGGCTTTGGGTGCAAATCGCGTAACAGGTGTGCGCATGCCTAGTCAGTATTCATCTGAGCACTCTTTAGTGGATGCGCAAGATTTAGCTCACAATTTAGGGATTCGCCTGCTCGATATCCCGATCGAAACGGCTGTCGAAGCTTCTCGGGCGACGTTGACATCTTCTATGCGTGATTGCGTGCCTTTTGATTTAGATATTGCAGATCAAAATCTGCAAGCACGCATGCGTAGTTTGATGTTAATGGCACTTTCAAATGGGAGCCATAATTTAGTGCTGTCGACTGGCAATAAAAGTGAACTAGCGATGGGCTATGCCACGTTGTATGGCGATATGTCTGGCGCCTTAGCACCTCTTGGGGATGTCTATAAAACAGATGTATGGAATATCGCGCGGTTTTTAAACCAATCGGGTGTTTGTATTCCCGAAAACAGTATTACCAAGATTCCGAGTGCAGAATTAAAAGCAAACCAGTGCGATCAAGACACTTTGCCGCCCTATGATTTGCTTGATCAGGTACTGTACCAGTACATAGATGGTGACCAAGAAGTCTCTGAAATTGCCCAAAACACATCATTGTCCTTAGATGTCATCAAACGCATTATTCGCTCTGTGAATGCCAATGATTATAAACGAAAGCAGGCAGCCATTATTTTGATGGTTTCCGAACGTGTTTTTGGTGATGGCCGCAGATGGCCAGTTGCCAAGCGGTTTGATCCGTTTGCTTAAGTCAAGAAAGTTTGCGCGGTTGAGTTCTCCGAAGAAATCGCACAACGTATCCCGAACGCCAAACTCAAAATTATTCAAAAATAATTTGCAATTAAATTCACTTCTAATTTAGATTCTAAATACTCGAATTGATCGCACATGGTGTGCGGTCAATAAAAGTACCGCGCCTAATTCCGACAAAAGTTTCGGCGCGGCAGATCCACTTAAGAACCGGGGCGAAAATTAACACTCCGGTTCTACTTGTCAAAGCTTTTTCTGAAAAGCTTTGGAGTGTTTATGACAAATACAGTTTGTTTGCCTGTTGAAATTATTCGCAACACAAAATTATCACCGCGTGCCAGGCTTGTCTGGGCAGAGCTTTCTTTGTTGCCCAAAGGTGCTGTTGGCGAATTTGTGGTGAAGCCCAAAGAGCTGAGTAAGCTGTTGGGAATTTGTGACAGCACCCTGCGTCGTGCCGTGAAAGCACTGGAAGAAGCTGGGTTGATTCAGTGTGTGGGGCTTTTTGAGAAACGCTTTAAAAAATATGTGTTTAAGAATTGTCATTCTGGACTCGTTCCAGAATCTAGTTTAAGCGTTGATAGTCTAGATGCCAGCCTGCGCTGTCATGACAAACAAGAGCAACCTTCTTCCTATCCAGTCTCACCGTTTAGTAATTGGAAAGAAACATTCCAAGAATTAAAAGCACAAATGAAACCCGAGCCCACACCAAAGCCAGAGCGAAAAGTGGACCCAGGTGAAACTTATTTGCTGCGCATGAAATATCGCTTTGCCAATGGAAAACCCTGCAGTGACGACAAGCCCAAACTTGCTTACGCTGAGCAGCTATACAACTTTTATCAAAATCAATGGCGTGCGCAATTTCCACTCTTAAACGGTAAAGACAATCGTCCTCTTTTAGATGCTGGTCTCATCGAATATATTGTCATGAACGAACCAGCGAATATTGCCGGTGCAAAAATGATGGACATCATCGACAAAGAGTTGCAACGCTTTACTGACTTGTTGTGGTCTAGTAAAAGTGGACAGCTGAGTTGAGAGGCACGAAATAATAGATATGCACCAACAAAGGCATTGTTTGTTGTTTCTCATCATGTATTGTGACGCAAATAAGGATATTTTATGTTTAATAAATTATTAATGAGTTCAAAACGGATCACATTTAAAGCTGCTGTTCTCTTTGCCTCGCTGTATTTGACCATAGCTCCATCGCATGCTGCGGATTGTCCTGTTGGGCTGCCGAATGAAGCTTTCATCGGAAATTCAGCCAACGACAAGGACGCGCTTCTCATCTGTCCACCGATGAATGGCCGCTTGCAAGTTGGAGGCGTCCATGGAACAGACGACCTCATGGGAACGATATCTGCGATGGGAAGCCTCATTGTAAAGCAAGACAGCCTCATCTCTAGTCTCCAAGCCACTCTCTCCAGCTTGAGCGAAACAAGCAAATCTCAGGAACGCGATATTTGTCCATTGACAACTGCTATGTCGGTCAAGATGCAAGTGGCCACGAACGGTGCTTATGCCTGGGAGCACTTTTCTACTAGCGACAGCGCACACTACCTGATTGTTGGCAATACCAGCAATGACCAAACAAAAAACATCAATTCGACACTCTACAGGTTCAACATGGCGACGGAACGTCTGGAAGTGCTGCAGCAAGTGGCCACGAACGGTGCTGTGGACTGGGAGCACTTTTCTACTAGCGACAGCGCGCACTACCTGATTGTTGCCAATACCAGCAATGACCAAACGCACAACATCAATTCGACACTCTACAGGTTCAACATGGCGACGGAACGTCTGGAAGTGCTGCAGCAAGTGGCCACGAACGGT
>JAHFEG010000038.1 GCA_023248595.1 Myxococcales bacterium | reverse complement strand
ACCGATAGCAATTTTGCAGGAAAAAAAGTGGAGTATTGTTAAATTGCCAAGCCCCATCAAACCAATTCGACTGTCAACCATGTTTCCGGTTTAAGTGTCAATGATGTTTCCGGTTGTACAGTACGCGATAGGAAATGGGTGGATCAACTCGCTTTTATTATCGGCACTGAGCGCGCAAAAATTACTGTTAAAAACATGTTAAAGATGACGGGATCTCTCATTGCCAATGCTGAGCGTGATGAAAATGGAACATTTACAGACAAAGGCAAACTGCAATTGGCTGCTGCCAAATTAATTGGTCAAGATTTGGAAGACTTGGACCAAGGCGGAACTTTGGGTGCTGGTTATGAGCCAGGCTCTACGGAATCTGTTTCGGGCGCTTACACGGCAGAATTTGGCATTCTAAATCGCAAACGCACAGTGCATAGCGCCGTGGGTGCAGGCGATGTCAATACTCCAGAAGGCGCAGAGAACATAAAACGCAATGTCAGTGAAATTTTTGAAACCAAAGCTGACTTTGAAATCAAGCCGATTCACATCTATATCCCTAAATTTAATTTCGATGCGGTGGCTGATGTCGCTTCTTATCGACTTCAACAAATCTCACGTGCCGCCGGAGATGCTGCACGTATTTTTCGTCAAATCGAATTAAGCTTAGACGAACGCTCGAAAATTCGTGCCAGTGCAGCTAAGGCTAGAGAGCAGCAAAAAGAAGCTGCTGACGAAAAAGCGAAAGCAGAAAAGTCAGGAAATAAAGCGAAAGCTCACACTGCAGCCTATCAAGAAATGCTGGCTGAGCAGGAAGTGAATTTAAAAGAACAAGTTGAAAAATGCGACACCGTTTTGGAAAAAATAAAAGATCCTGAAGAGCGACTGGTGGTAGCACAGCTCAAAGCGATGACCCAAAAAAGATTAGACCGAATTGTCGCAAGACAAGAAAAATCGCAAAATCTCGACAAAGCAGAAATCAAAGAAAGTTTGCAGAGTGAATTGCTGGCCATGCAAAATGATTGGAAGATTTTAAAAGAACATATTCCCAATGATCAAATTAAATGGGCCCTCGATAAAATGTTGAGCTTAGAATTATATTTTAAGGGAAAGTGGTCAGCCAAAAGCGCTATTTCGGTTGGCAATCGACTCGATGAAGCAGATCAGTATATCCGTACATTGTGGAAAGCAGAGTACGGCAATCGTGCAGTTTTAAAAGCCGGCTGGGGAGCAGCGGCACGCGTTATTTTGACTGCTGCTGGGACTCTTTATAAAAAATATGCGCCATGGGTGAAAAAAGAAATTCCCAGACTCGTTACAAAAATTGTTAAAAAAGCACAAGAAGAAGACAGTTGGCTAAATAACGCTTGGGATAATGTCGCTGGCTGGTTTGGGGCCAAACCAGAAATCACATTTCCTGAAAAAGATGGGCAGATAAAGCATATATTTGCAGATCGTCATGGACATGTGGAAGATACGCCTGAGAATAGAAAGATTCTTTTAGAGACAGCGCAAGATATAAGGAATTATATTGGGACTGATGCGCGAGGAAATGATTGGTACCAAAAGAATTTGCCAGCTGGCAATCAGGTTTGGGTTAAAATTAGAGGAAATAGAGTAGATAATGCTGGTATTAATGAGACACCGCGGGATCTAGTAAACGAGTTAAAATTAAAAAATAAAAATTAGGGTAACCCTTATGACCATGAATAACATAAGACATTTCTATGAAGCCATGCAATCTTTGATAGACAGTCATTATTTTAGAACGTTATTAGATGATGTTGGTGGTTTAGCTGGAGACATGGCTTTATTCAAAAGTGAAGATAGCACCGCAGACCCCGCCATTTGGGACGACTGGGAAGATGCAATCAAAAAGATAAAAGGTTCCGATATCGTGCCGGAGACGCTGACTGTTGAAGAAGGATATGAAGCGGCTTTAATATTTTTTAACTTCGAAGCAGATCTACGATCTTCCAAGGACTTGATAAAATTCATAGAAACCATCACATATGAAAAATGGCTGGAAGCTGTCGAGGCTGTTGAGAAAGACGAAAGCTTAAACTGATATAGCGATATTGACTCTCGCCATTGCCTAGGTTCGCCAACCAATTTTCAGAATGGGCTTAAATTTCATCGTAATTTCGGACAATTACCGCAAAAAATAGGGAAGAACTTGACCATCAATCAGGTATAGCTTATAGTTATACCATGCGGCAGCAAATGAAACCTAAAGAGCTTCTATTGGCTTTTGACCAATTCTTAATAAATCGAGGTCTTCACTTTGAAGCCGTTGTTATTGGAGGAGCAGCGCTTGGTCTTCTTGGCGTAATTACACGTGATACGCGAGACTGCGACATTTTAGATCCAGTCATTCCCAAAGACATTGAACAGTCTGCTTTAGAGTTTGCCCATTTGGCAAACAAACAAGGTTTTGAATTAAAAGAGGATTGGCTAAACAACGGCCCCATCTCATTAAAAAATGTTCTTCCGCCGCATTGGAAATTTAACCTTAAAGATCTCTATCAAGGCAAAGGACTTACTTTACGGACTTTGGGTCGAGGAGATCTCCTCAAAACAAAGCTTTTTGCCTTTTGCGACCGCGGACAAGATTTGCAAGATTGCATTGCTCTAAAACCTTTGCAAGATGAACTAGAAGAGGCTTTAGAATGGGTAATCTATCAAGATACAAACCCTGATTGGCCTGAACATGTAAAAAAACAGTTCGCCAAATTGGCAAGGAAATTAGGTTATGGCATTTAAGCGTTCATTGGTCCCAGCAGAGTTTGCAACGGGAGACGTTTTAACTTCTCAATTGGTTGCTATTGGATTTTGTTTTTCAGCTGCGTCCTCTCCAACAGAGCCCAATATTGAAGATACACTCATTGCAGCCTCGATTGAAGGCGTCACAAATGAAGATTACAGAGTATTATCGTTGCTTGTGGATTGGTTTTCCATTCATTTTCAACGCGTCAACGCAGATCGTCTAACTAAATTGGTCAAACTAATTAAAAATAAGCGGATCAAAGCTTTTTGGGCTGCAATGGCAACGCAGAAAAAACAGGACACGCGATTCAAGAAACTTCAAAATATCTACACAAAACCAAAAATAGACTTGATGGGCGAAGGAACTTCATTTCAGATGGAAAGACACGGTGAGGATCCAAGATTTGCAGGTACTGTTTTACGCGTGCCCGGAAAACTTTTACGACATCGCCCGCAGGATATTTTAAGTCCAGAAAATCTCGCCAAACGTCACCGCGGCTATTATTTTAGAGTAATGATTGGGCCCAGCTATCGCGCCGACATGTGGGCACTGCTAGAACATCATCCCACATTTTCTGCAGCTGAAGTGGCGAGACAGACTTATGGTTCATTTCCAACAGCATGGGAAACTCGACGGGATTTAATGATCTGCGCTACAAATCTATGATGTCTTGAGTTAGCGATTTCTCTAGAGTAAAAACTTTTCCACTATGGAATTTTCAGATTTAACAGTCGCTTGTTTGATCGTCGTCTCTTTTATTGCCGGGTTTATTGATAGCGTGGCTGGCGGCGGTGGATTATTGACTATGCCTGCATTGCTGCTTGCTGGAGTGCCCCCACAAATAGCGCTTGGTACCAATAAATTATGTGGCGGACTTGGCACTTCTGTCGCTGTACTTAATTTTGCACGTAGAAACTTAATCCAATGGCCATTGATTACTTGGGGAGCTGGTTTCACCGTCGTTGGTGGACTTTTAGGTTCCCGAGTCATTTTATCTATTAATGAATTGCTCGTAGGGAAAATTCTTGTCTTCCTACTTCCGTTAGCAGGCTTGAGCCTATTATGGAAAAAGAAAAAAAACCACGCTTTCGCATCTGCACAATTTTCTCATCCAATGCGCATCAAAACCAGTTTAGTTTGTTTTGTCATTGGTTTTTATGATGGTTTTTTTGGACCAGGAACCGGCACTTTCTTAGCTTTAGCATTTTTTTCTCTTTTGCATTTTGATTTAGTGCGAGCGACAGCTCATGCCAAAGTATTTAATCTCATCTCTAACATTTCTGCCATTGCCGTTTTTGGATTCAGTCAAAAAATATTGTTTTCCCTGGCCATTCCCATGGCACTCGCGAACATGGCAGGCAATTGGATGGGCAGTCAAATGGCTATGAAAAAAGGCGACATCTTTGTACGACAAGCATTAATGAGTGTATTGCTGTTATTGTTTGTGAGTTTAGTTGGGAAATTTTTTAGCCAGTTATAAAAACAAAACCGCTCTCCTCTTTGATAAAAATTGGAGAGCGATAACGAATCTATTTTTTAAGTTAGAACAGGCTTTAATTGCGTTTGAAAAGCTTGTTGATGGAAGAACCATCTAAACTTCTAACATGTAAAAGCACTTCATTTTGTGCTTCTGGGACGAGACTAGGCACATTTACTGTATACATGAAAGGGACGAGTTTTTTCTCACAGCTCATTCGCACTTGCTTCATGATGGGCAAAACCGCAATGGTATCTTGATTGTTAGAAGTAAATTTGATGCTATCCAGTTCAACGCAATCAGACGGGTTGCTTCCAAGTAAAGTAACTGTTTTTCTCTGGGAATCAACAAGAACTTCATCGACATGAGCATAAATAAAATCATCGACTGAGCCCGAACTCGCTGGATTGATTTGAATAGGCATTGATGCTTTTCCATTCACAACAATCTCATATTGGCCTTCTTCAAGCTGGCCCAATTCAGCAGAAACAATAAATGGATATGCCATAGTGACGCATGCATCATTCTTCTTTAAAGTAGATTTTAAAGAAATCTCAATTTTTTCCCCCTTCACGGAGACCTTTGCCTGCGGTTTTAAATAACATGGGCTTGGTAACCATCCTGATAGTAGAACTTCTGTTCGATCGTTTGAATCAAAACCATTTGGAACAAAGACATGGTTTGGCTGAATGCGCATTGGCTTACCTGCAACAGACATCAAACTCAAAATCATAGAAAGTGAAAACACAAATCCTACTCGGAAAATCATAGCCATGCTCCTCAAGCAATCAGGTTTCCCATGAGTTGAGAAAGTGACAGCAATAGTTCGATTTATTATTTCCAGCCCGGATCTTTTCATAGGAGATTTCAGGTTAAACTCTTGTGTTTTCATTTTGAAAATGGTTAGCGTTAGTCTGATTATTTCTGCTAGACTAGAGTCGATTAAAAACTTAAAAGCAGTCACGAAAAGGAAATTGAATGCTAAACGTAGACACTGATTTTATCTCGTTAGCCATTTATTTATTTTTGGTTGCCGTCGTAATTGCCGTCATGTTAGGTTCTTATTTTTTAGGGCCTAGACACTCAGAAGCCGCTACGGGGTCTCCTTATGAGTCCGGCATTCTTTCAACAGGAAATGCTCGCGTTAAATTCGCTGCACATTTTTATTTAGTCGCTATGTTTTTTGTGGTTTTTGATTTGGAATCGGTCTTTTTATATGCCTGGTCCATTTCTGTTCGGGAACTTGGCTTAATCGGTTTTATTCAAGTCTCTATTTTTATTTTCATTTTATTTGTCACCTTATTTTATTTGTTTCGCATCGGTGCATTTAAGATTGGCCCTATTTTACGCAGACCAGTTCGAGAGCCATTACCAAAAATTGAAGGCGTGCTTTCATGACAAAACAACTAGAAAATTTAATTAAAACCCCAGCCGAATTAATGAGCGGCTCTTTTCAAAATTCGATATCAGAAAGTTTTGCTTTTTCAAAATTACAGGATTTAATCGCTTGGGGCCGGAAAAATTCCATGTGGCCTTTTAATTTCGGTCTCAGTTGCTGCTATGTCGAGATGGCGACGAGCATCACCAGCCGTTTTGATTTGGCGCGTTTTGGAGCTGAAGTCATTAGAGGTACACCTAGAGAAGCGGACGTCATGATCATCGCCGGCACCGTATTTGTAAAAATGGCCCCCATCGTCAAACGGCTTTACGAACAAATGATGGAACCGCGCTGGGTGATTTCCATGGGTTCGTGTGCCAACTCTGGTGGCATGTATGATATCTATAGCGTCGTACAAGGTGTCGATAAAATATTACCCGTCGACATGTACATCTCCGGATGCCCTCCCCGTCCAGAAGCCTTTCTAGAAGGCCTACTGCTTTTACAAGAATCTGTTGGAAGAGAGCGTCGTCCTGTTTCATGGGTTGGCGGATCTCAAGATGTTATCAAACCAAACAAACCCTCGGTACGTGACCTGAAAAGCCCTTTAAGAATGAAGAGCACTTTTTTGGCAGAACCAAATCGAATGTAATAGATTTTAGGAGAGTGTGCTTATGTCTTTAGAACGAGCCGTTATCGTTGATTTACAACAAAGATTTGGCGACGCAGTTCTCAGCGAACAAGCCACTGCTGATTCCATCTCAACAATTTGGATTCATAGAAATCGCATCGTTGATGTTTTGCGCTTTTTAAAATCTGAAATTATTTCGCCATATAAAATGCTTTATGACTTAACAGCGATCGATGAACATGGTCGAAAACATCGTGCCAACCAACCCGCTAGTCGCTTCACAGTTGTTTACCATTTGCTTTCTTTTGATCGCAATCAAGATATTCGCATCAAAGTCCCCCTCGAGGAAGAAAACCCATCTCTTGATTCCGCAACATCCGTATTCGCTAATGCCAATTGGTATGAGAGAGAAGTTTGGGATATGTTCGGCATTCGTTTTACAGGGCATCCTCATTTGCGCCGAATTTTGATGCCCCGTTCTTGGGAAGGACACCCTTTGCGCAAAGAGCATCCTGCTCGCGCCACTGAAATGGGTCCCTATCAACTTCCCGAAGAGAAAGAAGCAAAAGAACAACATGATTTGCAATTTCGTCCTGAAGATTGGGGACTCAAAACCCATGACGAAAACTCTGAGTTTATGTTTTTGAATTTAGGGCCCCAGCATCCTGGAACCCATGGTGTGCTGCGTATTATTTTGCAACTTGATGGTGAAGAAATTATAGACGCAGTTCCAGATATTGGTTTTCATCATCGTGGCGCTGAAAAAATGGGGGAGCGTCAAACTTGGCACAGCTATATTCCCTATACTGATCGCGTCGATTATCTCGGCGGCGTCATGAACAATCTGCCTTATGTGCTCGCCTTAGAGCAATTAGCTGGCATCACCGTTCCTGAACGCGCGCAAGTTATTCGCGTCATGCTTTGCGAATTTTTCCGCATATCAAGTCACTTAGTTTGGTACGGAACCTTTGCACAAGATATCGGAGCCATGTCTCCTGTGCTTTATATGTTTACCGATCGTGAATATATTTTAAAAATCATCGAAGGAATCACCGGCGGACGCATGCATCCGAGCTGGTTTAGAATAGGTGGTGTCGCACAAGATCTGCCTTTGGACTGGCAAAAACCTATTCAAGAATTCTTAAACTATTTTCCTAAACGCCTAAAAGAATATGACACGCTCGTTATGGGAAACAGTATTTTCAAAGGGCGGACCGTCGGCGTTGGCGCATACAGCCAAGCGGAAGCTGTCGAATGGGGTGTGACTGGCGCGGGCCTTCGCGCCACTGGTTTAGACTGGGACTTTCGCAAAAAACGTCCTTATAGCGGGTATCAAAATTTTGATTTTGAAGTTCCTATCGCCCACAACGGTGATTGCTACGATCGCGGATTAGTCCGCATTGAAGAAATGCGACAAAGTTTGCGAATTATTGAGCAGTGTTTAAAAAACATGCCAGCGGGTCACTACAAATCAGACCATCCGCTTACTACCCCGCCACGCAAAGAAGACACATTAGTGCACATCGAAACGCTCATTAATCACTTCTTAAATACCACTTGGGGACCTGTGATGCCTGTCAATGAATCATTCTTTGGTATTGAAGCCACAAAAGGGAGCAATGGATATTATTTGATTAGCGACGGCAGTACCCATGCGCACCGCACACGTATCCGCACGCCTTCTTTTCCCCATTTGCAAATGCTACCCTTACTTGCTCGTCACGGCACAGTTTCAGATTTAATGGCAACCTTGGGCAGCATCGACTTTGTGCTCGCAGATCTGGATCGGTAACTGCGGTCAAATTTTGTGCTTATGGTTTTACAGACCTTTTTGTCTTTTCAACTGGGCTATCATGCGGGGATATTCAATATCCCATTCTGGAGAGCCTTCACGTAAATTCTTGAGCCTTCTACGTGCTTCAGTATCTAAGTCTTCAGAGATCGACAAATACCTATCCATGGTTTCGCGAATATTTTTGCGTAACTCTGGATCGTCTGCAAAAATTTCAGCGATGTTTTTAGAGGCAAATAAAGCTTCGCATATTTGATCTAAAATATGATCAAGGCCTTCATCGCCTACTTTTAAGCCATGCATTTGGGCAACGCTTTTCTTGGCTTGCATGAATCGTTCACTGGAAAGACCACGTCTCGCTAGAAAGTCGCGTGCTTCTTTATTGATTCGATCTTCAGCATTCAGATATTCAACCATGACAGCTGCCAAATCTAATTCAGCTTCATCCTGTTTGCCATCTTCAATTTCTATCAATTTTTGGGTGCTTAAAATACGGATGGTATCACGTGCAATCTTTGGAATAATCTTACGATAAAGCTGCATGCAAACCTCTTCTAACCCATTGGAATTCTACAAATAAGACGCTTATGGTACACCCATAAGCCAGAATAAGTCAAGCTGGTTGGGGAACTAGGACTCGAACCTAGATTGACGGAATCAGAATCCGCTGTCCTGCCAATTGGACGATTCCCCATTTGCAGGGGAAGCCATAAACGATTTGTCCTTAAAAGTAAACGCTCGCTTGAAATGTTAGCCAGCAGGTTTTTGTTCTTTCGCATAATCGCATTCAGCTTGTGCTTTAATCGCATCAACTTTTGCTGACAAAAAAGTTGTAAAAGAAAAACCACCTAAAAAAGCTAAGGCTGGCTGTAATAATTCATTTGGCTTTACAACACCGTCTTCATCTCCATCGGTAAAAAACAGCAAAAGATGTCCAAAACAGCCACATCTCATTTGACCGTTTTTTTTGGCACTGGCAAAATTAATTAATTTAGACAGCGCTTTTGCTCCAGCTGGAATACCAAGAAATGTACCCATAAATATTCCAATTGACGCATACAGTTGGTAATCAGCAGCCTCCCAGGCCGCCTTAGATCTAAAACAATCTAGAGGTTTTTTAGGGGGCATATAGGCATTTTGATCCAGACAGCTATTAAATGTTTGGGTGCAATTAGGAAACGCCACCGTGCCGTTGCTTGCACATTGTTCATAGCCATCCTCACAAAGAGCAATGGCCGTTTTATTTAAGACTTGTGCAAAAGATGGCAAAGTCAAAAAGCAACTAAGCAATAAGAATCTGATAAAATAAATTAAAATCCGCATACTTAAAAAACAAAACCTCAAGCGTGTTTTATTTCTCCAATTTCGTTTTCAATAATTTAGCCATTTGCTCAGGTATTTCTGACTCAAGACTCATTCGTTTATTGGTGAGAGGATGATTGAAAGCAAGCAATCGTGCATGCAAAGCAATACGGCCGAAAGAATCTGTCTTGGCGCCATATTTTCGATCACCCACAATCGGACAACCCAAATCAGCAAGGTGTACACGGATTTGATTTTTCCGGCCAGTTTCTAAGCGAACTTCTACGAGGCTAAAATGTCCCAGCGTTTTCAGAACACGGTAGTGTGAAATAGCCTGTTTTGCATTGGGCCCAGGAGTCGTCGCATAAACTTTCAAAGCACTGTTTTCGGTCAACCAACTTTCAATACGACCTTCTTTTGGCGACAAATTCCCCTCGACAATTGCGTCATATATTTTATCATTTTCACGCCAACCAGCTTCCAAAATTTCTTTGATTTCAATCGACTTAGCAAAAATCATAATGCCAGAAACTTCCAGATCTAAACGATGCACTAAAAATACGCGTTCTTGATTTTGCGAAGTTTCACGCACAAAATCATTCACCAATTTATAAAATGATTTTATTCTTCCTTGTTCTCGATCTTCCGACAAAATACCTGCAGGCTTTACCGCAACTAAAATTGCAGCATCATCATACAAAATTAAAAATGGAGCCTTGCTTTTTTCTCGAACACTTTTCTTGATAATTTGAACAGTATCACCAATAACAAGTGTCTCATCCGCACGCAGGACAGGTCGACCATTTATATGTACTGAACCATGCTTAATAAGCTTTCGCCCTTTTGTGGCAGATCCAAGCTGGAATTCTTTTAATAAAAATTCCAGAATAAGAGCTTGGGCTTTCACCGTTCGTTTGGTCATGAGTGGAAGCATCCTATAATTTCGCCATAAAAACAACCTGTTAAGCGCCTAATCTGCCTGATCGTAACTTGACTAGCCTTTTTTAAGAAGTATTGTATGCTGCCCCTGCTTTTGAATTTTAGATTAAATGGAAGGCGGTAAAAATATATGGGTTTTTTGGGGTTGTTTGGAAAAGATAAACCTTCCGAGAAGGCCATTGCCAAGCAAGTGACTCACGTCAAAGAGCAATACGCAAAGCCAGAGTATCGTCAAATGGCGATGGATAAACTGCTGGGCTGGGGAACAAAAGAAAGCTTAAAAGGGCTACTTAGCCGTTTTACTGCCGTGGTGCAATCTCCTCATTGGGACGAAGAAGAAAAACGTTGGCTGGTCGATCAATTGGCTACGCGTGGCGATTTGGCCAAAGAAGTTCTTCAAGAATTTCTGCTCAAAAACAATGAAGTGACCCACGCAATACAAGCCCTCTCTCGTCTATGCTCAAAAGAAGAATTAAACACGATTCTTTGCCAAGCACTTTGGGCCCGCTCTCCAGAAGACTATCGATCCTCTCAAAGTAAAATTGAGCTTATCGTTGCCTTGCAAGAACACGAAGTTCCTGATTTAGAAAATTTAGTTTTGCCCTATCTGGATGATCATAACGATGATGTCAAATGTGCGGCTCTAGACGTATGTATGTCACAAAAATGCCAAGCAACTTACCTTCGTATTGCACAAATGATCAGCGAGGATCAACATTCCGCTCGGGTTTTACGACAAGCAGCGACCGCAGCCTGCCAACTCGAGATTCCAATTGATCTTCACAAACCACTAGCACCAGAAGTCGCCGAAGACTTTGTGGTTAAAAATGGCAAGCTAAAGCCATCACATCGCGGTTAAAGAGGTCTATCGTGCTTACTGACGAATTATGCCGCCCGGTAATTGTGCAAAAGTATGGCGGTTCTTCTGTTTCCACTCCAGAGCGAATTAAAAAAGTCGCACAGCTTATTAAAAAAAGCTGTGATGCTGGCAATCGCCTCTGCGTCGTCGTTTCGGCTATGGGAAAAACAACAGACCAATTACTCGCCACAGCCAAAGAGATCAGTCAAAATCCTTCTCGGCGTGAATTGGACATGTTGCTTAGTTGCGGAGAACGCGCCTCCATGGCGTTACTGGCAATGGCTTTGCATGAAGAAGGAATTCCTAGCATTAGCTTGACGGGAAGCCAGTCTGGAATCATCACTGATGACGTGCACTCTGGGGCTAAAATTATTGAAGTTCGACCGCACCGTGTACGCAGTGAACTTGATTTAAATAAAGTGGTTATCGTCGCTGGTTTTCAAGGCGTATCTTTCAAAAAAGAAATCACTACTTTAGGACGAGGCGGTTCAGATACCACGGCCATCGCTATGGCTGCAGCATTAGGCGCAGTTGCTTGCGAGATTTATTCAGATGTCGCAGGCGTTTACACGGCTGATCCCAAAGTCGTCAGTCAGGCTCAATTGCTTGATATTGTTTCGTTTGAAGAAATGGAAACATTGGCCTCTTTGGGAGCAAAAGTTTTGAATCAAGACGCTGTTTCGTTTGCCAAACAACGCGGCATCACCATTTTTGCTCGCAAAACGGGCGACGCAAGTCAAGAAACGATCATCAAAGATGTCAATACACAAAAAAGCAAACCTCTGATCGCCATCGCTCATCAGCCTTGTCTCCTGCGTCTACGCGTCAACCAAATACAAGATTTGTCAATATTGTTGAAAGAGTTAAGCAGTGCCGGAATTGTGCCCAATCAACTATTTGGTGGCTTTGAGCGAAATTCAGATCTGCAATCGACATGGTGTTTTGTTGCACTCGATGATGCTCATGGCATAGAATCTGTTTTAGAAAATAGGCCCGAAGTTCAGGCAGATAAAGATTTCGGAACAGTCTCACTCATTGGAAAGGGAATTTTCGCTTCTCCTTATCTATTGATAGCGGCCTTAGAGATGCTAAAAAATTCTCAACTCGTTGTTGAAGGCATTACCAGTTCCTCACAACAAGTCAGTTTTGCCATTCAGAAAAATGATGTTTTGAATGCCGTGCAGCTTTTGCATGATGGTTTCTTTATGAAAGGTTGTGTGTAAATTAATGCGCATCAATGGAGAAATCCCGATACAGCTAGCTTTAAAATTCACCCTCCGAGGTGTCATTGCTTGAAAAAAAGGTCTGTTTTATTAAACAGTTAGAATTTTGAAAAATAAATGGCCCGCTTCTTGCTCTATTAGCCGGTCCTGATTGCAAACCTCATTTTTGGAATTATGCATGCGTTTATCGAAGAATCGTTTTTTTTCGGATTACTACACAAGCAGAAGTGCTTTCGTCCTCAACGCTAACGCTAAAAGCGTCACTGATCGCGTTGTCAGCAGGCTTGTCGATCTAATACCAGCAGGCGATTTATTTTATTCGCGCTCTTTAAAAGAATCTGAAAATTTTTATCGCA
The DNA here is from genome assembly GCA_023248595.1 of Myxococcales bacterium. GTDB lineage: Bacteria > Myxococcota > UBA727 > UBA727 > JABDBI01 > JAHFEG01. The sequence goes on along the minus strand of JAHFEG010000038.1, from coordinate 4,626 downwards.
CCATTTTAAGACGTGGATACGCTCGGGTTTTTAGCGGCGGCGGTGACGGTACATTAGTCAACGCAATTAATACACTTCGCCGTTTATCTAGAAACGAGTTAAATAATTCAATTCCTGCCATTGGCATCTTGAAACTTGGCACAGGTAATGCAATGGCTTCCATTGTTGGTGCGCAGTCGGCATGGGTTGATGTTCACCATGTCATCAAAGGTGGTCAGATATCTTCCCGCCCGATGAATCTCGTTGAATGTGAAAATGGGGAACTCGCGCCCTTTGCTGGTATTGGTTATGATGGCGAAATCTTAAACGATTATTTTTCCTTAAAAGCAGAGCATAAAGGAAAACCCACAGAGCGATTAATACATTCTCTTTTTGGTTATCTCTGGGTAGGTTTAACGCGCACAATCCCTCGTCATTTGAAGCAGACGCCAAACTGGATCCGTGTACGTTCTCAATCTAATGCCCATAAAATCATCTGCTCGCAAGGAAGAGATCAAGAACATTTCATTCCAGCTGGCGCCCTTCTCTACGAAGGTCCTTCTTGTCTTGCGTCCATAGGCGCTATCCCTTATTTCGGATACAACTTTAAGATGTTTCCCTTTGCCGACAGAAAGCCAGGCCATATCCAATTACGAATTTGCTCTTCGGGTATTACTCCTATGATCACTCATCTTTATCCTGGCCTATGGAAAGGGACATACCGACATCCAGAGCTGCATGATTTTCTGGTAAAAGATGTGACCATAGAATGCGACAAAGAAATGTCCTACCAGATTGGGGGCGATGCTGCAGGACACAAGCGCAATCTTTCATTTAAAGCCGCCGAAAATGTTGTTGAGGTCGCCGAGCTTTCCAAGCAGCGCCTCGCTGCGCCTCGCAGTATCTTAGGGTTATTGCCAGCACCCATATTTGCACGAAATTAAATGCTTATTTTTTATAAAAGCCTGTCTCTGGCGCTTGCGAGCAATGTTGTTTATAGTAGAGATATGAAACTATCTCGATTTATTTTGAAAAAAAAACGAGTTGCATATCTTCTGTGTAGTGCGATTGGGCTCATGTTATTAAGTGCCTGCGTCACACCTACAGGGGTTTTACATAATCGCAATTTTAAAAAAAGAGATACCCAGTATCGCATTGGGGAGCCAGGTAGCAATTGGCGCCGTTTATATTTAAAAGGCGCGGATTTAGCTTGGATCAACCAACGCGGCGATTCAACCGTGCTGGTTAATTCACAGTGCAAAGAGGCGAAAGATACTCCACTCATTGCGCTAACCTCTCAATTGCTAATTGGTATGACAGAACAATCTATTGAATCTCAAACAGTTTTGCCCTGGTCAGAACGAGAGGCCCTAGAAACAGTTGTTACAGCAAAAATTGATGGCGTTCCTCGCAAACTCAGTATTTTTGTGCTGAAAAAAAATAACTGTGTTTATGATATCGTTTTTGCCGCACCACCCCAGTTTTTTGATATAGAAATCGTAGCCTATCAGGCGATACGTGATCAATTTGACGCAGGGAGTAAAAAATGAAGGGGGAAGAAGATGAAGTCATACAAAAAAAAGAGAGCTCCCTCTATAAGACTGTTGTCCCTATTGAAATAGCGGGCGGAAATCTACGTCAATTTTTTGTTTATCTTGGTTCGATAACACGTTTTTCAGGAAATTTTTTTAGCAATTTAGGTAGTCGCCCAATTGAATGGACAGAGATTCGCAATCAATGCGAGCAAATTGGCGTCAGTTCTATGCCCATTGCTTCCATAACACTCTTGTTTGTTGGTTTTGTTTTTGCATTTCAATTTGGCTTCACTTTACGCACCATGGGCGCTGTTCCTTACATTGGCAATGTGGCAAGTTTATCGATTTTAAGAGAACTGGGGCCTGTTTTTACTGCGCTCGTCGTGGGAGGCAGAGTGGGCGCAGGTATGGCAGCGGAACTGGGCAGCATGCGCGTCACAGAACAAATCGATGCCATGAGAGCTTTAGGCGCCAACCCTTATAAAAAACTTTTGGTGCCCCGCATTCTTGCTGCAACGTTCATGCTTCCAATTGTAAGTCTTGCAGCCAGCATTATTGGTATTTTTGGCGCCATGATCATTGCCTGGCTCGAGTTTAATTTAAGTCCTGTCGCATTTTACAAATCCACCATCAGAACAATTGATTTCGGAGATTTTTGGTCCGGTTTTTTTAAACCCTTCTTTTTTGGTTTTGGCATCGCCTTGATTGGTTGCTATCATGGATTCCACTGCGAATTAGGAACAGCTGGTGTTGGAAAAACAACGACAAAAGCCGTCGTTAATGTCTCACTGATGATTGTTTTTGTTGATTTTTTACTGACACGCATTTTTTCCTTAATCTGGTAAATCATCCTTACTTTTTCAAAGTAGATATTGACAATAGAAGACGCGTTTGAAAGTCCTAAGCGCCAAACGAGGCACGCCCATGGATGAAACTTTAAATGACAACGCTCCCGTTAACACCAAAAAAATTCGCTCTCGCAAAGGCAAAGTAATTGAGGCCATTTTAGAAGCTCCTGACACTTGGACCTTGCATATTGAAGTTTCCCCAGAAGATCGCCAATATTTAGCAGGTCAATTCATTAGCATTGATCCTCATCAGTTCTCTGAACTTTCCGAAGTTATCGCATACTTAGAGCACGTCAAAAAAAGAAAAGAATTGGTACGCGCTTATTCTCTGGCCTCGATTCCTTCAGAGCCTCATATTTCGATTACGACGAAACCTGAACGCTTTTATCCAGAGGAAATGCAATACCCTCCCCTTTTATCGCCACTCCTGGCATCCAATGTTTTAAAAGGTCGTGAATTACAATTTTTAGGCTACACGGGAGCTTATGTATTGCCCGCTGACCATGCCGATACAACGAGCGAAGTGCTGCATTTAGTAGCAGGCTCTGGCGCTGTTCCTAATTTTGCCTTGCTAAAAGAAGAACTAACTTTACAAAAAAATACCTCCGTCTTTCACACACTAATCGATGTCAACAAAACGTATGAAGATATTATTTACCAAGCACAATTAGATGCGCTTCAAGAGCAGTATCCTTCTCGATTTAGAATCTTGCATTTTTTAACACGAGAAGAAAATCCCGAACGCCGTGGTTCCCATTATTTTTCCGGAAGACCCACTGCCGAACGCTTACGTCCTTTGATTAAAGATCCAGCGACGGTGCTAGCTTTTGCTTGCGGTGCTGCTATTACCAAATGGCAAAAAAAAGCAGCAAAAGAAACGGGCATCGAAGCAAAACCACGCTTTTTAGAAAGCATCACACAATTGATTCAGGAATTAGGAATCGATAAGAAACGCTTTAAAAAAGAGGTTTATGGATGAAATGTCGTTGCTGCGTAAATACCAGATTATTTTAAAGATCCGTAACAGCAACGTTATTGCCTGTAATGGCTGCCTCTTTTGCCCTAAACATATTCTTGCAAACATACCAAGCAACTGTGCCAATAACGGCAGCCACTAGAAGAACCGGCACCGCTATTACTACTCCCAAAACAGAAGAACTGCCCCCTCGTCCTCCCTTGCTGGTCTCCGTTGTTGTTAGCGCCTCCGTTGCAGTTGGCGTAGTTGTAGCAATTAGCGCGGTCGTTGTGGTTGGGTTAGTTGCAGAAGTCGTGCTTGTCGCTGTGGTTGGCTTAGCCGTGGTCGTGGTTGGTTTAGCCGTGGTTGTGCTTGACGTCGTGGTAGCAGGCGTCGCTTTTATTGGCCCATATGCCACATATACTCCCTTGCCGCCAGCGCCGACAATCAAGTCAGCGAGGCCGTCCCCATTGATATCACCACTAGAAACAGATGAGCCAACATAAACACCTGCGCTGCCCCCGTTGACGATAAAACCGTTGCTGCCGTTGAGCTTCGATAACTCGAGAGAAGACGAAAAACCGGCCCTGTTGCCATAAACCACATACGCTTGTCCTGCAGATTTTTTGCCGGCAGGGGAAGCATTAACAGCCCCCAAGATCAAGTCAGCAATGCCATCACCATTCATGTCGCCACTCGCTACAGAAGTCCCAGCAGTGTCCCCTTTCGCAATTCCATTGACCGAAAAACCGTCGGCTCCATTAAGCTTTGACAGCTCGAGAGAGGACGGAAAACCAGCCCTGTTGCCATAAACCACATACGCTTGCCCCGCAGCTCTTAGGACTCCGGAATCACCACGATGAGCCCCTACGATTAAGTCAGCGATGCCATCACCATTGATATCTCCGCTGGAAACAGACCCGCCTGCGTGATCGTTTCCGCCGATCCCGTTGACAGTAAAACCGTCATTGCTCTTCAGAGATGACAACTCGATAGTGGATGAAAAACGGCTCCTTTTACCATAAATAACATACGCTTGCCCTGCTGCATATCGTCCGCTGTCTGGGGAAGCGTAATGGGCCCCCATGATCAAGTCAGAGATTCCATCACCATTGACATCGCCACTGGCTACAGAAACACCATTGTAGTCCTGCGCACTGATTCCGTTGACGATAAAACCATCACCACCATTAGACCTCTTTTGAAACCGTAGAATTTGGGAATTAAATTTGAGTGAAGATTGTTCTAGTTATCATGAAAACAAAATATGAAAAACTATCAGGCTTATCTGACGGCGTCTTTCGTCGGT
>JAHFEG010000037.1 GCA_023248595.1 Myxococcales bacterium | reverse complement strand
TGCCAATCGCCACAATGGCCAAACAAACAACGTCAATTCGACACTCTACAGGTTCAACATGGCGACGGAACGTCTGGAAGTGCTGCAGCAAGTGGCCACGAACGGTGCTATGGACTGGCAGTATTTTTCTACTAGCGACAGCGCACACTACCTGATTGTTGCCAATTACAACAATGACCAAACAAACAACATCAATTCGACACTCTACAGGTTCAACATGGCGACGGAACGTCTGGAAGTGCTGCAGCAAGTGGCCACGAACGGTGCTTATGACTGGGAGCACTTTTCTACTAGCGACAGCGCGCACTACCTGATTGTTGCCAATTACAACAATGACCAAACATACAACATCAATTCGACGCTCTACAAGGTCCGGCTACAATGTTTGCTATAATTTTTTGTTTTCTTCACCTTCTGAAACTTTTCGGCTTATTGCGCCTTGGAATGCATGACTTTGTCCTTTGACCTCAAATTCCTTCTTTTGCTGCTCTCAAAAATTTCCTCTGAATTAACAGCAAAAAACTAAATTTCCGCATATAGCCTTGTCGGATAATGTTTTCTTGTCATTCCAGACTCGTTCCAAAATCCAGGGCACAAGATTTGTGGTGCTCTGGATGGTCGGAACAAGCCCGACCATGACAACTCCGGGAGCGTGAACGCGCGTCAGGGGGGATACTCTTTAAGTTTCGTAGCAAAAGTTATAAACCCAGAACAAACCAGGGGAGGCAAAAAATTTGTGATTGCTGATCGAGTACTATATTATGGGAATTCACCTGTTTTGATGGGAAAATAGAAATTAGCTTTATATATTGCAAAATATAGGTTTGATTGTTATCAGTACGTGAGAAAAATTAGGCGTTTTTGCTTTCTACACACACGCCAGCCTTGGATGGTTCCTCAGACTTTCCAGGGGTTTGCAAGGGTGCTGCTTTCTTTAAAAAAGCGGTAGTTGCAGGTTGCAGCGAACTTAAAAAATCGTTGTGATGTTGGTGTGGAGGCGCAACCCAAAACCGGCTTTAAGCCAAACAGAGGATGTTCGTTATGTCAAAAATTGGAATAAGAGAAATGTTAGAAGCTGGTGCCCACTTTGGTCACCAAACCCGTCGTTGGAATCCCAAAATGTCCAAATATATTTTTGGACCACGTAACGGGATCCATGTTATCGATTTACAGCAAACAGTTGGTCTGCTGCGCGATGCATATACTTTCATTGCAGACACAGTTGCTGGCGGTGGCAAGGTGCTTTTTGTTGGCACCAAAAAACAAGCACAAGATGCAATTGCCGAAGAAGCAGCCAGAGCCGGACAGTATTACGTGAATAACCGTTGGCTCGGCGGCATGCTCACTAATTTTAAAACCATTAAACAATCTGTCGATCGTTTGCGCACCATCGAAGAAATGTCGAAAGATGGTACCTTCGAAAAGTTGCCAAAAAAAGAAGTGGTTGGTTTGACGCGTGAACTTGCCAAGCTAGAAAAAAACTTAAGCGGCGTTAAAGACATGAACAAATTGCCTAAAGCAATTTTTGTGATTGATCCAAATCTAGAACGCATTGCTGTCGATGAAGCACGTAAGCTTGGTATTCGTGTCGTGGCGACACTTGACACCAATTGCAACCCAGATTTAATTGATTTCCCGATCCCTGGAAATGACGATTCTATTCGCTCTGTCCGACTTTTTGTGAGCAACATTGCAGATGCTTGCATGGAAGGCGCTGCGCGACATGAAGAACTATTGGCTCAAAAACGTGCCAGTGGTGAAATGAAGGAAGAAGGCAGTGAAGAATCTGGGCACAAAAAAGCTTCGAAGCGTAAACAGCCTCAAGTCGATGTGATCCATGCTGTTTCAGCGCCTGTTGCTGAAAAAAATGGTCATAACGCTGAAGTCGAATTGGATGTTGAATTAGAGATGGATGAAGGCAGCGTTAAGTTTTCTTCGCATCAACTATAATTTAATTTAAAATCAGATCGCCATTGCGAATGAACACTTAAAAGTAACCCATCCATGCATTGGATGGGCATATCGCTTACAGTTCCTCGCGGTGGCGTTCATCCCCTATAAAACTGAAAGGAGTTTATAAGATGGCTCAAATAACAGCTGAAATGGTCAGAGATTTGCGTGAAAAGACTGGCGCAGGCATGATGGATTGTAAAAAAGCGCTTACTGAATACGCAGATATCGATGCAGCAATTAAATATCTACGTGAAAAAGGACTGGCATCGGCTGCTAAAAAAGCAGGTCGCATTGCGAGTGAAGGTTTGGTTGCTATTTTTACCAAAGACAACGCAGCAGGCATTGTCGAAGTCAACTGCGAGACCGACTTTGTTGCGCGTAATCCTGAGTTTCAAAAACTAGCATCCGATTTGGCTCAGCAAGTGGTTGTTGCGGGTAAAAGCACTTTGAAGGCTGGCGAAATTACGCTTGGCGAAGTTTTATTGAAACAACCTTTCTTTAATGACTCTTCTAAGACAGTTGAAGCTTTGATTAATGAAAAAGTTGCGACCATCGATGAAAAAATTGTGGTTCGCCGCTTGATGCTGCTTTTGGGTGGAAACGTTTATGGTAGCTACCTGCATAGTGGTGGATCGATCGGAGCGGCTGTGGAGCTAACTGTCGATAACGCACAAAAAGCAGAGTCAGATACGCTGAAGACTTTGGCGAAAGATTTGGCTATGCACGTGGCAGCTGCAGCACCGCTTGCCATGAGTCGGGCAGATGTTGATGCTCAGACGATTGCCGCTGAGCGCGAAATTTTGTTGAAACAGGTTCTGGAGCAAAAGAAGCCAGAAGCTATTTTGAATCGTATTGTCGATGGCCGTATTGAAAAATATTTTAGCGAAGTTTGTTTGCTCGAACAAAAATTTGTGAAGGATCCAGATACGACCATTGCCCAATTGATTGAGAAAGCATCCAAGGAAGCAGGTGCCGCTATTACTTTGAATCAATTTATACGGTTCAAAGTAGGTGAAGGTATTGAAAAGAAAGCAGATGATTTTGTTCAGGAAGTCGCTAAAATCGCAAGCTGCTAAGTCGCAGGTTGAAGATAAATGAAATGCGGTCAGGGTTTTAAATCTTGGCCGCATTATTTTTTTGCGCAAAAGGGTTGACAGCGTGCCCACTCGGATATCAGTCTAAACTAGAGCGTTGCTTCTCTTTTGGATTTAGAGTAGAGCAAAGTCGAGGTTTTATTATGATGCTGAAATTAAAGCCCATTGGTATATGTCTTGCGCTATCTTTTTTATTGGGCGTCGTCGCGTGTCAAAGCCAGCAAGAGCTGGTTAGTGGATTAACGGAACGAGAGGCCAATGAAGTTTTAGTGGTGCTGCAATCGCAAAAAATGGAGCCCGTGAAAGTTGCGATTCCTGGTCGTACCATTACCTATTCTGTGTCTATAAAAGAGAACTCTGCTCCAGAAGCCTTACGTATTTTAGTCGAAAACAAATTACCCAGACCTTTAAGTCAAGGCTTAGCGGATGTCTATCCTGTGGGCGGCGGCGGTTTAATCCCAACGGCTAGCGAAGAAAAAGCAAAATTCCTCATGGCTATTCAAGGTGAAATCGAAAACATGTTGAAAGTCTTGCCTGGTATTATTGAGGCGCGGGTTGTCGTGGTTTTATCTGATACCGATACCATTCGTGATATTAACGCACCGCCTCCAGCCGCAACAGCGTCAGTGGCAATCGTCTACAATCCCATCGATAATAAAGGAACGCCTTCTGTAACGCCTGATGATGTTAAATATTTGATTTCATCGGCAGTGGAAGATTTGTCACCTTCTAGCGTGACTGTGGTGATGGCGTCGAACGTGCCCATGAAATTGATTGACGTTGCTAAAAATTCACATAAAAAAGCAATCGCCAGACCAGCAGCCGCCGCGACCACCGAAAGTTCTTCTCCGTCATCTGGAACGCCTACTTCATCGTCTGATAGCGACTATTTATCAGCAAATGCAAAGCATGGTTCGGATCGCTTGGCATTGTCATCATCGATAAAAGCGAAGGAAAATGAGCAGGAATCAAAAGGGCGTTTTCTCATTTGGTTATTTGGTGCTCTCGCTGTACTTGGGCTTTTGCTCGGTACATTTGGTTTGATACGCGCGGTGTCCTTGCGTTCTAAGTTTGCTACTTTGCAAAATAGTCACGAACAAAACCGCGCAGATGCAACGTCAGAAATGGCTGCGGCCGGCACACCTAAGTCGCCTGAAGCAGGGACTCCAAGCGTTTAGCCTTTTATTTTAAGCTCAAAGGAGTGTCATGGCAATTGAATTGCTAGAATCTTTGAATGTCAGAAATCAAAGCCTGCTCTTGATGCTCCTTTTATTTTCTAGCCGCGAATATGAAGACTTGTTAGCTTACTTGCCGAAAGATGAGGCGAATGTGCTAAAAGAGCTTGCTGCTTCATTGCTAACGATGGATAGAAACAATCGGATTCAACTTTTAGTGGCACGTCTAAAACAGTTGTTAATGTACCAATCTCAATCGGCGTTGATGACGATTGAACCCAGTTGGATGATTGAATACCTAAAAAAGGAAACGCCCTTTGTTTCAAAAGCTATTTTTGCCTCACTCTCGCCGCAAATTTTTCGTCAGTTAAAGCAGCGCTTGGGCGATAAAATATCAGGGTTTAACCAGGACCTTGTATTAAGTGATCCCCTTAAGCAAATAGTGCTTAAAAATTTTGAAAAACAATTCGCCAAAATGCCATATGAAGAATTTAGCAATGTGCTCCTATTTCGAGATTTGATTTTATTAAATGCCAGAGATTTGATCAAACTGTCAAGAGAGATTGGTAAAATCAGTTTGGCCACGGCATTTTCGAAAATTGGAATACAAAGTACAGCGCAATTTTTGAGTCATTATAACCAAGCCCTTCAAGATGAAATTATTACTGGGATGAAAGATGCTCAGGCGAGTGATTCGCTAGATGAAACTTCTGCAAAGCAGTTCTTAGAGGTTGTTTTTGCTAATTTTCATAATGTAGAAGATTTGTTCCAAAAAAGTGGTTTGTATTATATTGCGTATGCCATAAAAGAAGCAGAGAGCATTTTTGTTCCTCAGTTGGCGCAGCGGTTTCCCTATGCACACGGCCAAATGCTTATAGAATGCAGGAAGATGATTTTGAAAAATGGGTTCATCGAGTTAGATATCGAAAAAAGACAAAAAGTGATATTGGCAGCCATCGTTTTATTGTCTTCACAAAAACAGATTGATGGACGTTTCTCTCAATGTACGATTTCCGCGTAATTCATTTAGTTTTCTCAGCACAATTTTGGGCTCTTTTGGCAGGATCTGAGGCCTCTTTAGAACAAAAAGTCTGCGATTTTTTTCAAAACAACTCTGACCAAAGCGCATTTTTTTGTGACTCTAAAACCATAAAATTGTTTCCTAAAGTTTTCCCTGATTGTTTAAGTGGCATGGCTGGCGAAGTTATTTGTTTAAATAATGCTTCTAAAGACGACAGCACAGAAACAATCTATCATTTTACCAAAGATGGTCATCAGAAAAATCGGCATGTTGAATTGCGAACTTGGGTCACGGACTCTCTTCCTGAAGCCACTATCGATTTTAACGAAAATTTAATCACAGCGATTAAAAAAAATCAGCAATTTTTGAAAGGTCGCTCAAAAAAAAGAATAGTCAATAATTTGGTTTTAAAAGATGCCGATTTGCGTGCCACGTTAAAGCAATTGCAGGCAGATGTTAAAAAGAAAAAGTTGTCGTCGTATAAAGCCTATCGATTAAATGGCAAAGATGGGCGCGGCAATGTGCAGTTTACCGCTTATTTTACACCCATCATTCAGGCTAGACAAAACGCAGATGAGGAATATCGCTTTGCTTTATACAAGAAACCTGCGCTAAAATTAGCGGATGACTTGTATCCCACGAGACAAGAAATCGATGGTCAAGGCGTCTTGCTCGGAAAAAATCTAGAATTAGCGTACATCAAAAATCCATTAGATGCCTTTACTATGCAGGTGCAAGGCTCGGGAGTGATCTTATTTGAAGATGGCACAACAAAATTATTGGCATTTGATGGTAAGAACGGCCATCCGTATGTAAGTATTGGTCGATTATTAGTTGAAGATGGGCATATTGCTGCCAATCAAATTTCCCTCGATGCAATTAGACAATGGTTTGAAAAAAATCCAGAAAAACGAGAGCATTATTTATACCAAAATCCTTCTTACGTATTTTTCAAAGCAAAGGGTCGAGAACCCAAAGGCTCCACTGGTGTTTCATTGGTGCCTTTGCATTCGATCGCAGTGGACCCGGCAGTCATTCCCTATGGTAGTATTCTCTTAGCCAGGGTTCCAATTCTCGATGATAAAAATCAGCTTTCTTCACATGAATGGCGATTGTTATTTGCGCATGATACTGGCTCGGCCATCAATGGTGCCGGTCATGTTGATTTATATATGGGGATTGGAGAAGAAGCCAAACGCAAATCAAGTGCTTTGCATCACTACGGTGAAATTTGGCTTCTGCTTAAAAAGTAAAACGAAAACCAATTAATGAGATATTTTTTACTTAAGGCGTGGTAACGAACAGTCGACGCTGTCTTCTTTCTTCATCAATACGCTTATGTGCAATGTTGCAATAAGTTTTATCTTGCTCAATGCCTACCCAGTTGCGTTCTAATCGGTCGCAGGCCAGCAGCGTTGAGCCGGAGCCAGCAAAACAGTCAACAACGCAATCTCCCGTATTGGTGCCTGCGAGGACGAGGCGCTCCATCAGTTTAAGTGGCTTTTGTGAAGGATGCTTACCGTGAATACGTTCGCGCATAGGTGTTAACGGAATTTCCCAATAGTTGCGCATTTGTTTATTGTTATTGAGTTCCTTCATATGGTGATAATTGAAGGTCCACTTTTTAGCATTTTTATTGGTGTTATTGCACAGCCATAAGATTTGTTCAGTGCTCTCTGTGAACATGCGGCAAGTGATATTGGGTTGGGCATTAGGCTTTGCCCATATGATGCTGTTGATGACCCGCAAATCCATTTGTGCAGCGATAGCGCCAATCGCATAGATGTTGTGATAACTACCAAAAATAAAAATATTACCGTTTTCTTTGGTGACGCGGCAAATTTCAGAAAGCCACTTCGCTGTAAAATTTTCGTATTCACTCCTGGTAAATCGATCCCAATTATCATCGATCGTGACATGAGATGAAAATGCCCAGGAAAGTCCTTTACGGTTACGTGCAATATTGTAAGGAGGATCGGTAACGCAGGCATTAAAAAAACGATCAGGCCACGCCGACATCACGTCAATAGAATCACCTTGATAAAGCTGATTTGGCAAGGGACAAAGGCTGTTGGGAGTGCGCTCTTCTGCAACAAGAGATAATGGTCTTGCGACGGGTTGATATGGTTTTCCCAAATCAAAAGGATTCACTTGTCCTGGCTGCCAAGGGGATGGATTTTGCATGCGTACTTTTCTATCTCCTCGTGAAGAAGTAACTTTATCCATCTTGGTGTTTCCCTCAAAAAATGACGCTATTTTTTTGAAGGTAACATGCTTTGTAAGGTGGAAAGCATTTTTTGCAGATATTTTTTTAAAAAATGAGACGAGATTAACTGTTATCGCGAGCTAACATGTCTGAAGATCACTTGGCAAGTACATGTGATCAAAAAAGATCATGAAATGTTTTTTAATGAATTTATTTTCTCACGCACCTAATTGGTAAATAATATTCCATTCAGATTTACTGATAGGGCATACACTTAGTCGAGATTGTTTGACGAGAGATAAGCCAGGCAGTTCTGGATGTATTTTAAGCTGTTGCAGGGTGACAGGTTTTTTTAATTGTTTATCGAATTTTATATCAACAGCGACCCAATTGAGATCAGGACTAGTCGGATCCGGATATGCTTCTTTGATAACGACGGCAGAGCCAACAATTTCTTTTGGACCAACAGAGTGATAGATGAAACACAGATCGCCCACTTTCATGGATTTTAAATTGTTGCGCGCTTGATAATTGCGAACGCCGTTCCACATCGTGTGGCCATCTTTAATTAAGTCCTCGAAGGAGTAAGCAGTTGGTTCACTTTTTAAAATCCAATAGTTCATATTGATCCTCGCATGTAAAAAAAGCCCCGATAGAATCGAGGCTTTTTTATTTTACCTAAAACAATTTGTCTTAGTAATCCATATCTGCGCCATAATCAGGAGCAGGTGCATTCTTTTTTGGTTCAGTTTTTTCAGCAATCATCGCTTCTGTGGTCAAAAGCAATGAGGCAACCGAGGCTGCGTTTTGCAAAGCAGTACGAGCCACTTTAGTAGGATCAATCACGCCAGCATCTTCCAAGTTTTCAAAGATTTCGCTTGCTGCATTGAAACCATAGGAGCCTTTTCCTTCGCGTACTTTATTTACAACAACTGAGCCTTCCCAGCCAGCATTGCAAGCGATTTGTCGCAAAGGCTCTTCAATAGCGCGAAGCAACAATTTGATACCAATATTTTGCTCAACATTGCCAGCATCAAAGCTGCTCAGTTTGCTCCATTCTGCTGCACGTAGCAAAGCAACGCCGCCGCCAGGAATGATACCTTCTTCAACAGCTGCGCGTGTCGCATGCAAAGCATCTTCTACGCGTGCTTTCTTCTCTTTCATTTCGGCTTCAGTCGCTGCGCCTACTTTGATAACGGCCACGCCGCCTACAAGTTTGGCCAAACGCTCTTCCAATTTTTCACGATCGTAGTCAGAAGTAGTATCACCAATTTGTGTGCGGATTTGCTTGACGCGTGCTTCGATATCGCTGTGTTTGCCAGCGCCATCGACGATAATGGTGTTGTCTTTGTCAATAGTGACGGACTTAGCGCTGCCAAGTTCGTTCATTGTAACATTTTCCAATTTCCAACCAGCATCTTCAGAGATAAATTGGCCACCGGTCAAGATAGCGATATCTTCAAGCATTGCTTTACGACGATCGCCAAAGCCAGGAGCTTTGACAGCAGCAATTTTCAAAGTACCACGCAACTTATTGACAACCAAAGTTGCCAGGGCTTCGCCTTCAATGTCTTCGGCAATAATCAAAAGTGGTTTGCCACTTTTAGCAACTTGCTCAAGCACAGGAAGCAAATCCGCCATGCCACTGATTTTCTTTTCGTAAATCAAAATTTTGGCATCGCTCATGGCAACTTCCATGCGTTCAGAATCCGTCACGAAGTATGGGGAGAGATAGCCGCGATCGAACTGCATGCCTTCAACAACTTCAAGTGTGGTTTCTAGGCTTTTCGCTTCTTCGACAGTGATGACGCCTTCTTTGCCAACTTTGTCCATTGCTTCTGCAAGAATATTGCCGATGGTTTCATCGCCATTTGCAGAAATGGTTCCAACTTGTGCAATTTCTTTATGATCTTTGACGGGGCGGGAAAGGTTTTTGAGGCCTTCTACTATTTTTTCGACGCCTTTATCAAGTCCGCGCTTCAGTTCCATAGGGTTATGGCCTGCTGCAACTAATTTGACGCCTTCGTTGAAAATGGCTTGTGCCAATACGGTAGCAGTGGTGGTACCATCGCCAGCTTTATCGGAAGTGCGCGAGGCTACTTCTTTTACCATTTGTGCGCCCATGTTTTCAAACTTATTGCTAAGTTCGATTTCTTTGGCCACGGTGACGCCGTCTTTGGTGATGGTTGGTGAACCAAAAGATTTGGCAATAATTACATTGCGACCTTTGGGTCCAAGGGTCACCTTAACAGTATTGGCCAGTGCGTTTACACCACGGGCGATTTCTGATCTGGCATCGGTTGAAAAATGTATTTCTTTTGCGGTCATGACTCTTTACCTCTTTAAATCAAATTAAAAGTTTTCAAATTACTCTAAAACAGCCAAGACTTCATCTTCACGTAAAATCATGTGTTCAACACCACTGATAGTCACTTCTGTGCCAGCATATTTTCGAAAGAAAATGGTCTGATCTTTTTTGACCTCCAATGCTCTGACTTTACCGTTTTCTAGGCATTTGCCTTCGCCAACAGCAATCACTTTGCCTTGCATGGGTTTTTCTTTGGCGTTATCTGGGATGATGATACCGCCTTTTGTGGTTTCTTCGGCTTCGATGCGCTTTACCAAAATACGATCATTGAGTGGACGAAACGTCATAACTTCAAGTCTCCTCTTTATAATGAGTTTAAGTTAAAAAGATCTTAAGACTAATGTTTTTTAGTCGAGTCCCGATATAATCACCGCAAAATAGGTGACAAGGGAATTATTTTCCAGTCAGAACTTCTCTTAACGATTTTCTGTTGAGCGTTCTGATTGCGCGTGTCGAAAGCTTTAAACGTATCCAGCGACCTGATTCAATATCAAAAATACGCTTGGATTGAATGTTGGCACTTAAGCGGCGCTTGGTTTTAATATTGGAATGTGAAACGCGGTTTCCGCCCATCCAGGATTTGCCAGTTAGTATGCAGATTGCCATAAAGATCCCTTTTAATTTGATTTGGTAAAGCTTGAACGCGCTGCATCCTAACAGGTTGCCATAAATCGGCAAGTCCCAAAAAGCTTAAGATTTCAACAATCGATGCAGTTCTTCTTTGATCAGCGTTTCTGCAAGTCCAGGGACGACTTCCCAGACAACTTCTTCTATGATTTTTCGTATCGTACTTTCCATCGCTTCCCGGCTCAATGCTTCTGTAAGAGCGGGGGTGCTTAAGTTTGGCACAGATGCTGGGGGCTTTAAGTGGGCAAGATCAGGTGGATTTAAATCCCCCTTAGCAAATACCCTAAAGGGCACGCGAGGGGGTAGGGGGATTTTTTCGACGTCGGCAGCTTGGCTCTTTCCCGCTAGCGCAGCAACAGGAACTGGTATTGTTTGGACGATGGGAACAGGCACAGCAGCAGGCACCGGTACTTCTGGAATAACGACAACCGGCGCTGGCATAGCGGCAGTTAGAACTGCTTGAAGGGAGGTAACCAGATGTTCGACGGTAAAAGGTTTTGAGATGGCGCTAACGATGCCAAGAGTCATCGCTTTTTGGGGGTCCAGGCGCATATTTGGCCCTACCAGCAAGACGATAGGAATGTTCTTTAATGCAGGATCTTTTTTAAAATCACCTGCAACATCATAGCCATCTCTGGGTGCCAGCATGTGATCAACCAAGATAAGATCGGGCGATAACTCTTGTGCTTTGGCCAAGGCTTGATTGGCATCCCCTAGCACGACAAGATTGAACGCAGTGTTTTTGGCCAGAGCTATTTGGGCTGCTTTTTGAACGGTTTTGCTATCGTCGATCAGTAAAATGGTTGACATCGTTCTACCTTTTCAGTTGGCTAAATGGCTTTTAAAAAGACCACTCCCAGGCATTCCAAGAGACAGGTGTCACCGTACCTGAAAGTTTGTAATTCTGAAGACCTGTACAGGTTACCGCAACCACTGGTCTAAAATACACTGGAATCGCTGGCAAATCGTCAAACC
The DNA here is from genome assembly GCA_023248595.1 of Myxococcales bacterium. Lineage (GTDB taxonomy): Bacteria > Myxococcota > UBA727 > UBA727 > JABDBI01 > JAHFEG01. The sequence goes on along the minus strand of JAHFEG010000037.1, from coordinate 7,070 downwards.
AAATCTGTTGAACTTGTCGCAACATTTTTGCGCGTTGATTTTCATTCAAGATGGCAGGAATTTCTTCTAGCAGTTTAGAAGCTTCTTCATTCACCCAGCCCGGATAATTTTGACCCTGCCAGCTGTTTTTAGCCGATGGGATAAAATTTTTGTGCCACAAAGTATGTGACCAAGATTCAGGCCCGGAGACCCATGAGTAAAAAGAAAGATGGGGAAATTTGCGATGCCTGGCTAAATCGCCAAAAAAAACTTTGGCGGGTTTATTGTCAATTTGTAACTCAATACCAATCGTTCGTAAGTCTGATTGAAAAACTTGCTCGAATTGTTCGATGTCTTTAACCGCAGCAACGGCGCTGATTTTAAGTCGCAAAGGCTCGCCTTTGGTATTTTTGCGGACCTCGCCTGGGGCTGCTTGTTTCCAACCGGCGGCATCAAGCAGGTCAGCTGATTTTTTTAAATCAAAAGTGATTTCTGGGATGTCTTTGTTGTAGCCCCAATGTAACGGCGGTTCAAAAGTATAGGCTAATTCATATTGGTCATAATAAATTGTTTTGATAATTTGGCGACGGTTAAGGGCGTGGGCTAAAGCGCGGCGCACGCGTATGTCTGATAAAATAGGATTATCGAGATTGAAATCAATGTGAGCCCAAACCAATCCGTTAACCCAATAGTATTTGAATTGATCGCCATGCTGTTTTTTAATCATTTCGATGGAGGGCACATTCAATCCGCCGGCAGGTGTGGTGCCATCTACTGTGCCTGCGATCAAATTGGATTCAATCGACATGTTATTGGGGATAATGCGAAAAGTCACTTCTTCGAGTTTCGCTAAGGGTTTGTATTTGTCATTGCGTATATAGGTAATGTATTGGCCCGGAACCCACTCTTTAAATTTGAAGGGACCGTTGGACAGTGGATGCTGTCCGTAAACATCTTTTTTCATATCATGGGTGCCGCCGCCAGGTTTTTGATAGCGAGGCTCCAAAATATGTGCCGGCAAAATGGTGTGCACACGATAAGTATTATAAAAAGCGAAAGGTTCTTTCCAGGTGACTGTCAAGGTTTTTGGATCATCTTTGGAGGCTTCCATGCTTTCCACACGCTCGCAGGTGTCGCGATCCACGATTTCTTGGGTAGGATCTAAGCAAACTTTCCAGGCAAAAATCAAGTCCTTGGCTGTAACCGGAACGCCATCTTCCCAGACTGCATCTTTTTTAAGATGCCAAGTAATCACCATTTTTTGTTTCAATTTCCCAGTTTTATCTTTTTGCAGAGTGTCGACTAATTTGACTTGGCCATTTTCTGGCGTGGGAATTTCTTGCGCTAAATCTGGGACCAAGCGCCATTTGTCATCGTTCATGGTCAGTTCACGCTGCCCTAGAAAAATAATTTCGTGACTAGCAGCCATTTCAGCAAAGAGCGGATTTAAAGAGTCAGGCTCCGAATTGGTGGCTAGTACCAATCGGGGTGGGTGAACTTTTGCTGCTGCTTTTTGAGAATTGGCTTTTTGAGGTGATTTCTTTGAGCAAGCTGGCAGGGTTGAAAACAGTAAGCTTGTCAATAAAAAGAGAATCGGGGTGCATGCATGGTATCGACGCATTTTTGCCTCTTTGAATAGAAAATCGTTGGCAATACTCTTCTGCTCTAGCATAAGTTTTTTGAGGACGCATTAATTAAGGAAAACGTTGCCGGACTATGTAGGATGATTTGTACAGAAATCCACGTTACCTAAGCACGCGCTTGTGCCATCTAAAATATCTAAAAGATTTTTTCGCAAATCAAAGTCTTCTCTGAGTTTATTCAAGCTTTCTTGAAAACTTTTTTGTGTTTCTGAATCGGTTGTTTTTTTAAAAAAGTTTTCTACATTTTCTAAAGAATAATCAACGTTAAACCGATATATACCTGGAATCATTCTCAAGGCCGAACTTGCTTGTTTAAAACCATTTTCAGACATCCATGTAGCAAGGTTAGGAAGGATTGCTCTCTTATGCCCTAATGTTTGGTATAAAGGAAATTTCCCCAAACTTAAGGCCTCTCCAAGGGATTGATCACCGGTAACGACGCTAAAAGGATATTTAGTCCCCATCATTAGTTTTAGGAACATAAGATGACTTAGATTTCCATAGTAAATCGTGATTTCCCTATCGGAAGCGTTTATGGTAGCAAAATTTTCCTTGCCAGAAGTTAAATCGATAAACTTAATTTTGCCAAACTGAGGAAGAATTTCTGCTACTTTAATTGTCTCTATGATTTCATTGATTTCATTTTTTCCCATTCCTGGCACAACAAGACGGAACTCTTCTTCTGCAATAATGTTAGAAAATGCAGAAATCATCGAGGCACTAAATTCATCAAGAGCAGAATCACCAAAGGAAACAGAAGAAGAGCTTGCCGCATAGAAAAACATGTATTCGCCTAGGGCAATAGGGGTTATTTGAGAAGCTGATAGTGATGGAAATTCAATTGCGACCGTCTGTAATTGTTCTAAAATATTTGGCGCCAGCCAATATATGCCTTTTAATTCTCCAAACAAATTGTCTCTTCCAATGCCTGTTCCGACGACCTGAACATTAACAGTATCCCACTCACCATTGTGGCTCCATTGCCAATCTTCTTGAGAGAATACCTCCGTATACTTACCTCCTCTATAAATACTATACTCGGTTAAAATAATGCGTTTCTGCGATTTGGTCCGTTCGAAAATAGTTTTGGCATTGGTGTTAACAGGCCCTATTGTATACGGTGCTATCAGTGTGGTGTTCGCGGTCAAGCGCGATAAGTCAGAGTCTTTATCTAATGATATCAAATCAACTTCAGGGCAAAGGTCGCTTCTAAATTGAGATATGGCGTCTGAATAACGACCATTTGTGTCAATATGCAGCCCAATCCTGGCACGAAATTTTTTTGCGATGGTATTCACAGTCTTTGTTGCAAAAACGATATCGCCCCCACCACTAGAAGGAAGCACGTAGACCAGATAGTCATAATAGCGTTGGCCGTTGGGATTATCCAGACCTGGTGTCATGCCATTTTGGTCGCCGTCAAAGCAGTATTTTGGAGCTGATACCGGTTGCAAGCAAGAAATAATAAAAAAAGCACAAAAAAGAAAAACTGCCGTTTGGAAAATTTTTGTCATAAATAAATAATAGGACAATTGCCGATTTCGCGGGTAAGATTCGTTGAAAAATTTAGGAACTATGCTGAACCAGCACTTTTTCTGCTATTCCAATTCCTTAAGGACGCCATTTGCTTTTTTGGGTCAATGGTTTAGGAGTAGGTTGGCTTTTTTGAGGGATTGTAATGGTGGATTCGCGCGCAATTGGTGTATTTGATTCTGGACTTGGCGGCTTAACGGTGCTGGCTGCCATGCGCCATGCCATGCCCAATGAATCGATGGTTTACTTAGGTGACACTGCCCGCGTGCCTTATGGGACCAAAAGTGCCCAAACTGTCGTGAACTATGCTTTGAGCAATGCCCAAACCTTGTTGAACCATGGACCTTTAAAAATGTTGGTCGTTGCGTGCAACACTGTGAGCTCTGTGGCTCTGCCTGCGTTGCAGGAAGCTTTGTCCATTCCTGTGGTCGGAGTGATAACCCCTGGCGCCAAAGCTGCATTTGCGAGTAAGGCCAGCTCGATTGCTGTTTTAGCAACTGCGGGGACGGTGGCTTCCAATGCTTATGAAATTTCTCTGCGACAAATGGGTTTTACGGGAACCGTGATTTCCAAAGCATGTCCTTTATTTGTGCCTTTGGTGGAAGAAGGCATGGTGGAGGGGGCAATTGCTGAAGCAATTGTCGAGCATTATTTGGCAGACGTTCCCCGATCAGTCGATGCCATTATTTTAGGTTGCACCCATTATCCGTTGTTGCTGCCTGCGTTGCAAAAAGTCTTCTCTGCGCGTGTGCAATGGATAGACAGCGGCAAAAAAACGGCAATTTTTGTGCAACAAGAATTAGAAAAACAAGATTTATTAGCGAGCCCGTCTAATACTCCGACATATCACTACTTGGTAAGTGATGCGCCTGCCAGGTTTGAGCAGCTATCGGCATTTTATTTTGGTGAGCCCGTCGAAAAAGGAAATGTTGAGCTTGTTGATATCAAAGCAAGTGTTGAAAACAGGTAAAAATATGAAAATGAAAAACCGACATTTAGTAAGCTTGCTGCTGATTGCCAGCATTTTTTGGTCGGGATGCTCGACCTTGAATGCCAATTTAAATGGTGAAGTTTCCTATCTCGATACCGTGAAACAAAATTTTGAAGCAGGCGAAAAAGCTTTGGCTGATAAATCGTACGAAGAAGCTATTGCTTATTTCGAGCATGTACGCAGCAAATACCCTTATTCTATCTATGCGGCGTTGAGTGATTTGCGTCTAGCCGACGCCTATTTTGACCAAGCAAAATGGTTAGAAGCTGCTGATGCTTACGATTTTTATCTGAGATTTCATCCACGTCATGAAAAAAGCGGTTATGCATGGTTTCAAATTGGGAAATCCTATTTTAATGCCCAGCCAGAAAATTTGTTTATCTTCCCACCAAGCTACTTGAAAGATCAGACAGCGACGAAAGAAGCCTTGGAAGCTATCGATCGTTATTTAGTGGAATACCCGACCCATGAGAAAGTCGATGAAGCTAAAAAAATGCGCATCGAGTTGCGGTTGAACTTAAGCTTGCGCGATATGAAAATCGCTGAGTACTATGCCAAACGAAAAAGATGGCCCGCAGCGATGTCTAGATATGAGCGCGTTGCAGCTTTGTATCCGGACACAGGATGTGCGCCTGAAAGTTTGTTTGAGGCAGCGAAAATTGCAGAACACGAACTAAAAAGGCCGCAAATTGCTCTTTCACTTTTAGAAAAACTTTTGGCCCAATACGCAGATTCTAAATTCGTGAGTGAAGCGACTAAACTCAAAACACGTTTGGCTGCAGCAACTGAAATTGTAGAAGAGCCCGAAGAAGAAACTAAATAGAAAGTTTGCTTGAAAAAATGGTTCAGTGGATCATGAATAAGAAAATTAAAAAAGCAAATGTGCTTTCTACTCTTTCGCTTTTTGGAATTGGTATGAAGCGCCAGTCGGTTGACATTCAAACTTATCATCCAAATTGGAAAGAAGCATTCTCCTTCGTGAAAGAACAAATAAAGTCTATTTTACCGAAAGATATTTTTTGTCAAATTGAGCATGTTGGAAGTACGAGTATTCCGGGGTTGTCCGCGAAGCCCATTCTCGATATTCTACTGATTGTTCATGATGCATCTGATTTGAAAAAATTAATTCCGATCTTGGAAGCGTTTGGCTTTGCCTATAAGGGAGATGGGGTTAGTCTTGTTCATGGAACAGTGGCAGATCCTGAGCGACACACTTTTTCATTTTACAATGATGAAGAAACTGTTGATTTCATCCATGCACACATGACTCGTCAAAATCATGTCCATGGCAAAAGCCTGTTGTTTTTTCGCGATCGCTTGCGTGCGAGCCAAAAACTTGCCGAAGAATACCAGGCACTTAAAGTTAAACTCTGGCAAGATGGAATCGTTCGACGTGAATACACACGATCTAAGTCTTCATTTATTGAGAAGATTATTTCTTTCTAACACTCAGCCAATTGGCTGAGGTTATAAAAATTTGACTTTGAGTCCCATTGCTTGCGAAAGAGCTGCTATTGTATGCCATTTTGGATTCCTGAATTCTGAAGTTTCAGTGCTCGTATGCTGGTGTAGATAGTCGAAGTATTTATTTAAAGATCCCCGCTCCGAAGGAGCAACCCTTGCAACAGCCCGGGGTTAAGCGCACAAGCGCGGTACCCCGGGTAAAGCAAACCACCACCATCCAAATCGCCCTGAAGGGGCAAAAATCAATCCCACAAATATTTTTCATCGAATGAAAGACGGGTGTGTTTTAAAAATAAACGCATCTCATCTTGGAAAGTATTTTGTTGATGGTGTTTTTCTTGTTCTCTAATGTATCGACGCACAACGGCAATTTTGGAGGAACTTACGGAAAAAGCACCGTAGCCATTTTGCCAAGCAAAAGCCGCCACATCATGTTCTCGTTTAATCCATTTTGAAGATTCTTTTTTGAGCAGCATCACTAATTGAGCCAGCATCATTGTTCGTGGCAATGTTAGCAAAACATGCGCATGATCCGCAACGCCTCCAATCTCGTAGACGTGGGAACCTTGTTTTTTTGCGAGAGCTGCCATGTAACAAAATAAATTAGGACGGATGTGATCATTTAAAAACGCATATCTGAATTGGGTGCTAAAAATTAGATGGATATTAATTTCAGCGAGGGATTGGGCCATGCTTTTAATATGCCCCTTCAGGGCGATTTGGATGGTGGTGGTATGTTTTACCCGGGGTACCGCTGCGCTTAACCCCGGGCTGTTGCAAGGGTTGCTCCTTCGGAGCGGGGATCTTTAAATAAATTTTTTGAAATCTATGGAAATATAGACCACGCAACGAGGTTGCTAGCACAGCTTCGTGCTTTATACAGTGCTTCAAACATGGCTGTATTTAGGTGTAAAACGCATGATGAAGCTCTGGTGCGCAAAGGCTTGTGGAGCTTAAATAATTGGTCAGGTTAACTAACAAAAGATGTGTGCATCGGGGAGTTTTTTCTAAGGGGGACTAAATCTTTCAAAACGTTTTGGCGGCAGTGAGATTAAGTTTGGGACGACAAAAAAGATCCCAATATCGTATTGCTTTTATTTTAGGTTTTAATTTAAAGTTTATTTACTGATTTGATTCACACGGTGTGCATCAAAAAAAGTACCGCGCCCAAACCGTCGAAAGTATAAGGCGCGGCAGACACAATCAAGTATCGGAAAAAGCAATAAACATTCCGATACTTTTCGTCAAGCTCAGGTTTTGTCCTGCTGCTAAAAGGGAACTGGTAGGATTTTGGTTGCATTTTAATTGTCATGGTCGGACTCGTTCCGACCATCCAGGGCACAAACCAAAACCCACACCAAACAATCCGCTTTCAGCTAGAAAAGACAATGAGCTTTAAGGTATGTTTATGGAAAACAAAGTTTGTATCCCCCTCGATATTATTCGCAACACAAAATTAT
>JAHFEG010000036.1 GCA_023248595.1 Myxococcales bacterium | reverse complement strand
ATTAAATGTTCAAACAACTCCTACTGTTGCTTTGTTTGATAGAAATGGCAATCTTATGTTCCATGGTTGGATTGATAATGAACGCACACAGGCACAGCCAGACCGAATTGCCTACTTGGAAAACGCCATTGATGAAGTATTAGCCCACAAGCCTGTCACTTTAGACCGCTCAGCGACATACGGGTGTATGATTACCAAATCACTCAGATAGATCTCTCTGACAAAATACTGCGTTGTGAAATTGCGATAATATGCCATGGCTTGACCCATGAATCAGTCACATTTCTGCGAAGTCCAAGCAAAGCCAATATCTTGTGCTATTTATGGTATGGGAAAAGCTGGCCGCTCGCTGTTTCTTTCATTGCAGAAATACGGCATAGCCGTCACATGTTTTTTTGCACGTCATCCCCAAAAGCTTCAAGATTTTGCCAAGAATTTTCCTGTTGATTTAATTCCTGTTCATTCAAAGTTTCCTGCGTTTAGCGAGTCTTTACAAAAAACTAAAACACAAATCTTATTTCTTGCCGTTCCTGATGATGCAATTGAAGAAGTTGCCCATTCTCTTCGCTATCAAGATTTTTTACCGCCTTTAATCGTCCATCTTTCAGGCGCCCTTTCCTATGATGTTCTTTCCCCTATTTCCAAGCGAAGCAGCCCAGCTCAATTCCATCCTCTCGCTTCGCTCAGTGGTCAACATCAAATCCCCCCTGGGACATTAAATGCTATTTGCACACCTGACCCCAAGGCAGAGCAAATACTTTTTCAATTAAGTCGGCAAATTAAACTAACGCCCTCTTTTGTTAAAAATGGCATGCAACCTTTTTACCATGTGGCAGCTAGCATCACAGGAAACCTGCCCATTGCCTTGCTTAGCGATTCTATTTACCTGATGCAGCAAGCAGGAATCGATGCAAACCTCGCTCGAAAAGGACTTGCTAAGTTACTTCGCTCAACAGCAAAAACAATTGAAAGAAAACAATTAGCAAATGCCTTAACAGGACCCATCGCCAGAGGTGATGTAGGCACTGTTAAACAACATCTATTTACTCTCAAAAAATTAAACAACAAAAATCAAATCGAATCCGTCTATCGTTTGCTTTCAAATCAACTAATCCATTTCAATGACAACGCAGAAAAAAGAATCCAATTTCAAGAATTACTAGCTGCAGAGATCCCCAAAAAAAATCCTTAGCCTAAGCGCCCATCATGCGCATAACGACTTTAGGAGAATTTTTAGGCAGCTCCGCCTCTACCACATACTTTAGCTGAGCATCTAGAGCAGACTCCATATTATCGAGTAAAAGTTCTCTAAATTGTTCGGGCCCGTCACGTAACGTCTCATAATAACGTTGTCGTTCACTACCATGGATAATGGCAAAATCGTAACCACCCTGCATTAAAAATCCATTCATGCATAAACGTCCTACTTTTCCAGACCCCTCTAGAAACGGGAAAACATTCATAAATTGACGATGAAAAAGAACAGCCTGATTAATAGGATGTTGCGCTCTAAACTCTGGATGCTCTGTTTGCCTGCACAATTCCTCTAAATGACGCTCTACCACACTTGGCTCGATGAACGAATGAAAGTAAGCACTATGCAGTGGTATTGCTTTGCGTAATTTTCCAGCTTCTTTTCGCGCAATATTGCTATACAAAATGCGATGCATATCTACGACATCATCCATGCGAACAATTTCACATTGGTAAACAGCATTCATAGAACGAATTTTTTCTACTTCTGCTTGCAACCGATAAATCATATCGCGATGATTTTTGACCTCTTGCATCACACGGCTGCGCACATAAGGCTTATGACCGGTCGCACTAAATACCGACGATATTTCATCGCCTGTCACCACCATCCCATCAAGTGCCGAATCGTGATAAACATAAGCACACACGCACATGTTGCGAAACTCATGGCGTTTTTCAAGATTCAAGCTTTCTAAAAATAAATTGAGCCTCTGGTTTTTCTCTTCAATAGAATAAAATCGATCACGAACATCAAAATCATCAAACTCAAAAAACATGCCAACAGGCCTCCGTGCCAGCTGATTTTGGATTACTTAATGCACAAAAAAAAATTGCGCATCTGTCAAGAGACCGACACTTCACCGTCTAATTCACTCACCACGCCAGCAGGCACAGGGATCGGTCCCAACATTTTCTGTATAAAGGCAATATGCGGAAGTGTTTCCTCGCGACCATTAGCCACAACTCGCTCAAATTCTTTGCTTGAGGGCACCAAATTTAAAGGTGACAACACCCGCCGATAGGTAATCGTTAAATGCGCGACCCTGCGTCCTTCACGACTATGCTCCGCGGCCACACGCATCAGTGGTAAAAATAGCCAATGCGCGTGCAAATTTGGAGCAAATCCATCCAACGCTAACACAAAGGGATCACGCCCCAAGGCTGCTCCCGATTGAATCGCTTCTCTTGCTTCCTTCGCCGGCAAATTATCAACAAAGCCACCGTCAAATAGACGCACAACCCCATAATGCCGCATAACTTCAGCGGTTAAGGCCAGCATGCGCTTATCATCAGCAGCAATATCGTAATGAAACAAGCCTGGCACGGCCGCAGAAAACCCCGCCGCATCCAGGGCATCAAATTCGCTGGTGATCTCATCGTGACCCAAATAAATGGGACGCAGAGGTTTCTTTGCCAAGTCCAACAAGGCACGCGTCATACTTTTATGTTTTACACGAAAACTGGAGGTTTCAGTTGAGACGTTATCAAGCAGATGTTCGTAAGCACTAAAGTCTGGATCGGGTTGGCCTTCTATATGGGTAATACCTGATACCGTGGCACGAAAAGGAATTTTTAAATCCGATAGACGTAAATTGCGATGATCTTTTTGGAATTCAAGACCAAACACTTCTCGCAAGTAAAGTCGAAAAGTGGCAGGCAAACCAAATTTGCTGCTCAAATGTAGCGGCTTAGCAACTTTTTCCCAATTTAAGGGAACCATGGCTTTTTGTAAATTGCTGAAAACAAAATTTTTGTGCCGCGCCCGGTAAGCACCAAGCAAAGCCCCCATGGAAGTTCCAGTAATCACGCTGGGGATAATGCCCGCTTCTTCGAGCTCACAAAATGCACCAACAAAAATGAAAGATGTTCCGCCACCACCACCCAATGCAAGAGCTAAAGGCCGTTTACGAACAGCGTCATCAAGCGCCCGAGCAGAAAGAGAATTACGATAAAGTTCCAACAGCTCTTTTCGCTCATCGCGAACTAATTTTCGAATGATCGCAATTTGTCCAGTTAAGCCCTTTTGATCAATTACATTTTTGCTATCGACAAAATTTTTAAGAACAAGAAATAATTGTTGTCGATAAGTATCCGTGGCATGACCAATATCAACTAAACCGACAGCATTACCTCCAAAATTCTCAACAATGGAAACACGTGCTAACGATAAAGCCCATCTAAGTGCAGCTTCATCTACTTCAGAAAGCCATCTTGGGTCTTTGACCATGGCATGAACAATGGCACACTCAAAATCAGATAGCTCTTTGACGTAGACACGATTGTCGGTATCTTCTTTCGTTGGTGGCATAATGGCTAACAACCTCTATGCTTTTAGCCTCTCTATGCTTAAAGACACTAAAACCTTTGTAAACACTTGTCCAAAGTGCATTAAGATACATACTATCAAAATCAGCACATAAAAAAACAATGCGAGGAGTAAAAAAATGACAATAACGCGGTTTTTAGATTTATTCGTCGTCAGCGGGCCTGATGAAGGCATGCGTTATAGCATTGAAGAAGGCACTTATCGGACTATTGGCAACCGCGATGCTGCACCCTTCGCCATCGAGCAGATAACTCCAGAAGGAGACAGGATACTCAACCCCGATCAACAAGAGATCATTCGTACGCACATTAAAACGCATTCAAGCCATGCGCGCTTAAAATTTCAAAAACGGGGCCCTGATATTTTACTAAATGATTTGTCAGTTGCACGGATGCATGTCATGGTGCTGCTGGATGACTCAGCGATTAGCATTGCCGACTTGACAAGCACCAATCAAATTCAAGTTAATGGCAATCCTATCAAAGAAGCAAAATTAAAAGAAGGTGATATGATCTCGATCGGCAGCACAAAACTAATGACTCTCATTGGATAGCGTATGACAATGTCTCAATTACATCTTTTTCATCCAGACGAACCCAAATTAGGCGAAAAGTCAAAAGAACAGGCTCAAAATAATATGCCGCAAAAACCTTGGCCTCAATTACCTTTTCTTTGTGTTGACACAGAGACAACTGGTCTTGATCACACATCAAATCGAGTCATTGAAGTTGCTTGGATTTTATTTGAACAAGAAAAAGAAATTTTTTCTGATAGCCGCTTATGCTCTATCGGTACACCTTTGCCTGCTGAAATTGTCACCTTGACCGGTATTCAAGATGCCATGCTCGTCGATAAACCTGCTTTTGCAGCGCATGCTGATGACCTCCTAAAAGCAATGGCTAAAGCAAAATTTATTGTTGCTTATAATGCCAAATTTGACCGACTATTTCTTGAGTCTGAAATGCGGCTAATTGGTAAAACCATGCCCGACTTACCATGGGTTGACCCTTGCATTTTTATCCGCGAAATTGATCGATATAAAAAAGGAAAAAGACTAAAAGATGCCTCTACCCGATGGGGCGTTACCCTAAAAGATGCTCACCGTGCGCTTGCAGATGCCACTGCCACGGGTCTACTTTTATATAAGTTAGTGCCACATCTTAAAAACGAATTGTTGCACGATTTAATGCAGCAACAAAATCGCTGGCAAGAAGAACAAGAGCATAACTACAATACCTATATGGCTAAAAAACAACGCCCTTAAATTTCACCAGTCTGAATACGCCAGAGCTTGGCATAAGCGCCATTTTGCACACACAACTCGTCGTGGGTCCCTTTTTCTATAATACGTCCATTATCTAGCACCACAATCTGATGCGCGTGGCGAATGGTTGATAAGCGATGCGCAATCACAATTGTAGTACGACCAATTGAAATTTGATTAATCGAACGCTGAATCGCTTCTTCTGTTTCATTATCGACAGAAGATGTTGCTTCATCGAGAATAAAAATCGGAGAATTTTTCAAAACAGCTCTAGCGATCGATAACCTTTGTCGTTGACCACCCGACAGCTTTTGCCCTCTTTCTCCCACGATCGTGTCATAGCCTTGTGGTAACTTCATGATAAATTCATGAGCTTCCGCTGTTTTAGCCGCATGAATAATCTCATCTAAAGAGGCATTAAAAGTCCCATACACGATATTCTCGCGCACGCTGCCATGAAACAAAAAGACATCTTGGCTCACAAAACCAATTGCTTGACGAATATCCCTTAATTTAATTTTGGCCATATTCTGCCCACCTAGCCGAATCATTCCCGCTGACGGTTCATAAAAACGAAGAACCAATTTCATCAAAGTACTTTTTCCAGATCCCGTCGCACCCACAAAAGCTGTCGTTTGTCCTGCAGGAATCTCAATGGATAAATCGCTGAATATTTTGGCACCATTGGGATAAACAAAAGAAACTTTATCAAAACTTAAAGCGCCTTTCACGATATGCTTATCAAGATCGGTACCGCCTTGATGGATACCAATCGGCGTATCCAGTAAATCCAAAACGCGCTTCGCCGAGGCCATAGCCCGTTGATATAAATCTGTCATTTCTGCCAGCGAGGTAAACGGCCATAATAAACGCTGTGTCAAAAACACCAGCATACTGTAAGATCCAACCGCCAATTGATTGTTCACTGTCATCCAGCCACCCAGAATAATTGTGGCAATAAATCCCATCACGATGGCCATGCGCACCAAAGGAATAAAAGCAGAACTCATTTTAATCGCAGCACGATTCGCTTCTTGATAGGCTAAACTATCGCCTTTCAACTGCTCAATTTCATGTTTTTCCGCAGTGTAGCTTTTAATTGTCGCGATTCCGCCAAAATTATTGGACAAACGCGCCGCTAAAAGCCCTGCATTCTCACGCACTTTCAAATAACGAGGCCCTAATCTTCCCTGGAATCCATAGGCCGACAACAAAATAACAGGCACTGGTAACAGAGCGAAAACCGCAACCAAAGGCGCTAAATAAAAGAAGATAATGCCAACCAGAAGCGTACTGGTCATCAGGTGTACAAACGAATTAACTCCACTGTCTAAAAAGCGCTCCAACTGGTTAACGTCATCGTTCAAGATCGACAAAAGTCCTCCTGAACTTTTATCTTCAAAATAAGCCATCTCTAGATTTTGCACATGTCCATAGGCATCCAAGCGCATTTCATGCTGTAAAACTTGGGCAATGGTGCGCCATTTCACCGAATACAAATATTGAAACAGCGATTCGAATCCCCAAATGAAAAAAGTAATAACGCCAAGGACAATTAACTGATGCATTAAGTTAGGAATGCCCAGTCGCCCAATAAAGGACTGTTGACGATTGACCACGGTGTCGACAGCGACGCCAATCAAAACTTCCGGCAATACGTCAAATAATTTGTTGAGCGCTGAGTACAACGTTGCCAAAACAATTTGTTTTCTTTGCGAACCTGCGTAGCGATATAAACGAAGTAGTGGTGTCATTGGTAATTCCGGTTAAACTGCTAAATTGTTATCCTGGCCATGTCTAAGACCCAACTCTTTCATTTTGAGTTGCATACATTTTCGGCTGATTTTTAATTTACGAGCGGCATGGGTCACATTACCACTCGTTTCATCGAGGGCTCGTACAATCAAATCGCGTTCAATGCCCAAAGTCGCCGTGCGCACAATATCTTTCATGGAAGAATCACCCGTCAGCGAAGTCATTTGCGCAATAGAAGCCAATGAAGATAACCCAGAAAAACGCATTATTTTTGATTGTGTCATAATTTCCAGAGGCAAATCATCCACATCGATTTCAGATTTCTCTGCAAATAAAATAGTGCGCTCAACAATATTTTCCAACTCACGAATATTTCCTGGCCAACTGTAGCTTTGCAATATTTTGATGGCTTCTTTGGAAAATGCAGAAACGTGGCGGTTTAGACGCACATTGTATTTACTTAAAAAGTGCTCAACTAAATCAGGAATGTCTTCTTTGCGATCACGCAGCGGTGGCAAAACCACTGGCACAACATTCAGCCGATAATACAAATCTTCTCGAAATTTTCCAGCAATAATCGCTTGCTGTAAATTTTGATTGGTGGCGGCAATCAACCGCGTGTCTAATTGAATTGTCTTAATCCCACCCACACGCTCGATCGTTGACTCTTGCAAAGCACGCAAAAGTTTGACTTGCATCTCAATAGGCAAATCCCCAATTTCATCTAAAAAAAGCGTTCCTTCATGAGCAAGCTCAAAACGTCCAGGCTTACTGGTCACGGCCCCGGTAAATGCGCCTTTTTCATAACCGAATAATTCGGCTTCTATTAATGATTCTGGAATGGCAGCGCAATTAATGCGAATAAAAGGCTTCTGATTTCGTGCACTTGCCTTATGAAGCGCTTGAGCCACCAATTCTTTACCTGTGCCAGACTCGCCAGTAATTAAAACCGTCGATGGAGAATTGGCAACTTTCGCAATCACTTCATAAACATGTTGCATTTGTTCTGACTGACCAACTAACTCTTTCAAAATTGCACTCCCAAAAAAGGCCTGGCTTATTAAATTCCACATACGAAATGATTCTCAAAATTTGCCGTCATGGCATAATAACGATAACAACCTCAAACTGAAAGGATTTAAACCGTCATGGCATCACCAATTACCACTGCAGAACAAGCTAACCGCTTCGCCCGTGCTATCGTATCTGATATTTGTCTGTACAACGAAGAAAAAATTGTACGTGGGTTTCAACAAGACACCTTATTTGAAGAAATCCAAGACGAAATTCAAAAAGGACTCGAACTATACCAAGAACGGGTCACAAAAGAGCTGTTAGCGTCAAATCGATTTTTTGAAAATGCGCTAATCGACTTGATCTTCCAAGAAAAGGGTGAGCAAGTTCCATCTCAGATATGGTAAATCAAAATATAATTCACATTCAAGCAGATAGTACTTCACAGGGGCTTAGAGTTGATGCTTTTTTAACAAAAGCATTGCCTGATTGGTCACGTTCTCGCATCCAAAATTTGCTACTAGAAGGGCATATTGTCTGTGAGCAAAAATCAATGCAAGCTTCTGATAAGATAAAAGGCACCGAGACCTTTATCGTTACTTTACCCGAAGTAAAACCTTCCCATTTGCGTGCACAGGAGATGCCCCTATCTGTTTTGTATGAAGATGAGCATATTATTGTTATCAATAAACCTGCTGGACTCGTGGTGCATCCAGGAGCAGGCAATGCTGAAAATACTTTAGTGAACGCCTTGCTTTATCGCTTCCCTGGACTGAACGTGGGTGAGATCGAACGCCCCGGCATCGTCCATCGCCTCGACAAAGAAACCTCTGGCGTGATGGTCTGCGCCCGCCAAACCCAGGCACATTTATTTTTAAGCAACAGCTTTCAATCGCGTGAAGTGAAAAAAATCTATCGCGCTTTTTGTTTAGGCAGTTTTAAATCTGCGCAGTTCGATCTCAGAACGGGGCATAAAAGACACGCCACCGATCGTAAACGATTTACCACAAAATTAACCGAGCCTTTAGATACCTCTGAAATATCGTTTTTTAAAAAAATCGGCACCAAGATTCGCCTCGCCCACTCGCGTTTTGAAGTATTGCTAAGCCGAGACGGAATTAGTGAAGTAAAAGTGGAACTTCTCACCGGCAGAACCCATCAAATCAGAGCACACTTGGCCGACACCGGACATCCGATACTCAAAGACACGATTTATGGCGGCATCAAGGGCATCGAGAGATTACCGCTATCTAACGTAAAAGAAGTGGCTAAAAAACTAACCAGGCACGCTCTGCATGCTGAGTACTTATCGTTTCAACATCCCACAACGCTAGAAATAATGGAATTTGAAGCACCCTTGCCCGATGACTTGCTGCTTTTACACAATGCACTTCGATTAGAAGCTCAATAACATGGGAAAACTTGACCTGGCCTTTTTTAAAGACTTGCCTAAAGCAGATCTGCATTGCCACTTAGATGGCAGTTTGCGCCTGTCGACATTGATCGATTTGGCCAAAGAACAAAACATTTCTTTGCCATCGAATGACCCTGATACTTTGAAGAAGCTCTTAGGTTTTGGACAAATTCATGCCTGTCTTGAAGATTATTTGAAGCTTTTCGACATCACTTGCAGCGTGATGCAGACTGAAGCTGCTATTTACCGTGTCGCCTATGAGCTCGTGGTAGATGCTGCTAAAGAAAATATTTGGCATATTGAGATACGGTTTTGTCCGACTTTCTTAACAAAAAAAGGGCTCAAGTTAGAGCAAGTCATTGAGGCGGCCATTAAAGGTGCCAAAGATGCAGGCGAACAACATCAAGTTTCGACGGGAATTATTCTTTGCGCCATGCGCATGTTTGATCCAAAAGATAATTTAGAAATCGCCAAGGCTGCCGTTTTATATAAAGATCGCGGGGTACTTGCCCTGGATTTAGCAGGACCTGAATTAAGTTACCCATCCAGCAAACATGCAGCCAGTTTTTTCCATGTTATCAGCAATTATGTGAACGTCACCATTCACGCCGGCGAATCAGACAATCATGAAAGTATCGCACAAGCGATTCACTACTGTCATGCACATCGCATCGGACATGGCACACGATTATTTGAAAATCCTGAGCTCTTAAACTATATGATTAATCAGCAAATCCCTCTCGAGGTTTGCCTGTCTAGTAATTTGCAAACAAGAGTTGTTGATAATTTATCCAAACACCCTGCAAGACTTTATTTAGATGCAGGTATTCGCGTTACACTCAATACCGATAACCGACTCATGTCTGATACGACGCTGAGCCACGAATATGAATTAGCTTACAATCACTTGCAGCTAACGCCCAACGAAGTAAAGGCCTTGATTTTCAATGGCTTTCGCAGTGCTTTCTTGCCGCATCAAAAGAAAAATGAATTACTCGAACGCGTCTTTTCTTGTTGGTAGAGTTAATTTTTTATAAAATCCGCACGTCACGATCTATGTGGGTCAGCCCTAGAAATAGGGTGTCTACCCGATCTAAAAATTGTGTTGGAGTTTCCAATCATGCATTTTCTTTTCAAAGTTTTTTTCACCACCAGCTATTTCCTCTCCACAAATAGTCGATACCAGCATCGACGATGCCACAATGGTTCCAGCTGCAGTTTCGATAGAGTATTTCTCGAATAATATCATGTGCTCGACATCAGTAACCAATAAATCATGGCCACCTAATCCGATCATTCTATCTCCCACTAGCAAATTTTCTGCCGAATCTATCGTGGTCATATTACCGTCTCCCAGCAATATCAAACCGTGTTCAGCAGTTACAACTATCTGCTTCTGTAAACCGTCCTCAAGATCTTTAGCAGTAATTTTAATAAATTTGAATTCGCCTTGAGATGGCACTGCCTTTAAAACTTTTGTCCAGATTTTTTCCTTGTTTTGTAACGTTAAAACCACATCACCAGTTTTAATATCTTTAACATCTCGCTCAATTTCTTCACCATTATCTCGAACTATTATTGTCGTACCTTCGGCAAAACAGCTGCCGGCGCAGGCTACGACACACGCCATGGAGGCGGTGGTACAGCCAGCCACGCATAAATAGTAGAGGGGAAGCACGAACCCGACTGTGCAGCCTGCAATGCACGTGGTTTGCAAGCCGCAACAAAGGTAAGCGCACGCGGGAGAGGCGGGGCCACTGATCGCAGTGCCTGGTGTAGACAATCCAATAACCAGAAGTATCGTTTTCAGTAATTTATTCATAACATTCCTTGATAATAATTAACGTAAGCGTCACGTTCCCAGAGTCTTCATGCCAGCGGAGGCTGGCATCCAATATATTTTCAAAAACAATTTGCATTCAAATTCAGTTTTAATTTACAGTCTTCTTACTGATTTGATTCACATGGTGTGCATCAAAAAGTACCGCGCCTTAACTTTAGACGGTCTATGGCGCGGCAGATTCACCTAAGAACCGGGGCGAAAATTAACACTCCGGTTCTGCTTGTCAAGCTTTGTCAAAAAAGCTTGGGAGTGTTTATGACAAATACCGTTTGTCTTCCTGTTGAAATTATTCGTAACTTTAATTTATCACCACGGGCCCGCATTGTTTGGGCGGAGCTTTCTTTGTTGCCCAAAGGTGCGGTTGGCGAATTTGTCGTGAAGCACAAAGAGTTGAGTAAATTGTTAGGAGTTTGTGACAGCACCTTGCGTCGTGCCGTGAAAGCACTGGAAGAAGCGGGGCTGATTCAGTGCGTGGGTTTATTCGAAAAACGCTTCAAGAAATATGTGTTTAAGAATTGTCATTCTGGACTCGTTCCAGAATCTAGTTTAAGCGTTGATAGTCTAGATGCCAGCCTGCGCTGGCATGACAAACAAGAGCAACCATCTGCCCACCCAGTCTCACCGTTTAGTAATTGGAAAGAAACATACAAAGAATTAAAAGCACAAATGAAACCCGAGCCCACACCAAAGCCAGAACAAAAAGTGGACCTAAGTGAAACTGATTTGCTGCGCATGAAATATCGCTTTGCCAATGGAAAACCCTGCAGCGATGACAAGCCAAAACTTGCTTACGCTGAGCAGCTCTACAACTTTTATCAAAATCAATGGCGTGCTCAATTTCCGTTGTTAAACGGTAAAGACAACCGTCCGCTTTTAGATGCTGGTCTCATCGAATATATTATCATGAACGAACCAGCGAATATTGCCGGTGGAAAAATGATGGACATTATCGACAAAGAGTTGCAACGCTTTACCGATTTTCCTATCGATAGGACTTAAGGAAAACACCCAAAAGCAAAATCCCATTTACGCATCAACGCCAATCATGATAGGAAGCTGTATGATTTCATCCCCCTCCCAGATTCGCGATGATGCGGTTTTTTTAATCGACGGCTCTGGTTATATCTTCCGCGCTTATTTTGCTGTTCGTCATTTAAGTTCCAGCAAAGGCGTGCCCACCAATGCGGTTTATGGTTTCACCACCATGCTTTTAAAGCTTTTGCGTGAACATCGCCCACGTTATATCGCCATTGCTTTTGATACCGGTAAGCCAACTTTTCGTCATAAACTTTATACAGAATACAAAGCCCATCGGCCACCGCCACCACCAGATTTGATTCCCCAATTTGCCTTAATCCATCAAGTGGTTGATGCGTTTCAAATTAAACGGCTGTTGCAAAATGGATTTGAAGCAGACGATCTGATTGGTACTGCGACAAGAATAGCAAGAGAAGAAGGACGACAAGTCGTTATCGTCACTGCTGATAAAGACTTCATGCAGCTCGTCGATGACGACGTATGGTTGCTGGATGAATTGCGCGCCGCACGAAATGGCAACGAATTAATGATCGATCGCGGACAAGTCATCGAAAAATTTGGAGTTCCTCCTGAGCAAGTTATCGACGTTTTGGCACTTACTGGTGATGCTTCCGATAATATCCCCGGCGTCAAAGGCATTGGGGAAAAGACCGCGCTTGAATTGATGAAAGAGTACGGCTCCCTTGACGCAATTTTAGCCGCGGCACCTCAAATACTGCAAAAATCCAGACGTGAAAAATTAATCGATCAATGCGATATGGCAAGACTAAGCAAAGAACTTGTCACCATTAATTGCCAGGCAGATATTGAAATTAAACTAACCGATTTCGCCTATAATGGCCCTTCGATGTCACAACTGACAACTTTATTTGAAGAGCTGGAGTTTAAGCGCCTTCTCGAAGATCCTTTGATCAAAAACCATGCACTCGAAGTTGTCATGCCAGCGCCCATGGCTTGTCATTCCGGACTCGTTCCGGAATCCACCCCAAATACTAAAAACCTGGATGCCAGCCTACGCTGGCATGACAATTCACGTCAGACAAATTATCTGGCAGTGACTACTATAGAATCACTACAAACTATCGTTCAGGCCATTAAAGAGAGCAAACGCTTTGCCATTGATACAGAAACGACTTCTCTGGACCCAATGCTTGCACAACTCGTTGGCATTTCTTTAAGTTGGGCGCCAGGACAGGCAGCTTATATTCCTCTAGGACACGACTTTATCGCAGCACCTGTTCAGTTACCATTGACGCAGGTAATAGACTTGCTAAATCCCCTGCTGCTCGACACGACTTTGAAAATTGTAGCGCAAAATGCCAAATACGATTTACAAGTTTTAATCCGCGCCGGGTTTTCACCTTTTTTGATTCAAGGCGATCCCATGTTGGCGAGCTACTTGCTTGATGCCGATAGCGTCAAACATAACCTCGATGATTTAAGCCAGCGCTATCTGCAGCACACCAATATCACCTATGCAGAAGTCTGCGGCACAGGAAAATCTCAGATTTCTTTTCCAGCCGTGTCCCTGGATAAGGCTGTGGCTTACGCCGCTGAAGATGCCGACATGACTTTGCGTTTAGCTTTAATTCTTGAAGAAAAGCTGAAAGAAAACAATCTTCACGCTCTTTATCAGGACATGGAATTGCCGCTGGAAGAAATTCTTTGCGATATTGAGCGCACCGGAATCCGCATCGACGCCAAAATGTTGGCGACCATGAGCGGGGAATTCGCCAAAAAAATGAAGTTGCTAGAGGAAGAAGCCTACCAACTAGCCGGCATGCCATTTAATTTAGCCAGTCCCAAACAAGTATCAGAAGTCCTTTTTGGCAAACTTCAACTGGGCAGTGTTAAGAAAACAAAAACAGGCCAATCAACAGATGCAGGGGTTTTAGAGCAACTGGCTTTTTTACACCCATTACCCAAAATTTTATTGGAACATCGGCTCCTGGCAAAACTCAAAGGAACCTACGTAGACGCACTTCCCAAATTGGTTAATCCTAAAACTGGTCGTGTTCATACAAGTTTTAATCAAGCCATCACCGCGACCGGAAGATTATCCTCGAGCGACCCGAACTTACAGAATATTCCAATTCGTTCTTCTGAGGGCAGACGTATTCGTGAAGCCTTTGTTGCAGACGTTGGAAAAGTTTTTATCTCGCTAGATTACTCACAGATCGAACTGCGCATACTAGCAGACCTTTCCAAAGACCCTGTCATGCTCGATGCTTTTAACAACGGAGAAGATATTCATCAACGCACCGCCAGTGAAATCTTTTATGTTGCATTGAACGCTGTAACGAAAGAACAACGTAACGTGGCCAAAACCATTAACTTTGGTTTGATTTACGGCATGGGCGTGCACAAATTAAGCCAAACGCTGGGCATCACGCGCAAAGAAGCTTCGACTTATATTAATCGTTACTATGAGCGCTATGCCGGTGTTTATGCCTGGCAAGAAGAACTCCTCAAAAAAGCAAAAAAAGAACAGATTGTTTATACTCTCTTTAATCGTCGGCGCTATTTGCCTGATATTGTCGCTAGCAATCAGATGCTCGTCAAACGCGCAGAACGGATGGCTATCAATACTCCGATTCAAGGCACTGCCGCTGACATTATGAAAAAGGCCTTGATCGAGGCTCATCGCCAATTGGCAAAAGAGCTACCGCAAGTCAAAATTTTGCTACAAGTTCACGATGAATTGCTCATCGAAGCACCAGAAGATCAGGCTCAACAAGCTGCCGAATTAGTCCAAAAAATAATGAGCACAGCCTGCCCACTTGCTGTACCGATCGTCGTCGATTGCGGTTTTGGCAAATCTTGGGCAACCGCGCATTAGCAACGATTAAGAGTGAACACGCTGACCGGTGCACTGCACTGTGAAGTAGGTGCAACCTGAAGATACTTTAATTGAAAAAGTTTTTTGGTCGGTGGGAACTGTAAAACTAATTGAGGGGGATTCATGGCTTTCTGCACTCACAAAAATTCCACCTTGCACTGGAGTCATTGCTACTGAATCAAAAGAGACCCGTTTACTATATCTAACCAATGAAAGTTGAGGCTTTCCAGTCAGCGATGTCGATGAAAAGGTAAATGAAAGATTTTCACCTTCACACTGAAACAGATTATTAGCATTTAAAATAGAGCTACAAAAAAAACAAGATAAAAGCAAAACGAAGTATTTCATGATTTCTCCTGTTCTAAATGAACAGGTCTCAAAGGATTGTCATTCCGTACTTGGTACCGGAATCTAGATTAAACGTCGGAAACCTGGATGCCAGTGGGAAGAAATCATCACGGACCTTTTTCGACCAGAAACTTCGCCGCACGTTCTAAGGATGCTAAGCTGGTTGGGTCCGTTGGAAATTTGGCTCGCAAATCGCTGTTTTGATCAAACAAAGCAAACTCAGCGACGTGGCTCACATTATATAAAACTTCGCTAGTGTCTTGCTTTTTGACTGCTTCTAAATCACCCATATGCAATTTCATTTGCTCAACCACCACATGATAAATCTGTGCCTGAGTTCCTGTTAAAAATGTCCAGTTGTCATCATTAAATTCTTTTTTTTGGATGTAATCGACCAAGACAGGCGGTGTGTCGTGCTCAGGGTCGACAGAAATGCTCACAAAATGTACTTTCTTTTTTAATTTTTCAAACCGCTTTTGCACTTCAATCATATCTTGCATGAGCTTGGGACAAATGGTTGGGCAGCGTGTAAAAAAGAAGCTAGCAATCACAACTTTGCCTTTTAATTCTTTTGTACCAAATGGCTCATTATTTTGATTGGTTAATGACCATGGTCCGACTATCACTAATGGCGGTGGAGCCGAACGACGCATGTAAGAAAATTCACGCACGAGGTGCAAAGAAACAATCCCTAAGATCAACGCCCAAAAATAGGGATTGCGCATTAATTGCGAGAACAAATTTTTTATCTTCGCCGATGGCATACCAAAACTCCAATTCCAATTATAAAAATACTAAATAAACTTAAATAAAGTAGACATATTTCAATGGTCAATGCAGACGGTACACTACCCAATGGGGCTTGTCCTGCAGCAAAAGCAGCTCTAAAACCAGCGACCAGCCAGCCTAGAGGATTCAGTAAAACAACCGTATGGATCCAACCAACTTTTGGTGGAAACATTGCGCCAGATAAAATCCACATGGGAATCAGAATCATACTCATCAAGGCATGATAAGCCGCTGAGGATTCTGTCACCCAGGCAAAGACAAAACCAAGCCCCGACATCGAGATTGAACCCAATACCGTCAGCACGAATACTAAACTGAAATCCATCTGCTCTAATGAAATGCCCGCAAATGGAGCCACCAATAAAAATAATAATGCTTGTATGCAAGCAATAGAGACGACGCCAGCTATTTTACCTAACACTAAAGCAGTGCGGCTACCTGGACCCACCAAAACTGCTTGTAAAAAACCAGAAGCCCGGTCTTCAATCAAAGTAATCGTGGAAAAAATAGCGCTAAATAAAATCACTAACGCAAGTACCCCCGGGAAGAAAAAGTATTGGTAATCCAGCGTCTGATTTTCAGCCATGCGAAAGCTGGGAACAAATCCAGAACCAATTACAAACCAAAAAATCAGTGGCTGAATTACAACTCCTAAAATACGGGACGGTTCTTGAAACATGCGCAGCAATTCACGTTGCCATAGTACAAAAATAGTACGCCCTTCAAAAAGCATTGCCTTCACAGCCTCGCTCCAGTCACTTTTAAAAAAGCATCTGCCAGGGTTGGCCTGCGCACATAAACAGATTCCACAGCCGCTGGCGGTAAGATTTCGACTAAACGCGGAACCAGTTGATGCCCAAGTGCTGTAACCACGCTGACATCGTCGTTAATAAATTCAATATTTAAATCTGTGAAATGATCTCGCAAAGTATTTAACCAAATTAATTTTTGTGCGCCACTGGCTGTTTTTAGAAAACTGAGACAAACACGGTCTCCCTGCACACAATTTTTGAGCTCTGCAGGTGATTTTGAAGAAATTAATTGCCCACCATGCAAAATTAATAAGCGATCACATTTTTCCGCTTCTTCAACCCGATGCGTAGCAATCAAAGCAGTCAGTCCATGGGCACATCTGCGTGTGTGAATTTTTTCCCAAAAACGATGGAAACTTTCTTGATCAAGACCGCTACTTGGTTCGTCCATTAATAAAAATGAAGGATTGTGGAGTAACGCTCTTAGTAATTCCAATTTTCGTTTCATGCCACCTGAAAAAGTTTTAACAGGCTGATTTGCGACTGTGCTTAACCCAAACTCGAGCAATTCAGATTCTATTTTCAAGGCGATTTGCGCTGCTGTTAACCCATAAAGAAGGCCAGATAAACGCAAGTTCGCTTTTGCCGATAGTTTCGCGTCAATGCTGCATTCTTGAAAAACCACACCCATTCGTGATCGCATCAAGCTCGACACACAAAATCCAGCGCTCGCAACTAAATTTTTATCAAAAAAGATTGAACCTTTTTGTAAAAAATAAAGGCCCGAGATTAATTTAAATAAGGTCGATTTTCCAGCACCGTTGACTCCCAATAAACCAACGATTTCACCAGGAGAAACAGCAAAAGACACCTGATTCAGCACAGATAAGTTCACATAAGAATATGATGCATCTTTCACTTCTAATTGAGCCAAAAAAAACTCCCCAGCTTCTTCACTTTCAAATGAAGTGGAGCATTAAAGCATCAATTCCCAATGCCATAAATAAAAATAATTGATAAAACAAAGACGCATAAAAAACGCGCTTTGACCAGCTATCAACGTCGTGCGTAAAAAAACCTAAAGATGCTTCAATTAAAAACCAAACACCTAAGACAACACTGCAAACACAGTAAAAAACACCGCCCAACCCAATGTAAAATAGCGATAATGAACTGACAATAATAAGGATCGTCGTGATAACAATCAAAATTTTAGCAGTAAAAATACCTGTTACCTGTGCCACAATCGGGTAGCCCGCTTTGGTATATTCATCTTTGCGAAAAATACTGATGGCGATAAAATGCGGCAACTGCCAAAAAAAAGCTAAACCAAACAGAGCAAGACCTTTTGTGTCTAGCTTTCCCGACGCTGCAGTGTATCCCATTAAAGCAGGCATTGCTCCTGGGACAGCTCCGACTATTAAAGCTAAACAGCTGACACGCTTCATGGGCGTATATACCAGCACATAGGCTACCAGTGAAAATAATCCAAGAATCGTCGTTAAGACATTACTACCGAGAAACAAAATAGGTAATGCTAGGAGAGAAAATAACCATCCTATCAGTAAAGCCCAAAATGGTTGCATTCTTCCCGACGGCAAAGGTCGATCGCGTGTCCGTAACATTAATGCATCATAATGTCTTTCCCAGTACATGTTTAACGCGCTAGAACCCGATACTAAAAGTGCAATCCCGACCAAAGCAAGCAAACTCTTTGCGAGAGACAATTCACCATAGGCAAGCAGCATGCCTCCACCAGCGACGATCATTGTCATCAAAGTGATTTTTGGTTTTGTCAAAGCCACGACATCTTTAAAAGACAACGTCGACTCTCGTAATATGACTGTCATGCGATAAGCTACTTTATTATTTTTAAGCTTTGAGAAGTGTTGACGCTACGGAGGTATCACGTCAACACTCGGCGTCAAGTGCTGCTCTACTGCTGCGGCTCAAATACAAGTGTATTACGTAGCAAAGCAATACCGCTTTGTGATTTCGAAAATACCAAGCGCATCAAAATACTTTTGATGCAATCTGATATTTCTTTCGATCGCATAGTATTTTCAACAAAACGAACATCAAGTACACTGCCCTCGTCGCCAATCGAAATTTCAAAAACAAGTTTTCCTTGAAGACCAGGATCAGTTTTCAGACCTCTTTCATAACATCGTCTAAAACCACTACTTTTACGCGCTATCACAGCAGAAGCTGCTTTTTTATCAAGCCCACCTGATAGAACACTGGTATCCGTTGTCTCGATCTGAGGACCTTTTATCTCGGCAGCCACTTTTTTTCCAGTTTGAACCTGGCCACCTGCAGCAATTCCAATTTGACCAATCCCAGCAGAACCACCTTCGCTGTATTCGCCACCTTGACCATTGCCCCCCCCCAATTGTTTTCGCCCAATAGAACCACTAGATGCAATCTTTGCGGATTTTTTACCATCCATGACATTGCCAACATCGTCACTAACGCCACCTGCTGAAGAAGAGAAAACATCAGCAAATTCTCCACCACCTTCAGACGCAACACCAATAACACCTAATACGCCGCTACCACTGACCGTTTGACGCACGCCTGCGCGACCACCGCCGCCGCCGCCGCCGCCAGCAGAAACGCCGGCAGGAACACCGCCGCACTTA
>JAHFEG010000006.1:47621-97009 GCA_023248595.1 Myxococcales bacterium | reverse complement strand
CAAAAGCGGCCCATTCTGTCGGATCCAACTTGGTCTTGGCAATCACATTCCCAACTGCTGCGGTCGTCGCTGATGCCACACCTGCTGCTGTCCCTTCAAAAGCGGTCCACTGTGCCGGAGTCAACTGTGTCTTGGCAATAATACCCCCAACAGCCGCTGTTGTATCAGCAGCGATCTGGTTAGCTGCATCAAGCAATGCCTGTTTCTGCGCATCCGACAGGTTGGCACTACCATAGATATCACTGGTTGATTTAGAAATCCTCGCGACCAGGCGATTAGCCAAACGTTCCAGCTGTGCAATCCGACCAGCATCTAGATGTGCGTGGGTATCAATAACTTCCTGAATACGCTTATACATTTCATTAATAGCGACAGGAATTTTATCCATTTCTGTTAAGACATTCGCCATGATCTCAATATCTTCTTGGATATTTTCGTTTAATAAATTAAGTTGATCGACAAGTCGCTCTTCTAATTTCACAATTTCTATAGCGCGTTTGTCATTTTTTTCAGCTAACTCTTTTGTTTTATCCAGTGATTTTTCAAGTGCCGCGGCGAATCTAGCAATGTTTGTGCTCGTTCTTATATTCTTATCAGACTTTTCTTTGATATTTTTAAGCGCTGCATCCAAATTGGTCACAGCTTCGGCAATTGTTTTGGCATCTGCTCCGCTTAATTTGATAAGCGCTGTTTTGACATCGCCAAGCGTTTTGTGAAGGTCTTCAAATTTGATATCCAATAATTTCGACACTTTGGCCGCAGCAGATTCCCGCTTTTTCTCATCGACAAAGTATTCAGGTTCTGACTCCACCAGAATATCGATGGCGTCATCTGATAAATAATCATCTTCACCCATTGCTTTCATGACCTCAGAACTACTTACCAGCCTTTCTGTTCTGCCGGCATTAAGGGCATTTTGAGCAACCGCGTCGTAAACCATCAATTTATCTACAGAGTGATGATTACTTCGCTTGGCTTCTTCAATGACCTCGGCCAACACACGCATAGAAATATCTAATACACCCGGAGCTGGATCCTCATGGCCTCTTTTCATGCCGGGAGCAAAAGCCTTCGTCAAACGCGCGATATTGGCAATCTCCTCATGCGAGATCGAAACACCAGCACTCTTTTCTTCAACCCGTGCCACTACTTTTAAATAATCGCTTAATTCCGACACCGTTAAATCATGAAGTTTTACAACTGAAACTTTTTTGCGTACCGATGGGTTAGAAAAAATTTTCTGGTATCTTTCGCGAGTTGACTCAATGATAACATCGGCATCATAATTCAAAAATAAATCGAGCAAAGGATTCACTTTGATTTGTTCACTACTTAACAGATCGTCAATATTGCTCACATAAAAAATAGAATTTTGCCGACCAAATTCATCGACAATGGCTTTAACAAATTCCAAATATTCTGTTGGTGTTAAAACGTCGCTACGCGCCTCTTCTTTTAACTTAGCAAAATCGATGGCAATAATTGCCCGGTTCTTCAAGGCATCTGAGATGTCATCGCAATTAGCAGCGATGCGGTCGGCAATCACAAAAATACGGGTGTCGGTATCAATGCCTGGTTGGCCTAGCAAAACAATGTTGTCGGGGGTATTAGGATTGGCCAGGTCATCAATAATTCGCTTCGCTTCTGCGCCAACTGCGCCAACGAGCCCCAAAGATTTACAACGTGTCGTTTGCATTAAGGGATCTGACTGTGCAGAATTTGTGCCAGACATCACCCGAATATAAGCAGGGAAGCGTTTCTCCCCGTCACTATCTTTGGTAAAAGCATGCACGCCTTTGGGAAGTTTGTCGTTGCTATTGGCACTTTTTTCCGCGACCTCAGTGAGGTTAACTGTGTAAGCAGCAAATTGACTTTGGCTCAGTGACTTGTGATTAAAATCAGAACGATCACACATACCGCCAAAAACAAATAGCAACAAACCCAACGAAAACAAAATTGGGACCTTCACCATATTCGTCATTGTTACTCCCCCCTTTTTTCAAATCACCAAGCATATCCCATACCAAACATGGGAACCACGCTAAAATTAGCAGCATACGCCAGCGGCTTTCCTCTAAAATTAATATCAAAAGCGTGCTCAACTCCGACCTTAACCCCGATGACCAAACCGGTATCAAACACGGTTTCAAAACCAAGATATAGACCGGGACGAATACGAATCGAGTCAGTCATCACTTTTTGCACATATTGCACCGTTTGGCTGTAGTATCCAGCTTGCATAACAGGCTCAATAAAAAAGCTTGATTTCAACATCCATTCAGATAAACGAATTTTTAATCCCAAACCGCCAAGCATTGCCCACTGGTCTACTATCTTTGCATCATAGACTCCCATGGTTCTACCCAGCCACTGCCCCAGTACCGGGTGATCAAAAGCAACAGGAACCTCGAGCATTAGAAAATGATTGAGGCGATATTGGAAACCAAAAAGAAGACGACCGTTAACCAAAGGATCCATGCCTAATTGCACTTGGAAATTATGATGCCCTGCTCTATAACCTTGTGCATTTTCATCAGTTTCTACTATGATCTCTAGCATCTCCGGTGTCGTTTCTAAAATTTTTTCTAAATGCTTTTTTGTTGGCAATTTTATTAATTGATTATTATTGGGGGGGACAAGTTCATCTTGCGCCCACAAGATGTTTGCGCAAAACATAAAACTAAACAACAGTCTGAGCATTTTCTTTATCCATCGTTTTAAATGCAGCAATTAACGAATAACATGGCACTTAATAAAAAGTCCAACAGGAGCTTAAGTTTTTTATACAATTGATTGTTTATCCAAGAGGTTAGCCGATCCCAGGATTTTTTTGGCCAATCACTCCATCTTCAGTCATCAATTGTGTAAAGGTGCGCCCAACATAGGCTGCAGCGACCATCCAAATGGCAACCACGACAAAAGAAGCGACGGTACCATAAAGTAATAAGGCCGAAGCGGAATCGGCAAGCCAGTGGTTGATGACAGAGCCAGCGGCCTTCGCTCCTCGACTACCAAAAACATCTATCCAACTTTTTGCCTTAAATTGGATATCGATGCTGGTCGGAATATACATAATTTCTTTAGTGGGATTATTAAGGCCATAGGCAAGCCCTCTGATAATCACGAGCCCAGTAAATACTTGCCAAAGACCTGGGTTGGCATAAACATACGCAACCACAAAAGCCACGGCGGCTGGGAAAAATAACAAACAAAATTGCAAACCAACGCGACGGATCAAAAATCCGGTTCCAGTTAGGGCGAAAACCAAAGCGAGTGTGTTAACGCTCTGGCCAAAGTGGCCCAAAAATTCAGCAAAGGCCTCAGGCGTTTTATACATTGCTTGTCCTAAAACTTTCATTTGATAATCCATAATGGTATACACGACGTCGAACAAGGTCGCGACAGCTAAAATTCCTAACACATAGGGTTCTGCTAAAATCAAACGCAGCCCTTCAAACATCCCTGTCTTACTCGATTTCTCAAAAATATGAGCCTCGTTTGGCGGATTTGCTTTCACGTACACGACCATCAAAACCAGCACCAAAATCATTGCCCAAACGGCAATGCCCATTAATAACGGAATACCTAAAATAGTCGCAAAGGTATCTAAAGTTGGTCCCAAGATAGAACCCACTTGGGCAATCACAATGATTAAAGGAAAGCCGCGCTTGGCTGATTCTGATTTGGTCGTGCTGGTTACAAATGACCAGAACATCGCCACCATCACCGAACCAAAACTTTCGATAGCAGCGTAACAGCCCCAACCCAATAATCGATAAGGACTGGCCTCGGCATTTGCCATCCCAATCGAAGGGATTGTTAATAGTAAATCAAACACAGCAAACAAAACAATGTAAGCAATGGTAATGCCATAAAAAAGTTTTTCTTTTTTTAAAACATCAACCAATTTGGCATAGCCCAACATTAAGGGGACTAAGAGACATAAGGAAACCATTTTCGCAAGCGGCTGATAGGTAATACCTACGATATGAGCAAAGATAGCGTCTTTCAATGGACGCATCACCCAATACGCACCAACGATAAAAAACAAAATAAAAGCTAAAGTGACATACTTCTTGAGCTCATTTTTAGTTAAATCGCCGCTACACCATCTTAAAATACGATTCATATTCAAACTTCCCAATTCGTTTTTATCCTTGTGATTTATCGGCTAAAAACCGAATTTGTTTCGCAATATTGCAGTCAGCGCCTTGACCAATGTATAGAAATTGGCAAAGAAATAGAAACAGAACCAGGATTTCGTGAACAGCAACGAAAAATCTAGCGTTTTGTGCATCAAAAAGCGTGTCACATCATTAATTTCTAAAACGCTAGCAATTCTTTGACAGCGTTTTCAATCGTCGACACTTGCGGTAAAATGGCATTCTCGAGGACTTTCGCAAAACCAACGGGGATATCTAGTGCAGCCACACGCATGACTGGAGCATCCAAGTCCATAAAACAGTGTTCCATGATGATGCTGCTGACTTCGCTGCCAATACCATTAAAGCGATGATCTTCATGCACAACCAGCACTTTTCCAGTACGACGCACGGTTTGACAAATGCCTTCTTCGTCCAGCGGCTTAATTGAACGCAGATCAAAAACCTCAATACTGTGACCTTCTTCGTTTAATTTTTTAGCCACTTGTAAGGCCATAAACACAGTATTGCCATAAGTAATGATGCTTAAATCTGTCCCTGAATGGCGCACGCGGCCTTTGCCAAAGGGCACAGCATGTTCGTTGCCAAGATTGGGTGCTTTGGCTTCGGTACGATTGTATAAATATTTAGGCTCTAGAAAAAAAGTCATTCCTTGCGAGCGAATGGCCGTTCTAAGTAGCCCTGCCGCGTCGTCAGCAAACGCAGGATAAACAACCCGAACCCCAGGAAGGTGGCTCATAATCGCCTCGACATTCTGCGAATGATAAATTCCACCCTGGATATAACCACCCGACGCAAGTCTGAAAACCACATTGGGAGAAAACTGCCCAAAACTTCGCCAATAATCATGGCTCATTTCCACAATTTGCTCCATGGCAGGCCACACATAATCAGCGAATTGTGCAGCCTCAATGACAACGTGAATTTTTTTATCGAAACGGCACATGCCATTAGCTGTTCCAACAATAAAATCTTCGGCTATCGGCGCATTAAACACACGTTTATTACCAAATTGCGAAAGCATGCCTTTGGTTAAATTAAAAACCCCGCCCTTTTCTTTAGAAGCAACATCCTGTCCCCACAAAAAAGTGTCAGGATTTTTTTCAAACTCTTCTTTTAACGTGCGATTAATAGCTTCCCGTAGCTTTTCTGTTTTTTCTTCTTCAGTGAAATTTTCAGGTTCAAGGCCGAGCACAGGTTCATAGCGAGTGGCTTCTGCAAACTGCGTCACGCTTTGCGCGGAAGGAATAGCCGCTGCTTCTGCTTTTTGACCGGCTTCTTGCAATTCGGCATCAACTTCGTTTTGCAGCGAAATTAATTGCGCTTCTTTCAAAATATTATTTGCTAAAATATAGTCACGCAAACGCAGGACAGGATCAACTTCCTGAGCCTTTATAATCTCTTCTTTTTCTCGATAAAGTTCTTGGGCATCTGAATTAGAATGCGCACCCATGCGTATGCATTGCGCATGCACCATCGCTGGTCCTTTACCCGAATTCACATAATCAACGGCTTCATTCATCGCCTGAAAACTTGCTAAAAAATCAGTCCCGTCAACCCGAACAATATGCAGATGCTTAATACCGATAAAATTATCAGCCACACACAAATTCGCTGTTTGCTCCGAGGTAGGCACAGAAATACCATAGCCATTATTTTGAATCACAAAAACAACTGGCAACTTTTCTCGGCTAGCGCCATTAATTGCTTCATAGCAATAGCCTTCGGAGACAGAAGAATCTCCTTGAGACGAATAAGCGATTCCATCGCTGCCATAATATTTAATTGCTCTCGCGACACCAACTGCATGCAATGTATGATTCCCAGTGCAGGACGATACATTTTGAATACCAATGGCAGGTTTTGCAAAATGGTTGGACATGTGACGCCCACCAGAAGCAGGATCATCTGCTTTGGAAAGACCATTGAGCATCAGCTCATAAGGCGTCATGCCAGCAGCCAGCACCGTCGCGGTATCTCGATAATAGGGAAATAAAAAATCTTTATTAGGTCTAAAGCAACTCCCAAGAGCAATTTGAATCCCTTCGTGACCACCACAGCGCGCATGGTAAGACCAGCCCATGCCTCGACGAATATAACGCCCAGCCTGATCATCCACTTGCCTGGTGGTGTAGGCTAAACGATACCATTGAATGATTTGAGCCGGTTTAATTTTTTTTTTGGACGTCAAAATCCACCCCAAAGAATGTGATCATCAGCTAAAGTTTATAAAGCATAACAAAATCATTCTCAAGGGAGTAGACCAGCACCTTCAAAAACAGACAAGGGTGCCAGCTGGGCACGCGTCAAGAGTGTGTCGAAGAGTCTTCGCTTAAAAGCATCCATGTTTTTTTTCTCGGATAATTGATGTGACAAAAACCATAAACAAAAAGCACGCGCCTGGTTTGTATCTTCCAATTGATGTAATACTTGGGGAGAGATTGCTTTTATGAAATTGCGTAAATGCCAAAGATTTTTCAATGCGGGTGCACAGGTACTTAAAATGACCCAATCATCGAGAACAGTTTGCCATTTTTGCATTAATTCTGGCTGATGATCGCACCAATCTTTCAACACTTCATAAATATCTTCTAAAATAATACAGCCAGCAGCCATATCAGAATTGACAGAAAACGAATCCGCTATCTCATGCAAAATAGTTAATTTTTCAACGGTTAAAACCAACCGATCCGTATCAACATTCTCGTCTTGGGGCACTAAAAAATTATTTGCCTCTGCTTCTAAATTAATTTCACCAGCGCTGACAGCAGATTCAAAAAGGCTCGAGAAACCGCCCCATTCTTCTCCCAAATTTTTATCGGAGCAAAGCAAAGCATGACGAAGATCATCGATGTCTCTAATCGGTTCCTTACCCAGAGATCTAAAAACCATCAAACTTCTCTGCGCAGGCAGAAGCAAACGCCTGTCACAGTGTTGGCATAACATCTTCAAATAATAAGAAATGAGATGCGTACATTTTTCTAAAATTTGTTCACGCGTTAAAGTCCAAAAATCAGTCGGCAAAATTTCGTCGAGTGTTTGGTCTAACAGCATTTTTTTTAATTCTCGACTTCATCATTGGGTAAAGTAGCAACAATGAAAGTACGCGGTACTTTCTCGATAGGCTCCAGCATCTTGACCTCCAATGAGGCATGAGCACCCAGATCATTGAGCTTGCGTGCCGTCGAAAAAACGCGGGTTTCCAATGAACCCAATGTCTGATTATACGCGTCTACTGACGATTTTAAATTTCGACCTAATTTATTAAAATGGTCCGAAACTTTTTCAATGCGTTCACATAATTGGCGTGCCAGCTGGCTTATTTTAAGAGCATTATCAGCCAATGTTTCATTGCGCCAACCATAGGCAACAGCGCGAAGCAGTGCTATTAGCGTCGTTGGTGTAGCAATAATAATTCCTTGCTCGACCCCCCATTCAATCAGCTCAGGCTTACTTGCTAAAGCTGCGCTGAAGAAAATTTCGCCCGGCAAAAATAAAACCACAAACTCTGGAGTGGGATTAAAATGCTGCCAATAAGATTTTTTAGCGAGTTGATTAATGTGCCGCTTCACCTGTTCAGCATGTTCCAATAATAGAGCTTGTCGCCGTTCTTCATCTTTGCATTCAATGGCTTGCAGGTAAGCACCTAACGGAACTTTAGCATCGACTACAATGCATTTATTACCAGGCAAACGCACCACTAAATCTGGACGAATACCTTGCTTTTCATCTGAAGCAGCAGTGACTTGTTCTTCAAAATCACAATGCGCCAACATACCTGCCAATTCCACGACACGACGCAATTGGATTTCTCCCCACCTTCCTCTTGCTGCTGGTGCATGCAAAATACGTGATAAATTCTCTGTTTCAGTGCGCAGTTGATTCTGAGATTCAATCATGGAATGAATTTGCTGATGCAATGATCGATAAGCGCCTTCGCGACTTACTTCTAATTCACGAATTTTATTGTCCACCTTTTCCAAGGATTCTTTTAAAGGCTCGGTAATGCTTTTGATTTCAACTTGCTTTTTTAGCAAATCTTCATGAGAAGCAGATTGCCACTTTTCAAAAGTTGCTTTGGCAAAATCCATGAAAGATTCATTATTTTGCTTCAAGGCTTGAGCAGAAATCGCAGAAAAAGAATTGCTTAAAAAAACATGTGATTCACTTAATTCTTTGATACGTGCATCCGTATAAATACGCATTTGCTCCAATGCCGTTTTGCTACTTGCCAAATCAGCACGTAAATCAGAATTAGTTTCAAAAAGGTGGCGATTTTCCATTGTTTTTTGATTGAGCTCTTCTTGACAGCCAGGCAACAATCTAGCCTTTTCCTCAGCACTTGTACGACGCACTGATTCTTTTTGGAGGAAATAGTATAAAATTGCCACTCCCAATAAAAACCCAACGGCAAACGCAGCCACAATGACTTGCACTTCCACATTCAACTCCAAAGTATCATTTTATTTTAATTTTTGTTGCGATGAACAATAAGCAACAATGTTATTTTAAAAAGTGGTGCCGGAGGTCGGAATCGAACCGACACAGAGTTGCCCCTACTGGATTTTGAGTCCAGCGCGTCTACCAGTTCCACCACTCCGGCACGAAAGATGAGGCTTGATAACGCGAGCAGACTCTCCAGTCAAGTACCTATAAACACTTGGCTCAATATAAACTGCTGCTTTTTAAAAGCGGCATCTATGTTAGATGCGATCCAGACAAGACTGATGATCCGTATTGCACTGATCGATATCTTCATTGTAGTTTTCTTTGCAATGCGACTGCCTTCCTTTGACGCAATGACGATAATCTGTTCCTGCTACATTCTTACAAAGACTTCGTTCAGAATCACAACGTGCTGTCTCGCGACGTGGATCTTTTGGTTTTGCCATTAAAGCAAATGATAAAATTAATGAACCCAACAACACAATCGCAACATTTTTTTTTGACAGACCCATAGAACACCTCTTTATTTTTTTAAAAATGTTTCATTTGCCTGCAGACTAAAATCGGTTGTTGTACCGAGGTCCTAGTATTTTGACATTGTCTATCTTAAAATAATTCTCATGATCAGCACAGACCAGCTTTGCATACAACTTGACGACAAAGATATTTTAAAGAATATTTCTATTACCGTCGACCAAGGACAAAGTCTGTCTATTTTAGGACCTTCAGGCAGTGGAAAAACCACATTATTAAGAGCCATCGCTGGTTTTATCCCAGTCATTAAAGCAGGCTGCATTTATTTGCAAAATCAACGTATTCAAGACAGCAGTGTAATTTTTAGACCGGCTCATCAACGCAAATGCGTCATGCTATTTCAAAATACTGCCTTATGGCCTCATATGACAGTGGATGAGCATCTTAATTTCTCCTTGCACGCATCTAAACATGCCCCGTCAAAAAAAAATCGCGTATTAAAAGATGAAATTTTAACAGAAGTTGATTTATTTCATAAAACGAAAGCTCTACCTAAACATCTTTCTGGAGGAGAAAAGCAAAGACTTGCTCTCGCGCGGGCGTTATTAACAAAACCAGTCGCGCTATTGCTCGATGAACCTTTTTCATCGTTGGACCTTGACCAAAAGCTAGCCATGGCCACGCTCTTAAAAAAAACACAACAAAGACATGGCTTCACTATTTTGCATATAACCCATGATCCATTCGAAGCTTGCCATATTTCAAGCGAGATCGCCTTGCTTCAACAGGGAAAAATTGATTGGAAAGGTCCAGCTTCTGAATTTCAAAAGAGCAGCCATCCTAACTTGCAAAAATTAACACTGGCTATGGCAATGTGGCAAAAATTTGTTTAGGGTTATAAGGTTAAGAATAGGAGCATTAATGAACCACAAAATCTGGGTAGTTGTTGCGAATGGCTCAAGAGCACGCATTTTAGAAGCACAAAAATCTCGAAAATTATTAATTGAACTTGAAGTATTGGAGCATCCTCAAACCAGAGTTCATGGCCATGATCTGGTTTCAGATAAACCGGGACGGGAATTTTCCAGCGTCGGCTCAAGACGCAGTTCCATAGAGACCCTCGACCCTCAAAAAAATGAAGCACAACATTTTGCTGCTGACTTAGCGAAACATCTTGATCATGCACATCGCAGCCAGCTATTTGAAAAACTTTATTTGATTGCAAGCCCAGCATTTTTAGGATTCATGCGCCATGATTTAGAAGAAGGCACACAAAAAGCAATCGTGCTTAGCATCGACAAAGATCTGACTGAAAAAAATGCAGAAGAAATCAGAGATTATTTGCCTGCAGCGCTTTAGATTTAAAAAAGTTCCCGCTTGACCATTTTGTATGGTTGCTACATGAAGACTTCGATAAAGTCTTTGTTGCGGCGGTGGTGGAACGGTAGACACGCTACTTTGAGGTGGTAGTGGCCAAAAGCTGTGGGAGTTCGAGTCTCCCTCGCCGCACCAATCTAGTTCGACGTGGAATCATCTCCACGAAAAAGGACTCTAGGAGAAAATCCGATACCGCGCGCCTGATCCGGGCCTCGCGATGTTCTTCGTACTGCCGGACTCGAAACACCCGGTCTTGGTGGTGGTGAAGAAAACGAGAAACGAGGCATCATGGGCGGTGGTGACACTGTGCTAGGTAGTGACATTATGGGCGGTGGTGATGTTTCCATATTAACCGGCCCAACTTCGAAGTGGGCGGAAGCACCCAAAATGCATCCAGGTTCAGCACCATTTTGTTGTAACAGATCAATCAATTGTTGGTTTTGCTGCTCCATAGCTAAATCTAAAGCTGTGTGCCCAGAGATATCGCTGGCATTAATAGTATCCACCCCATACTGCGATAAATACACTACAGCCTCTAAAGACCCTGCCATCACGGCAAGCATCAAGGGTGTTTGACCAAGGCTATTTTGCACGTTGGCATAGGTGTTCCCTTCACTGGATGTGAGTATATTAAAGACTGCATCGTCGAAACCAGCCGCTGCCGACAAATGAATCACAGTATTTCCATTAGAGTCTGTTTCAGTCAAAGATTGTTCTGTGCGCCGAGTAAATAGGTACAGAAAGAGTTTTTTATATTTAGCATTTCTGGCAGCTAGCATAAGTGGTGTTCTGCCCTCCCTGTCTCTACCGTTTACTAACAATAATTTGCTTCTGGCTCTTAGAAGTCCTTTAATCAACTGCAAGCGAAACACCTCAGATGCGTCCGTTTGTGAATAGTTATCCCCCAAAAGAAAAATTAAAAATGGTGTAGCCCTCTCACCTTCATCAACCCAAACTTCTTCCCCTTCGCTTTCTGCCGTCACCAATGATTCCAAAAAATTTTCAAATTTTTCTAGATTCGTGCTTAACGCGTTTAACTCTTGGGATGAGACTTTAAGAGCGACGGCATTGGAAGACATAACCCCATAAATTCCTAAAACAAATACAAATATCAATTGGTTAAAATTGTTCATTTAAGTCCTCTAATAATCATTAATGGACGACGAGCGTCCGACAATAAATCAAATAGAATAGAACTACCGGCCCGCAGCTGAATAAAAATATCCCGCGAAACACGTACTTCAGCCTCTATTACGCTACCGTTTACTAAAATTTTTATAAATGCAATCACCTGATTATCTATTTGATTTGGTATCTCTTCACATTCTTCAATGTGTGTAATTACCCCGTGAGTATTTTCATGAATAAAATATTGCTCTCTGACTGTTTTTCCTGCATGCCGATGATCAGCATAAAGCACCCGACAGTTCATGCATGGAGGTTTATTGCGTGGCGTCGCAGGCTCACTCTTTTTTTTATGGTTAAATCCGTACCGGCAAACTAAATCCTGAATTTCAACCGATGCAAAAGAACAGATTGGTTCGTCACTACCATGATCGTCGCGCAAGGCATTTGCAAATGCCTCAAACTCACCACACTGCTGCGGCGTTCTACTTCCCTGCACTGAACTACATTCAGATGGTCCGCCAGAACGAGATGATAAGGAGGACAATCTGCCTCTCATCAGATCAGGCGCTGAACTACATCGAGAAGAACACTCTCTTGAAGAACTTTTTTGCATATTTCGAGAAGCGGTTCGACCCAAAAAAATTTTTCTGTCAGGCCTTAAGACCGCCGATAAAGTATACGGCATTCTATTTAATCTTTTGATGAAAATTCCGCCTCTTTCTTGGAAAAATGATTCAAATTGACGTCCAAAACCCCTAATGCCGTAATCTCCTGCAACATCTACACTGCTTAAAGATAATTCTCTGAAATATTCTATTAATAAAAAACCTGCGCGTTCGACTAAAAACCACTCGTCAACATCACCGAAAGCGACCATCTCAAAATTTAAAATTCCTTGAATAATCTGCATTAGTAATTGACTCAACAGATATTCAGGGTCGAATTCTTTTAGTAATTCTTTTATCCGTGCATCTGCATCAGCTGAGCTCAATAAGCGCTCATCAATTTCTTGTAAATCAATGACATCCAGCCAGCGGGCTATACACGAAAACTCTTTTCGAAATTGTTCTTGAAGTTCTGGCGGCAGTTGCTGCCATATTCTTTGTAAAACTGCAAAGCGTCGTTCTTGATGTGCATGATACATGAGTACAGATAATTCAGGATCTGCAACAACATCAAGCGGTGTCAGAGCAGCAGCACCATCTTCATCAACAAATTTTGTATTGAGTTCAGCGTCAAAATCTATCAAGAGTTCAACAATTTTTTCTCTATTGCCTTTACACCAATCAGATTCAAGAGCAATTACCAAAGGAACGTCGCAAAACGAATTACATAAATTGGGGTCAGCCCCATGTTCTAGAAGATATCTTACTGCCTCAACATAGCCGTACTCAGACAACACGTGAAGCAGCGTATTCATTTGCCTGTCTGTATCATTGACACTGTGGCCAACACCTTTTAAATATTTCTTAATTAAATCAAGAATAGCCGCTTCATTCTTTCCTTTGCATTTTTTTATCATTTCGAAAATATTATTAATTTCTTCTTCTTCATCTGTATTTTCCAGCTCATCCGCAGGGAGCTTTTTGCCCATATGACCTCTGTCAGGATCATCAGGATCATCACCACCAGCTCCCGCGCCTACGGCTTGCTTACTTAAGGCATTAGAGGCAATCCCCGCCACCGCCCGCGACTCACAAGTTTGCCCCCCATCTACAGGATCAAACCTAGCTTCGCGAGAGGCGGAACCTTTATCTGATCCGGGACACTGGATAGGACTTTTTCGGAAAAAGCCTTCAAAAATTGCAGACACATACCGAATACGGCTTTTAGCTGCACTAAATAGGTCGGTGAACGGAGTCATCAATGGCGCAATTAAATGTTCTGCATGGAATACTCTAGCTGCTGGGAATTGATTCGATTTTAGGGTATGGACATTCGCAAGCTCGCGAACCCTGGAGACTCTCCCTTGGTAACCATCACTAAATGATAGCGCAGGACAAATTACCAGCAAAAAAATTAATGTATTTTTCATAATAATTGATACCAAAACAAAATTTATATTTATTTAATACACTTTATTTACCACATGAAAACGCAAAAACAATAGGCGTCATAACCACGTCACGAAAGACACGGTTTAAGGTATTGTATTATTTGACAAATATGATTAGCTGGCAGGGCGCTCAAAAGCTGATCATAATAAGCAGCGCTGCTTTAACTGAAAGCCGAATTGGGTACTATTTAGATTGGTTTTTTAGTTGCTCGGCCTGAAAGTGTGTCCTGACTTCGGACAACAATCCTTCTAAATCGCCAGCAAACAGTTTTGGCAGATTATAAACGGTCACACCGACACGGTGATCTGTGCATCTATCCTGCGGAAAATTATATGTTCGTATCTTATCAGAACGATCTCCACTTTTGACCATGGCTTTTCGCTCTTCAGCTCGTTCTTTATTGAGTTCAGCTTCCTTGGCGTCATAAAGCCTGGCTCTTAGAACCTTCATGGCCTTGGCACGATTTTTGATTTGGCTTTTTTCATCTTGACACTGAACAACAACACCAGAAGGCATATGGGTAATACGTACAGCAGAATCTGTTGTATTCACAGACTGACCACCGGGCCCGCCTGAACGGTACACGTCCACGCGCAGATCTTTTTCTTCGATATGAATATCGACTTCTTCCGCCTCAGGCAAGATTGCCACGGTACAAGCAGATGTGTGGACCCTGCCCTGCGTTTCTGTTTCAGGAACACGCTGTACACGATGAACACCGGCTTCAAATTTAAGCCAAGAATAAATCTGGTCACCGCTCACGGTCATAATAACT
The DNA here is from genome assembly GCA_023248595.1 of Myxococcales bacterium. Taxonomy (GTDB): domain Bacteria; phylum Myxococcota; class UBA727; order UBA727; family JABDBI01; genus JAHFEG01. The sequence goes on along the minus strand of JAHFEG010000006.1, from coordinate 82,589 downwards.
TCTTTAAAACCACCCTTGGATCCTTCGGAAGAGCTTAAAATTTCAACTTTCCAACGCATACGTTCCGCAAAACGTGCATACATTTGGAAAAGTTCGCCTGCAAATAAACCAGCTTCATCGCCGCCAGTCCCTGCTCGAATTTCCACAATAACGTTCTTTTGGTCGTTGGGGTCTTTAGGTAATAGCAGAATTTTCAACTGCTCTTCTCGTTCGGCAATTGTTTTATCGAGACGAGAAATCTCTTCTTTGGCCATTTCCCGAATTTCCAAGTCCTTATCTTGCATCAGTTGCCAATTATCATCGCGCTCAGCTCTTAATGCCTGAAGCCGTATGTAAACGTCGACAATCGGCTCTAGATGCACACGCTCTTTATTTAATTTTTGTAAATCACTTGGCTTAATACCAGAAAATGAAAGCTGCTCCATCAGACTTTCATGTCGTCTGACCAGCTCTTCAAGTTTTTCAAACATATCGACACCTAAGTAAAATTTTAACTCGAAGACTTTTAAGAAACTAAAGTCTCATCTTCATTGCCATTTTTTTCACGTAGGGTTTTATAAATCACCCATACGGCAATCATGGACGGCACAATAATGACCATTAAAAAAGCAAATGCGGGAAAAAGCAAATCAACCCAATGAGGTTCAATCATATGTTCAAGAGCGCCCCGAAAAGCAGGTAAACCATCCGCAGCTTCTGCCTCAGCGACTTGATTTTCTAGCAAAATAGAACTCCCATTTTTGATTTGACTAAACGCCATGACCTGCTCTCTTTATACAATTGCCGCTTTTGCTTCAGCGAAATTAGCATAAACCTCGAGGTGATCGACAGCTGCTTGTTCCGTTTCTGAAGCACTCTCTTTTTGGGCGATGTTTTCTCGCCATAACGCTTTACGCAATGCCGTTAATGAGACTTCCAACTGATCGTCTGTTGGTTCTGTCGTCGTTAAACGTTGCATAAGCATGCCCGGAGAAATAAATGCCTTTACCAGAATATTATTGGGATATTTGGCGGCAGCGCGCTGAAATTCATAAGCGATCCCTGCAATAGGCAACATCAGTGGAATCTTAATCGCTAAAGTAAATAAACTTTGAATAATATTGTTACTGCTCACTGGCGGAATTAATGGCAAAATCAAAGCAAACACCAAAATAGAAACAGCAATAACAAGCAAAATAAGACTTGTCCCACAGCGAGGATGGGCTGTCGATTGAATGCGGGCATTAGCCACATCTAATTCGAGTCCCCTTTCAAAGGTATGCACAGATTTATGTTCAGCACCGTGATACATGAAAATACGTTTCACGTCAGAGAATCTAGAAATAAGAAGAATATAGCCCACAAAAACAGACATTTTAATAGCGCCATCAACTAAGTGAAACGCCGACGAGGTAATGGGCAAAGCACTATGGCCATCGTGTCCTAAAAATTCACCTAAAGCAAACGCAGCGAAATGAGGAACTCCTTTAAAAAGAAAAATCCCTAAAACCATGCTCACCACCATCGTGCCGAGCAATGACATGTCGAGCCGTTTACCATTGGGATAGCTTTCAGCAACAGTAGCTGTCCCGGAGTTTACGCCACCCGTCGCTTGTTCAGCAGAAAACTGCAAAGCACTCATCCCATTGTACAGGCTTTCAACCAACATCGTTGCGCCACGCAAAAGCGGCCAACGCAAAAAAGAAAGCTTCTGCGAAAAGGAAAGCCATTCTCGCTCGCGCACCACAATGCTATTATCGGGCCTACGTACTGCGACTGCAAAGCTATGAGGTGAACGCATCATCACACCCTCGATGACGGCCTGTCCCCCTACAAGAGGCTTGGTCGCCGCAATGAGAAGTGATGGCAAAGCCGCTTTCATAATTCGCATTCGACGTGATTGCATAGTGCCCCTTTTGCTTCTTAATTTTTCAACCTGACTATTTCTTTTGATATTTTTTACGGAAGCGTTCAATCCGCCCTTCGGTGTCCATTAGCTTTGATTTGCCTGTAAAAAATGGATGACATGCAGAGCATACATCAACATTATAAGCTCTTGTGGAGCAGGTTTCATATTTTGCGCCACAAGCACAGGCGATGGTTACAGACTTGTATTCAGGGTGGATATTTGGCTTCATCTTCAAAAACCTCGAAATTTCGGTAAAAAGAGGCAACTACCATGGCTATCAAAAAATGCCAACACCCTAAAAACATCCAAAATCGCCGCTTCACCAATAGGATCGTATTATCAACTTTTAAAGAACATCCTTTTTAGGGGAAACTAAAATGATGAAGCGCCTAACAGCTCATTTATCCTTGGCAATAGTCACCGTCCTGCTGGCTGCACCGCTAACCGCTAAAGTCTATCATTACATATCGATTGATGCAGGCGGCTCTTTGGGTTTAATCCCAGCGCAGTTATTAAATGACTTGGAGGAAAAGACACATCGACCCATTTATCAACTAGTTGATGGCATGATAGGTACCTCCACTGGTTCCATTATATCCTCTCTACTCAGCGTGCCTTCAAGCTCTGAAAAACCTTATAGTGCGGCACAAGTTGTCGATTTATATAAAAATCAAAGTCACAGCATTTTTGAAACGGTCTTAAATAGCTATATTTTGAACTCTTTTCGAAAATTTTTCGATATGGCCCCTAACTATGATGATGCCAATGAGAAATACGAGATATATGCTACCAGGCTGTGGCAAAACCTGGGAATATCACATGCCTACACTAACTTACTCATTTTATGCCGAGATGCTGATTCCTTAGAGCCTTTTGTTTTTAGCTCTGAAGAGTCAAACCATTACAATTTATTTATTCGCCAAGTGGTAAAAGCATCCGTATCCATAGCCGATGTCTTTGGCGCCACCGAACTTAAGTTTATTACCGGGGAAACAAAACGTTTCATTGATACGGCCACTACCGACACAGGCAAACCAATCATCACAGATCCCACTGCCTTTTTATATCACCAAATAAAATCAAAACTCAAACCTAGTGATCTGGCCGTTATTTACTCTCTTGGCACAGGTTATGCTCCAACAAGCGACGAAACTAGAGAACTGATGAATATTCAAAACAGAAACAAACCAAATAACATATCAATTATTCGTATTCAGCCTGAAGTAGAGGAACTTGCCGGCGGTCCTCATGATAGCCTCTGGATGAGTATTTTAGCCTCAGACACAAGCCCTGAAACCATTTATGGTATGACTCAAGAAGCAATCCGACTTATGCAGTCCCCTGAATATCGGCAAATGCTTGCAAACTTAAAACTAGTGCCACGAGAAGATCGAAAACTCTAACATAAAACGACACCTATTGCGCTTTGTATCTGAATTTGTATCCTCCTTAGAATCACTAATTTGTTGAGGATACTTTAAAAAATGAAGAAGATATTAGCTTTTTTTATGGTTACATTTCTACTCGCCAACACTTCTATCGCAAAACATTATCGCTATATCTCCATAGATAGCGGCGGCATGCTTGGGCTTATTCCCGCATCCTTGCTCGCTGACATAGAACAAGAAACAGGCAAACCGATTCACAAATTGGTCGATGGCATGATGGGTACCTCTACGGGCGCTATTATTGCAGCTTTGCTCAGTATTCCTGCACAAGATCCTGCTGCGCCTTATTCTGCCAAAGCAGTTGTGGAATTCTATAAAACGAAAGCAACACCTATCTTTGAAGCTGCCACCCAAAGCATTATCAGCAATAAATTCGCGCAATTCACCCGCGGAAAGACTGATTATAGTCAAGCTAGAAATATTTTAAAAACTGCAATTGATGATATTTTTAGCGAATTTAAATTATCAGAATCTCTAAACGATCTCTTCATTTTAAGCCACGATAAGAATGCCGGAAATATTCATATTTTTGATACAAAAACAGAAGAAAATTTGTTGGTTGGAGATGCCGTATTAGCCTCAGCTTCTATTGCTGATGCATTTGGTCCCACTGCAATTCGGTTTACCTCGGGTGAAACGAGAAATTTTATTGATGCAGCCAGCATGGGAGCAAGACCTCATGTCTGCGATCCAACGGCCTATTTACATCAAAAAATTAATAAAGATTTAGAAGAAGGCGATACCGCAACAATTTATTCACTTGGAACTGGTTTTGCACCAACAAGTCAAGAGACCAAAAGACTCATGGCGAAATCCAATCAAATTTCAATTATACGCATTCAGCCAGAAGTGGACCACTTAGCAACAATGAAGTTCATGGGTAATCTGATTGCTCAAAATCTCTTGGCTGCCGATACTTCGGAAGAAACCATTGAGGGCATGCTGGAAGTAGCAGAGAGTCTCAAAACTTCAAAAGAATACAAGCGTATGCTCTCGGATTTGAAAACAGTTGCACTTGAGCGAAACGAACTTTAACGGTTCTACTGATCGTGTCTAGCGAACTTAGGTGAAGCCTGCTAGGCGATGGACTCAATCGTGTTTTGAGGTCTCGCCACATGTCGATTAGCAGCGTTGAATTAAGAAAAAGATTTCTATCCTACTTTGAGAGCAAGGGTCATAAAGTTGTATCAAGTTCCCCTTTGCTTCCCAAAGATGATCCCACTTTGCTTTTTGTAAACGCCGGCATGGTCCAGTTTAAGGATGTTTTTACCGGCAAAGAGCGACGGCCATACACTCGCGCCACCACCAGCCAGAAATGCGTTCGCGCTGGCGGCAAGCATAACGACTTAGAAAACGTTGGTCGCACCGCACGACATCATACATTTTTTGAAATGTTGGGAAATTTTTCTTTCGGCGATTATTTTAAGGAAGAAGCTTGCCTTTTTGCTTGGGAATTTCTAACAAAAGAACTCGGAATCGATTCTTCCAAACTTTCTGTCACTGTTTTTGGCGGCGAAGGCAACTTGCCTGCCGACGAAGACGCTGAACGCATTTGGCGAGATATCGTTGGAGTACCAGCGCAAGCCATTAGCCGTAAAGGCGCCGCAGATAATTTTTGGGCCATGGGTGATACTGGGCCCTGTGGTCCTTGTACAGAAATTCACTATGAACGTGGCGATATGGTTGCTAATTTTGGCGGCGATGACAGCGAAGGCGATCGCCTCATGGAAGTCTGGAACCTTGTCTTCATGCAATACGAAAGAAAGGCAGACGGCTCTTTCGTTCCTCTTCCTGCTCCCAGTGTTGACACCGGTATGGGCCTTGAACGTCTCTGCACTGTCATGAATCAGCTTTCCAGCAATTATGAAAGCGATCTTCTCAAACCATTGGTAGAGGCAACAGCCCAAAAGACCGGTAAGCCATATCAAGCCAGCGACAGCGAAGATGACGTTTCGATGCGTGTCATTGCCGATCACAGCAGAGCCACAGTCTTTTTAATGGCTGACGGACTTTTCCCCAGCAACGAAGGCAGAGGCTACGTACTCAGACGCATCATGCGTCGAGCGATTCGCCATGGGGCAAAACTGGGACTCAACAAACCTTTCTTTCATGAGATTTGCGACCACGTTGTCCAGCTTTTTGCCAAAGTTTACCCAGAACTCAAAGAAGCACGCGCGCTTATCGCCAAAGTGGTTCTGCAAGAAGAAGAATCTTTTAGACGTACCTTGCACCGCGGCTTAGATCTTTTTGCCGATGTCAGCAGCCACTTAAAAAAAGGCGACCGCCTCGATGGCACCATCGTATTTCGTTTATACGAAACTTATGGATTTCCACCTGATCTCACTACCGTGTTGGCTGAAGAAAAAGGCCTGCAAATCAATTGGGAACGTTTTGAAGAAGCAAAACTTGCGCACGAAAAAGCGTCCAGCAGCGAACTTAGTTTAAGCTCAATCGCGGATGTGTACAAAGAATTGCGCGACCTTTTGGGTGCCACGCAATTTACGGGCGAGAAACAAAACCAAGGCACAGGAAAAATTATCGCTATTTTGAAAAATAACAGCCAAGTGAAACAATTAAGTGCAGGGGAAAGCGGCGCACTGATTTTTGATCAATCACCATTTTATGGCGAATCTGGCGGACAAATTGGAGACACAGGAAGCGTCTCTTTAGAAAAAGCATTCGCTGAAGTCTCTGACACCAAAAAAATAGCAGACCTGCATGTCCATTTTGTCAACATCGACAAAGGCATGTTTTCAGTAGGCGACTCTTGCACACTAGAAATTAATAAAGCCAATAGAGAAGCCATAAAAAGACATCACTCAGTCACTCATCTTTTGCATAGTGCTTTAAGAAAAGTGTTGGGAAGCCATGTGACACAGAAAGGATCGCATGTTGCTGTCGATCGTTTACGTTTTGATTTTTCTCACTTTGAGCCCGTGACACAAGAAGAAATTAACGAAGTTGAAGATTTGGTAAACACGTGGATTTTAGAAAACAACGATACCGTTGCCCAGCAAATGTCCCTCGATGAAGCCAAAAATCATGGGGCCATGGCACTTTTTGGCGAAAAATATGGAGACCAGGTACGCGTCGTGGAGATGGGGCCCCATTCAACCGAGCTTTGTGGCGGAACCCATGTGCATCACACTGGCGATATCGGCTCATTTCGCATGATCAGCGAAGGTCCTTTGGCTGCTGGCATTAGACGTATTGAAGCTGTGGCTGGGTTGGCGACGATCGAGCATACCCGAAAAGAACGGGATTGTTTGCGCGGATTATCAACGCTACTGTCTTCTCCACTTCCCGAATTAGAAGAACGCGTACAGCGACTGATGACCGAGTTAAAAGAAACACAAAAGCAAATGGCTGCATTGCAAAGTAAAGACATGTCTAATCATGCAATTGAAGTTGCCAAAAATGCAGTGGTCATTAATGGCATCAAAGTGATTAGTGAACGCAATGATAATTTAGATAGCAAATCTCTACAGCTTTATGCCGATAAACTGCGCGATCATTTACAGTCTGGCATCGTCGTTCTTGGTTCAGTTTCTGACAGCGACAAATGCAGTATTCTTGTCGCCGTCACCAAAGACTTGAGCAATAAATACCATGCCGGTAAAATGATTAGCGAACTTGCACAAATCATTGGCGGCAAAGGTGGAGGCAGACCGGATTTTGCACAAGCTGGTGGAACAAAACCTGAAATGATCGACGAGGCTTTAAAACATATTCAACAGTTGATCAATTAGTAGGATAGTACGACTGCAACAACATATCGATACAAAAGGAAATTGTGACTCCAACGATAGCGCCAAAGAGATTCCAAGCCATATCCCTTGAAGACATGTTCCTGCCCTGATGAAAATCATAAATTTCTTTGCCCATGCCGATTGTCAAACTCAATGTGCTGCCAACCACTGCACGTTGCCAAGGCTTTTCTAAAACGAGGGATGAAATTCCGTACCCGCTTCCAGCCAAGAAAGTACTGACGACAAAATGCTTTGCTTTATCTTGTCCAAACCATGGGTCATTAAGTTGATTTTGTGCATTCACCAAGTTAGAGGTTGTGAAGAAAGCGATAAAAAGGCACGTTGTGATAATTTGAGAAGCTATAAGTTGACTCCTTTTTATCTTTTCACGCGGTCAAAAATAGCATCGATATGTCGCAAGTGATGTTTTACATCAAGAGCCTCGTCGATGTCTTTTGCTGCCAATACTTTTTTTATCTCAGTATCTTTTTTGAGATTCGAAAGAAAATCTCCCTGCCCTTCTCGTGCATTCATGGCAGCGCGCTGTACCCATTCATATGCTGTTTGTCGCAAAATGCCTTTCTTCGCCAGCATTAACAAAATGCTTTCCGAAAAGATAAGTCCCTGTGTCGCATCGAGATGTTTTTGCATGTTTTCAGCATCTACCTCAAGGCCACTCATCACCTGCGTCATGCGCAGCAAGGCAAAATCCAAAACAGCCGTGGCATCGGGCGCAATCACGCGCTCAACACTGCTATGAGAAATATCGCGTTCGTGCCACAGAGCCTGGTTTTCATACGCGGCCATGGCATAACTTCGAATCAGCCTAGCCAGCCCCGTCACATTTTCTGTTAAAATCGGGTTTTTTTTGTGAGGCATTGCCGACGATCCACGCTGACCTTTGCCAAACGGTTCAAAAGCTTCTGCCACTTCTGAACGCATCAAATGCCTAATCTCTACTGCCAAGCGCTCTAGCCCACCGGCAATCACCGCCAAGGTACCAAAGAAAATAGCATGTCGGTCACGAGGAACGACCTGGGTCGAGACAACTTCTGGCACAAGTCCAAGCTCAAGCATCACCGCCTCTTCAATACGCGGATCGATATTGCCATAATTACCAACCGCCCCAGACAATTTACCATGCGCAATTTCTCTTATCGCAGCCTGCAAGCGTTCTTCGTTTCGTTGCATTTCGACAGCAAAGGACAACAGTTTTAATCCAAATGTGGTTGGTTCAGCGGCCTGACCATGGGTTCTCGCCAAACAAACGGTGTGTTTATACTTTTGGGCTTGCTCAAATAAAATTTTGGTCAATGCTGTTAAACGCTGACCGATTTGTAAAGCAGATTTTTGCAGCGAATACGCAAAAGCCGTGTCAACGACATCTGAAGAGGTCAAACCCAAATGCAACCATCTTGAATCTTCACCAAGCACTTCTTCCAGTGCAGACAAGAAAGCAATGACATCATGACGGGTGGTATTTTCAATTTCCAAAGCCCGATTTGCCAAGTTTTTCCAATTAATTTTTTGAGCTTCATGCTTTAATTTTTGTCCAACGCCTGCGGGAATTTCTTTTTGATTTTCCAAGGCTATCAAGGCTGCGAGTTCAACACGAAACCAATTTTCATAGCGGGCTTCATCGGACCAAATTTGTGCCATTTCAGGAGTCGTGTACCTTGGTATCATAGCAAATCCTTTTGTTTCATGGTTTTTCCCAGATGCGCATAGCAACGCGCTGTGGCCACGCGTCCTCGAGGCGTACGCATCAAGTAGCCTTCTTGAAGCAAATACGGCTCATAGACATCTTCAATGGTCGTGGCCGATTCACCTAGAGCAGCAGCAATTGTGTCTAAACCAACAGGCTGCCCTTCAAAGGTATGAACCAGCAATGTCAAGATGCGAATATCCATTTGATCGAGGCCATGCAAATCGACGCCCAATTGAAGAAGCGCAGATTGCGCGATTTCTTGATCGATCTTGCCTTGATACAACACTTCGGCAAAATCACGCACACGCCGCAGCAAACGATTGGCGATACGTGGAGTGCCTCGACTGCGTTTCGCAATTTCATAAGCACCAGCTTCATCGATCACGATATTTAAAATACTGGCCGAACGAAAAACAATTTGGGTCAATTCTGCGATGCTGTAGAATTCCAGCCTCGTGGAAAATCCAAACCGATCACGAAGAGGAGAAGTCAAAAGTCCCGTCTTGGTCGTCGCGCCTATCAAAGTAAAGGGTTTTATATTCAAAGAAATACTACGTGCATGTGCACCTTCGCCAACAATCACGTCAAAGCGGAAATCTTCCATGGCCGGATAGAGATTTTCTTCGACCACAGCTGCCAAACGATGAATTTCATCGATAAATAAAATATCGCCTGCTTCTAAATTGGTTAACAACCCAGCCAAGTCTCCTTTTTTTTCAATTGCAGGGCCTGAAGTGACAAAAATACGTGCCGAAAGTTCTGCCGCCAAAATATGCGCCAGCGTGGTTTTCCCTAAACCCGGTGGACCCGACAGTAAAACATGATCCATGGGCTCGCCACGTTGCTTAGCAGCTTTGGCAAAAATTTTTAAATTATCAATTAACGTCTTTTGCCCCACATACTCGTCAAATGCCTTGGGACGCAAAGTTAATTCCAAACCGCCATCGTCAGAATCGAGCAATTCAGAAGACGTAAAAGATTCATCTGTCACAAAAAAAATCCTAAGCAAAAAGTCACAAGCCTGGCCGTGTTTTTTGATTTGTCATGCCAGCGCAGGCTGGCATCCAGATCCCAACGCTCAGGGTCTAGATCCCGGAACGAGTCCGGGATGACAATTAAACTCATAAATACGCCCATACAAAAGCCTAGCCCGGACCTATCATTTCAATTTCTGATTGGGTAGAGAACATTTGTTCGCTTGGGCGTTTTAACAAGATTTCTTAATTCAACTGCCTAAGCGCTTCTTTTACTAATATCTCCAATGGTAACCCTTGCTTAGCCATAGACTCCACAGATTTGACAGCTTTTTCAACAATCGCTGGCTTATATCCAAGGTTAGCAATAGCCGAACGTAAATCAGAAAGCACATGAGAAAAATTATTTGCAGAGTTCGGTAAGACCAACATGCTTTGGCTCAAGCGATCTTTCAATTCCAAAACCAAACGCTGTGCTGTTTTTTGACCAACACCTGGCACCTGAGTCAAAGTGACATAATCTCCGTTGACGAGAGTTTGAATCAGTTGTTTTGTTTCCATTCCAGAAAGAAGCGACAAAGCCAATTTAGGACCCACCCCTGAAATAGAAATCAAATGTTCAAATAAGACCAAGCTGTCTTCTGCCAAAAAACCATACAGATCTAAAGCATCTTCCCGCACATGGGTATGAATGTGTAAGGAAACAGCTTCTCCAACGAAGCCCACACGAGAAATATCAGAAAGCGGCATGGAAACGCGGTAACCTACCCCGCTGACCAATACAATAACTGCTCGTAAATTCTTTGCCTGAACACTTCCAGATAAAAACGCTATCACAAAAAGCCCCTTGTTAAACTGACAGCATTAAGCTAGTTTTTTTGACTTTCGATGTCTACCAGGAATAAGGAATTTTGCTTGCTTACACGTTTTTACCGATGGTCCCTGGTCCTTTTGTATTATTCACCATTCCTAGCCGCGTGCATGGTGATTTATTATTTATCGAGCCTAAGCCACCCTCCGGTTCCCCGATTTTTCAGATTTCCCAATAGTGATAAATTACTTCACGCTATCGCTTTTTTTGGAGTTGGCGCAGCCGCAGCTTTGGGTGCGGGCTTAAGACGACGCCTTGTGGACTACCGAACTTATTTAGAAGCATGGATTTTGGCAATTTCATACGCGATGTTCGATGAAGTGCATCAAATTTTTACACCCCATCGCATGTCTAGTTCTGCAGATTGGGTCGCAGACGCATTGGGCGCAGCGCTCGGAATTGGTCTTTTTTTTTACTTTATTTTGCATCTAAAACGCTTACCAGGATGGTTGCGCTAAAGAAAATGGAGCGGGAAAAGGGATTCGAACCCTCGACATCAACCTTGGCAAGGTTGCACTCTACCACTGAGCTATTCCCGCAGTGATCTAAAGTGGGTTTCTTATGCGATAGCAAACTTAAACAGTCAAGACATTCGTCCAATTTTTTAAATGGATCGGCCGATGCCGTAAAATCCGCTCCAAATTTTGCTGAAACCACTGATCTGCCAACTCTGCCCCTAAAAAGATTTTCTCGTCCTCACGAAAAATTGCCGTATGCACCAAGCGTCGACCATTTTTATGACGCACAGGGTGCTTTTGATGCAACATCTCATGATAGACAATGCGCGACACACAAATACGAGGGACACTCGCTTGATCCATTGCCGGATGAATGGTAATCAAGCGCCTCGATGCATCATATGATCCAAGGCGAATTGAATATGTCTGACGCCGGCTGCTTCCCCATTTACCCCAAGTGACGGAAGTTTGGATCTGATTTTGAAAATAGTCCGCATTTAATTGGGAGTAGATGATGTCTAGATTGTGATAAACGCCTTTCATTTTTAGCCTTTTTCTTTAAGCGAAAACCTTTTTGGTTTATTTTTTTAAAAAGTTTTTATTGGATATCATATGTGGTCGGATCTTTTTTTTACAACTTTATTGGTGTTGTTTGTCGCTTCTTTCGTTTGGCTTGGTTTTACTTTTTTACGTAAAAAACGCAAAGAACGCATCGAAATACTGACACAAGAGCTTATCAAAATAGAAAGCCCTAAGGCTTCTTTGTCAACTGCCCTGCATAAAACCAAGGATGGATTTTTTTCACGCCTTTCAAATATGCTGTCTGGACAAAAGCCTATCCAGAATGAAACATTAGTTGAATTGGAAAGTATTTTGTTTAGCGCCGATATCGGGGTTAAAACCAGCCAAAAACTTCTCGATATGGTTGCTGAAGGTATCCGATCAGGAAAACTTCAAAACAGTGAACAGATTAAAGATGCTCTGCGATCTCAAATGCAAGAAATTTTATGCTCTGTTTTGCACAAACCTCTCGAGACCACCGAGCCTAATTCAACAACTGTTGTTATGTTTGTTGGCGTTAATGGCGTGGGGAAAACCACCACGATCGGAAAAATATCTTCTCAATTACATGCTCAAGGGAAACGTGTTGTGCTGGGTGCTGGCGATACCTTTAGAGCCGCTGCCAGTGAGCAATTGGCTGTTTGGGCTGACCGTTCGGGCGCATCTTTGGTGACTGGTTCAGAAAATGCAGATCCAGCCTCTGTTCTTTTTGATACTGTCCAAAAAGGCAAAGCAGAAAAAGCAGATTTCGTGCTTTGTGATACTGCCGGCAGACTACACACAAAATCGAACTTAATGGATGAACTCAAAAAGGCACATCGCGTCCTTGGCAAAGCCCAAGCAGGCGCCCCTCATGAAGTGCTTTTGGTATTAGATGCGACCATGGGGCAAAATGCGCTGATGCAAGCAAAACAGTTTTCAGAAAGCACACCACTAACAGGTATCGTGCTCACTAAATTGGATGGTACAGCAAAAGGAGGCATCGTGCTGGGTATCATCGATGAACTTAAAATTCCTATTCGCTACATTGGCGTGGGAGAAGCTGCTGATGACTTGCGAGCATTTGAACCAAAAGAATTTTTGAACGCGCTTTTTGCTTAAAAAAATAAAAAGGAAACTTTATGAACCCAGAAATCCGTTTAATGTTTGTCGATGAAAAAGCAGCTCAAGGGGGCAAAGCAGCTCAAGAAGAATTGTTTCCTAAAAAAGCAAGTCTTCTGGCGGCAGGTTTTGATCTTGTGGCAGCGAATTTAAAATCCATTACTCTTCGTCCTTTGCAGCGCGCTTTGGTTCCCACGGGGATAGCGATCGCTTTGCCACCTAATTATGAAGCACAAATACGTCCCAGATCCGGCTTGGCATTTAAAAATGGCATCACTGTTCTCAATTCGCCGGGGACAATTGATGCTGACTACCGAGGTGAGATTAAAGTCATTTTAATCAATCTTGGCGAGAGTGATTTTACAATAGAACGCGGCATGCGCATCGCCCAAATGGTCATAGCACCCGCGCTCGCTTCTTCTTTGACCCCTTGCCTTTCTCTTGATGAAACTGAGCGAGCAGACAAAGGATTTGGATCGACAGGGATCACCTGTTGATAATCGCTCGAACGGAACCTGCGAAAAAACCAATGGTTCCTCCGAGCACCGCACAAACACCTTTTAGAGTTCCTTTCACGATAATCGAAGGCAATCTGACAATATCAGTTGCCAGACCAAGGCCGGTGCCCATCACATGGCCCACGGTTTTTCCAGCAAATTTACCGCCTGTGCTTGTGCCATCCTTAATCCATCTTTTTGGTGAATCCTCGGTGTCTTTTGCTGCAATAGAAACAGCCGCAGCGGTGCAACCGACACCTTTACCGATGAACTCAGCACCTCCAGATGTCAGCATTCCTACAAACATAGAGCCTTTACCCAAAGCGCCGTCATCTAAAAATGTCGCTTTTTTTCCGGCTTCAGGAACATTGCCTCGTCCCAATAGCAAATCAGCAGGAACCATCAAAGCTGTGCCACCAACAGCACCTGCAGCCCCACCTGCATTATAAAAAGTTTTCATTGTATTTAGAAATTTACGTTTTCTCGTCTCATAACCCGCTCCTGTTAAATGAAACTCATCTTTTGCGTGATGTATCAATTTGTCTGCCGATTTATCAATACTTTGATGAACTCTGCCAAGTGCGCCATCTAAAGTCATGCTTTTGTAGGTCGCATTGTAGGCTTTTGGGCCATCTATTGGAAGCATCGCTAACGTCATAATTATCCCCATATTTTTGTAACTTGTTTATTCTACTAACCACATGTAGAAATTGGATACCTGATCAAAATTGGGAGTATTCGTCACTCATACAATGTTATTAGATGCATGAACACAATTCTCAAGAAAAATTGCAACTTAAAGGTAATTGCTTTTTGGCTGTTTTTTTATTGTACATCATTGAGCATTTACTCTTCGGCCTACGCATCTTTATATGCCGTTCTCCTCGATGATGCCTTGCCACTTTATAAGCGCGTTATCACGGGTATCACCATTGAATCCCAAGTTGATTTCACTGAATTTTCCTTAGAAGGAGACACAGCAAAAGCAAATGACATCATGAAGCAAATCGTTGCTTTATCACCACAAATTATCATTGCTATTGGCCCAAAAAGTGCCAATACGGCTAAAAAGTATGCTGCTAAAATACCAGTGATTTACTGTTTAGTTCCTAAATTAGAAGACTATGAATTAGAGTTGCCAAATGTCTTTGGAATTCGTCTTGAATTTTCTTACGAAAAGCAATTACAAGCCCTGCAGACACTTTTTCCAAAAGTGAAAAAAATTGGTGTTTTATATAATCCAACCCAATCTAAAAGCACTGTCGAACAAGCAACAATTGCAGCACAAAAAATAGGGATTCATCTTGTAGGAATCGAAATTTCTCTGCCCAGCGAAGCAAAAAAAGCACTCGACGAGCTTAAAAATCCCATTGATGCACTTTGGATGATCAGCGATCCCACAGCACTTCACTTAAAAGCATGGGATGCCTCCCAACAATTTTGCATTGCTCACAAGCTTCCATTTTTTGCTCTTGACGATGGATTTGTTGCACGCGGCGCACTCATTAGTTTTGCCGTCGATTATGTTTGGGTCGGCAGACAAGCAGCAAGACTTGCCAACCGCATTGTATTTGAAAATTTCTCGCCAAAAAACCCAAAAATTATGGAACCCGAAGGTCTTGACATGGCCATCAATATCACGACTGCTACGCAACTGGGAATCGCCCCCGAACTCTCTGTCAATCTGCTTAATTATGCAGCTTACCATCAACACGCCATACAAGCTTTACGATGAGATCATAAATGAAAATTTCTTTTATTTGCCTTTGCTTATCCCTGCTTTCTTTACAATCATATGCAGGTTTAGGACATTCTTTATTAGAGTCAGACTTATTTGAAAGAAAAGCCATTTCTTTATCTATCGATGAGATTAACAACATAGTCAGTCGCAGACAAAAAACCACTCTCGAGATATTTCTGTTGGCTCATCTATACGACTTGATTATCACACATGAAATTTCAGATTGGGAAACATTGAAAAGTAAAGTTTCCTATCAATGGAAAAATAAGGCTTCAGGAAATCTTGAAAATCATAATGCCTACGAAACAGCCTTTATGCTTGAGACCTGGATTCAGCATCTTCTTCTAAAACTTGAAATCCGTAGCATCTTCCTGAATGGGACAAAGGCATCTTGCTTGATAAAACGCGCTCAATCTATTTTCAAGGAATTCGATGATGAATTTTATTATGAGTCCAAGGAACTACTTGACTAAATTGTTACTGAATTCAACTAGCCCTTGATCTTCCACGTTGGTCGATAACCTGTTGCCACTGTTTGGCAAATTCATCGGCGAGCTTTAGGATTGAAATTTCTTCTGGGCATGCTTTTTGACATTCTCTACAAGTAGCACAGCTTTCGTTGTTAAAAAAAGCAAAATCAGCCATAACATATTGCAATATAGGGCCGCCACGCATAGCTCCTATTACTAAACGCATGGGCCCCAAAAATGCACCATTGGTTCCTGTTCGCAAAATAGGGCAAGACGCATCACACAATCCACAAGCAGTACAGCGACCTGGCTCATGAGCAATCTGTCGATGCAAAATCGAATACTGTGGCAAACCTTCTGGAACATAATTTTTTTGAAATTGATTTAAGTCTGCCTTAGGAGCCCAAGGCCACATTATTTTTAAATAATGCAAAAAACTGCGCCAACCTAAATTAAACTGAGCATGCCACCATTTTGTATTACTGATCATGAGAAATCCTTCTCGTCACCGCTTGGTCATTCCAGACTTGTTCCGGAATCCATGAAATCCTGGATCCCACACCAAGTGCGGGATGACAATGTTGCTGTGGTTCTCGCAATGACGAATTATTTTGAGATTAATTTTTCTTTAAACGATTCGCCATCAAAACTTAAGCAAAAACACCTGTCTTCCAAGCTACTCAAAATATGCACAGGCCGTGTCCAAATTGCATAAATATTTTTCAAAGTTTCCTTGGAATATTGCATATCCAAATCAACACCTTCATGTTTATGCTCGAGAAGAAGCTCCGCTCTATTTTCAAAGTTGCCATCCGTCACACGAATGTTAGGCTGACCCAGGTTCGTCAATGACTGCAGCAGCTTGTTTTTAACCTCACGGAAATCTTTCGACTCAATTATAAATTCTTGTCGCTTCTTATCGTAGCCATAAGCAAAAAATCCTTGTTGTTTACAAAATTCTAACGTGAAGAATTCATCAATAAACATCACGTCGCTATAAAGTTTACGCACCTGAAAAATTTTTTCTCGCCCTCGTCCCAACTGCTTATCCCAATTGCGCCTTTCTGCCATGCTCGTACAATTATCCCAATCACTTCCAAAGCGCCCTTTGTTCCATCGATCTTCAATGTCACGATATAATTCAATCCCAAGTTTATAGGGATTTAGCTGCCCTGGCTGCATAGAAACCACACCAGAATGCCTGTCTGCAAAATCGATAACTTCTGATGATTCCATCACTTTTTCTGTCATCAGTTTTGCGTGCCAATAGGAAGCCCAACCTTCATTCATAATTTTCGTCATCGCCTGAGGCACAAAATAATGGGCCTCTTTCCACAGCATATCCATGACATCGCGTTGCCAACGCACCAGCGGTGCATGCATCATGAGAAATTTCATCACATCGCGCGCAGGTTCTTTTGGGAATTTTCTTGCTTTCTCCGCCTTTGCTTTTAACTTTTGCTTTTGCAGTTCGATAAAATCATCTGGATTGACATAACGATCCATATACTCTTTATCGGCAGGTAATCTGCTGACTTGAACTTGACCTTCGCCTTTTGGTTCCTCTTCCTCTTCATCGACAATTTTTCCCCGTTTAATAAACGCGGCATGGCAATCGATTAAGTTATCAATCGATAAAACTCTATCAATAAAACTTTCTACTTTATCGACACCATACCAATCCATATAGCGCCTGATACGTGTGGCATGATTAGCCATTTCATCCATCATTTTTCGATTGGTATGCGCAAATGCAAAATTGTTTTTGAAAAAATCATTGTGACCCGTAACATGGCACATCACTAATTTTTGATCGACATAAGAATTGCTTTCGAGCAAGTAAGCATAGCAAGGGTCATTATTAATCACGAGCTCGTAAATCTTACCCATGCCGTATTCATAATTTTTCGATAATCGCTCATATTCCATGCCCCATTTCCAATGCGGATAACGGACGGGAAAACCCATATAAGAAGCAACCATATTAATTTCATCGTAATCTAAAACTTCATAACAAGTTTGAAAAAAGCTTAAACCATAACTTCTGGCAGCTTCTTCAACACGCAACTGTAGCTTTAAAAGTTCACCAGGCAATTGTTTGGGCATGGTCTTAACCTTATCGTCCTTCAGAAAGAAAGTCTTTGATGGA
The DNA here is from genome assembly GCA_023248595.1 of Myxococcales bacterium. GTDB lineage: Bacteria > Myxococcota > UBA727 > UBA727 > JABDBI01 > JAHFEG01. Next base: position 64,974 of record JAHFEG010000006.1, on the reverse strand, counting down.
TTTATAAATTCCGTCTTTATCTTTTATTTCAGATAAAGCCACTTTGCTTTGTCCTTGCAGTTGCTCGCGTAAATCTTTAATAAATTGTCCAGACCCATAAGGCGATTCGACTTGGCCATAACTAAATTGATTAACCTTGGGTAAAATGCGGTCTCGTAAAATACCAACGCAAAGACGCGTATCATCGACTGACCAATTATCGCCATCAGAAAAATGAAATGGATAGATATTCCATTCATCCGCAGGGTACTCTTTATCAATGATATCGGCACATAGTCGGTAAGCAGAACTAATCATCGTTCCGCCAGACTCACGGGTATGAAAAAAAATGTCCCGATCAACTTCTTTGGCCATGGCATCGTGAATAATGTACCGCGAATCAATGCCATCGTAATGACGACGAAGCCAAGTATCAATCCAAAAACTTTCAATGCGAACGATTTCTTTTTGCTCTTCGCCCATGCTGCCTGAAACATCCATCATGTAAACAATCAACGCATTCGATTGCGGTTTATCAATTACTTTAAAGCTGCGATAGCGTAAATCAGAACGGATAGGCACGATGATCGGATCACTTGGGTCATAAGTTCCTGTTGCGATTTGCCGACGCAAAGCATTTTTAAAAGTGTGTTTAAAATGCCGCAAGGCTTCAGGCCCAACGGAATGCACACCAGAATAGCGTATCCGCTTTACTTTTAAACGCTGCGAACCCCTTGGTTCTATGCGCGGCAGCAAAAGCTCCTCACCCAGCATATCCGCTAATTCTTGCAAAGTGACTTCAACATCAAGCCCATGCTCTGCAGAATCTGAACTTGCTTGACCCTGACCACCCTCGCCATCACCGGGATTTTGTGAAACAGAATCGCCAGCTTTTCCTGGGCCCTGCCCCACACCACCTTGACTTTTAGAACCGTAGCGAAATTGAGGCAAGTCGACACTCGGAATTGGGACGGCAATTTTTTCATTGCCCTGCTTAGTGATAAACTCGCCTTTCTTGATGTATTCCTTTAAATTTTGTTTAATCCGCCCCCTGACGATATCCTTAAACCGATTATGATCGTTATGAATCCGAAGGCTCATATGTTTCCTACCTAATCCCGTTTAACGTCGCCTCGAGCAAAAATACTTGCCACAAAGTTAAGGATATCTGTCGCGCTTTCTTCGTTGTATCCGTAATTTTTAATCAGTCTTTGTTTCACGATATCAATTTTTTCTTGCGTTTCCCTATCGACCACATTGGAAACCATCGTTGTCAACTTAATCGTATCTTTCTGATCCTCAAATAATTTTAATTCAAGCGCTTTATGCAACCTTTCATTGGTACGATAGTCAAATTTTTTCCCTTCAACCGCCAAAGCACCAATGTAATTCATAATCTCGCGTCTAAAATCTTCTTTGCGACTTTCTGGGATATCAATTTTTTCTTCAATAGAACGCATGAGACGCTCGTCAGCTTCTTCATCCTGCCCAGTATATTTATTTTTTACACGTTCTTTCTGCGTGTATGCCTTTACATTGTCGATGTAATTACCGCACAATTTAGAAATGGCATCTTCGTCAGCAGAAATAGCACGCTGCACTTCATTTTTAACAATATCCTCGTACTCTTGTCTAACAACTTGTAAAAGTTCCAAATAGCGTTTGCGTTGTTCATCACTGGTAATAAGTGAGTGTGTTTTTAGTCCATTCTCAAGTTCATTAATCACCATAAACGGATTAATACTTGCCTCACTCATGTCGCTCACTAAAGCGTTGGAAATTTTATCTTGGACATAGCGAGGCGATATCCCATCCATCCCTTCACGGCCGGACTGCTTGCGCAATTCTTTGACGCTGTCTTCTGTGAAACCTGCCAAGCTTTTGCCGTCATAAAGTTTTAACTTTTGCAAGAGACTTAAGTTATAGCCTTTGGGTGGATCAAGACGTGTTAAAATGGCCCACATTGCCGCGATATCAACAGTATGAGGCGCAATATGTTTGCCGCGAATTTTCTCATTGTTATAATCACGTTGGTAGATTTTTTTCTCTTCCGTTAGCTTGGTAATATAAGGAATATCAATTTTAACTGTTCGATCGCGCAACGCTTCCATAAATTCATTGGCTATTAATTTTTTATATTCTGCTTCATTGGTATGTCCAATGATAACCTCATCGATATCGGTTTGTGCAAACTTTTTAGGTTTAATTTTATGCTCTTGTGTCGCCCCTAACAGATCATATAAGAAGGCCACATCCAATTTTAGGATTTCTATAAACTCAATAATTCCGCGATTGGCCACACAAAATTCACCATCAAAATTAAATGCACGTGGATCAGAATCCGAGCCGAACTCTGCAATTTTGCGATAATTAATATCGCCAGTTAGCTCTGTTGAATCCTGGTTTTTCTCATCTTTGGGTTGGAAAGTGCCAATACCCACTCTGTCTTTCTCGCTCAGTAAAAGGCGACGCGTGCGTACATGGCCCAGCACTTTCAATAAGTCACCTTGATAATGTTCCATTAAAAGTTTAAAAATATAGCGGCTTGAAGGATTTAGGTCGCCTTTGACGCGATACTGATGCTGATGATTTTCTTTACTTAGGCCCAAACGTCCTACAAACTCTGTTCGCAATTCGACGGGAATTAATTTGAGAGGTTCTTCATGCATGGGGTCTGGGACAATCAACTGGCCTCCAGAAATATGATGGAGTTCCTTGGGAATGTGCCAACTGAACGTAAAAAGTTTACCCTCATCGGTACGAGAATAATGCTCGATGCCTTTTTTTAGTAATCTGGCGATCGTTGATTTTGCAGATCCCACAGGGCCATGCAGTAGAATAACCCGCTTTTCTGTACCATAACCAAGAGCTGCGGATTTGATCACGTTAACAAGTCTCATTAAAGGAACATCAAGACCAAAAACAGCATCTTTTCCATTTTCAATGGGATCATCAAAAAATGGATAGTGCACCAATTTCTTTTTAGAATCGATATATTCTTCGCGACCAAAGCTCAAAACCATATCGTACAATCTTTGAAATGAAGTCCGTGTCACACGAGGCTCTTCTTTCACAATCTTTAAATAATCATCAAATGAGCCTTCCCAGTGGAGCTTTTCAAATTCCCCAGATTGGGTAAGAGAGGCAACGCTACTTAAAAACGATTCAGAGTAATTCACGCCCAAACTCCTTTAAACGATCCAAGAATCAAATATGCTGCACTGCTCAAGAATACGGCAGACTCATAGACAAATGCAAACAACTCCTAAAATTTGCTGCTATTAAAAACATTCGTCGACGCAAAGTCTGCAGCCATAAACCCCAGCACTGCTGCCACTCCAATGCCCGTTGCCTCTTTTGCTGGATCATAACCTTTCATAATCGATCCTGCGGCATACAAATTGCTGGCAAATAATTCTCCAAATTGATCCAGTGGCCTTTGCTGATGATCACAAGCCAATCCGAGGCGAAACAACTCGTGGGGCGCCTCAACTAAGCTTTGCGTCATATCCAATGGGAACTTATCAAGGACTGGACCTTGATCAGTCCATGCCGGCAAATTAAAAATAGCGTCGTTCATGATGCCTTCATTTATAATTCCACCAGCCAGAGTACGTCCAGTTGCCAGTATAACCGCTTTGGGCCACAACTCTATTCTCTGTCCTTCTGCACGATGCATCAAAACAGAAAGTAGTTTGCCTTCTTGTAAAACGTAGCTCTCAATCTTGCCATTAATACAGCTTACTTGACGACGCGATAATCCAGAAAAAAGCGCCTTAGACAAACGCATGCCAGGAACAGAAAAAGGCAAAGCTAATAATTCATGGCTTAGTATTGTTGTTGCCTCTTGAATCATTTGCAAGATACCTAGGGGATTTTGAAACCCCATCACGGCGGGGAACAAAAGTTGATCGGGTTTAACAGAAACTTCCTTCAAAGCTTGCTTAAGTGATTGCACAAATTCATTTTGCATTTGCTCATCATCAAGTGCATAGGCTGCTTCCACCATGGAACGCCATCCACCAGATTTTGGGGCCAACGACATCTGGATAGGCAGCACTTGAAAGGAAGGACCGGTGCGCATCTGCCCAATCCAGTGCAACATATCAACAACAGGTTTTGCTTCAAAACCTAAAAGCCCGCTGATTTCGACAATGCCCACACAAGCATTTGAATCAAGCGTCGCCACGTCGCAAGACAAACTTTTTTGCACCAAAGCACTACGTTTAATCGTGCCTAGTTGCGTGGCTAAAATATGATTATGCCCATCTTCACGTCTCTGCATAGAGACATCCGCGGTTAGCTCAATTAACAAAGAAAGCGCATTTGAAAGAGACTCAAGCTGTTCTTCACACTGGGCATAGGGATGATATGAATTCTTATGACGTATCTTTTGTGCGGACTTTAACCAACCATATCCGCGATCAAAGGGATCCGTTATCCCTGGCACTTCATCAATTTTGCTATCAGCAACATCGACAGCACCAGACGAATAGCCACTGGCACCTGTTGATTTGTGGATCAACGTCACACTGCGACCCAATGCAGCAAGATGAGCAGCTGCCACAGCACCAGCGACCCCACCGCCGATCACTAACACGTCGACATTCTCTTTCATGCCTGGTTTTTCCTAAAGCAGAATTTTCACCGCCATAACACGGTTTCAAAGTAAGTCCTAGCCACTAATCATCAAGCATTGATTTTTCAGTGATGAATCGCTCAAACATGTCTTTGGCTAAAACAGGCTGATCCATAGGCACTAAATGACCTGCATCGTGGATGCGCACATATGTTAAATTATCCCCAGCCTTTGTCTTGCCAACCAAGCGACCTGCTTTGGTAAAATCAACAAGATCTTTGGCTAACCAGCCCTCGAGTGGCTTATAAACATCGCTGCCTTTAGCAAACTCTTGCAGCCATTTTTCTGTGCCAATATAATTCACCAACAAATCTTGATCACCGTTATAAACCAAGACACGCACCCCTTTTGATAGAACCTCACGCAGTATCCAAATAGTCGTATGAATATCGTCGCTATATAATCTTTTAAAAATGGCTGGTTCGCTCTGATGCCAATTGATATTTTGATCGATCTTCAAAAATTGTTTCACATTGGGTTTGTTTAAATAACATCCTAAAATCTCCTGATCATAATTTCCAAAATGACGAATATCATAGATATTAATATTGGCTGCCAGGCGCTTGATTTCATTTAATATTCCCCAACATTCATGAGGCCAGGCGCTCGCGCCATTCGCGGATAATTCTTGTTCAACTTGCTTTTCACAGCTAACAAGCAACCCATTTTCGATACGACTTTGCTCAACATCGCCAATAAGGCCATTTCGTTGTGCATACGCAGGCAACGTGCGCCAGGACTGCATCACATCAACAGTGCCATCTCCAATTCCTAACCCGACTAAATCAATTTTCTGTGCTGGAGTTTGCTGATTGTGTTCCAATAAAGTCTTGGCAATCCAAGGAATATAAGTGCCCGCAAAAGATTCTCCAAACAGATAAAAAGGACGTGCTTTTCCATTGATTTGGCGCATTTCAGGATGCTTATTGATAAAAAAATCGATCAACGCTTCTGTCATTTCCTTGGCTATTTGTTGTTCATCACGAGGCACAGCAGAAAGACCTATATCTACAGAAAATCCAACATCAACTGGTTGATCCACATAAAGTATATTGGCATTTTCATTCCAAGTATCAGGTGACTCATAGATACTAAGATCATCATTTAATCGATAGGCGCCATTTTCAAAAAATAAACCAATTAAACTTGAGCTTCCAGGGCCACCATTGAGCCACAGAACAACAGGAGCCGTCTCAGGATTATTTTTTGCTTTCAAAAGCCAATAAAATAATTTCCCGCCAGAGTTTTCTAAATAGCCAGAATCTTGTGAAAATGAATCTGATTTGGGTAACCAAGCTTCGCTATTTGGACACACAAAAGTCTGTTTTGGTAAGACCTCTTCAGTACAAGCAATTAAGAACAACGAAATTAGTAGAAACAATGCATGGCGCATCTAGAGTCCCCCTCTTTCAGCAACGGACTGCCTTACAATGCTATCACAAACTTCTTGGTGTCTGTTTGCCATCGCAAATTTTTATGGTTTTTTTGCCACCAGCTGCGTAGATCAAGGCCAGGGGAAATACTAATATGCGCCGATAAATGCTCATAAGCATCCCTTTTGACCAATGCTGTTTGACCCTGATCTATCATTTCAATTAGAATAGGTATCCCTTCAACTTTACCTAACTCTAGGACGCTTTCAGCCATTTCAACTTTGATGTAATCATCCCGTTCTACATCGATGGCTTTTAAAAGAGGTTGCAAACTTTCTTGACTACCCATGCTTCTAACATATCGAACAGCCATCTCGCGCACATCGTCACTTTGGTCATTCAATGCAGCATGGAAAAAAAATAAAGCTTGGGGGTCTAGTCTCTTGGCAAATGCCTGCAATGCTTCCAAACGCACATCAGGCTCTGCATCTTTTAGTAATAATTCGAGTTTTGATTTAAAAGATAAAAATACTTTTTGATCTTCCGCGATCGTTTTAATAGCCAAAATACGCTCAGACTTTGAAACAGATTGCAAAGTAAAAGCAATTGAACGGTCCTCTTTTAATTGCAGAAATGAACTAAAAAATCCAAGCGCAGCAACTAACACTGTCGATAATAAAACCTGAATAAATCGCTTAATTGGATTTGGGGACCTAGACACAAATAAGATTGCAGCAACTAAAATTAGAAAAGCAACAAAACAAACGACGATGGTAGGACCAGATGGCAAATCTTGAACATAAGAAAACCAAACGCCAAAAAAACTGACCAAGGCACCCACGGCCCAACCAATATACAGGCGTGTCAATAATTTTTCTGCAAGCAATGTAGCGATAACAGCAGGGACAACGAGATAACAGAAAACCAATAAAACGCCAGCAATGGCAACAGAACTGGTCACAACAAAACCAAAACCTAAGTAAAAAAGAAAATCCCAAAATTGAATATGAAGACCTTGGCTAGCAGCAAGCCCAGGTTGAAATGAAATTAATAGAAATTGACGTCGAAATATAAAATGAAAAATTCCAATAACTAAATAAAGGAGTCCAGAATAAATAATGGTATCAGCCTCGACCCATAGAATACTGCCTGACAAAAGTTCTCTGATTTCATCGGCGCCATGCGCCAAATGGCTACTCGCTAATACTGTTACTGACAATGCTGTGGCATAAGTAATTCCAATCAAAGCCTCATGCGGCACCCGTTCGTGACGTTGCTTGGTGAAGGCAAAAACGGCAGCACCTATCACCGTAAAAGACAAAGAAAAGCATTTGATGGCCCAAGGATGTTCTAGATGAGAGTAGCCTAATAAAATTCCATAAATAGCGCCCAAAGCGGCAATTTGAGCAAGAGCCAAATCAACGAAAATAACTTTTCGGGCTAGAACATGGATGCCTAAATAAACATGAATCCCTGCCAACAGCAGACATGCTAAAAAAGGCAACATCATTGTCTGAAAAAAAACTGCCATTCTAAGACCCCAAACATCCAAAACAACTTCCCTAAGCATAATTCTTATTGATTCAAAAATAGGGAGTTATTATGTTTCAACGCGTTGTATATGGGATGCTCATATCATTTCTTTCCATGCAAATCCACTCTACTGAAATTGACAGCTTCACGGATAGAGATCCGCTATTGAAAGATGCTCTCATACCCTTAAATCGACTTATGAATGGATATTTCGCAGATGCCATCCAAAAAGCAAATCAAGAAAATAGTTGCGAACCCCGTATAATTTCCAAGATGCTAATTGAACACATTCATGGTCTTTTTTGGAACAAAATTGAAACTGATATCGAAACTGATATTAACTTTAATACTTATCCAGGCATCGATAGTCGACGCTCTGATATCGATGATTCAGTTTACGCTGACACGAGCCTCATTGACGGATTTGCCTTGCGTATTGCGAAACTCGGATTTTTGATGCGCATCGGCGACAACTATATTGGATCTGATAAATTCGGTCATTTCTTACAGCAAGGATTCTACTATTTTGAGTATATCTACTCTAAAGATAAAACGCTGGCAGACGCTTTTGCATATGGAGAAATGACTGAACGCACTTATTATGGACTCGAAACAACAGGCGTGTATTCCTACGGAGACTTAGCGGCCAACTATGATGGCCTTAGTTTTTGGGAACGCGTTACCAATACTAATTTACCTCTAAATATTGTTCCCCATTTTACTTGTAAAAATAACGTCTGGAAACAAACCGCTGCTTTTGACTGGGCCGAATATATTACTCCAGCATGGGATGAAGGCATTAATTGTAGCCGATTTAAATCAGCAGAAATGGCAACGGATATTCAGGCGCGCATAAAAGCGCTTGAAGAAAAACGTTTTATAAAACTAACATGTCCTATCAAACCCGATCAATGCCAAGTAATGATTGAACACTATGGAAATGCCGCTGAGCATTTGATTACTCCTCTATGTTTTTAAAATTTCTTTGAGCTTAACAGTTGGTCTAAAATATAATCCATCAAATCAAAATAGCTGCTTGCAACCTTTAGCGCACCCACATCAATAGGGACTTGAACAATGGCTGCGCCTGTTTGCTTCGCGATCGATTCAGCAGCGGGGAAACGATCATAAAAAATTTCCATCAAAATGACTTGGATTTTATGGTGTTTCATCGTTGCGATTACTTCATCACGGTGTTTAGCAGAAGGTGGAATGCCTGGCTTATCTTCAATTTCAACCGGCACATTAAAACCGAGCCGATTTGCCAAATAACCCCAAGTTCGGTGATAAGTCACCAGCTGTTTTCCCCTGATAGGCATCGCCTTTTTTAACCAACCACCGAGTAAAGGATCCAACTTTTTCTTTTGCAGAAAAGAAAACAATTCATTTTGTTCGCAAAGACGAGTTAGTTTTTTTGATCCGATTTCATTAACTAATTTTTCACCAAAAAAAGCGATGTCAATTTTCGTTTGATAATCAAGTAAATTTTTTGCATAAATTTCTTCATGAAGTGGATCAACCTTAGAAAAACCAATTTTGATGCTTTCTGCCATTTTTTTAACATGAAGCGGATCAAGCCATATGTGGGGATTTCCTTGGGGATGGACATCGCCAAAATCTCTAGAAAGGATTTGCGGCACTTCAAGTGTTGATACGCCATTAGAAGCAATGATGCGTCCAGGTTGACCACTTTGTATACGGACATTGCCAACACTATCGATTATTTTTTGTCCCCAGAGTTCTAAAGAAAGTCCGATCTCAATAAAAACATCAGCCTTTCCTACTTTTTTCATTAAAGTCGGTTTCGGCTGAACAAAATGTGCATCTTGATTGGGTTCAGCCAAGCTTTCAACGACGACAAATTCTTTTCCAATATTTTCAGCAATGTCTTTTAATATGGGCAGCGTTGTCACGACATAGAGTTTTTTTGATACGGGCGCTGCATGTGAAACTGCTGATATCAGGGAAACCAGTAACAAAATCGAAAGCCGAGATAAATAAGTCATATAGTTAACACCGTCGGTTATTGTCATGCCAGCGCAGGCTGGCATCCAGTGATTTCAAAAAAAAATCGTTCCCCTCTTTGCTTCTCTCGCTTCATGCGATCTGGATGCCAGCCTGCGCTGGCATGACAATATCGCTATCGATTGACCCAATAAGGTTCAACTGGATGAGATCCGAAAACAAAATTAAGCTCAACCAAAAAATTATTGGTCGGTTTTGAAAAATTTTGGCCGCCACTTATTTCATAACCGGCACGAAGTCGCAAAAATTCAGTAGTATAATAAGTTAGATAGGCGCCTATACCGTGACCACGACCTTCTTTGCTGTTTTCAAGATTACGATAGTCATAGCGTACGCCTAAATAAGTCCATTGATTTAATTGATACTGAGCAAAACCAAAACCACCCAGCGCTAACATAGTTTTGGAATTCATTTCTTTAGGGGCAGCGTAAAGTTCTCCACCAAATAGAAAAGAGTGTTTATCGCCAAATAAAAATGGACGCCATTTATAGTTAACATCGGCGCCATAGACTTGAACTGGGCGGCTCCAATTGCCTGGTCTATGTTCAAGATAAGCGGATAAGCCGACCTCGAGGTCGTGGCCTTTTTCTAAATCCCAAAACCATGACAAATGCGCTAACCCTGCAGGCCAATGCGCATCTTCAATCAAATCAAATGGTAAACCGCCACCATTTAAAATTTGCAAAGTCAAACTCATCGAGTTGTTATCGCCAGGAGTAGGAATTGGCATCTGCGCAGAGAATCCGTTTCGAATCATACCGTGCGGTCCCAAAAAAGCCTGCAGCGGCGCAACTGGTGTCAAATGTGGCAAATCATGTAAGTGGATTTGATTGAAACGACCAAAAGGTGTGCGAAATCGACCAGCTTTTAGCTGTAAACCAAATGGCGTACTATTGAAAACAGGCAGCTTTTTAAAAGTAATATAAGCTTCTTCAATTTCTGCCTGAAAAGAATCCTCCCCTGCGTGTTCATGGCCATGATGATCATGTCCGTGATCGTGTGCAGGTTCAAATGCTAAAATCAAAACAGCGTCGGCATATGGGTCAACAACAGCACGAATATCTAATTCGGCTTCACGAAAAACAAAAGGGCTATCACATAGACCATGGGCATTCTTTGGGTAACCACCTTGGCCAAAACAGTTAAGAAAATTACCAAAAGCAGTAATACCTGGATTAAAAAGATTCGAACTAGATGGAACTGTATTCACTTTTTGTTCTAAGTGATCCATCCTTGCCTGCAGAGATTCCAGATCTCCTTGCACGTCTTTCAGATTATTTAAATTATTTTCTTCTCTAAAAATAGCATTTGCGGTGACTGCCACGTTCGAATAAAAAAGTAACAGCGCCGCAAATGCCCCGAATAAAGCCCTATTCATTCAAATTCCTAAAACATTGACGAATACTGAAATTAAAAGAATTCAGAATACGTCAAGTATGTAATCGATTTCGTTTTCGAAATCAAGTTGTTTTTGCAACTAAATTGCATTTACTTTTCTGCTGCGATAACTGCGTTCAAAATTTTCCCTTTCAAACCCAGCTGATACTCTGCCGCACGCATAAAAGAAGCTAAATTCCCACTCAAGAAATAGCTTGCCTGCAACAATTCTTCACTAGCCAAATTGGCTCCTTTTAAAACGGCTCTTCTTTCTCTGAAAGTTTGGTTCATCATGTGACGAAGTTCTATTAACTGATTAGAAGGTTCCAAATTTTTTTCAAGTGCAACAATTTGGCTGGCACGCCAAGCACAATGACAGCCTCCGCAAGAACCTTTTCCCAGCTTAGTGCGACCTCTTAAATCATCCAAACAACGCGTTAATTCTTTTTCTGCAGAGTAGACTAGCTCCGCGTTGCTCACTGATTCACACAAACAAACTTCTTCTAAAGTTCTTTTTTCTTTTTCTGCAGAATCTAAGATTGTCTTGGCACAAAAACCAAATTTTGAAACCATACGAGAAACAGCAAGCTCGGAAATATTTAATTTAGTAGCAAATTCAGCAACATCTATTTTTCCTTTAGCTCCTGGGAGTAAAGCTTCATGAGTTTGACATGGCACTTTTACGTGTAAACGATGCGCAATGAGATCTGTTACTTCTTCTGCTAATTGCCGATAAGCAGCAAGTTTGCCTCCAGTAACTGACAGAAGTCCTGGTATGCGATCATCAGCGTGGTCTATAATAGCGTGCTCACGACTAAGTCCATCTTCGGTTTTTCCCCATTGATAGATCGTCGGTCTGATACCAACATAAGTACTAATTTGACGGTATCGATCAATTGCAGGAAATACTTTTCGAGCAGACTGCAAAATATATTTAACTTCATCCTCTAGCATGGGTGGCGCATCTAAATCGCCATAAAAGTCGTCGTCGGTTGTGCCGATAATGGTCCCAGACTCGTGCGGCAAAAAAAACATTTGTCTGCCATCTATGGCATTCATGATCATCCCATAGTTTGATATGCGATGACTAAAAACCACGTGAACGCCTTTACCTTGCCGTAAACGATAAGCAACACCTGTTTTTGCTGAAATACGTGGTCCCCACGCACCAGTGGCATTAATAACGACGGGTGCTCGATGTTCTTCATGGCTATGGCGAATACGATCATAAAATCGTATCCCAATGACTGATCCTGCTGCATCACGAACAAAATCATTCAGCTCGCAATAAGTACGAATGTCTGCACCGTTCAGACTTGCATCAACGGCATTTTCGACAGTTAGCCGATAGGCATTAATTCCCCATTCATCAAGTGTCACTGCACCAATTACATCCGGTGATAAACCAGGTTCTAGCTGGAGTGCTTCTTTACCCGTCAGTCGTGTGTGTGATTTTCCATGTTTTAAGGGTTGATAAATATCGTATGCTTCAAAAAATATTTCTGCCCCTTCTAACAATAAGCGGCCTTTTGAGTCTCCTTGAAATACAGGAAACAAAAAAGGAATTCGTGAGAGTAAATGAGAAGCAATTTTCTGAATATAACCCGAATCCGTGCAGCTCAATTTTGTAGTTTCAACATCGTAACGCAAATAGCGAATTCCACCGTGAATCATGCCGGTATTGTTGCCCGAAGCGCCCCTGGCAAAATCATGCTTTTCAATTAAAAGGGTGCTAATCCCACGCAGCGCACAATCCCGCGCAATGCCGACTCCGTTAATGCCCCCACCAACGATAATGACATCGTATTCATTTTTTTTAGACAACGTTTCGTCCTTTTTCAAGGTAACGTTATGATTTGTAGTTCACGAAGTTGCTTCGTGTCAACTGGCGAAGGCGCTCCTGTTAATACGTCCACCCCTCGCTGGGTTTTTGGAAAAGCAATGACGTCGCGAATTGATTGAGATCCAGATAACAACATACAAAGCCGATCAAGTCCAAAAGCAATCCCGCCATGAGGAGGGGTGCCATAGCATAACGCTTTTAAGAAAAAGCCAAACTTCTCTTCTTGTGCTTCTTTGCTAATACCCAAAGCATCAAATACTTTTGCTTGCACCACAGGATCATGGATTCGAATAGAACCACCCCCAATTTCGTTACCGTTGATCACCAAGTCATAGGCTTTTGCGTAGCAGGCACCTGGATTTTCTTTGAGTAAATTTTCGTCACCCATTTTGGGGGAAGTAAATGGATGATGTGCAGCGGCATAGGTTTTTTGATTTTCGTCGTATTCAAACAAAGGAAAATCCGTGATCCAAAGTAAATTCCACGTGGTTTGATTGCCATTTGAAATCAAACCTAACTTTGCACCTAAATGCAAGCGCAACCCCGACAAAACTGTATGCACAAGTTTTGGTCTGCCCATCTGCATTAAAATAACATCGCCATCTTTTGCTAAACATTTTTCGTTAATTGCTTTGATTGCTTCTGCGCTAATCACTTTCGCAAAAGGCGACTGTGTCCAAGCAGTGCCACTTTCTGCGACTTTGGCCCGACCTAGGCCCTGCCCACCTAATTGTTTCACGACGTCTTCTAGTTTATCTAGTTCTGCGCGCGACAACTCATGGGCTTTAGGCAAAACCATCGCCTTGATCATGCCTTTGTTCGCTAAAGTTTGCTCAAACAAAGGAACTCCGCCACTTTGCAGATCAGAAAGAAGCGATGTCAAATCAATATGTTCTAGACCAAACCGTGTATCTGGTTTGTCACAACCATATCGATCCATTGCTTCATCGTAAGTCATGCGCAGCAATGGCGTTTGCAGCTGAACACCGAGGGCTTCTTGAAAAATGCGGACCATTAGTCCCTCAGACATGGCTTGTACATCTTTCTCTGTCACGAAACTCATCTCGACGTCAATTTGGGTAAACTCTGGCTGGCGATCCCCTCTTAAATCCTCATCGCGGAAACATTTTACAATTTGAAAATAGCGATCAAATCCACTCATCATAAACATTTGTTTAAATAGCTGAGGGCTTTCGGCCAAGGCAAAAAAATTCTTGGGCACTAAACGCGATGGCACCAAAAAATTACGAGCACCGCCAGGCGTATATTTCACCAGCATGGGCGTTTCGATTTCCAAAAAATCATTTTTGTCAAAATAACGACGTGTTGCTTGAACAACACGATGACGTAAAGCGAAATTATCCTGCATCGGTTTTCGTCTTAAATCCAAAATGCGATGGGCTAAGCGCTTTTCTTCATGGGTATCAATGTGGTCTTCCACCATAAAAGGTAAAGCTTGTGCTTCACTGAAGACTTCTAATTGGTTGGCATTGATTTCAATCTCTCCGGTTTTCAACTTGAGATTAGGTGATCCACCATTGCCAATGCGATCCTCGACAGTCCCTGCCACGCCAATACACCACTCACTGCGAAGCTCATGGGCACGCGCATGCAATTTTGCGTCCGTCTCAGGCTTAAAAACAATTTGAGTAATCCCATATCGATCGCGCAAATCAATGAAACGACGACCACCATGATCCCGCAAACCTTGAACCCAGCCAACTAGCACCACCTCATTTCCTGATTCAGTTTTGGTTAGTTGGTTGCAAGTATGGGTACGAGGATGCTGGCTTAAAAACTCAGACACTGGTGTCACCTAAAAATCAAATGAAGGTTCGAAGGCCGATTAAAGCGGATGGTGCATCAAGTTGCAACCCGGTTTGTACAAAAAACGGCTTGCACGAAAGATGCTCTTTAGGTATTGGGAATGTGAATGAGCTGTAAACAAGAGGTCGTCATTCTATGAAGTTTACTACTGCCTTAGGGTGCTTTCTTTTTCTGTGTCTTACTTTGGGTTGTCAAAAGTCTTCAACTTTGGCACCCGATACCCTCGAAAATCGCGTATTGGTTGGGAAAGTGACTTCGGGCTCTGGCCTATTCACTGGGCTCGAAACTTACGAATTTACCACACAGTTTGATGCATCCAGGCACTTTCAAAGCAAAACAAAATCAGGAAGCATTGAAAGTAAGGGGGCTTACACTTACAAAAAAATTAATAAAAATTCCTGCGTACTGATTTTACATCCCTTTTCTTCTATCCCTGCTCAAGAGCTCCAAATTACCCTCAAATTCACTGCCCCTAACACTGGTGTTTACGAGGGACACTTGCTGACGGGCGGCCAAGGAGAACAAACGGGATTATTTGATTTAAAATGATTTCCAAATCAAATTATTGTTTCATTTTTTGATATGAATTTAAGACGCCTTTCATTACCAGATTCAGCGCAGCAGTGGTGGTCACTGAAACCTCCGGATTAATACGAGGGAATACCGCTGCGTTAACAGCCTCTCCTAAAGAAACTGGAGGTAGCCCTGAGCGTTCCAAAATAAAATCCATGAGAAAACGAGCACTGCGACCATTGCTGTTATGAAATGGGTGAATACTGAGCATGGTTTGATATGCCGTGGCCGCCAACTCAATAGGATTATCATGTTCCTTGAGTCCTCTCGATACATGATCTGCCAAAGCGTACATTTCGTTTTTGACTTCAGCTCCAGGTAAATACATATCAGGAGCAGCAGTGTCGCCTCCTAAACCTCCTATATCACCGGCAGCTACATCTTTTTCAACTCGAAGATGACCACCGCCCTCGTCAATGTCTTTCTCTAAATGCACGTTGATTTCGCTTATCAACTGTAAAATGTTTTTGGACGTCGCTTTGAACGAAGGGTCTACTGCTTTTTGATGCACCAAAGCATCTGCTACCTCCCAATTCCGACGCGCAGTTACGGCATGCTTGTTAGTATCTTTCATGGTCGAAGAACCACCCATGCGCTCGGTTTTAAGCTTATCAATATTTTCTTTTGATGTTAGGTTTTCATTGCTTACTCTGATTTCTTTGACCAGAGCATCAGCCCTGGTTTTTGTCTCTTGATGTACAGGCTCATGTAGCATAAAACGAAAATTTTTAAGCAAGTTTGGTGTATCATTGTAATCCACAACAACTTGTTCATTTAATTGGTGTTTAGTTAGACGAGCAACATCGCCAACTTGCTCGCCAGGATCTATCGCACGACGGCGTTCAGCAAGTCCAGCTTTGGGTGGCGTAAGATATGCTTTATCTGTCGGACCGGTATCAACGCTCCCCCATTTCTTTGGTGTCCCTGATGTCGCGTTTCTGGATAATGATTTGCCTGGCAATGGAGGGGGAGGAGGAGCTTCAAATGAATCTCGCAGCTCCTGCTTACCCTCGCCTAGCGATGAAGCAGGATTTAGTTTTGTCCCACTCAGAAAATCAGGAGCATGCGTGCTAGCCCTTTCTGGTGTTTCAGCTACTTTATGAGCAATAAAATGATCACCAGCCGTTTTATTAAGCATACAAATTATCCACTTATAACAGCAGTATTTAATCAGCATTTTTGATTATAATATATCTTCACAATAAAGCCAAATTATTGACCTATCTCTAAAATAAGAGTTCAGTTTATTTGATTTAAAATGATTTTAGGCATAGCAACGACAAACCTTTTGCTTTCTTAAAAAGGATTTGCATGCAGATTGATGAAATTATCTATGACTGGAACTTGGTTGCTCAAAATACGCCGCGTTTAAAATCCATTGAGCTGTGCGATGAAACACTGCGTGATGGACTACAATCTCCCTCGGTGATTGATCCGCCTATTGAAATCAAACAGCAAATGCTTCAACTCATGAATGATCTAGGCATCCATATTGCAGATATTGGTTTACCAGGTGCAGGTCCTCGTGCCGTCAGCGATGTTAGACAGCTCGCTCAGTACATACGTGACCAGCGCTTGAAAATTAAAGCAAACTGCGCAGCCAGGACTGTTGTTGCAGATATCAAACCGATTGCTCAGATTCAAGAGCAAATCGGCATTCCTTTAGTCGCATACTGCTTTTTAGGAACAAGCCCCATCAGACAATATGTAGAAGATTGGGATTTAGAAAAACTTTTTAAAACAACGGACGAGGCAATCTCATTTGCTATTAAACAAAATCTAGAAGTTGCTTTCGTCACCGAAGACACCATTCGTTCGCATCCTGATACGTTGAAAAAACTATTTGAACACGTGATCTCTCTTGGCTGCAAAAGGCTTGTCCTGTGCGATACTGTTGGTCATGCCACACCACATGGCACACAACAATTAGTGCAATGGACAAAAAACTTAATTCAAAACAGCAAAGAAAATATTCAAATCGATTGGCATGGCCACAATGATCGCGGTCTTGGCGTTATCAATTCGATTGTCGCCGCACATGCCGGTTGCGACCGCATCCATGGAACTTGCTTAGGGATTGGCGAAAGAGTTGGTAATGCTTCTATTGATCAACTAATCATTAACTTTAAATTACTGGGCGAATACCCTCATGATGTCAGTCAACTCGTCAAATACGTTGAGCTC
>JAHFEG010000006.1:0-47611 GCA_023248595.1 Myxococcales bacterium | reverse complement strand
GATCCCCGTCAACTATCCTTTGAGTGGTAGCGACGCATTTCGAACAGCAACCGGTGTGCATGCCGCAGCGGTCATCAAAGCAGAAAATAGAGGCAACCAATTGCTTGCCGATATGATTTATTCGGGAGTGCCAGCTCTTTGGTTTGGTAAAAAACAAGAGATCGAAATCGGACCAATGAGCGGTCTTTCTAACATTCGTTATTGGCTGCAAAAAAGAGGTTTCACTGCGAACGAAGAAAAAATACAAAAAATATTCAAGCACGCTAAAAACGCAACTCGCATTCTCAGTGAACTTGAATTGCAAGAGCTCATTTTGGACTAATCGATATCGTTTGTGTGTGGTATTTCCACAAATTGCATGTAGATTTTAACATGTTCAGGAGAAAAATTTTTACATAAATGCGCTTTTAATTCGCGGACACGCTCTAGTGAAAGTTCTTTAAAAAAATCAATTTCGGTATCAACCAAGCCATCTTCATTGGGTACTCCCAAAAAATCCAATGCAGATTTTAACATGGCACGTTTACTGTAAAGCCAAGTGCGAACTAACTCACAACAAATATCTGTTTCTCGTTTTCCAGAAGCCTGCTTTAATTTTTCATGCAGTTTACGAATTCTCTCGTCACGTTTTTCGTGAACATGCAAACCAAGATTCTTTTTCTTTAGCTTAATATTCATCTGTGAAAACAAAATTTCACGTAATTGGCGAGAGGAACTCGTTATCACCTCCGCAAAAGTGGCCTCACTCATCGCAGCAGTAATCGCAACAGGATCCATCACTATCCTCCTTCTTTAAAAAAAACACTGATTTAGCATAAGAAAAAATTTAAGCTAGACTTGCCAAAGCGGCTGTTACTTCTCTTTCTGGGTGAATAATCTCACCTTCATCTTTGCAACATAAACTCACACCACCAGCAGACATAGAAAGTCCATGAATAAAAGTCTCCTCTTCACCCGCGATCAAAGACATGGCTGCAATGGTTTTCATATAATCAAAGCCCATGAAACGACCTAGTAACGAAAACAATTTTTCATCCTGATTTTGACTGTCCTGCTTATTCAAAGACATTATCTTTTGAGCAAATTTTTGCGCTTCGTTGAAAACACTAAAATCTTTAGCTAGTTTTTGGCCTGTCAGATCAAGATACCTGTCTTCTAATTGCTTCATTTCATGGCGATACCACCACTGGCTTAAAAAGCCTTTATTCTTAAAATCAGCATATTTTTTCATGAGCTGATAAGAATCCTGATTCTTATTTTTTTGCAAAAAAGGAATTGGTTTAGAGATCAATTCCATCTGCATCTGTGCTTTCAAATAAGCAGACATTAACTGATTCCTAGTTGCTTTTTTAATTTTTTGGATTCCTCTATCGGTAAAATAGATATCGACAGAGGTCATCGTGTCGTCTCGATTAGCAAAAATATGTGATAAGTTTTCCACATCCACATGCTTTCTAAATTTGGGATCAGCAATATCGACGCCCAGAGTTTTTGAAAAATTTAAGAATGCATTTATTTCTTGCTGTTTAGTAATCCGATCGTTATTTTTAAAAGTCAGATGATAATAACTTTGGCTTTTTTTCATTGCTTTGTCTTTCAGTACAACAGATTCCCAATTAATTGTCTTCTCGCCAGAAAACCAATTAAAATATTTTTTAGAAAATTTTGACTCTCGAAACAAAAGCATTTCATCCGGATTATTCATCAGCTTAGCTTCACGTTCATTCTGCAGACTTTGATGCAACCAAAATTGAGTTTCCCCTATTTTAGCATCGCCATAATATTCATGGGAGCTGCCAACTTCTCCCCCACCTTGCGACCTAATACCTATTTCCTTTTGATCGACTAATTCGTCTGCTTTTTTAGTTGAAAACTGCGAAAATATTTCATTATACGCCATTTGCGCACATGGTTTTGATAAATCAAAAGCATATCTTTTAACCTCATGGCGAGATTCTTTAACTGAGTCTTCCAGTTTAACAGACGCCTGGTAATCAAAAATTGACTTTATCCAATCAAACCATCTTAATTTATCAATAAAACTTGACAGGAGGCCTCTAAACCAAATAAGCGCTTGGGGAGACGTCTTTGTTTTAACAGAAAACTTAACTTCGGCAGAGCTTGAAAGCCCATCGACACGCGCAATCTTGACTAATACTTGATTTGCATGCGGCAATTTCTGTACCAGTATAGATACATCGCCTTCCATGTCATTAAAAAATGTCATAGAACTGTCCAAAGAAGTGTTTGTCAACGATGTCTGATAAACACCCAAAGAAGCCTCCAGCTCTGGTTTAAGTAAGGCGTGCCCTTCACAAATCACTTCAAACTCACTACCAATAGGCATTTGATTAGCAAGATTTGCAGTAATCGGAATCTGTAATGTATTGTAAAGAGTTGTTCCTTTTTCTAACATGCCACAGGGTGATTCATATAACTCAAGACGCCGATAACGAAGCGAGCTTGACAACTTCAGATCTCCAACGCCTGACGCACGCTTTGATAAAGCTATTTTTTGCCTAGCTTCTTCTCCCAATTCAATCGAACCTTTGACTTCAACCCATTTGATGTCTTGATTGTTTCTCTGGAAAACCTTACTACACGCTTTTCTAATATCGTCGTGAAGAATATATTTATCTTTTAAGTCATATGTTTTTTCTGAAAAATTAAGCTTTGCTTTTATCCCACCAGCCAAAACAATATGGCCAGAACCTTTTTCCACAATCTCCGCAAGTTGATTAAGTCCAATTTCTCGTAGAACACATGTCACACTATCACTAAATATTTTTTTGTTGCTTTCACTGAATTCAGTTAACAAAGCTGAAGCCAAGCCCATCGTACCTGGCCGCCCAGAAACGCTGCCAATGTGGAACTGGTCCAGATGCTCATCCGATGCTCGACTTGACGCGTTTAGTGTAGCCAAATCATTTAGAACAGCTGATGGCACGGCAGTCAAACTATCTGAGGTAAAACCGCGATGGCCCATTAACTCCCTTGGCATTTTGACAGCTCCTAAAAAACCTTTATGCTTTAAGCAATTAATTTACTATTGATTTGCCTAATTTGGATATTTTATAAAATTCGCTGGTTTTTAAGATTTTTTCCGTGTTACATTTTTCTATAAAATAATAGGAACCATCTTTTCATGAAAATAAACAGTCAAATTATCTCTATTTTAAGCCTGCTTTTTATGTTTTTTTCTATGTTCGGATACTCGGAGACCCATAACATGGCGATTTCCATCGACCCTTTTATACCAGGAGCTAGGGGGATAACGGCGAAAGGAGAATTTGAAGTCACGGTGATGGATAATCTGTCTATCATCGTTCCTTTTCGCGGCATTTGGATTGATTCAGAAAAATTTCCTCTCCTTTTTAAAAGTGGGTATGCCCACTTAGATCCTTACCATCATGTTGATGATATTCTTGAATTTTTTGATGCCAAAGACATCATCAAAGAAAAAGAACTTACATTGGGCATCGGAATCAAATTATACCCAAACTCCAAACCGCTCAAAAATGGGTTTTACATCAAACCGATTTTTACCGTAGGCTATGCCTGGCTAGATTATGAACACAAAGGAGTCCAGATCCAAATTAAGCATGACAGTAGTTTATTCCCGAATATTTGGCTTCCTATAAATGATAAGGACATCTCAAAAATAATTCAAAGTTTCGTTTTTGTTCCGGAAATTTTAGTTGGCTATAATATAACTTTCGCTTCACATTTTATGTTTTCTCTCGAAATTGGCGCCAAATACCGTCTTTTTCATAAACAGGAATTCGTTGAACATGTGCCACGACTGACTGGCTTTGAGCCATCATTGAGTTCTATGCTGGGATATACATGGTAAATCGACTATTTTTTCTTCGAGGTTATATGCGAACATCTGCATCAATCTTTTGTCTTTTCGTGTTTTTATCTTGTGCGCATATCAATGCAACGACAGAGATTATTGCAGAATATGTCAATAATTATGATGGCGATACCGTCACGTTTAATTTACCTGAACTTAGAAAAATGGATAAAGACAAGAAATTCAGTTTGTTCTGGGATAAAATATCAGTTCGAATTGGCGGTATCGATACCCCTGAAATGAAGGGAAAGTGTCCTCAAGAAAAAGAATTGGCGAAACAAGCTAAATTATTTGTAAAAGAAAAACTAGAAAACGCTAAGAAAATTGTCCTCGACAACATTGGTCCCGATAAATATTTCCGCATCTTAGGGGAGATTTATGTTGATGAAGTCCCACTCGCACAAATGTTAATGGAACAAGGCTATGCTGTACCATATGATGGTGGCACCAAAGAAAATGTCTGGTGCAAAGGAACTCAAAAGTTAAAATCCAAAAAACGCTAACTGCCCCTGGTTTGCTCAAGCAAATAGCTTTCTATAAACCCTTGCAAGTCACCATCTAATACCGCGTCGACATTGCCTATTTCAAATCCGGTGCGTAAATCTTTGGCGAGGCGATAGGGTGCTAATACATAGTTGCGAATTTGAGAACCAAAAGAAGCTTCCATTTTTTCTGCTTCTGCTTTGTCTTTCAAAGCAAGGCGTTTTTTAATTTCTAAATCATAGAGCTTAGAACGCAGAAGTTTCATGGCAGTAGAGCGGTTCTTGGTCTGACTGCGCTCTGCTTGGCAAGCAACGACGGTATTGGTTGGAAGATGTGTTAGCCTGATCGCCGATTCTGTTTTATTGACATGCTGTCCACCAGCACCGCCGGCCCGGTAAGTATCAACTCGTAAGTCCTCTGGTCTAATATCAATTTCAAACGAATCATCGACTTCAGGGATAACCCATACTGCCGCAAAAGAAGTATGCCGCCGCGCATTAGAATCAAATGGAGAAATACGTACTAAGCGATGCACGCCAATTTCTGCTTTTAAATATCCATAAGCATATTCGCCAGAAACCAAAATTGTGGCGCTTTTAATTCCCGCTTCTTCACCAGGCGTAATGTCCATTAATTCAACTTGATAACCGCGACGCTCAGCATAGCGCGTATACATGCGCAACAACATTTCAGTAAAATCTTGAGAATCCACTCCGCCTTGGCCAACATTCACATTTAAAATAGCATTATTGCTGTCGTTTGGACCAGAGAGCATACGTTCAATTTCCATATCGTGAAGAGCTTTTTGCAATAACTCAACGAAGCTTTTTATTTCTAAAAGGCCTTTTTGATCATCGCCCAGCATTTCAAGAAGTTCCAAACTGTCTTGGATTCCAGCCTGAGTCGTTAAAAAACGATTTAGCTCTTTTTCAAGATTAGATTTTTCTTTTTGTAAAAGGCCTGCAGCTTTTTGGTCGGACCAAAAACCAGGTGCCGCCACTTCTTTTTCAATTTCTTGGGCGCGCATTTTTTTGGCGTCAATATTCATGGGTTTTTGCAAATTAAAAACGCGCGATTTTAAATCATCTAAAGTACGTTTTAAATCAAAAACCAAATTGGTATTTGTCTCTTGGGACATCTTACTTCCTAACAGGCGGCCTTTGCCAAGCACTTAAAAAAACCACTAATCCAACAACAGACCCAAGTCCATAGATGATTCCTTCGACAGAAGCAATCAGTGCACATAGGAAGGTAGCCACAGCGCCTGCCCATAGCATGGCACGACTTCCCCAAGGCTTGGCAGACAAAGCACCGCAGCCCACTAAAAATCCAAACGCTGTTATAAAAGTATCTTTGGTGAAGGCAGCCTCATCCCACGTTAGTTTTGCTGCAGCAAAATACCAGTGTGACCAGAGCATTAGGCCAAAACCTAAAGCACCCAGTAACCACTCTTGAAGCGGACGATGCTTCATCAAAACAGTTTTTCCCACTAGTGCAATAACTAAAGCAAAAATAATAAAGAGCACTGATAGATAGCCAATAACATCTCCCAAAAACAAATAGGCAGTTTTCTCTCGAGAAATAGGGACGTTAGCGGTCACGATAGCGTCTTCATAGAGTGGCGTCGCATGTTTGATGAAACCACGTGCATCAATAATAGCCGACACCCCCGTGTTGGTTGCTCTCACATAGGATCTGCCTGTCTCGACAGCGCGAACACGATACATGTTAAGATGCTGGTAGGGCGCTGAAGAAACGCCGTACCAAGCGTCGTTGGTTAGGTTAACTAAAATTTCAGCACCATTTTTAACAAATTCACGGCTAATTTCCGGGAAAACACCCTCGTAACAAATGGTAACGCCCACCGACAAGGAAGGTTTATCGGATAGCGGTACTAACACGGGTTTAAACTCCTGACCGCGCGCAAAGACGCCGAGGCCTGGCACCACTTTATTCGCGATTTTTCCAAATGGCCAAGGAACATATTCGCCAAAAGGAACCAAATGATTTTTATCAAAACGCCCAATTAATTTTGCGTCTGGAGCAACTACAAAAGCGCTATTGTAATAAACCAATTCAGGCTGACCAGATTCTTTGTGCTGCCGACGTTCATAGGCCACGCCGCCGATAATAGACGGAGGAATTGGACCATTGATACTCGGCAATGACTCTGCTTTGTCTGATACGAGAAGCGGAAACGAAGCCTCTGGCCAAATTAGCATATCGACTGGCTGCTCTAAAGCTTCTTGCTGCATACGTTGATATTTTAACAAAATAGCATCAGAATAAAGGTGTGCTTTATTTTTGATGCCCTGTTCAATATTCCCTTGCAGCAACGCAACTTGAACAGAATCTAATTGCGTTGGATCATAGCTGGTTAAACGCCAACTACCATAAAGCAAAACAAAAGCAGTCATACCAACAGTAGCAGATACGAGTCCTCGAGATTTCTTATTATTATCAAGCTTCGAAGCAATTGCGCTAGCAATTGCACCATTAACTAGCACAACATAAAAAACCAAACCGTAAATTCCAACCAACGAAGCACTTTGCAAAAGAACGGGAACAGAGGCTAATGCATAGCCCGAAGCGCCCCAAGGAAAACCACCTAAAAATCCAAAATTGCGTAGATACTCAACGCTGCACAGCGTCACAGGCAGAAGCAAAAAAAATGACCAGCCAAACCGCCGCTGTAAATATTGTGCGATGGCAAAAGCAGAACCAATATAAGCAGCCAAGATTGCGCAGGACAAGAGCAAAACAAAAATACTAAACCAAACATTAATTTCGCCAAACACCGTCATGGCAATAACAAACCAATATAAAATAATGGCATACTGAATAAGGCTCGTCACAAACCCAAGCAAAAATGCTTTTTTAACACTGGCGTTTCTTGCTGCCAAAAAAATGGGAGCATAAGCAAAGAAAACAAGTAAACCACTTAAGCCGGTTTGGTCGATAGGAATCGAGCCAAAACGCTCAATCACAAGTGGCTGACTAATTCCAAGTAAAATACCACTGAAAATTGGTGCAAAAATGATTTGCCATTTTTTGAAATTCATTTTGTTTCACACTCAAAACAGAAATTGATTTATTTTTTGTCTAGCATTATTAAAAATACGGACAACTATTTTCCGATATTAAATAAGCAATTGATATTGCGGCAACCTAAAGCCAGCTGCCATTCATCACTACCCATATGGTCGATACGCAAAGGAGAGATTTTGCGCCCTTCCACTAAACCATGACATTGCCCCGAAGATAGGTCACATTCGAATCCAATATCTAAAGGCTTGCTGGAAACAGCAGATCGACAAATACCTCTTTCATACTGAACAAAGCGTAGAAAATCATTTTGCTTTTGAAATTCAGCCATGCCACAAGAGCCATCAACAAAAACCAACATGCCCACTGCGCGATCTTCTGTACGATTGACATAAAAAATACCGCCAGCGGCCATTTCAGGTGTACCACCCAAAACTTTTCGGGCTAAATGCTGTGATTTAGCGATATTAAGAGACAATCGCGCTTTTTGTAATTCAATCGAAACCCTCGCCGTAGCTTTTGCTTGTGGTACTTTAATCGGAGCAATAGCAAATGATAAATCCCGACGAAAATGACCTGCCTCCCCTTGTTTGGCCAGATAAGAAATCATTTCGTTTTCATATCCCCAAACCGGAGATTGACTCTTCCATTTTTGCCATTGCGAAATATCTCTACTGGTCAGCTTCGACATGTCTACCGTATGCTTTTCTTCACCCATTTTTTCAAACATTGGCACAGGTGCTTTAAATGAAATACCAGCATATACAGGAGTTGTTTCCTCGCCTTGGATCACAACTTCTTTCGCAACCCGATGGGAAACCATAATCCCAATGGTTAAGCCAATCAGCAAAGCTAGAATCCCATAGGCCATCGTTGGTTTTTTAACCCAAAGGGGGACAGAAGCAAAATGCGTCTTGTAACTTGTCAAAAAACCCGTCGATTTTTCATTGAGCAGCTTGGTGCCTTCAAGTGATGGCTGTTCCAGCGCCTTCATGACCGCTTTAGGCAAAGGCGCAGGCGCAGTAGGCAAAGTTTTTAATTCCTCTTCTATTTTTGCCAATGCCACATCAAATTCTGTCACGCTTTGGTAGCGCTCATCCAAGGGCCTGGCCAAGGCTTTAGCTAAACAGACATCAACTGAAAGTGGAACGAAAATGCCTCTTTCCGTGGGCAATAAAAACCGTCCAAGTGGTAAGTCTCCGGTGATACATTCATATAAAATAACGCCGCAGGCATATAAATCTGTCCTAAAATCTACCCGCTTTGCATCCACATGCTGCTCAGGTGCCATGTAATTGACTGTACCCATAGTCACTTTGCTGCGCGTCAAATTAGGATGGGGATCCGCAGACTCATTCACAATACCGGCTAACCCAAAATCAACGAGCACGAGTCGCTCTTCACTTTGCCCGACTTTTCTTTCTACCAAAACATTTTCAGGTTTTAAATCACGGTGAATAATGCCGCGATCGTGTGCAGCTTTTAACCCACGCAAAATCAAACGCATATAATGAATAGATTGCCCAAGAGACAAAGCGCCTTTTTTTAAAAAACGCCGCAAGTTGGTCCCTTCAATATATTCCATCCCATAATAATGAGTATGGCCATAGCTGCCGCTATCAAAAATTGCGACGACATTAGGGTGCCTAAAAGCACGCAACGCCGCAGCTTCGCGTTCAAAACGTGCGACTAATTCTCTGCGAAAAGACAGCTCAGGGGACAAAATCTTGACTGCCGCTTCACGGCCCGAAGCTAAATGGCGTGCCTGATAAACCGAACCCATCGCGCCCTTGCCAATGCGCTGCAAAAGCTCGTAGCCTGGAATACGTGGGACAATTTGATCGAAGTCGGTTTCTTCTTCTTGTCGCTGCTGATGACGGCCCGGTTTTTTAGAAATTGGATGACGCGTCGCGGTAGGCGCATTCATAGAACTATCGGAAGGAAAACTTTTCTCAAGTTCACCATAACGCCGAGCTAGCGCAGGGTGAATACCAACACTTCTTTTGACGTGGCCCAAAAAATTAGTATCAATTAAATTGCCACAATACTCACAACGGACGGAACCACCGACCGTAGCATAGTCTGCTTTAAGCTCAGCTTGGCAATTATTACATCGAAGCGACATTTATTATCCGCGCTAACATTTCCATATATAATAAATAATAACAAAATTACGAACAAATAGAACTTAAAGTACTGTGAATTTAATTAACGCTGCACAAAACGCGTTTGCCGGCTACGCATCTCTTTCATCTGAGGCGACATTTCCAAATGGAATTGGTACCATTGCTCACCGTATCCCCTCATTTTCATTTTTTTACTATTTTGTAAATTGGCTAAATTGGCTGACAGTCTGGGATCTGCATCCCCTAATTTCTTCTGCCCTTGCAGCAGAATGTCAATGGCCTTGTCTTGATGCCCTGCTTTCCAATGACAATAAGCCCACAAGCTCCATAAAAGTCCCTGTTTAGAAGAGTATCTGAGAGCTGTATCGAAAGCTTTATCCATCTTTTCATAATCTTTTTGCCTTGAAAAAAGGACGCCCAGCATTCCCCTGGCAATCCAGTGGCGAATAAAGGATTTTTCCAGATAAGGCCTGGCTCTATCAAATTCTTGTCTTAAATAATAGATGCTCCCAATTTGCCCATCCAACGCGCTTTGGGTAAAAAATTGCCAGTATTTAAAACGATTTTTGGCACTATTCAACAATGCCAGCCCCCGATCCACTCGCCCTTTTTGCATTTCTGTTTGCGCCTCAATCATCGCCGTTTCCAAACGCTTGGAAACCTGGCGCGCAGATACAAAATAAGCAACGAGTATCGCAGCAATACTTGGTAAAATGGCCGGAATAATTCCGAACAAAAAAGCGACCAACGCAAATGTCGACAAACCCAACAATAAGGCAAACACCAAGATAATCATGAGTCGTTACACTCCCATACTCTTTAAAAATTCAACACTTCGCAAAGGACCCTTGCGATGACTGCGCAATTGGTTCAAAAAGATGCCTGCCACTATCCGCAACGTCGGTTCATCATAGTCAGGCACAGCATCCATCGGACTCATTAATAAACCAAGCGCAGCATGATTGGCAGATTCATTCCATTGTGGCAATTCAATGCTCTCTACAACATCAGACAAATCAGGCAAGTACCCACAATGAGCCAAAAGCTTTAACTCAAAAGCGCGCAAAGTAGAAGCGCTACCTTGCCCTTTTGAAAAGCTGTAAAGTAAAACATCAAGCCATTCAAAGACATGGGGCGCTGGCTCGTATTCCGGAATAAACAATTCAACAATTTCCACTGCATAACAAGCCCATCCCCAAAAACGCAAATTGTCCGACAAAGAAAAAACATGGGAAGCAATATCCAGGTGAACAAGTTGACTGAGATTTGCATGGGGCCGCACAATCAGCCCGACTTGGGCTCTAGCAGGTGCCTGCACAACACTTCCTCTTTGCTTCGATGGTTTCAGTCCATTTTTGGCAAAAGCGCTCAAACGCCCTTTTTCTTTACAAAACAAGCGCACGATACAATCTGCCTCACCATAACGAACAAAAGACATAATGATAGCTTCGTCGTGACATAAAGGGCGCTTGAAGGTGGTCTTACGCGTATAAGATGACATGGGTTTTATCCTAGCCCACCAGCCAATTTTGGATACGTTTCATGCCCTCGCGAATATCGGGCATAGAAGAAGCAATGCTCAGTCGCACGCATCCCGGCGCTCCAAAAGCAGTGCCAGAAACAACTGCGACATGTGCTTCACTTAATAAACGCAGTGCTAAAATCTCATCGTTTTCAATGAGAGAGCCCCTATGCATTTTTCCCATCCATTCGGAAAAATCTAGAAATGCATAAAACGCACCTTTAGGCTTGATGCATTTCACATGAGGAAGCTCCTTCATCAGATGCATCACTTCATCACGCCGTGCTTGGTATGCTAGCCGCATGTTCTCAATTTCAACGCAAAGCTCAGGTGTTTCTTGCAATGCATAAGCTGCGGCTGCTTGCGAAATTGAGGCGATACAACTGTAACGTTGCTGCTGTAATTTGACCATCGCATCAACAAGCGGCAAAGGCCCACCGACGACACCAACGCGCCAGCCAGTCATAGCATAACCTTTGGAAGCGCCACTAATAACCAAAGTTCGTGCATAAGCATCCGCTGAAAACGATGCCGGAGAAACATGTTTTTCACCGTCAAAAACCAGGTGCTCGTAAATCTCATCGGAAATCACCCAAATCGAAGTGCCGACTAGGACTTCCATGATTTCGCGCAAAACCTGCTCACTAAAAACAGCACCAGTCGGATTGTTTGGCGAATTGAGAATAATGGCTTTGGTTCTCGGAGTGATTGCCGACTTTATCATCTCTGCTGTCGGAACATAATTTTGCTTTTGTGATGCAGAAACAATGACTGGCTTGGCACCAGTTAAGCGAACTTGCTCTGGATAACTCACCCAAAATGGTGCTAAAATAATGACTTCATCACCAGGGCCAGCCACAGACTCAAGCGCCATGGCGATCGCTGATTTGGCACCTACTGTCGATAAAACTTGTAATGGGCCATAATGTACTTTTTGATCACGCTTAAATTTTAATTGCATCGCTTTAATCAATTCATCTGAACCACGAACAGCGGTATAACGACTCACACCTTTATCCAGTGCAAGCTTAGCAACTTCGACAATTACTTTTGGTGTCTCAAAGTCAGGCTCTCCTGCACTTAAAACAACAACCGATACACCTTGATCTTTAAGTGCTTTGGCTTTGGCTTGCATTTGTAAAGTTGCTGATGGTGATAATTGTAAAACACGTGGATGCAATGATAAATTTGCCATCTAAACATTCCTTTATTTTTTTAATTTGATTTGCAAAGCCTGACTCACAAGCGCAGGCACCATACCGCTCACATCGCCGCCAAACTGCGCGATCTCACGAATGAGTCTTGAAGAGATATAAAAACTTGTTTCGCTGGTCATCATTAAAAGGGTTTCGACATTTTTATTAAGCTTTCGATTAATGGTAGCCAACTGAAATTCATATTCAAAATCACTATTCGCTCTTAAACCACGCACAATTGTAGGTATTTTTTTTTGTTCGGCATAATCCATTAAGAGACCCGAAAAAGTATCTATCTCTACGTTTGGTAAATGCGCCACACATCGGCGCGCTAAATCCATTCTTTCATCAACTGAAAAGGTATGACTTTTTTGGGGATTATTAGAAATCGCCACCACAACATGGTCGAAAGTTTTACAAGCACGTTCAATAATATCGAGATGACCATTGGTAAGCGGGTCAAAACTTCCTGGATAAATCGCTGCTCTCATATCGCTCCTAAAAACGTTACGAAATCCCCACAGGGTCGTCTTTTAAAGTCAAAAAGAAAATCGTCGTGCCACCATAGGATTTCTCTCTGGTAATCTGATAATCAAAAGGACAGACAAAATCTTTTTTACTTTTGCAACGAAAAACGACAACGCTACTTTGATGCAAAAACACCAGAAGACTTTTCCAAAAAAGAGCGTCTAAAACAAGACTATAAGGAGGATCAACGAATACAAGTTCATAGGTTTCAAGAGAAGAACCTTGCACAAAGTGAATTGCGTCTTTCGCTAGCACGCGACAGTGCTCTTTGATGGCAAGGCTTTGCGCATTATATTCAATACATTGAGCAGTCTCGCGGGTTTTTTCGAGGAATAATACAGATGACGCCCCTCTTGAAATCGCTTCAAATCCATAGGCGCCGCTGCCGGCAAATAAATCTAAAACGTTGGCATCTTGGACGAGGGTGCCTAATGATGAAAATACCGCAGCACGAGCCATATCACCCGTTGGACGCGTTAATCCAAGGTCTGCAGCTTTGGGCACCATAAAGCGTCTGCGAGATAATCTGCCACCGGTAATGCGCAATGTTCCTGCCATTTTCACTCGTTTTCATCAAAAATGATTGCTGTCGGATAGGCAAGATAACTGATCGCGTGATATTTGCAATCTGCCGCTGATACAAACTGTATCGTTTCAGCGGATCTAAAAATTAATCTTTTTTGATACCCAGTAAATTATAAATCCAGCCCAGCACAAACAGGCAAACAAAGGCATCAGCAAATCCGTATAGAAATCCGATTAAACTTCCATTCACAGAAATGTCATAACCCGGATAAATATCGACAAAGATTGCTAATAATTCCTTGGCGTAGTTATTGGTCAAACAGATTAAGGTGACCACGAATATACCGATGCCCCAGACAATGCCACCAGCAATCCCTAAACGAACCGGATCGACAAAACTTTTCACAATGCCCCCATTTATTATTGATATATTACTTTTGATAGTATTTTATGTATAAAATAAATTCAATTTTTTGGCCGGCCGGGGTTCGATTTTTTTATTCATCCCCTGTCTAGATTATTGATAATAGAGCGCTATTTAAGTCTTCTATGTCTTATCCATTTTTTGAAATCACCCAAAATGCCAGCAACCGGTACACTACCTTGGTGGGAGCACAAGGTTTAGCAATTGCACAGATTGCTTCTGCTTTTAGTGCCAAAAAACCAGTGATTTTTGTTGCGCACAACAAAAGTGCTGCAGAAGATTTTTTGCGCGACATCCGTTTTTTATTTGGCGAGGAGCACACACAAAGCGTCCTCTATTTGCCAATAGACGAAAAAACACCTTACCATGCCACTTCGCCGGATCCTGCTCTCGTTGGAGAGAGGCTCGCCACACTCCATAAATTGGCGACGCAATCCCCATTTTCTATTCTAGTCACTTCAGCTGAAGCTCTTGCTACAAAAATGGTCCCACTGGAAAGTTTACAAAATGCTGCTGAGATCATTGAGCGTAAAGGGCAGATCAACCGCGATGATCTCATCAAAAAAATCGAACTACTGGGTTACAATAAAGTTAGCACCGTAGAAGATCCAGGTACGTTTGCGGTACGCGGCAGCATTATTGATATTTTCTGGCCAGGGCACCCTTTTCCTGCTCGCATTGATTTATTTGGCGATGAAGTTGAGCGCATCAATACTTTCGATCCAGGTTCTCAACGCACAGTTGCTATTTTAGAAGAATATCAATTTGGAGCTGTCAGAGAAATCCAACTCAGCGAGGCAACAGTTGTTCTTGCTGAAGAAAACTTAAGACAACTTAGCGACGATGTTAATTACCCCACTAAAAAATTACGTGAAAAACTAGAAGACATCAACAATCATATTCCTTTTTTTGGCATCGAAAGTTTACTGCCAGCGTTTTTCAAAGAACTACAATCGCCTTTGCAATTGCTTTTGCGGGTCTATGGTAACGATGCTTTTACAGTCGCTATCAATGAGCCTCATGATTTTTCTAATGCGATTCACGCTTTTTATCAAGAATACCATGAGCATTATGATGCAGCGATTATCCGGGGCGATTTATGCTTTCCTCCTTCGCAATTTTTACTAAGTGAAGACGAAGTTCAAAATTTCTTAACCAAGCAAAATCAACTCATTTTAGAAGCGTTCCCCATAGAAAGTTCCCTTAAAAAAACAGCGCCTAATTTTTCTATACACAGTGCGCGCACCGATACTCTAAGACAAGATATTTTACGCGAAACCACACGCACCGATACAGAAGCCAGCAGTGCGCATCATTTACTAGATCCCTTAGCTTCGCAAATCCGCCAACTACATGCCGATCACATCTCTGTTTTTTTACCTGCCTCATCCTTGGGTGGAACACATCGCTTAAGAGAATTGCTACAGCCTCACGGCCTTAATATACGAACCCTACCATCGCCGCCCAGCGTCATCACATCTCAAATTGCCAACTTCAAGTTTGACCAAAATGTACACGCCTTTACCTTTGTGGCCAAACCAGAAACACCTGGCTCTGGCGCTATTTTTTATGATTTAAAAATCGCTATCTTTAGTGAAGATGACATCTTTGGCAAACGCGCCAGACGACAAGGAAAGACTGGAAAAAAAGGCGGTTTTCGCACCACGCTTGCAGACTTGGAAGAGGGCGACCCGGTTGTCCATGTCGATCATGGTGTGGGACTTTTTAAAGGCTTGACGCGTCTCAACGTTCGCGGCGTTGAGCAAGACTATTTATTATTGGTGTACCAAGGAAATGACAAACTTTATTTGCCAGTACATCGCATCAATTTGATTCAAACCTATTCTGGCGCCGAAGGGGACCCTAGACTTGATAAATTAGGTGGATCAGGCTGGCAAACCAAAAAGAAAAAAGTCAAAGAAGCAGTGCTTGCCATGGCGCAAGACTTACTTAATCTTTACGCAAAACGTGAGTTGGCAAAACGACAACAGTTCTCTGCTCCTGATGCTAATTATTGGGAATTTGAGGCGCGCTTCGCCTTCGAGACAACACCCGATCAACAAAAAGCCATTGATGATGTTTTAAGCGACATGCAAAAAGACAAGCCTATGGATCGCTTAGTTTGCGGCGATGTGGGTTACGGAAAAACGGAAGTGGCTATGCGTGCGGCAATGCTGACAGTCCTCAGTGGCCGTCAAGTCGCTATCCTCGCTCCGACGACGATTTTGGCTCAGCAACATGGGATTACCTTTACAGAACGGTTTAAAGATTTTGGTGTGCGTATCGCTGTGGTTAGCCGTTTTCAAAAACCACAAGAAATCAAAGAAGCCATTCAAAAAACCTTCGATGGAAAAATCGATATTTTGATAGGGACCCATCGCATTTTATCTGCGGATGTGGCTTTTAAAAACCTAGGCCTCGTTGTTATTGATGAAGAACAGCGATTTGGCATTAAGCACAAAGAACATCTTAAAAAACTAAAAAGTCAAACCGATGCCCTCACCCTTTCTGCCACGCCAATTCCGCGCACACTGCAAATGGGATTTTTTGGAATTCGCGACTTAAGTATTATCGAAACACCTCCCACCGACAGAAGAGCCATCCGCACTTCGATTGTTCGATTTGATGACTCCGTTATTCGCGAAGCTATTTTAATGGAGCTTGGTCGAGGTGGACAAGTTTATTTTGTGCACAACAAAGTCAGTTCCATCAATGCCAAAGCTGATTATTTAAGAAATCTGAT
Source organism: Myxococcales bacterium (assembly GCA_023248595.1). Lineage (GTDB taxonomy): Bacteria > Myxococcota > UBA727 > UBA727 > JABDBI01 > JAHFEG01. Next base: position 31,163 of record JAHFEG010000006.1, on the reverse strand, counting down.
ACCAGAAGCAAAAATTGAAGTCGGTCACGGACAAATGGACGAAACCGCGCTTGAGCAAGTCATGGTTCGTTTCATGAAACATGATTTTAACGTGTTGGTCTGTACCACAATTATCGAAACTGGCATCGACGTCTCCGCTGCTAACACCATGTTTATCGATGACGCAGATGACTTTGGTTTAGCGCAGTTGTATCAACTCAGAGGACGCATCGGTCGTAGCAAAGAACGTGCCTTTGCTTATCTGCTAATCCCAGCTGACACCGAGCAACTCACCCCTATTGCCAGAAAACGGTTGGAAATTTTGCATCGCTTTAGCGAACTGGGTGCAGGTTTTCGCATAGCCCAACATGATTTAGAGTTACGAGGTGCTGGCGACTTATTAGGAAAAAATCAACATGGTCATATCGCAGCTGTTGGTTACGATTTGTATTCGGAACTTCTAAAAGAAGCCGTGGAAGAATTAAAAGGCCGTGCGCACGAAGAGATTTTCGATCCCGACATCAATCTTCCTGTGGCTGCGCTGATACCAGAAAAATACATTCCTGATTTGCATGATCGCATGGGTTACTATCAAAAATTGGCGACCGCGCAAAACTCTAGCGAGATTTGGGATGTGGTCGGCGCCATGAATGATCAATGCGGCGAGACCCCTGCTGAAGTGAACAATCTTGCTGAAGTGATGATGATTAAACAAATGCTAAAGACACTCGCTATTCGCGCTTTGGACTTTGTCAAAGCAGATGAAAAACAGCTCTTGCCCAGAGTCGTGTTAACACTCGCTGGCAGTCCAAAACTAGACACCAATCGCTTAACTGCGTGGATAAAAGCCAATCCATCCAGAGTTATCTTGACACCTAAAATGAAATTGATTTACACGCCCAGCGTTGAAGAATGGCAAATTGCCAACAGCCAAGCCATTTTTTCTTTGTCGAAAAGCGTGATTAAACAGCTACAAGAACATACCTACTTCACAGAGCCATCATGAAAAATTATTGTTGTCTATTTCTTCTTATTTTCACTGTTTCATTTCAAACACATGCCCAGGAAGAATCCTCTTCAATTATCGATACTGGATTATCTGGACTTAATATTCTTTGGAATGCCATCGAAGTGGTCACTCACATTCGAGAACTTCACCTAAATCCCCCAGGGCCAGTAGGCCATAAAATATATCACATGCTAGAACTGGCAGGACATACAGGAAACATCATGAATTATTTCGATGAAACAACCTGGCCAGCCGCGCTGACACTTTTTGCTTTTAATTGTTACGCAGTGACAGTCCAATATCGTTCTATTACACGAAATATGCATGATGACGGCAAGATTCCTAAACTGTTTGCTGCTTTCAGCACAATCGATTTCCTAGGTCACCTATACAATGTCTTCAATATTCCATACGTATTTTCTAAACATAATGCTTAAGTCTTACGAAATCGCGACAAACCTTTTATTAAAGCAATACCATCTGGCGTAAACACGCGTCTTCCAAAAGCGTCGCGTGTCATTATATCGACTGCTTCTCCATTGCTGAGCTTAATTTGCTTGGGCATATAGTTAATGGGCAGTCGATTTTCCTGAAAAAATCCTTTTAGACCGCCTTTTTCATTGTGCCATTTTAAGCCAGGCAACAAGGTGCTGTATTGGGTCATGGGCAATCCCGTTTTAATGGCAGCTTCATAATAAGTTTGACGATACTTTTCCATCATCGCGCGCGCATCCTCTGGCGTTAATCCACTGGACGTTGCTAATTTTTCAAAAGCGGCTTTTCTGGATGCTTCATTAGAAAAAGCTTTCCGCAATTTCGACGGATTCTCCATGCGATCATAAGCTTTTGCCAGCGCGTCAAAATTTTGCAAAAAAGCTGACGTCTTTTTATCGCCAAAATCTTTGAGACTTCGGCCAGCAAGCGTCATGGCAAATAAATGCAAGGTTCGATCTTGTCCACTTTTACAACCAGCATCGGAAATCACATTGATGGACTGATCAAGCGCGGTATGCAGCGCCAACTCAGCACTACGTGATAGCTTTTTACCTTGGGTGTTTTTTCCTAGCAACAAAGAAGTCAAGTTATCATGAAGTGCTTGGCCCTTTTCACTCAACCGAGTTCCATTTTGACGCAAATTTCGTCCAATGCTTTCAAGAGATTTCTTACCCTGCACAACATCCAAAAGATGCCCAGAAAATGACATGGCTGGATTTGCTGCCAAGAATTGAACAAGTTCTTCACTGTCGCCACTTTTCTCATAGGCATTAAATTTCTGAGTTAACTCTCTAGCAACTTCAGGATTTTCTGAATTTTCTGAACGCACCATCTCAATCAAGGCTCGCATGGCCTTATCGCGCATGGCTGGTTCATTAATGCGTCGCTCAGCACCTTTAATGAAAAGGTTATGAATCGCACTGTCCGCCAAGCCATTGGCAGTCATGGCGAAAGTCTGCACTTTAGGCAAATCAGGATTATTTTTATTGGATTCTTGGGCAGCAAGACGCTCCGTCTCTGCCATTTTTTTTTCGTGACCATTGACCCACGAAGGTGTTTTTTGATCATAACGAGAAATAGAGGGCGCCAAGGCATCGCCAGCATCTATTTTTTTTTGCATAGACACCTCGACTTTTCCTGCTGCTAATCTTCTGATCCCGTCCCACTGTGCCGCGGTATCAACTTTGGCATGACGAAGAACGCTTGGGCCACCGCCTGCACCCTCGGGCGCAAACTGCGCCAGATTGGCTAGCGTTCTTTCTTCAAGGGTGGCATTTCCATAACCCTTACTCAAAGTACCATCAGCATTAAGCCGATAATTATCCATGGTACCCAAGCCACCAATCTTCACTTCCGGCCGCAGCAACTGAGATAAAACACCTGCATCGCTTAGCTTTCCTAAAAAAAATTTTTGCGCTGTTTTATCAAGCTTGGTAGCAGCAAGTTTTTTGAGCTCAGCAACATCGGTTGGGTTTGTTGGGTCATAAGCAATACCTTCAGCGGAATGCGCTTTTTTCAGACTTTGCATGATGACATCATAGACATGCTGTTCTGGAACCGACATATTGCCACGCTCACCCAACACCTCCATCGCCTTCGCGACCTGAGGATGAGGTTCTACTAAGTCCACCGCCACAGGAGGGCTATAACTGGGAGCCCCGGGGGGATGATTTGCTGGCCCTAACTCTGGGTTTGCCTGCAAGTCTGTTCTTACTTCGGGTAGCTCCCTTGGTCTAACTAAATGCTCCATATTTTGCTCCTCTTAAAAAACAATGCGTGCCTTGTATCCCAGCTTGACATATCCATTTTTAATTTGAAAATTTCATGCCATACCGCCTCAATATAAAAACTTCGGAGAAACCCCATGGCACTTTCCTGTGGCATTGTTGGCCTGCCCAATGTCGGCAAAAGCACTCTTTTCAACTGCCTGACCTCAGCACAGGCGCAGTCTGCCAATTACCCCTTTTGCACCATCGAACCCAATGTCGGTGTCGTCGATGTCCCCGATGAACGACTCAATGCCCTAGCGCGAGTCATAACACCTGAGCGTATTTTGCCTGCTTCTATGTCTTTTGTGGATATCGCAGGTCTGGTCAAAGGCGCAAGCCTTGGTGAAGGACTTGGCAATAAATTCCTCAATCACATTCGCGATGTCGATGCCATCTGCCATGTGGTGCGTTGTTTTGAAGATGACAATATTATTCATGTCGACAATGTCATCAATCCCGTTTCGGACGTAGAAACGATTGAAACCGAATTAATCTTAGCCGACATGGAAAGCGCCAACAAAGCTTTGGATCGCGCACGCAAGGCCGCCAAAAGTGCAAATCCCGCTGCTAGAAAATTAGAATCCTTTTGCGAAAAACTCGTTGAACACTTGAACACAGGAAATCCGGCGCGCAGTTTTGACTTTAATAAAGAAGACGAAGACTTCAAAAATGCCTTCCGTGACATGCATCTACTCACCGCCAAGCCCACCCTTTTCGTGGCCAATGTCGACGAAAATGGCGCCTCGCCAAGCAAAAACCCTCACTTAAAAAGCCTGCTTGATTTAGCACAAAGTCGCGGCGATCAAGTTGTGACTGTTTGCGCAAAAATTGAAGAAGAACTGGCAGACTTAAAACCAGATGAAAGAAAAGATTTTTTACAAGAATTAGGTTTGGAATCATCAGGTCTGGATCGCATTATCAAGGCTGCTTTTAAATTACTCAAACTGCAAACCTACTTGACCGCCGGCGTCAAAGAAGTGCGTGCTTGGACCATTAAAGAAGGCGATAAAGCACCTCAAGCAGCAGGCGTTATTCACACGGACTTTGAACGTGGATTTATTAAAGCCGATGTCATTTGGTGGGAAGATTTCGTCAAATACCAAGGCGAAGCTGGCTGCCGCGCAGCAGGCGCCATTAAACTAGAAGGTAAAGAGTACATCGTGAGAGACGGCGATGTCATGCATTTCAAGTTTAATGTCTAGCGGAATCGGGCCTAGTCATGTCCATGAGGTGCTTCAAAAATCAACTTATCTTTATTGGGAGTTTTTAAACCAGGCCGCTGAGGCAAAGCCCCGGGGTTTTCTAGCTCATATTTATATACTTCTTCATTACGTGGCAAAAAGTTATCTCGCGTTGGATCTACCAATCCGCGCGAACTATCATCTATTAAAGGAAATAGAAGAAATAAAGATAAAAAAAGTAAAGAAGAAGATAAAATCAATGCGAAAAATTTGTTATCAAACCATAAATGCATAAAAACGGCGCAAACCAAACTTGCTTTTATCGAAGCTACAAATAATGCCACAACTGTTGACAAAGACCCAAAATCGTAGCTGGCAACCCAAACAGTCACAACAGTTAAAACCAATAAAAAACCAAAAACAGCCCAATAAATCCAAACGGGCAAAATATGATGAGGTTTTGGTCCTGGAGCCATGTGTTGGTAATGCCCTTCTTGATGCAAAGAAACTTCAGACATATCGTGCCTCGTTTAACGAATCAAATATAAAAGCGGAAAGAGAAATATCCAAATTACATCGACTAAATGCCAATAAAGACCGCCCAGCTCCAGCGGCAAATAATACTGTTCACCAAATTGCCCCTTCAGCGCTCTGACTAAAAGCCAAAGCAAAACAATCATGCCTATCACCACGTGAAGACCATGAAGTCCAGTCATCATGAAATAAATACCGAAAAACACATGCGCTTGATCAGGTGAAGGCACCGTTGCATTCGTGAAGAAATATCCTGGCAATAGTCCTGCATGAAACTTATGAGTGTATTCAAAGTACTTGATCACTAAAAATGTACCTGCACAAACAAGCGTAATTACTAAATTCAAGACGATTAAATGAGTCTTGTTTTTCTGAGCTGCATGAATTGCGAGCACAACTGTTAGACTTGAAAAAAGCAATACAACTGTATTAATCGCACCCAATTTAACATCTAAGAAACGATGCGCGGCCTTAAAGAGTTCCGGATGCAAATGATGAAAAATTGCATAAGCAACAAACAATCCTCCAAATAGCAAGATTTCTGTCGCTAAAAAAAGCCACATACCAAGTTTTCCCGCCTCAACTTGCTGCTCGGGATTAGCAAAATGCACAGCAAGCGGAAAATGCGACTTCGTTATTTGATTTGCAACCATAAAAACCTCTTCTTCATCAAATACTTTTAAGCAATTTGGTCGTACTCGTAAGGACCTTTTGTCGATATGGGCTGATGGTGGAAATTATGTTCAATCGGTGGAGACGCAGTCTCAGTCCACTCAAAGGTAGCAGCATGCCACGGATTGGGTGGAGCTTTCTTGCCATACTTCAAAGATACCAGCAAAGTGATAATCGAAAACAAAAATCCAAATCCCAACAAAAAAGACCCCACAGTTGATATTTGATGATAAATTTGGAATTGATCAAGATAATGATAATAACGACGAGGCATGCCTTGTGCACCCATAATAAACTGCACAAAGAAAGTCAGATTAAATCCAAGCACAACTAAAATCACAGACCAAACACCCATTTTTTCGTTGTACATTTTACCGGTAATCTTTGGCCACCAGTAAAAAATACCGCCCATAAAAGCCATGAATGTACCGCCCACCATCACATAATGAAAATGTGCTACGACGAAATAGGTATCATGCAAATGCACATCAACCGACAGGGTTCCTAAAAAGCAACCTGTTAACCCACCAATGGCAAATAAGAGAAAAAATCCCATCGCCCAAAGCATTGGCGTCGCCAAAGAGACAGAGCCTTGATACATAGTCGCCGCCCAATTAAACATTTTTACGCCCGAAGGAATGGCTACTAAAAATGTGAGAGCTGAGAAAATCATGCCCACCAATTCAGATTGTCCAGAAACAAACATATGATGTCCCCAAACTAAGAAACTGATGATAGCAATCGCGATTGACGAATAGGCAATCGGCTTATATCCAAAAATACGTTTCTGACTAAACGTGGTAATTAATTCAGAAATAACCGCCATGCCCGGAAGAATCATAATATACACAGCCGGATGCGAGTAAAACCAGAAAAAATGCTGAAATAAAACAGGATCCCCGCCTAATTGTGGATCAAAAATTCCCACTTTAACGACGCGCTCAATCACAAGTAACAAAAGCGTAATTGCCAATACGGGTGTCGCCATAATCTGGATAATAGCCGTTGCATAAATTCCCCAAATAAAGAGTGGCATGCGAAACCAGGTCATCCCAGGCGCACGCAATTTATGCACTGTCGATATAAAATTCACACCTGTCAAAATCGAGGAAAAACCTAATATGAATGCAGCCATCACCATGACAACCACGCCACCGTCGGTGGTAATGGAGTAAGGCGTATAAAAAGTCCAACCTGTATCCACCGCCCCAACCAGCAAAGAAGATAACGCAACAATCGCGCCAATAACATAAATGTAATAGCTCATGAGGTTAAGTCTTGGGAATGCAACGTCTTTAGCGCCAAGCTGCAATGGCAAAACGAAATTGCCTAAAGAAGCAGGAATACCGGGGATAATCACCAAAAAAACCATGATGGCGCCGTGCAATGTGAACAATTGATTATATTGCTTTGCTTTGACGATCGTGTCACCCGCTGTCCAAAGTTCAACACGCAGCAAAATCGCAAATAAGCCTCCAACCAAAAAGAAAAACATGATTGATGCCAAATACATAATACCGATGCGCTTATGATCCAAAGTAAATAACCAAGATGCGATCCCTTTTTTCGAGGTTAAATAACTTTCTTCTTCTTCTAAATGATTTGCTACCATTGACTCTCCCTTCAAACATTTTTATTTCAAAGATTTAATAAACTCGATTAATGCATTGATATCACTTTCACTCAACTGACCCTTAAACGTCGGCATGACCGGTGGGTATCCTTTTACAATTTTTGCCTGCGGCTCTAAAATCGATTCTCGAATATAACCATCGTCCACTTTTACCGGGGACATTCCTTCCAATTGAGTCATATGTCCATAAACTCCCTTGAAGCTCGGTCCTATCTTCGGTGTTCCATCAACCGTATGGCAAGCATTGCAAGCTTTTTGCGTATATAATTTTTGGCCAAGTTCTGCAGGAGGAAGGCCTACATTCTCACTTTTTTTCTTCACTAGCCATTCTTTATATTCGTCTTGCGGCATCACTTTAATTATCGCCAGCATCTTACTGTGCTCGTCACCACAATATTCCGTACAAAAAACAGGAAACTCTCCAACTTTTGTGCTCTCAAACCATAAGGTCGAGTATCGCCCAGGAACGACGTCTTGTTTAATGCGAAAGTTGGGAACAAAAAAACTATGAATGACGTCTTGCGAAGACAATGTGAGACGAATCGCTTGCCCTAAAGGAATACCAATGATTGCCCCTTGACCTGAGACAGAAATATCATCATCTGGATACTGAACAGTCCAATTCCATTTTTGCCCAATGACACGTAGGTGCTTTGCCTCCACCGGAATTGTGTACAAATCAACAAATCCGATAAAACCCCAATAAAAAAGAAATGCTAAATAAATACAGGGTAAAAGCGTCCAAGCAGCTTCAATTTTCACATTGTGATCGACTTGCGATAATGCTTTTTGACCCTCATGCTTACGACGGTAACGAAGACAAAACCAAGCAACGGGAAGCACAACCAACAAAAATAAACCCACGCAGGACCAAACTAGAAAATAAAATATCCAGTCAACAGAGTCTGCTGTGGTAGAAGCCGCCTCAGGAAGCCAGCTTAGCTTCGAAGCGACCGGTAAACGCATGGATAATAATTCTTTTACGCTGTCCATGAAATCATCCGTTAAGTAAAACTCTTTGCCTTAAACACGAAACGACAACTAACTCGCCGTTAAACGTTTTTCAGAGCGCCAATATAAAAACAGCATCACGCTTAAAACAAGGACTGTCAAAAGTCCACCCAGTCGCATGATACCAAAAACATAAACACCGTACTGATGGCTGTCGGGGTTGTAATGAAAACAACTCAAAATGACCCGATCTAACAACGATCCAATTTTATGATTTCCCGCATCGATCAAAGACATCTTCACGTCAGATGCTTGGTAATTAATTCCGTAAAGAGTTCGACTTAAAGTCCCATTGGGAGACAAAACAAAAATACCTGCGCTATGCACATACTCTTTTGAGCGCTCATGATATTTATATTGAAATCCGATAGCATCTGCTAATCGCCGAACTTCTGATTCTTCACCGACGTAAAAATCCCAATCAGCATCATCCCCTAATGACACTGCTTTCAAATAATTAGTACGTTTGTTTTTCGCTAGATCAGCCGTTTCTTTAGGATTAATACTCACTGAAATCATGCGGAAATCTTTTCCAACTTTGAGCGACATGGTTTTCAATGATTCCAGCAAACCATTGAGAACCAAATTGCACAGCATGGGACACTGATAATATCCCAACGTCAATATCACGGGCTTTTCGTTGCCTTCCTGAAAATAGCTAGACAGATCAATCTTCTCACCTCGGTGATTTGTTAGCAAAATATCGGAAGGAATTAATGAGCCTCGTTTATCAATAATTTCTGTGCCTTTGATTTCATGAGGAATGCGAAGACTGCCTTCGCCATCAGCCAATGCACGGCCAGCTCCTGTCTGCACAACAGTCAGCATCGCAATACCAATGGCTATCCTCGAGAACAACACAGATTACTCCTTTGAAGTTTCATAGTTGGCTTCAATCAACTGATTGATAGCCTGCTCAATCGAAATACTTTTTTTCCCTACCACTAAAGATATCTCGCCACTTAAAACTTGCGCTTCAGTTTGACGTAAGTTTTTTAATTCTTGAGAAACGACAGAGCCAATTTTTACATATTTCTCTTCTTCAACTTCATAACGAAAATAAGCATTTAAACTCACAATGCTAAAGTAAAGAAATACCACGAACAGAAAAAAGCTAGCCCAAATTACCAAATTAGCACGAGGAGAAACATCTGCCTGGACTTGATCCCCATGCGATATTTCATACTCTTGATTTGTTGTACTCATATTTTTCACGCATTCTCAAAGTGAAGTGATTCGATGAGCTTTGGATCACCGATAGGAACAATGTTTTTTCGTGCCACAAAATAGCTGACATAAGCGATAAAAAGACTGAGCATCCCTGCTAGCAAAATCAAATCATTTCCATGAATGCTTGCATGAGGAGGATGCGCGCCTTCAGCCAAACCATGAGCACCATAGTTGGGCATGATGATCCAATACAAATCGAGAAAATGAACAAGCAATGTCCAGCAACAAAATAGAGCAAGTCCCAATTTATTGCGTTTGACATGCCTCGACAACAAAAAGAAAAATGGAATAAAAAAGTTGGTGAAAATCATCGCATAAGACACGTATTCCCAACCATGCTGTAGACGATGCATATAAAATTCTGTTTCTTCGGGGATATTCGCGTACCAATAAAGCATGAACTGACTAAACGCAATGTAAGCCCAAAACACAGTGAAACCAAACATGAGCTTACCCAGATCTTGATAATGCTCAAAAGTGACAGTTTTTGTTAAAATACCGGCCGCCTGCAAACCAAGTAGCATCAGCGTTATAAAGGCCATGCCGGCTAAAAAACAACCAGCAAAAAAATAGACACCAAAAATAGTTGAAAACCAGTGAGGCTGCAATGACATCAGCCAGTCAAACGAAGCAAAAGTCAGGGACAAGGCAAACAAAATAACCGCAGGTGCACTCAACGTCCAAAGTTTGCGTGTGTCCTCTTGTCTGTTCCCTTGATCTTGCCCAACTGAAGTTTTATAAAACCACCAACCTATTAAAAGCCAAATCGCAAAATAAATTGCTGAGCGCACCATAAAAAAATTCATGTTCAAATAAGATGCTTTATTTTCTAATATAACATCGCCAGTCTCAATATGGCTCCAAGGAAAAATATCTGGTGCCCAAAAAGCGATGGGCAAAAATAATACCACAAACAAGGGCATGGTCCACATGGCAAACTCTGCGATACGACGTACCACAACAGACCAACCTGCTCTTGATAAATGCTGAATGATGACAAAAAACATCGCCCCCAAGGCAATGCTGAGCACACAAATAAATGCAAATAAATACCCGTACATGGCACGATGGGGATCTGCTTTGAAACCAGTTACCCAATATAAAATACACATGATCCCAAGCATAAAAGCAATGATCGGCATTTTGTGCCAAAAACTTTTTGATGGCACCTTCATGTCATCTGTTATTTTTGCGGCTGTCTGCACTGGATGCTACTCCTTAAACTTAAAAACTTTTTGACGAAGAAATCACTGCTAATGATTTTAGATCTGGATTTTGACTGAATTGCAAAGCACGGATATAGGCGACAATGGCCCAACGATCTTCTTCTTTGGAAATTTGAAACTTATAAGAAGGCATGCTCCGAATTCCATCAGAAATAACATTGTAAAAATGTCCGACCGGCTGATTGTACATATAATCACTGTAAAAAGTTGTTGGCCTAATGGGCAGTTTTCTGCCAACCATGCCATTGCCATCCCCAACTTGAGAATGACAAGGCGCACAGTAAATATTAAATTTTTCTCGCCCTTTTTCTAAAAAAACTTTGTCCACTGTCAGCTGACTGGGTAATGTTTTTGCTAACTGGCCATCGACCATCCCTCTATAGAAATGATCATCTTCTTTCAATTGCCCTCTGGCAACCGTGCCTTCGACGCGTGGCCTCATGTCCCGTTTATCTGCGAAAAAATCACTGGCGCGATACGGTTTATACTTATTCTGCGTATCCATATTGGGATTAACGTGAATCGGTGGTTCCTTGGATGTCAAACCACGACATCCGCTCAGGAGAACCAACAACAGCATCCCTGTCCCAATGATTCTAAAATTCACTTAAGCCTCCAACACTTCTGTCTTGATAGCACCAGTATCCTCGAGCAACTTTTGCGTTCGTTTTTGATCAAACAAAGGATCGGAGCTTTCAATCACAATAAAAAACTTATCGTCTGTGACACGCTCAAAACGAATCGATTGAAATAAAGGATGATGCCATGCTGGCAAGCGATTTAACCAAATCATGCCAAACACAGTTGTTAAGGCACTAAACAAAATGGTGATTTCAAACATGACGGGGATAAACGCAGGAATACTCCATGTTGGCTTACCACCAATGTTAAGAGGATAATCAAACGCCGATACCCACACCATAAATATAATTGCTAGCGATGCTCCTGTAATGGCTGCACCTAAAACCATCCATGGCAATTTACTCGCGGGCAAACCCATGGCCTTTTCTAGCCCATGGACGGGAAAAGGTGTACATGCATCCCATTTTTTATAACCAGCATCTCGCACTTTTTGGCAAGCCTCGAAGATGCCATGAGTCGAGTCGTACTCGGCAAGTAACCCATATGTTGTTGACGTCTGGTTCATGAATGATGTCCTTCATGGGGATTTGCCTGTGGTAAAACGCTTTTCACTTCAGCCATTGCAATCACGGGCAAATAACGAACGAACAGTAAAAACAAAGTAAAGAATAAACCAAAAGAACCAATCAAAAATAACGGTTCAAAAATACGCGGTGAAAAATAATGCCATGACGAAGGCAGAAAGTCTCTATTCAAAGAAGTAACCGTGATGACAAATCGTTCAAACCACATGCCAATATTGACGAAAATAGAAATCACAAAGCTCACAACAATGCTGGTTCGTAATTTTTTAAACCAAAAAAGTTGAGGAGAAATGACGTTACAAGAAACCATAATCCAATAAGACCAGGCGTAAGGGCCAAAAGCACGATTGATAAATGCAAACGACTCATATTGATTACCGCTATACCAGGCAATGAAAAATTCCATAGCATAAGCGTAACCAACAATCGATCCAGTCACGAGAATAATTTTGTTCATATTCTCAATATGTTTCATTGTGACGATATCTTTTAAACCCAGCCATTTACGTGCAGGAAGTACCAGCGTTTGCACCATGGCAAATCCAGAAAAAATAGCACCAGCAACGAAGTACGGCGGAAATATAGTCGTGTGCCAACCAGGCAATTGCGCTACGGCAAAGTCAAAAGACACCACGCTATGCACCGAAAGAACCAAAGGCGTCGACAGCGCGGCTAAAAGTAAATAAGCGCGTTCGTAATGCAACCAGTGTCGCATTGAACCTCGCCATCCCAAAGCAAAAATACCATAGGCAATTTTAGCAGCCCGGCTTTTAACGCGATCACGCAGCGTGGCGATATCAGGAATAAGACCAACATACCAAAACAAAAGTGAAACCGTAAAATAAGTGCCAACGGCAAAAACGTCCCACAACAATGGGGAACGAAAATTGGGCCACATTTCCATGGAATTAGGAATGGGAAATACCCAGTAGATGACCCAGATACGGCCGACGTGGATTCCTGGAAAAACCAGTGCGCAAATAACCGCAAAGATAGTCATGGCTTCGGCGTAACGATTGATAGAGGTTCGCCATTTTTGTCTAAACAAAAATAAAACCGCAGAAATTAAAGTTCCTGCGTGACCAATGCCGACCCAGAAAACAAAGTTGACAATATCCCAAGCCCAAAAAACTGGACTGGCATTGCCCCAAATCCCGATGCCTTCCCAGATTAAATAGGCAATCAAACCAAAAAACATGATCGCTAAACTAAGTGAAATGGCAAAACCAACTCGCCACCCGATATGTGTCTCAGAAAAAGGCGTTTGAGCCATTTTGCAGACAGTCTCAGTAATATCGTGAAACGTCGGATTGCCTCGAATCAGCTCTTCACGTTTGACCACATCTTCTGGCAAAACCAAGTCACCACGATGCGTATTGCCCACGTATTCAGGCATATTTTCTATTGACTTTGAAACCATACTATACGAGCTCCGGATTGGGATTTCGCAATTTCGCTAAATAGGATGTACGAGGCCTGGTGTTTAATTCCTGCAATAAATCATAGTTACGATCAACTTTTTTAAGTTTTGATACACGGCTATTTTCGTCGTTCAGGTTACCAAAAGTAATTGCTTGCGTTGGACAACTCTGAGCGCATGCTGGCGTTACTGCACCATCAGGTAAACGGTTAACGTCGCCACCATCTCGTCTGGTTGACATCTTGGCTTCTTGAATACGCTGCGTACAATAAGTACATTTTTCCATAACGCCACGATAACGAACCGTCACGTCTGGATTTTTTTGCATTTGCAATAGCGTATTACGTTCTTTGTTGATGGAATCGACATAAATATTACCGCTGTTGGAAAAATCCAAATAATTAAAGCGGCGGACTTTGTATGGACAATTATTGCCACAGTATCTTGTTCCCACGCAACGGTTATAAGCCATTGTATTGAGACCTTCTTCGTCATGCACAGTCGCAGCCACAGGACATACAGGCTCGCAAGGTGCATTTTCACAATGCATGCAAGGAACTGGCTGCGAAATACTTTGGGGATCTTTGACTTCGCCCGTGAAATAACGATCGACACGGATCCAATGCATCGAGCGCGAACGCATGACTTGTGTTTTTCCCACCACCGGAATGTTATTTTCCGATTGGCAGGCTGTCACACAAGCATTGCAACCAATACAAGATGTCAGATCGATGACCATGCCCCATTTATTACCAGTGTAAGGCCATGGCGTGGTCATCTGCGCAGGAGCTAATTTATTCTCGCCTGCTTCTTTTTTCATTAAGGAATCTGGCAAACCCAACTTTTTGGTATAATCAGGATTCTTCGCGTAATCCTCGACTAAAGCCACCCTCGCTGGATCTCTATTTTGCAAAGTTAGGGTGTCTACTTCCATAATGGCATCGCCATTCATGGCAAATTGCTCTTGAGTTGTTGCCAGCGCATAGGTTTCGCCTGTACGTTTTAATTGTGCACCCAAAGCAAAATGATTACCATCAATTGGGAACAATGGATAAACGTCGACACCAACGCCATTTCCCAGCGAACCTGCGTGACTTCGACCATAACCTAAAAAGGCAATCACGCTAAAATCAGACAGACCCGGCATAATAAAAACTGGCAAATTCACTGTTTTGCCACTTAAAGAAAGGGAAACCATATCGGCCTGATAATAACGACCCTTGACCCGGCTATTGATCCCCAATTTTTTTGCCAAAGCCTGCGACATCAACAAAGCATTGTCCCACGTCATTTTGGTGATGGGATCGGGAAGTTCTTGCAGCCAACCTAAATTGGCAAGTCGGCCATCTAGAACCGAATAATCAAGCTGAAACAAAACTTCAATGTTTTCAAAAGACACACTGGCTTTTGAGGTCTTCGATAAATTTTGTACAACATTCGCAGTATTTATCGATGGCGACGTATTTTCAGTAAAAGCACTGCCGGCTACAACACCGTCATGCAAAGCTTTGCGCCAGTTTTTTTCTGCAGATAAGATTCCAAGACCGGAGCCCCAAGTTTCTTTCACAAGCTCAGCACCGCTTTTGGCGACTGGCGCTAAAACTTGAGACAATATTTCAATGCTCGTTCTGCTCTCAAAAAGCGGCGCTATCAATGGTTGAACAATTGAAACAGTACCGTCGTAAGCACGGGCATCGCCCCAACTTTCTAAAAAGTGAGACATCGGCAAATGCCAATGTGCTTTTTGTGCAGTTTCATCATCGTAAAAACCCAAATGCACAACAGTTTTGACTTTTTGAAGAGCATCAACAAATGCCAAAGAACCCGCTGAAGCATATACCGGATTGGTATCGAGCATCATCAGCGTCTTGATCGCACCCGCATTTAGCTGTTTTACTAATTCAGCAAGAGCCTTCGTGCCGCGCAGAGCAGAAGAATCTTCTTCAGATGTTTTTAAAACCCGAAAAGTTTTACCTGCGCCACCAAGTGCCACGTTAAGCACATTTGCTAGACCATGAACAGATGCCGGTTGGCCTTCACCCACGACGATCAAGGACTGACCCTTGTTTTTAACCAGATCTTTCGCCAAGGCATTTAGAAATTTCTTATCAAAAGACTTGTTGGACTTGGCAATTAAATTTAATTGCGCCCTCATGTCTAAGGACCAAGTTAAATTATCTAAACCTAAAATTTGTTGCGTCAGTGCTTTTAGAAAATCTTCTGTATCTGCTGCAGCGACTCTTAATCGATGATCCGCATTTGTTCCCGTCACCGAGAAAGCGGCTTCAACCGCATAAAGGCGATTCATCAAGTGAGCATCTTTCGCCGCATAGATTTTGCGATTTTCACTAAAACCGCGTGCATGAGACAAACTGCCCGCACCCAGCATAAAGGGATCAGCTTGCAAAGTTAAAATAATCTTTGCATTAGCAAACACAGGCAATACGCGCATGTCTTTGCCAAAAGCCATTTGAGCGCCGGCCTCGGTATTGTCTAAGGCAAGCGGATTATAATCAAAAAAAACAGCTTTAGGATACTTCGCTAAAATGTCTTTTTTAGATTTTTTAATTGTCGCAGAAGATTCTCCATTTAATAAAAATGCTAAACCTTGACCTTGGTTAGAGGCGTAAGAAGAAAAATGTGCCTGCGCAAAACTATCCCACTCTGTCCACGTTGACGGCAATCGATCAAAACCAGATTTTGCCATGGGCACACGCGATCGATCAGGATCATACATTTCCAAAATAGCTGCTTGATCATGAATACCAGCTGCCCCCTTACTGAAAGGATGCTCGCTATTGCCTTCTACTTTGGTGGGTCTGCCTTCGTGACTTTCAACAACTAAACCAATGGCACCTGTAACCGAAGGCCTGGCTGTGGCGAAATAGTTAGGAATCCCTGGGATAATTCCTTCAGGCGCCTTCGAATAAGGCATAATGTTATCGACAGGCCTACGGCAAGCAACACCAACACCTGCCAAAGCAAAAGAGGCACCCATCAATTTCAACATATCACGGCGCTGAACACCAGATATCTCGCTATCGCCTTCTTTAAACTCATCTTTTATAAAATCGACGTAAGCTTGTGTACGTTCGCGGTGCTCGAGTGAACGCCAATATTTAATCTGCTCAGGATCTTTTAAGGCACTGCTCACTTCTTCTAAAATTTCATTTGTTTGCAAGATGGCATGCTCGTGTTCATGATCGTGTTTGTGTTCATGCACATGTGTTTGCTTGGTCATCGGTGGCACCCCGAACAACTCTCGACGGGTGGGTGCAAAGTAGCAGCTTTTGCTTTGGCAACTTTCTCCCAAGCGAGATCGGTTTTAAAATTCATATCGGTAATTTTGTCGAGCGGTCTTAGATGAGGAGCAGGATTACGATGACATTCCAAGCACCAACCCATGCTAAGCGGTTTTTCCAAACGAACTTCTGTCATTTGCTCAATATGCCCATGGCAACTCACACAGCCAACACCGACGCTAATATGCGCGCTGTGATCAAAGTAAGCAAAATCTGGAATTTTATGAACACGTACCCACGGGATAGACTGATTGGTTTTCCAACTTTCTTGGACGACGACCAGGTTTAAAGAATCTGCTTTAATGGTTGAATGGCAATTCATGCACACTTGTGTTGGGGGAACACCGGCAACTGCGGACTTGTCGACGCCTGTATGGCAATAACGACAATCCATCCCTAACATACCCGCATGGATTTTATGGCTGTATGGAACTGGTTGCACGGGTTCATAACCCACTTCCAAGTTCCAAGGAGAAAACCAGTACCAAAAAACAAAAGTAATAGAACACACCGTCACTAACGTCGTCCAAAGCAACGCTTTGGTGATCTTATTACTCCACTTCGGAAAAATCTGTGCCATGCCCTGATTTCCTTAAAGCCAAACCTACTCGAGAAAACTCCTAGTTCTTGGAATTCTAATTGGCAAGACAATTGATGAAATTTTTTCAAAAAATTTAACTTTTGATTCGGTGTTGATCTTGCCCAGAAGTTATAATCTAGATGCCAGCTGAAAGCTGGCATGGCAATAAAGCCCGCAATTGAAACCCTCTCTGAAACACAAAATAAAGTATTGACTTTGCTCAGTTTAACAATCACAATAATACACTTAAACACGGAACGAAGATGAACAATAAAGCAACGATTTTTCTCGTACTGATTCTGCTAGTATGCCATGGGGCGGCCTGTCCGGCGTCTGATGAGAATGCTGCCCAAGAAACAAGCAAAAATACTTCCTTTTCCCAATCATCCGCTGATCCGTCGAACTCGCAATACGATGAAAATTTAGGCACCAACATACCTGATGAAACCGAAAACAACAGAGCAGACCTCTATGGCAGTTTTAGCAATACTTTACCTGATACCATCGCAGATGCAGTCCTGATTGATGGCTTGATATATTCCAGCTTTTATCTTGCTGGGCTCGTCAAGAAACCTATTGCAATTCCGCTGGCTATTGCCGGCTCCATTGTTGGATATTCATTTCGAAAAACATGTAATAAGTATTTTCTTTCGGATATTTCTGAAAAAGAAAATCTTTCATATTATGAATATGCGAAAAAAGCAGGCTGCGGTCTCATTGGTGGCGCATTAAAATATGGCATCAAAGGCACCACCGCCTTACCCGAAACGCTTATTCGAGGAGCTGTTAACAATGCGTTTTATGAAATCAGCAGTCAAAATTTAGAGAATTATTATAAAGAAAATAATCATCTTGGTTTTGATGGAACCATCATCGGCATTGAAATCTTAGATGGCACCATGGAGGCCGTTCTGGAAGCAAAAGCTGGTGATGAAGTTGACACCATAAAAACAGGGGTTCTTGGGGGGCTTCTTGTGGTAACCTATGCACAAACGTTTGCTTCTTACTTTAGCAATCCGTTCAAAGAATGGCTTTCCTGGTTTGGTCACACGCAACTTACAGCAAAATTAATGCACGATGAGCTATGAAACGGTAATTATAAATGCTACAGGTAGCTTTATTTATAATACGTAACTGCAATATTTTTCTTAAATGTTTAAATTTTGAGCTCAGAATGAAGTTATCCCAAATTTTACTATCGCAATTACTCATAATTTCGCTGATCTTTTCAGGCCCAACACGGGCAGACCCTGAAAAGCCTAAGACAAACACTCCTTATAAGACTGTTACAATCATAATAGATGAATACGAAGAAGAAGAAGAAGAAGAGGTGGAAGAAGTTGCTTCCGCGTCAACTATTGTAAAAAATCAGGATAGTGCTGAATGGTCTGCAATCAAAATAATTACAACCCTCACTTTGACTGCTTTAATTGTTCTTTCTAGAAAACCTATCTTCAATACTTTTTTAAAATTCGCATTTCCTAATCTTGGTCAATTAAAATTTGGATAATCAAAATGAAATTATTGAAAATTTTACTATCGCAATTACTCATAATTTCGCTGATCTTTTCAGGCCCAACACGCGCAGACTCTGAAGAGCCTAAGAAAAACACTCCTTATAAGACTGTTACAATCATAATAGATGAATACGAAGAAGAAGAAGAAGAAAAGGTGGAAGGAGTTGCTTCCGCGTCGACTATTGTAAAAAATCAGGACAGCGTTGAATGGTCCACCACAGAGATCGTGACTACTTTTATTATTGCAACTGCAATCATTGCAAGCGTTGCAGTGCTATTTAAATATCGAAAGACCTTACAAACGAGATTTTTTAGCGGGCCCAGAGATTTGACACCCCAGTTTCAAGGCCCCGCAATTCCTGGGACACTGGTTCAAAGACGCATTATGGGCGGAGCAAAAACCCACTCACCTCGACAAATTGTAGATGCATTAGCCTCCGCATTGAAACGGCTAAACTATAAGTTAAACCGCGGTGCCATAGCTTTGGATGAAAGTGTCAGACAAAAGATGCAAGAAATACATCCAGAAAATCGCGAAAAAGCCGTAGCTATATCTAAAACCATACTAAATAGGATTGAACCTGAAGAGACTTAAACCTTTTATCGATGCACATGCTACAATATTTAAAAATCAAATTTAAGAGGCTACAATGACCTTATTGAGAATTTTACTGTCACAATTACTCATAATTTCGCTGATTTTTTCGAGCACATCGTGGGCAGACTCTGAAAAGCCTGAGACAAACACTCCTTATAAGACTGTTACAATCATAATTGATGAATACGAGGAAGAGGAAGAGGAGGAAAAAGAGCGAGAAAATGCCTGCTCGGCGATTTCAATCAAAAACCAAGATAGCGCTAAGTGGTCCACCACAGAGATCGTAACTGCAGTTATTATTGGAACCACAATTGTCGCAAGCCTAGGAATGCTCTACAAATATAAAGCGTCTTTACATAGAGTGGTTTCCAATTGGGTTAAGTCTGCCTCTGACCGCGCGACAGCGGCAACACTAGAATCAACTATTGCCGCATCGCCACGCCAAGAAGACCGCACAGAAAATACTCAGAGCGGTCGCCACACGCCTCAAATTATAGAGGTAATACGCGATCGGTATAACGACCATGCAAATGGAATCTTTAAAATGAATTTTGATGTGCTATCCGAAGATCAGAAAACCATTATTAGAAGATCCGTACTGTTGCATCTGAAATTAGGTGAGCAATTGGATAAATAAAAATCTTACTATCCCAATTGCTCATAATGTCACTAATCTTTTCAAACACGACGTGGGCAGAGCCTCAAACTGAAGCAACTGTGTTTAGAAAGAGGTCTACCAATGTTGTATTGGATGGCAGCTCACAAAAAGCACTTCACCATTAGCATTAGCGAACTGTTTTGATGTAACAGAAACCTTAACCTTATTACCCATCTTTGTCCTCGTTTCCGCAAGGATGCCAGCTCTTGCTGCAGACGTCAAAGGAATCAGGCAGTATGGATTAGGGTCATTTTCCATTCTCTCACATATAGAAGCCATTTTGTTATCTGAAAAATTCTTCTGACCCTCTTCCGTATTTGCATATTCAACCCAGTCTTTTTGACAGGGAATTTTCCTGTATCCCAAAAATTCCTCATTTTCTAGACCACCTTCGTCCAACATTCTAAAGAAGTCTTCTCCCAATATCAACTTTGCATCATCAGGAATTGTTGATGTATCCATTTCAACACGACGCTGTGGCATGTTGAAGTTGCCACCTTGGGTACTCGCCGCCATCTTCGCAGCGACGGCCTTCAATGATGTTAATCCATTGTGCATTGTCTCATTGATTTTTTGTATTTCATTTGCATTTGCTAAACTGATATTACCCGCCTGATAACCAAAATTTTCTGTGGCGTTTGCTATCTTCGTCGTTAGATTTCCGACGAAGCCATCAAATATCGAAGTTATGTTTATTTTTGCTACAGCCAATGTTTCATTGAGGTTGGTCACAAATGTCTGCGCAGCCGTTTTCACACCAGCTGTTGTGTTTTGTATCAGTGAAGTAATAACAACAGCATCTTGAGCCTGGGCATTCGCCGTATTATTGAGGCTCGTTGCCGTGTTTTGTAACAGCAAGTTGACAATACCAACCGTTGTTGCTTGATCAAAAGCAGTGGCATTCACACCAGCTGTTGTGTTTTGCATCAGTGAACCAACATCAAACAACGTGGTCGCCTGAGCATTCGCTGTATTATTGAGACTCGTTGCCGTGTTTTGTAACAACAAGTTGACACCGCTAACCGTTGTTGCCTGTTCAAACGCAGTAGCATTTACACTAGCTGTTGTGTTTTGCATCAGTGAAGTAATGCCAACAGCATCTTGAGCCTGAGCATTCGCTGTATTATTGAGACTCGCTGTCGTGTTTTGTAACAGCAAGTTGACAACGCTAACCGTTGTGGCTTGATCAATCGCAGCCGTTTTCACAACATCTGTCGTGTTTTGCATCAGTGAAGTAATGCCAACAGCATCTTGAGCCTGAGCATTCGCTGTATTATTGAGACTCGCTGTCGTGTTTTGTAACAGCAAGTTGACACTGCCAACCGTTGTGGCTTGATCATTCGCAGTGGCATTTACACCAGCTGTTGTGTTTTGTATCAGTGAAGTAATAACAACAGCATCCTGAGCCTGGGCATTCGCTGTATTATTGAGACTCGTTGCCGTGTTTTGTAACAACAAGTTGACACCGCTAACCGTTGTTGCCTGTTCAAACGCAGTAGCATTTACACTAGCTGTTGTGTTTTGCATCAGTGAAGTAATGCCAACAGCATCTTGAGCCTGAGCATTCGCTGTATTATTGAGACTCGCTGTCGTGTTTTGTAACAGCAAGTTGACACTACCAACCGTTGTTGCTTGATCAAACGCAGTGGCATTTACACCAGCTATTGTATTTTGCAAAAACGAAGTAGCATCTGCAACAGTCGTGTTCAAAATAGCAAGGCCATCAACGTGGTTACTGATAGTCGCATGAAGCTTTACCGTTGAATTATAGACATCCCCACCCGCTTCAAATCGATTTTTTGTACCAGCTAAATCTTCTGCTAATTTGCCAATAGCTGAATTAATATCTTCACGGACGTAGTCTTGTTTATCATCAATCTTATTTTTTAAAGCAAAAAGATGTGCTCCCAAAACATTCAACTTCGCAACAATATCTCTGGCTAAATATTCATTGCCAGCCTTCAACGCTGCTTCCATCAATACTAAACCGTCGGCAAAAGCACTTAGACCTTGTTTAATCGGACCCACTAATTTCGCATTACCACTATCGACAGCTTTTAACATATCTTCTAGATAGGTTTTGGTTTTACCCAGCGCAGGTAAAATAGAGAGCAATAATTTAGAATTATTGTTCTTGGCATACGAGCTAACTTCATCCAAACGTTGGTTTATTTTTTTCATCTCTTCCACAAAAACTGTCATTCGCGAATTAGCACTAACAACCTCTTCGTAAACAGAAGTAAGATGATCATCTAAATCAAACAATCTTGGCTCTATTTTGTTAGTCAGATATGTATTTTCAGCCTTCAAGATTTCTTCAGTTACAACCAGAGCATCAGCGAGTTTATTAAGACCGTCTCGAATAGGACCATCTAATTTCACATTGCCACCCTTAATGGAGATCAATACTGAAGTTAGAGACTTTTCAATTTTTTCCAATCCCGGCAAAATATGACGTTTCAATTTAATGTTATCTATATTGACAGTTGTTTGCACCGAATCCAACCGTCTATCTAAGTTAGTGATACCGTCGGCAATTGTTTTAGCATCAGCTCCGCTTAATTTAGCAAGCGCTTTTCTCACATCGCCAGAGATCGCTTTAATATCATCAAATTCTTTTTGCAAAGCAAGCTTAATTGCTTCAGCAAAATGCTTGCGAACTTCTGCATCAACAAAGTATTTAGGAGCAACATCAACATACATGTTGATATCATCGTTCGACAATTCCCGTTTGGCAACTTCTGAAGAGGTCACGAGCAGTTTGGTAAATCCCGTATGGAGAGCAACTGCACTGTAAACCAGCTCACTGCTCACAGAAGAGTAGTTTCCTTTCTTCGCTATCTCAACCGCACGGGTCAGCACATGCATAGACATTTCCAAAACGCCTAAGCGCGAATCAATTTTCATACCAGGCGCAAATGCCTTGGTTAAACGCGCAATGTTTTCAATTTCAATAGCAGAGACTGAAACACCAGAACTCATTGTTTCTGCTTTCGCCACTGCTGTGAGATAAGACTTTAATTCTTGCACAGTTAAATCGTGCAGCTCAACCACAGACACCTTACTTTGCACTGTAGGATATGAAAAAAGTTTGCGATATTCTTCAGAAGATGCAGCGATAATCACATCTGCTTTGTAATTCAGAAACAATTCTAGAAAAGGATGCGCTTTTAGTGGGTCTTTTTCTTTTTGTGCTTCGCTTAAAAGAGTATCTGCGTTGCTTATGTAAAAAATGACATTCTTTTGACTGAATCTATCCAATGTTGCCTTTACCAGTGCCAACGGATCCGTTGTTTTTTCTTTTCTTAACTTGGCAACATCAATAGCAATAATCGATCGGTTTTTTAATGCGTCAGGTGTTCCTTCGCATTTAACAGCAAGGCGATCGGCAATCGTCAAAATACGCGCATCAGTATCCATGCCAGGCTGACCAACCAAAACAATATTGTTAGGTGTTTTGGAATTGACCAAGTCATCCATAATTTCTTGTGCCTCAGCCCCGATAGCACCTACTGTTCCCAGTGGCCGACATTTGTCACTGTTAAGATTAGTGTTAAACAGAGTACTTTTATAGGTCGTATTTCTGGACTTTCTTTTAGACGCACCAGACATCACGCGAACATAAGCGGGAAAGCGTTTATCCTCATTCTTTTCCTTAGAAAAAGCATGTGCGCCAGCCTTTGATTTAGAACTTTTTTCAGCAACTTCTGCAAGATTAACCGTGTAAAGAGCATAGTGTTCGTCATCCGCTGATTGATAGTTAAAAGCAGAACGATCGCATTTGCTGCCAGAAATGAATACAAACAAAACTAACAAAATTATAATTTGATTTTTCATGATATTTACCATTATTTTCCGTCGTAAACGACCCTACCAAGCGTACCCTAAGTTAAACATGGGAACTACGCTGAAATTAGCTGAATAAGACAGCGGTTTTCCTCTAAATCGAATATCAAAAGGCTGCTCAACCCCTGCTTTTACACCTAAAACAAGTCCTGTATCAAAAACAGTTTCAAACCCCATATAAAGACCAGGACGGATACGAATTGATTCAGTCAAAATCTTTGTACCTATTTGTTCAACTGTTTGCTGATAGTAGCCAGCTTGCAAAATGGGCTCTATATAAAGGCTCGATTTTAGCATCCATTCTGATAAACGAATTTTTAAGCCCAAACCACCCATCAAAGCCCATTGATCAACAATATTTGAATTGTAAACGCCTAATGAACGCCCCAGCCCTTGCCCAAGCACGAGATGATCAAATGAAACAGGAATATCAAGCACTAAGAAATTATTTAGACGATATTGAAAGCCTAGAGAAAGACGACCATTAATTAAGGGATCCATTTCAAGTTGAATCCGGAATACATGGTGGCTTGCACGAAAGCCTTGGGCATCTTGGTCCATTTTTACCGCAAATTCTAGTAAATCCGGTGCAGTTTCCAAGTGTTGTTCGAAACTACTTTTTGCGGCAGCAGCAATTGCTGGAGTATCATTAAAATAATTCTGTGCCCATAATGTCGTCGCGCAAAACATAACACAAAAAAATAATCTCAACATTTTATACCCATAACCTTACATACAGCATTTAAAAAGAACACTTTAAATAGCATAAGCTGAAATTTTTGCCATACCTTTTATTATAGACCTATAGGCAAGTGGCGCTCCCAACAAGATTCGAACTTGTGACCCCTGGTTTAGGAAACCAATGCTCTATCCATCTGAGCTATGGGAGCTTATACTCAGCAAGGCACTTCTACGATAAATAGACAAAAGTCAATGCGCCACTATCTTCTCTTAGCTAAATATCGCTCGGGATCCACAGGGATACGATTTTTACGCACTTGAAAATAGAGTCTCGGTGACTCCACGTCACCAGAAGTGCCGACAGTGCCTATCACATCACCTTGTTCTACCATTTTACCTTTGCTGGTATCCACACGTTCAAGATGTGCATATAAACTTACAAAAATTTGATCATGTTTAATGATCACCATGCGCCCAAAACGATTTACGTTTTCAGCCACATAGATAACTTCACCTTTAGCTGCGGCATGCACTGGCGTATCTTGAGGGGCCCCCAAAGCAATTCCTTCAAATAAACGCTCCGGTGTTTTATCAAATGCTCTAAACAAAACGCCTTTGGCAACCGGCAATATTAAATCGATGGTTTTACTATCATCCTCAGTAGGCGTCTTCGTTTTAGAAATTTTTTCTTTTGAAGACAGTGATGGCAAAGCCTCTGTTTCAGGAATAAAAAGATACTGACCAACTTTAAGCGATGCTACATCCAAAACACCATTTATTTCCATGATTTCAGCTGCTGACACACGATAACGGCGCGCAATTCCACCCATTGTGTCGCCCGCCTTAACTTGATATGACGCTCCCGGCAATTCTTGATCACGCCTATTTTTAAGCGAGCAAGCTCCTAGGCCTCCCAACAAGGCAATCGTCAAAATAAAAATGCGGAAAAATGGACTATGCATACACTATAAAACTTTCTTGAAAGGGCGTCTGTCAAACTTAAACAATACACCCGTCATCAAGATACCCGTCAAAAATAAAACCAGACAAACGACTTCAGGCATACCAAAGACTGAGGGAAAATAGACAAAACGCGTCTGCATATTCTGAAAGGGCCAAACTGCCCTTAATGCACCAAGCATCATTCCAGTCAACGCAGCATATGTCTGAATGTGATGATAACGAAGCGCCCATGATAAAATACGCACAAATGAAGTAATCCCTAAAATCATCCCTGCCACAAAAACAAGAACGACAAATAAAGCATCTGCTTGCAAATAAAGTGCTTGATAAAAACTCCTTAAAATAAACTCATACAATCCCAGCGCTTGCAGGAGATAGCCGCCTGATATGCCAGGCAAAATCACAGCACAAATAGCTATCGCACCACTGAAGAACGTAAAATATAAACTCCCGCTCATGGAAAGACGAGGCAAAGCAACAAGACCATAGGCTAACCATGCAAAAAAGAGAATAATCATCCATATCAAAAAAGATTTTTTAGGAATGGCGGAAAATGGCCGAACTACAGAAGCCAACATCAATCCAAAAAATAATGAATTTATTTGCTGAGGATACCAAGCAAATAGCAGCGGAAAAACATAAGAGGCCAACGCAAATGCCACCGTAACGCCTAAAACAAGTGGCACCAAAAATGGCAAACAGAGCGACTTTTCCAAATCATCTATTCTTCGGCGTCGATCGGTCATGGAAAACATAAAATAATTTTGAAGTAACAAGCCTATCTGAATTGGGTTTAATTTTCTAATGGAATTCACCAATTCCGAATAAACACCTAACACAAAGGCAGCAGTTGCACCGCTAATACCAGGAATCACATTGGCAATCCCCATACAAAAACCCGTCAGAAACAGACTTTTGACAGTATGGGCGCGAACGTGGCTGGTTTGAACCTTCATGGATTTCACCTAATTACTGTCAACAGACTCCAAATATTGAGCCAAAAAAGAGTATCCCTCTAGCTTTAAATCGCAGATCCAAGGCAACAGTTTTTGGCAAGTGAGTTTAACTTCAATGGGCGTTACCGAAATATTGCCTTGTGCCACAGCTTTACAATCAGTTCCCGGCAAATCTTGATAGCCGCTCCATTCTCCGCCAATCCAATAGTAAGCTTGTCCTCTTGGATCCAAACGTTGCTCTACAACTTGTTCGTATTTGTGTTCCCCTAAAAAAGTCGCAGCAAATCGCGTATCCGTCACTCTCTTGGGCACATTGACATTTAGCATCGTGCCCTGCTTTAAGGGAGTTTTTAAAAGTGATTTACAAAGCTGCGCAGCAAATTGGCTGGCCACGGTGAAATCATGGTTATGGTTGCTCACAAGCGAAATTGCGACAGATTGAATTCCAAGAAAAACACCTTCCATCGCCGCTGAAACCGTTCCCGAATAAAGAACATCATTGCCTAAATTAGCGCCATGATTAATACCAGATACCACTAAACTAATCTGCTCGTTCTTCAAAATATGATGGGCAGCCATGTAAACGGCATCGGTCGGCGTCCCATCGACCCCGTAAACAGGAATTTCTGCAGTCGGTGTAACAATGTCCGGTGCGCGGACAAGTCGCAAAGGCCTACGCAAGCTCATAGCATGGCTAACTGCGCTTTGATCTGTCGCAGGAGCGACAACAACCACGCGCCCTAAAGGCGAAAGCGCAACCGCCAGTGCTCGTATGCCACCGGCATTGATTCCATCGTCATTGCTAACAAGTATTAACGGCTCATTCATGATTTAAAGCCAATGTAAAAAAGTTTGGTCGGAGCGACAGGATTTGAACCTGCGACCCCTTGACCCCCAGTCAAGTGCGCTACCAAGCTGCGCCACGCTCCGACTTTTCATGCAATGTTTGGTATCGAACCACTGTCAAATGTCAATGCAGAGTCTGCTTTAAAGAAAGAAACTGCACAACTATTTCAGGTGTCAGGCGAAAACCCAAATAATAGAAAATAAAAGCTGACATGAGGAGAAATGCAGATGACACAAAGCAAAGTTCGTTCGAATTCATTTTTGACAGTTTTGGGATTGTCTCTGCTTTTGATAGGAGCTTGTGAAAATCCAACATCTCTCTCCTCTCAAAAAAATGCAAATCATCTTCGCGATGACATCAAAAAAGAAAACCTTGTCAAAATGATCGACCCATTAATCGGCAGACATGAGCAAGATAGCTGCACGCCCGTCTTGACGGAAAATGAATTTGGGAAAAGCGATTGTGAAGAAGGCCTCGTTTGCGCCCCTGATGTTTACGAAAAAGACAAAGGACATTGCCGCGTCCCTTGTGGAGTTTGGACAGAGGATACGCTGACAAAAGATAAAGATGCTTGTCCCGCAGGCAGAAGCTGTCAAATTCTCACATCTCTTCAATTGCATGAACAAGGAGCCTTTTGCTTGCCAAAACAACGTGAACGTGATGCGCAATGCCTGGCTGTTTTTGACTCTGAAGCGTGCTCGAATAGCCGTTCTTGCCTACCCTCTTCTTTAGGTAAAAATGCTGGTGTTATTTCAGCGAAAAGCTTTGTTTGCCGAAACACTTGTCCCTACGGTGAAAAAGACGCGCATCTTGCATGTGCTGCAGGTGAATCCTGCATGCCTTCACCTGCCGGTAAAACCGGTATTTGTGGACAAGAAATCACTTGGGCCAGCAGTAAAGATTTTACGCCTCAGTTTGCAGGAAAAACTTGCAATGAAATTAGCGGCCATCAGTTTTGTAATACTTCACTATTAGCTGGGCTAAAAAACGCCGCAGAACCAACTTGTTTTTTGACATCAGCCAAAAAAAGCCGTGGTATTTGCTTTGCACTTTGCTCTTTGCCTGCTCTAGATATGGATGGAGATGGGCAAATAGGCCTAAAAGAAGCTAAAAAAACACTCGCCTGCCCCGCTCACTATACTTGTTCGGTAGAACTGGGACGAGAACTGGGTCTAGTCAGAATGATACCAGACATAAAAAACCACCAAAAAACTAAACCTTGCGATTTGGTACTCTGCCCATCAGGTCAACCTTGTCCTAGCCAATGCGGCCCTGGCGAAGCAGAATGTCTAACCATCGAAACAGCCACTGGTGTAAAAGACGGTGTTTGTGGGGCACCTTTTGGTAGCTGCGAGCCCAACGAATCTTAAATAATCCGAAAAGCCGGCCAAAAGGCAATTGCTTTTTTGTCGGCTTTCTGCCACAAGCCATAGTTCTAAAACTTTTCATAACTCTTTTAAGTTACATTTTTGAAGTTAAAGGCAGGATTTTGCCATGGCTAACATGATTGATCTGATTGAAAAAAGCGAAGTCACCGGAGATTTCCCCAAATTCCAAATTGGCGACACTTTGCGCGTATTTTTCAAGATTAAAGAAGGCGACAAAGAACGCGTTCAAGTATTTGAAGGCGTTTTGATTGGGGAACGTGGCGGCAGCAACAAGCGCGCCATTACTGTTCGTAAAATCAGTTTCTCCCACGGTGTCGAGCGTATGTTTCCTCTCGCCAGCCCTCGAATTGAAAAAATCGAAATTGCCCAAACTGGCTATGTCCGCCGCGCCAAACTTTACTACCTACGCGATCTCCGTGGTAAAAAAGCACGTATCCGTGAACGACAAGATTATAAAAAAGGCAAAGACCTGAGTACGGCTCAAGTCAATGCAGCCAAATAAACTTTTCGCTTGGTACGAACAGCACGGGCATATGATTGCGGGCCTCGATGAAGCAGGAAGAGGCCCCCTAGCAGGTCCCGTTGTGGCCGCGGCAGTGGTATTTAGTCCAGCTCTCATCCCTTCCGATTTAGCTGATTCCAAGAAACTAAGCCCAAAAAAACGCGAATCTTTATTTAAAACAATTCATGAAATGGCATTGGCGGTTGGCATTGCTGAAGTCAGTCACAATCGAATTGACGAAATCAATATTTTGCAAGCTTCTTTAGAAGCAATGAAACTTGCCTTTGAAGATGCTGAGAAGAAAAGTGGGCTGCAATTAAAAGGTGCCTTAGTCGACGGCAATCAACTGGTCTCATTTTCAAGATCTGTAGAACAATACACCGTTATAGGAGGCGATAATATTTTTCCTTCTATTATGGCAGCCTCTATCATTGCCAAAGTTCACCGTGATCGCTTAATGCAAAGCATGGCAGAGCATTATCCCCGATATGGATTTGAAAACCATAAAGGCTATGGGACCGCGAAGCATTTACAAGCACTCAAAGAATTTGGGCCTTGCCCAATTCACCGTCGAAGTTTTGCACCGGTTAACGCATGAGTGTTGCCAGCAAAGACGACAAACCAAAACCCTTACATTTAACCCATGGTACCTTTGCAGAAGATGCCGCTTGTGATTGGCTTTTATCCAAAGGCTTTGTGATTGTGGCGCGCAACATTCGTTATCGATTTGGTGAAATTGATATCATTGCAAAAGACAAAGAAATTTTGTGTTTTGTCGAAGTCCGCAGCCGGCAAAATACCCAATATGGAACACCTCAAGCAAGTATTAGACAACAAAAACAGTCACGGCTTATCAAGGCGGCTTCGCTTTATTTAAAACAAAATTATCCGCGTTTACCATTCTGCCGTTTCGACGTCATTGCTATCACTGGATATGATGCTGCAGCAAAGATTGAGTACATCCCTAACGCTTTTGAAATGGCAAATGAACCTAGAAAACGAAGAGGAAGTCCATGGCAGGCGTATTAAAAATTGTATGCACACCGATTGGCAATTTAGGCGATATCTCTCTGCGCGCCATTGAAACTTTAAAATCATCGACAATTATTTTAGCGGAAAATACAGCCCATAGCCGAAAGTTGCTTTCAGCTCTCCATATTGAACTAAAAAATATTCAGCTACTTTCTTGCGGACAACATGAAGAAGAAAATCGCATTCCATTGGTTTTGGATCGCCTTGGCAAAGGCGATGTCATCTCGCTTATTTCAGATGCTGGCGCGCCAATTATCAGTGATCCTGGGGGTAGACTTGTCGAAGCTGTCATTGCAGCAGATCATCCAATTGAAGTGATCCCTGGACCATCTGCTGTCATCGCTGCTCTCATGGGCGCAGGCCTCATCACCACGCGTTTTGCTTTCTTAGGTTTTTTAGCCAAAAAAGGAAAAGAACGCGAGCGTTTGGTTAAAAATGCGAGCACCGCAGGCTTGGCATTGGTGATTTACGAATCTCCTCATCGTGTGGAAAAAACCTTGGCCGATCTTTGTAAATGGTGTGGCCCCAAACGCGTGGTCGTCGCCAGAGAACTAACCAAACAATTTGAAACGTTCCACCGCGGCATTTTAGGTCAGGAGCTCTCACCTCTTTTTGTAGAAAAAGGTGAGGCTGTCATCGTGGTTGAAGGCGGCGAAGTCTCCCAAGAAAATAGTCCAATCGAAATTATTGAAGAAGAAATTGCCGCGTTGCTTCAAGCCAAACAATTGACAGCAAGAGAAATTGCCAAGCAGGTTGCGCAAAAAACAGATATGAGTAGCAAACAAGCTTACATCCTCGTGCTGCAAATTAAAAACGCGCTTTAATTCCTGTCGATCGGAAAATCAGTAAAGCGTTGCAACTCTTTGTCGATGATGTCCATCATTTTTCCACCGGCAACATTCGCTGGTTCGTTCATGATAATATATTCGATGAGACCAGCATCTAAAAGCGGACGATTGTTTATACCG
>JAHFEG010000005.1 GCA_023248595.1 Myxococcales bacterium | reverse complement strand
TTATTAATCGGGTTTTTGCAGATAATGAAGATGCATATCTGCAATTCGAAAAAGATTTTTTAGCTAATCGCCAACTAGCTCTTAAGAACTGGTTATTATCAACGAAAACTTTTTCGGATATTCATTCGGTTAATGATATTATCATCGAACCGGTTGGAACAATAGGTGCGCAAAATAGCGGTGTCTATCGTGTTAAAAAACAAGACAACCTCGAACAAGGATTCATTTTAAAAATAGGAACAAGCCTAGAAGAGGCTCCAAAACTTTTTAGGCTACAACAAAGCATTGTTGCTAAACCGGAATGTTTAGTCCAATCAAAAATATTTAGTGAAAAAGATGATATGGCAAAAGCACTGGAATCTTTCCCAAAAATAATTAAAATTTACGAAGCAGCTAATCATTCTGTAAAAAATGAAAATGGACTTATAAAGCACTTACAACTTTCATTACTTGAAGAAGCTTCAGGTCAAGTTCTTTATTCATTTCACGTTGAAGAAGCGAAAGCCATAGAAGCTTATCGTGCTCTGGGAAAAAGCCTAGGCTACTTCCACTATCTTCTAGCATTAAATCCCGAGGAACCATTTGAAAAATGGAATACTTGGACGCAAGGAGACATGCATTCTTTCAATGCTTTCTATGATCCAGTTTTAAAAAATATAACTTTCATTGACAATGAAGGGATGGGACCAAATCACAGCATAGCCAGATCTAGCGATGATCTGGAAAGATCATCATTTATGTTTTTTAATCGTTCTTTAAATAGCGGCTACAGTCCTATTGTTCCTTATTTGTCTACATTGCTATCTGAAGAAGCACAAAGACAAGGAAAACTTGTTGCTAATATCAATTACGACGTTCTTCTTCCTGGTTATATCGATCCACTTAGTGCCTTGGTTAGTGCTCTCGAGCGTCCTGAAATACACACTAAACTGATAGAATCTGAATTGTTCCAAGAAGCAGATAAAAGATTTAATAATTTCAGTGCATTTGTTCAAGGTTATTTGGATGCAATGCCAGTAGATAAACGTACAGATGTCAGCACATATTTTGGCAACATGTGTAGAAAAGTCTTTTTTGAATTTATGAATAATTACAGATACAATATCCAGAGACCCCCTAGCAAGCGGGTAGTGGACGCCTTTAGAAGTATTATTTCTGAGGATTTTCTGGATTGCATTGATCATAATCATTTTTAATTTTTAGTAAACCCTCTCTGTTCACACAAAAAGTGGGTTTACTGTTTTTACGTTACCTAATTCCCATCGAAAACCCGAGATACCGTCTTGAAGGTCAACATTTAAATTCATGTTTTCGCATTTTTTATGTGGCATGGGTTTGTATTATATTTTCCAGAACTAGATTCTTAATTAGATATTTAATTAAGCCCCATCATTGCGTCAAATTGAAGCATCATGATACAATGAAACACGGGGGGAAATATGCGGAAAAATCTACAAACAATACTTGTTTACACTATGGTCAGCATTGGTTGTTTATCTTATGTAAGCTGTGTTCCTATTACTTCAGAAAATTGTCAATTCGAAGATTTAAACGAAATTAAACTTCCAGTTATTAATCGGGTTTTTGCAGATAATGAAGATGCATATCTGCAATTCGAAAAAGATTTTTTAGCTAATCGCCAACTAGCTCTTAAGAACTGGTTATTATCAACGAAAACTTTTTCGGATATCAAATCAATTGATGACATATTATTAGCAAAAATTGAAATCATTGGAGGGCAAAATACCGGCGTATATAGTGTTGGAAAACAAAACAACCCCGAACAGAAATTTATTTTAAAAATAGGAACAAGCACAGAAGAGGCCCCAAAACTTTTTAGGCTACAACAAAGCATCGCCGCTAAACCAGAATGCCTAATTCAATCAAAAATATTTAGTGGAAAAAAAGATATGGAAAAGGCACTGGAATTCTTTCCAAAAATAATTAAAATTTACGAAGCAGCTAATCATTCTGTAAAAAATGAAAATGGACTTATAAAGCATTTACAACTTTCATTACTTGAAGAAGCTTCAGGCCAAGTTATTTACTCTTTTCATAATGGACAATCAGCAACAGAGGCTTATCGAGCAGCTGGAAAAAGTACTGGTTATTTCCACTATTTACTCGCGATTAATCCCGAAGATCCATTCACAGAATGGATAACATGGAAACATGGCGACTTACATTCTTTTAACATTTTCTATAATCCAGATTTAAAAAATATAACTTTTATTGATAACGATGGCATGAAATCAAATCAAAAAATTGATGAATTTGGCCGCGATTTTGAAAGATCAGCCTATATGTTTTTTTATCGTTCCTTAAATGGCGGCTACAGCCCGATTCGCTTTTACCTGGCAACATTAATTGAAAAAGAAGCTCAAAGACAAGGGAAGTTTGTTGCCAACATTAATTACCATTTCCTTCTTCATGGCTATCTCGATCCACTTAGCGTGCTGATAAACGCTCTCAATAACCTTGAAGTTCAGACTCAAGTAATTCAAACCGATGCATTTAAAGAAATCAGTACAACATTTAATCACTTTAGCGTCTTTGTTCAGGGGTATCTTGAGGCCATGCCAGAAGAAAAGCGTCCAGAAGTCCGCGCCTACTTCGCGAATCTGTGCCGAAAAGCTTCCAATGCATTTCTCAGTGACTACAATTACATAACTGATGAGGTCAGCAACAACTCCAAACTTGAAAAAGCCATTCGAACCATTTTCCCTAAAAATTTTCTAGATTGCATTGATAATGGTCATTTTTAATTTTTAATAACCCTCCCTGACGCGCGTTCACACCCCCGGACTTGTCATCAACTATGAGGCGTGAACGCTTAATTCCTGTCGATAGGAAAGTCGGTAAAGCGTTGCAGCTCTTTGTCGATGATGTCCATCATTTTTCCACCGGCAATATTCGCTGGTTCGTTCATGACAATATATTCGATGAGACCAGCATCTAAAAGCGGACGATTGTCGAGGCCGTTTAAAAGTGGAAATTGAGCACGCCATTGATTTTGATAAAAGTTGTATAGCTGCTCAGCGTAAGCAAGTTTTGGTTTGTCATCACTGCAGGGTTTTCCATTGGCAAAGCGATATTTCATGCGCAGCAAATCAGTTTCACTTGGGTCCGCTTTTCGTTCTGGGTTTGGTGCGGGTTCGGGTTTCATTTGTGCTTTTAATTCTTTGTATGTTTGTTGCCAATTACTAAACGGTGTAATTGGATGGGGAGAAGGATTTAATTCCCCCTTAGAAAATACCCTAAAGGGCACGCGAGGGGGTAGGGGGATTTTTTCGGGACTATCAACGCTTGAACTAGATTCCGGAACGAGTCCGGAATGACAATCCATCGGCACTTCCTCGGCGTTTTTAAACACATATTTCTTAAATCGCTTATCGAATAAACCCACACACTGAATCAACCCCGCTTCTTCGAGTGCTTTTACGGCACGACGCAAGGTACTGTCACAAATTCCTAAAAGCTTGCTCAACTCTTTGTGCTTGACCACAAATTCACCAACAGCACCTTTGGGTAACAAAGAAAGCTCTGCCCAAACAATGCGAGCCCGTGGCGATAAATTAAAGTTGCGAATAATTTCAACAGGCAAACAAACTGTATTTGTCATAAAACACTCCAAGCTTTTCAGAAAAAGCTTTGACAAGCAGAACCGGAGTGTTAATTTTCGCCCCGGTTCAAGCATTTGAACTTGCCGCGCCAAGTCTTTTGTCGGAGTAGGCGCGGTACTTTTTTGATGCACACCATGTGAATCAAATCAGTAAAAAAAGCATAAGTTAAAAGCCGAAATAATAGCAATACGATGTTGGGAGAAATTTCTTAACTCGCTGTGTGTGATGCGCGCAGATCGGACAAATCATAAATAAATAGCTTAAGATCAGGCTGAGCGCATTAATGAATGATTTATGCTTTTTCCGCGAAGCGGACGCCGAATAAAGCCCCGGATGAAATCCGTGGGTTAAGAGGTCCCGTGTTCACAAGTGCCGAAGGCCCGGCGGAAATTAGGGTTGCGTAAGATTCAAAAAACATCCTGCGGGCCTTCGGCACGCATTTATCCCGTCGCATTTAACCCGCGAATTTCGCTAACGCTCATTCGGGGCTATACTCCTTATTCGCTTCGCGAAAAGATCCAAAACTAAGATCGTACTATTTATTCTTTAGCGCTTCCAGTAATTTGGTATGAATATTTCCAAATGATCCATTCGACATACAAAGTAGAACTGTTTGGCTAGGCACTTCATTCACAACCGTTTGCAAAAGCGTATCCAGCGAATCAAATGCAGTCGCAGGCACACCTTTTCCAGCAATATCTCTGGCTAATTGTGGCACATCAAGCATGATATCTTTCTCTAATTCACGTCCAGCTGGCGCCAAAAATACTCGGTCTGCAGCATGAAAACTTTTACCATAAGCTTCTTGAAAAATTTTGCGGCAACTACTTGCCGATCTTGGTTCAAAAAGTGCCCATACTTTTCGACCAGCATAGCGCTTTTTAGCACCCATTAAAGTTGTTTCCACCGCCGAAGGATGATGCGCAAAATCGTCAACAACCAACACACCCTTCTCTTCTCCAATCTCTTCCATGCGTCTTTTGACACCTTTAAACGCAGCAAAACCATCAGCGATTTCTTGGTGAGAAAGGCCCATAGAAATCAAAAGCGCATAAGCACCAAGGGCATTATCAATATTATGTTGGCCTGAAAGCTGCAAAGAGACTGAGCCCAGAGACTCTCCTTGGAAAACGACATCAAAATGGCAACCTGTTTCATTTTCAATACTATTTTGCGCAGCATAATTCCCGTTGGGTCCATAAGTAAAAACAGCGGCCTGGTGTTCACTTTTTTCTCGGGCTTTTTCCAAATACGGCGATGCTGCATGCAATACAATTTGCCCATCTGCTGGCACCAAAGCCATCAGCTCGGCGAAACGATCCACAATTTGTTCTACGTTTTGATAAATATCGGCATGATCATATTCCAGCGAAGTGCACAACAAAAACCGTGGCTGATAGTGTAAAAATTTAGGGCCCTTGTCAAAATAAGCCGTGTCATACTCATCGCCTTCAACGACAAAAAAACCGTCTGATTTTTGACCAAGTTGAAAGCTTTCACCAAAATTTTGTGGAATACCACCAATTAAAAAACTTGGGTCACGCTTAGCGTGATCTAAAGTATACGCCATCAAGGCGCTGGTCGTGGTTTTGCCATGGGTACCAGCAATCACAACTGATTTTCGACCGTTTAAAAAAAGCTGGCTCAGTGCTTGCGGAAACGAGGTGAATGCCAAGTGATGTTCGCACGCAAAGACCGCTTCGACATTATCTTTCGAAGCCACGTTGCCCACGATTACCAAGTCGGGCGTTTCTTGCAAATTTTCTTTGGCATAAGGTGTTTTGACTTCAATGCCCCATTCTTTTAATTTGGTACTCATTGGTGGATACAAATGTGTATCTGAACCCTGCACTTCGAAACCTGCTTTTTTAAGCAGACCAGCAAAGGCACCCATGCCGGTGCCCCCTATGCCAATTAAATAGATACGCTTCATGAGATGTGTAAGTGCAGTCATATCTTTAACTACCTATCAAAAAATCGTTTATAAAATAGTCCCTGCCTCTTAACATACACAAATCTACCTGGTAGGACAGATTTGCTTAAAGAATTTCTATGTGGAGCAAAACATGAAAGCAATTGTTTTAATAGGACATGGCGGTGTCCCAAAAGATTTTCCTAGTGAAAAAGTCAGCCGCCTGCGCATGCTCGAAGCACAAAGGCAAAGAAACAATACTGAGATGAGCGATGAAGAAGCAACGCTCGATCATGAAATACGATCTTGGCCTAGAACCAAAGAAAATGATCCCTTTCACTTTGGTGTCTTATCCATTGCCAAACATTTGCAAGAAAGAATTGGCAATACCAAATTGGTCGTTGCTTACAATGAATTTTGCGGTCCTAGCATTGAGCAAGCCACGGAAAAGCTGGTCCACGAAGGCTATAACCATGTGGTATTTTTGACCACCATGTTTACTCCCGGCGGCGTCCATTCAGAATTTGAGATACCCGTGATTGTTGATGACCTTAAAAAGCAATATCCCACAGTCCAATTTGAATATCCCTGGCCTTTTAACATGGATCGTGTTGCCTCCTTTTTATCTGCCCAGCTGTCATAAAGCAGTATTGTCAAAAACAGCTTAAAAGCATAAAGACGCTTGTTCCTAGCAATGCTCCTGCGCTCTTAAAATCGGGAAAGAACAACTTTATGCAGCTTTTTACTAAGATTTTTGGTTCTAAAAACGATCGTGAAATTAAATCCCTTGGCCCACGCGTGGCTGCTATCAATGCCATGGAAGATCATATTGCTTCTTTTAGCGACGAGGCATTAGCAGGACGCATTGCAGAAATTCGCGCCTTGATCACAACGGCCATTGATCTTGAAGAAAAAAACAAAACAGATCTCAATAAAAAAACCGTCAACGCCATCATGGATCCATATTTGCACGAAGTCTTCGCCATTGTGCGCGAGGCCAGCAAACGTGTTTTAAACATGCGCCATTTCGACGTGCAGCTCATTGGTGGCATGGTACTGCATTCCGGTAAAATTGCCGAAATGAAAACAGGCGAAGGCAAAACCTTGATGGCAACTTTGCCAGCTGTGCTCAATGCTTTAACCAGCCGCGGCGTTCACGTGGTAACGGTCAATGATTATTTGGCCTCCCGCGACGCAGAATGGATGGGTCGAATCTATCGTTTCTTAGGCCTAAAGGTCGGCGTGGTGCTGCCACACGCGAGCGATCGATCAAAAAAAGAAGCTTATGCCGCCGACATTACTTACGGCCAAAACAACGAATTCGGCTTTGATTATTTGCGTGACAATATGAAGTTTGCGCTCGGTGATTATGTGCAACGTGGTCATCACTTTGCCATTGTCGATGAAGTAGATTCTATTTTAATTGATGAAGCGCGAACACCCCTGATTATTTCTGGACCTGCTGAAGAAAGTTCGGAAAAGTATAAACTTACCAATTCGGTTGTTCCGCGTTTGCGCAAAGATTTGGATTACAGCATTGACGAAAAAAGCCGCGTGGTGCTTTTGACCGAACCTGGTGTCGATAAAGCAGAAAAATTGCTGTCTGTTGCAAACCTTTATGACCCTATTAATTTGGAAACTTTGCATCATTTGAATCAAGCCTTAAGAGCCCACTCTTTGTTCAAACGGGACGTTGATTATGTTATAGAACAAGGCGAAGTGGTCATTGTCGATGAGCATACCGGTCGTTTAATGCATGGCCGACGCTGGTCTGATGGTTTGCATCAAGCGATCGAAGCCAAAGAAAATGTTCCAGTCCAAGCAGAAAATCATACACTGGCGACAATTACTTTTCAAAATTACTTCCGCATGTACAAAAAGCTAAGCGGTATGACTGGCACCGCCGATACTGAAGCAGAAGAATTTGCGAAAATTTATGATCTCGATGTTTTAGTTGTTCCCACCAATCGGAGCATGATCCGCCAAGATGGCAACGACCAAGTCTTCAAAACAGAACATGAAAAAGTAAATGCCATCGTCAGCGACATTGAACAGGCGCACAAAAATGGCCAGCCAGTTCTGATTGGAACAGTTTCCGTTGAAAAATCAGAAGTATTATCCAAACGTCTGACCCGTCTAGGAGTTCAACACAATGTTTTGAATGCAAAAAAGCATCGCGATGAAGCGGGAATTATTTCACAAGCTGGCCGTCTAGGCGCAGTCACCATTGCTACCAATATGGCAGGTCGTGGAACCGATATTATTTTGGGCGGCGATCCAGAATTTATGGCACGTAGTCAAGTCGCCAAGCAAATGTCGCAGTCACAAGAACAAATCGCTGAATACGCATTTTTATCGGGAAGACCCGATCTGATTAACACTGAGAAACTGGCGCAAAGAGACAGAGACGATGCCCGTTTTTTAACAGAATTAGAAGAGGAGCTCGAAGACATCAAAATCAAAGCACGCGAAGCTGAAGAAAAAGGCGAAGTTTTTACCACTCCTGCCAATTGGCCCAGCACCTTTGAAGAAGCCAAACAGCACGTTTATGAACAGCGCAAAGCTTTCTATGAAAAAGCCATCGTTCTTTATCAGGTCGAAATTGCCAAATCTGAAAAAATTTGCGGCGAAGAAAAGAAGCAAGTTTTAGCTGCAGGTGGTTTACACATTGTCGGAACAGAACGTCATGAGTCTAGGCGAATTGATAACCAGCTTCGTGGTCGCGCTGGTCGTCAAGGCGATCCCGGTTCGAGCTGTTTTTACTTGTGTCTGCAAGATGATCTGATGCGTATTTTCGGATCGGATCGCATGATTGGCGTCATGGAAAGACTCGGCATGGAAGATGGTATTCCCATTGAACATCCTTGGGTTTCCAAGTCTATCGCCAATGCCCAAAAACGCGTTGAAGGGTTTCATTTCGATAGCCGTAAACAGATTATTGAATACGATGACGTAATGAATCAGCAGCGAAATGCCATCTATGGTCTGCGCCGCAAAGTTCTAGATGGGGCCAGCATCCGTAATTTGGTTTTTGACTTAGTTGAATACGCCATTGTAAACATGGTCAATTTGGCCGCACCGGAAAAAAGTGCTTCTAACGAATGGAAATTAAAAGAGCTACAAGACGAACTCTATACTCTTTTAGGAATTAGAATTGATCTAAGCCAGTTCCACGGCGATCGCAATGATTTGATGGATCTGATTTATCGCCAAGCAGAGCATTCTTACTTAAGTAAAGAAAAAGAAGTCGGCGAAGAATTGCTTCGCCAAATAGAACGTTTTATCTATTTACAAACCATTGATCGTTTATGGAAAGAGCA
The DNA here is from genome assembly GCA_023248595.1 of Myxococcales bacterium. GTDB lineage: Bacteria > Myxococcota > UBA727 > UBA727 > JABDBI01 > JAHFEG01. The sequence goes on along the minus strand of JAHFEG010000005.1, from coordinate 90,888 downwards.
TTTGCAAGCCATGGATCATTTGCGCGACGGTATTCATTTTAGAGGGTACGCTCAAAAAGATCCCAAACAAGAATATAAACGTGAAGGTTTTACGACGTTTATTGGCATGATGCATCGTTTGCGCATCGAAGTTTTGGAAAAAATATTCAAGGCAGAAATTCAACAAGGCAGTCGTGAAAAAGTCACCAAGGACATCGCACGCATGCAACAAATCCGCCGACAAGAAGCTGAGCATCTTAAAAAAGCACAAGTACTGGGCCGAGGCGACAATCAAATTGCAGCGAAACCAATTGGTGGCCGTCCTATACAGGTTGCCGAACCTATGCCAGGTCGGGGCCAAAAAGCCGATTTAGGCGAGCAAGAGTCTTATAATCGACACCAGCGACGGCTCATGAAAGCACATGATCGCAAAGATAAGCGACATGGAAAGTAAAAACCCCAAAGAAATTTTGAAGACAAGAGGCTTGCATGCTAAGAAATCTTTTGGTCAAAATTTCTTGACTGACCCGCATCATTTAGAGGCCATCGCCCGTGAAACCTGCCATTTAAAAAGCAATCCCGAGATGATTGTGTTTGAAATTGGTGCAGGTCTAGGCGCTTTGACCAGAGCACTCCTTGCTCAAGGAGCAATTGTCCACGCCATTGAACGCGATCGCGATTTAGTTCCTATTTTGCATGAAGAATTTGCAGACGAAGTAGACGCAAAAAAACTGGTCATCCATGAAGCCAACGCTTCGACATTTGATTTTTCCAAAGTCACACCAGGAACTTTTGTTTTATGTGGCAACCTGCCCTATCACTTAACCAGCACCTTAATGCTGCAAGCGCTCGATGTTTATCAGCAACTAGCTGGCGCCGTCTTTATGATACAAGCAGAAGTCGCCGAGCGTATTATTTCTGGACCAGGCAATAAGGTCTATGGTTTGCTGTCGGTATTGTTGCAATCCAGATTTGAAGTTTCGATTGTCCACCAAGTCCCCCCAGGCGCTTTTTGGCCTGCACCCAATGTGGATTCTTCTGTACTAAGGCTCGTTCCTAAACTGGTTCAGCCGCAAATCGATTGGCCACAATTTAAATCTCTCGTCAAAATGGCTTTTGCGCAAAGACGAAAAACACTCAAAAATGCATTACTGAAGCTAGAAGACGCCACAGAAAAAATCCAACAAGCAGGTATTAATCCGCTTGATCGTGCCGAAAATTTATCTGCTGACGATTTTGTACGTCTAAGCGGAGTCTGCCATGCCCGAAGGTCCTGAAGTCGAAACCATTCGTCTAGACATTGAACCATTACTCGTCGAGCAAAAAATTAAGTCGACATGGATAAGCCCGGTTCTTTACCCAGCAACCCAAAAGCGAAACCAATTTAAAACTTTAGAAGGGAAAACCATCAGTGCTCTTGGTCGACATGGCAAATTATTATGGATAAACACCAGTGAAGAGCATTACTTGCTGGTTCGTTTAGGAATGACAGGGCGTCTGCATGTGCAGCACCGAGATGATAGCCTAGAGAAACACACTCATGTTCGCATACAATTAAATAGTGGCAATGAACTTCGTTACATTGATTCTAGGCGATTTGGTAGCGTCACGTTAGTACAAACTGAAGCAGAAAAATTATTTGAAATCCAAAAAATGGGACCCGATCCATTTTCTTGGGACATAAAACAAAAAAAAGAAATCATTAAACGCATTCAAAAAAGTGAGCGGAGCATTAAAACAATTTTACTGGATCAATCGGTTCTGGCTGGCGTCGGCAATATTTATGCATCTGAAGCTCTATTCGTCGCAAAAATCGCGCCAGAAAAAAAAGGAACAGAGCTGTCTGCGCAGAAATTACTGAGTCTTTTAGATGCCGTCCAAGATGTCATGAAGCTTGCTTTGCATCATCGTGGCACCAGTTTTATGTCTTATGTTGATGGCTGGGGGAAAAAGGGGGACAATCTTTCACGCCTGTGGGTGTTTGCTCGCACCGAGCAACCTTGCAAGATATGCGGCACAGCCATTGAGCAAAAAGTGCAAGCCAATCGCAGCACATTCTACTGCCCAAAATGTCAAAAAGACCGAAGGTGAATCCTTCGGCCTTTTCTTAAGGAGAAATAGATAACTGCACTGCTCATATAACAACTGCAATCAAAACTTTATTTCTTAATTGGCCCAAGAACATCCCAAATCCAATTTATCATTAGAATCAAATATCTTTTGCATGAGATATGCCAGTCGATATCCAGCCAAAACGACTTTCTCTTTAATTAATTTTTGCCCTGAAGCAATATAAGCTTCTGATGGAGCTGCGTACTCTGGCGTTTGATAAACCACGGCTTTGGCTAAATCTAAATCTGCCTTGGCCCAGTGGTCAAAATTAATATCTTGGATCTGCTCTTTAAAATAGGTTTGGGGAAACTCTGCTGCCCATTCTTTGGCTAATCCTTCCGTCATCGGGCTTTCCGTCGTTACAGGATGATAGGGAGCATGCACATTCCCTAAAAGACCCAATCCCAGATCCCAGTACAAATGCAAGTTGGCTGTTTTACCATTCACAATAATAAAAAACAGATTTCCGCCTTGATCTCCTTCGGGCTTATCTTTGGTGTATTGTGTGGCACCATGTAAAGGTTGATGCACATCTCCGACTAAATGAATAAGCATCGGTAACATCCACGCTTTATCAAATTCTCGAGGGCTTTTTTTTAACGTTTTGGTAACCTGGCACAAGGCATAAATGACATTGACTTTGTCTGTGTCCGGCGTTTGCTGTAGGGGAGACATAATATATGGCTGATTGATATAGTGCCAATTATTATAAGCCGGCATCCCATTTTTAATTAAATCTGCCCACCTCGAGGCTGTTACAAAACTTTTATTTTCTTCATAAAAAGGAGCTGTCAACTGAAGCAACTTCGTCATCTTTTCTTGGGTTCTTGTATTCAGTTGTGTCCAAGCAATTTTGGCAACAACCTCATGGCCAACATCGCCCCAAGCAAACAGTTTAGTCGCAAACAAAACCATAAACAATAAGCGAAATCGTTTCATAAAACCTCTGCCCGTTTAAGTGCCGATTCGATCGAGATATATTATAGGAGCGCCCATCACCAAAGTATCATCAAGATTAACTGTCCCTTCAATCATCCAATCATGATGTTCCTCTGGATCCATGATGATTTGACGAATGTTCCACGCGTTCTCTCCAGTTTTTTGAATAATGGTAAACTGAGATTGCTTTGCCCTTGGATCAAATACAATACGATCATAGTGCGCATAAAAATCTGTCAAAGATTCTTGAAGTCGTACAGCAGTCCACGGATCGTCCATGCGGTGCCTGATACAAAGAAGCGCTTCTTCGTAATTCTTTTGTGAAATCAGTTTTAAAAATCCGTGTATATCCGCACGAATTTTCGCTAAAAAAATCTTTGGATTTTCATCGGGATTATAAAGTAAAACAGGTTTTTCTTTCATCTGTGCACCTAAAAGCGGGGTAGTCGGATTACGCATTTGTTCCCATTCTTCAACGAGGCTAGAGTCAACTTTAGCGAGCAAGCCTCTTAAGACCTCAATAATTTCATAAACTTCACCGGACTTATATTGCTCCGGAACAGTTTGTACTAATGTTTTATAGATGATGGACAAGTATCGAAGCAAAATACCTTCACTGCGCTGCAGCCCGTACTCCAAAATATACTCATTAAAAGAGGCTCCATTTTCTACAATTTCTCTGGCAATAGATTTAGGCGCAATATTTTCTTCGCCAATCCAAGGATGTTTGCCGGAAAATGCATTAAAGGTGTCGTAAATAAAATCACGCAGAGGTTTAGGGTGTTCTATCTTTTCTAGCGCTTCCAAACGCGCATCATATTCAACACCTTCGGCCCTCATTTCCGCCATTTTTAAGGTCTTCAACTTGTCCACTTGCTTTTGTAAAATAACTCGCGGGTTTTCGGCAATTGACTCCACCAAAGTTAAAATATTCAGTGCATAATTTTCATCTTCGGGTTCCAATAAATCAAGCGCATGCAATAAATATAAAGAAAGCGTATGATGCAATGAGAAATCACGCTGTAAACTATCATTAACCACGATACGGGATTTGACGTGTGAGCCTTTTACAATCGATACGATTCCTGCTGCCACTAACGATCGAAAAAGTAATGCAGATTGTTTGCGATGCTTCGATTGTGCTTTTAAATTTTCATGGCTTCGAGCAATCAAAGAAATCAAGCGTCGATAACCAGCATTGGCATCGGACACATAGCTTTGTAATAAAATGATAATAATACCATGCGAAATTCCAAATTGGGAAGCCAGAGGCTCAGGAGGTTGTTCGATGAGTCTTTGAAATGTTTTTTCATCCCAATGCACATAATTAACGGTAGGCGCTCCCTTTTTAGCGACTTTCTTTTTCTTGGCTTTTTCATCAGCAGCGAAGCGATTTTCGACTCGCTTATTTTCAATGATATGTTCTGGGGCCTGCGCCACAACGCTGCCTTTTTCGTCGAACCCTTTTCGACCTGCTCGACCCGAAATTTGTTTAAAATCACGGACGCTTAAAATTCCTACTTTTTGGCCATCGAATTTACATAACTTGGTAAATAAAACCGTGCGAATGGGAATGTTCACACCAACACCCAGGGTATCGGTGCCCATAATGATTTTCAACAAACCTGTTTGCGCTAATTTTTCGACTAATAAGCGGTATTTTGGCAGTAACCCTGCATGATGAAGACCAATACCGTGACCTACATAGCGCCTTATTTCTTTACCAAAAGGCGTATCAAAACGAAAACCTGCAAAATTTTCTTCGATGCGTTTTTTCTCGTCTTTCGTACAAAAGTTAACGCTCATGCAACTTTGTGCCTGCTCTGTACACTCGCGTTGTGTAAAATTGACGACATAAACAGGAAATTGATGAGAAGAAATTAAATCATAAAGTGTCTCATGAATTGGGGTTTCTTTATAAGAGAAATCCAAAGGCACAGGACGATCATTGCTTTTCACAACAGCCACGTCGAGACCATTTAGATTTTTTAAAGTCGCTTCAATAACTGCTGATTCCCCCATCGTGGCTGACATCAGCAGAAATGTGGTTTTTTTAAGCATCAATAAGGGAATCTGCCAGGCGACCCCTCGGTCTTTGTCCGAGTAATAGTGGAACTCGTCCATAATAGCATATTCAACGGGGGCGCCTTCTTCGCCACTCAAAGCCATATTTGATAAGATTTCAGCTGTGGCACAAATAATAGGTGCGTCACGATTAATGCTGGCATCTCCAGTTAACATTCCGACATTCTCAGGGCCAAAATCTGCACAAAGAGCAAAGAATTTTTCACTAACCAATGCCTTAATCGGGCAAGTATAATAAGATCGCTTACCTTCTGCTAGCGCCTTAAAATGCATCGCACTTGCCACCAGTGATTTTCCAGAACCCGTCGGTGTATTTAAAATCACATTTTTTCCGCTCATAATTTCTAGAATCGCTTCTTCCTGAGCAGGATAAAGTTCAATGTCTCGAGCTGAAATGGCAGAAAGAAATCCATTTAGAATACTATCGGCACTCAAAAGACTGGCTGGCGGCAAAAAGCGAAGCATGGCTGGTTGATTTAGAGTGTCCAAAAAGTATATCCTTCTAAAATCAAATAAATCATAAGGTGGCCCAAGTGTTTCACTTCCTATCGCTTTTTTCTACCTGTGTCATGAGTTGTCTTTTTTTGGCATGCGCAGGCCCCTCTCCCATTGATCAAAATCGTATCCGGGACTGCATTTGCACGAAAGAGTATGCACCCGTCAAATGTTTGAATGGGAAAACTTACAGTAACCGATGCGAAGCTACTTGTTATGGACAAAAAAATGACATGTGTAGAAGTTTAGATCCACTTTAACGCTCCGTTAAAGTGACTACCAAAAAAAGAGTCAATTGTTTTTGCAAAATAGCACGCTGCATTGCGACACGAAGATGAATGACATAAGCTTCCGTTGCTTGCGAACTAATTGCCAAAGGAGCATCAAAACTCACCTGCGCAGCTTCTGGTTTGACGATATGTGTATGCTCGATACCTTTTAATGATCGTTTTAAAATAGAGGTCAAAAATTCCCCCTCTGCAAGTCCTAGCGACACAGGGCTTAAATCTTTTTTCCCAAGCCACCCGGCAAGTGATTTTGCCATTTCCAAAGAAACGCCCAGCGCAATCTCGATGGTCAACATTCCCTTCGCCCGAATAATACCTGAGACCTCCCAAGGCTTCTTTTTCATATCCGTGGTAAATTCTTCGATTTTGATAATCTTGCCTTGTTGTCCAAAAATAAGGGTTAACATACCCTTGGCTACTGCACCGATTTCAGGAACAATAATTTGCGCCGATTCAGACATCTTTATCGATGACGTCGCGGGTTTTTGAATGCCAGCTAAAACTTTTTTGACACCTTCAGAAGTCAATGGCTTTTCTAAAAAAGCATAGGCACCAGCGTGCATTCCTTTTTCCATGACAGATGAGTCTAAAGAAGCACTCATCAAAACGACAGGAATTTCACGAAACCTTGGAACATTCTGTAAAATTTCAGCAAGTAAAAAGCCATCTAGTTTCGGTATTTTTGTATCGATCACAACAAGTTCAGGAGATTTTTGAGCAATTTGTTCAATCGCTTCCAGGCCGTCTTTCGCTTCTTTGATTTCGTCATAGCCAAAAACTTGTAAAAGACGACAAAGTAGCTTACGGCTTTCATCATCAGCATCTGCAACCAAAATTGATTTCATCATGCTGAATCTCCTTTTTTATATTTTCACAGATTTCATTTTCCAAAATACCATGAAGAAAAAGGGAAGTGTCATTCTGTTAACGATCTTTCTGATAAATTTTTGAAACTATAATGCACGTTTATCTCACCAAGTAGACAACAACTCCATATGGAGTTCTTCACATCTTTTCACTTCTACAATTAGGAGAGACAAATTATGTTTAAAAGTTCTGGAATTTATATTTTCCTTTTAGGTGGTTTATTCATCGTTAGTGCGTGCAACAAATCTCCAGAAGATGCCTACAAAGCAACAATTGTTTTTAAAAGCACCATTGGAGAACCCGTCGCCAAAGTAGGCGATATGCCGCTAACTCAAGGCTATCTAGAAAAGAGGATCACGCCCAGATGGGCCCCTCGTGTTACCGCAAATATTGAAAGCAAAAAAGAGTTTGTGCAAGGCCAAATTAATGAAGAAATCTTGATGCAAGAAGCTATCCGCAGAGGTTATTTAAATAATCCTGATGTTCAGCAACTCATCAAAGGAATCTTGGTCAAAAGAATCACTAAAGAAGAAGCAATGAAACTAGATAATAACGTTAAAATTACAGAAGAAGAACTAAAAGCCTATTATCAAAGTCACTATGACGACTATAATAAACCTGCCAAAATCAAAAGCGCTCATATTTACATTCCTTTCGCGCCAGATCAAAAGGCCGCCCTCAAAAAAGCCAATGAAGCATATAAAAAAGCTTTAGCGAAAGCTGGTGATAAATTTTATTTCGAATCATTGGTAAAAGAATATACGCCTGCCTTATTGGCTGTGGCACCCCAAGTATCTATTTATAGAACCAAAGAAGAAGCAATCAAAGATGTTGGTGAAAAGCCAGCAGAAGCCCTGTGGGCCATGGACGAAAAAACTGAAGTCAGCGCACCCATTGCAGACAAAAATGGTTACTACATTTTTTATAAACAAACAAAACATAGCGAATTGGCGCAGACACTTGAAGAGGTCAAAACAATGATCGAAAATAAAGTCAGTCAAGAAAAACGCAAAGCTGCATTTTTAAGGCTTGTGGATGATTTAAAAAAGAATTACTCAGTAAAAATCTATGAAGACCGGGTATCAAAACTTGAATTATCCCCAAAGGCAGATGAGTATAAATATCCTTGGCTCAATTAACCCATCGCGATTTTATGTAGTTAATTTATTTATCGTGTTGTGGTTTTTTGCTTGTTTATTCGGGGCGTGCTCGGCAGGATCGTCCAAGACACGCCCTTTGCAAATAGTCGCCAAAGTCAACGGCCAACCAATTACCTCAGCTGATTTGATAACAGAACTTCTAAGAGCAGGGGTCTCGCAACTCTCATTAAAGACTGACCAACTTAAAATGGGACGCGCTATTTTAGATAGATTGCTGGAAGAAAAATTGCTTTTGCAGGCAGCCAAGCAAGCAAACGTCAGTATTAAAGATGGTGAAGTTGCTCATGCATTGCATCAAAACACCAACTTTTATCCGCATGCTGCACTCAGAAGAACATTGCATGAAAAATATTTAACGCCTGACAATTATCGAGAACAATTAAAAAATGCGATGGTTATTAAAAAATATCTCCAACAAGAATTAGAAAAATCACCACCATTTGAAAAAGCGCGAATTAAAATAAGACTAGAAAAAGAAAAAGCTATTTTATTTCCTAAACGCATTCGTGCCAGACAAATTTTGGTGCAAAGTGAAGAAGAAGCTCGTTTTGTTATTTCTAAAGTGAAAGAAGAAAAAATAGCTTTTGAAACAGCAGCCAAGCGATATAGTCTTGCACCTGAAGCAGAAAATGGAGGCGACTTAGGCTGGTTTCAAGAAAAACAACTTCCTAAAATCTTTGACTATTGTTTTGAGTTAAAAAAAATGCGAGTCTCCGAAGCTGTTGTTAGTGAGTATGGGTACCATATTTTCCAAGTCATCGATGAAGAAGTTGCCAGATTAGAAACGCCGTCAGAATTAAAAACCCGAGTTCTAGAAAATATTGCCAACGAGCATGAACAAAGTGGAATAAAGCAAATCAACAACCGCCTTCGCAAAAAAGGCCGTATCGAAGTAGATGAGAAAGCTTTTATACAAATTATGGGCAGCATCCTCAAAAAGAAGTAGGACCTTGATGACAAAATCTTTTTACCAATTTTTATTTCTATCTTCATTGTTTTTCTCTTTCTCTTTTGCTGCCCCCTTAATTGTCGATCGTGTGGTATGCGTCGTAGGCAAAGAGCCAATTTTGGAAAGTGAAGTTAATCAATTAATCAAAGACACTAGAGATGCGGTTCTAACGCAAAAGCAAGCACTTGAATCATTAATTTCAGATCAAGTTATTTTCCAAGAAATCAAAAAACTTGGCCTAGAGGTAACAGCTGAAGAGATAGAGCAAACTATTAAATCAGTGATGAAACAATACAATCTCGACGGAGATGGTTTTTTGAATGCACTGAAACATCAAGGCCTAGAGTTAGAACAATACCGAGAACAGCTGAAAAGACAGCTTTATAAAATGAAAATAATTCAGGCTAAGATTAAAAGCCGTGTTAAAATTTCCGACGATGACATCAAATCTGCTTACCGCGAACAGTACCCGCTCGATGGGGGAGAGTTTAAAGTTCATTTACATTACTTGCTCTTCAAAGGTAAAACAGCAGCCTCTCATAAAAAAGCACAAGCAGCCTTTTCACAACTAAAGTCTGGAAAAGAATTTTTTACGCTAAGCAAAAGCTTGTCCACGGAAAAAGATGTTGTTTTAGGTGACTTTGGCGAAGTTAAGAAAGGAGACTTGTTGGCAGATTTTGAAAAACATGCCTTCAATTTATCTGAACTCGGTTTTAGTTCACCCATAGAGTCTAACAATGGGTATTTTGTTATTTTTGTGAGTAAACGTATTCCCGTCGATAAAATACCACTTGAGAAAGTTGAAAAAGACTTGCATAAGCAGCTTTATGAAAAAGAAATTGAACGGGAATTTCATCAATATATTGATGAGCTAAAAATGTCTGCTTATATTGAAGAGCGCCTTGAACAGAACTAAAAATTGCCACGGTGTTCTTAAAATGAATTTAAGGGATTTCGCTTTTTGATCTCATGAGGACTATATATGCGAGTTGCGCTTTTTTTCGACGGTAAAAATTTTTATTCTGGTTGGCGAGAGGCTGCAAAAGGGCGGCGCATTGATTTTACCAGGCTCTCAGACTGGCTGGTAGAACGCGCAAGAGGTTCTCATCTTTGGGGTGCATATTACTACACTGGCATTGAAGATGTTTCAATAAATCAAACTGAGCCTCAGCAAAAGTTAGTCGGTTTTCTCGATATGCTCGAAACCCAGCCTGGTTTTTTTGTGCATACCTTTAAAAGAAAAGTAGGATGTATTAGTTGTTCTGATTGTGGGGCCGAAAACAAGTACATACTCGAAAAAGAAGTCGACACGACCATGGTAGCTCATATGCTACGCCTGGCAGCGGCCAATGCCTTTGACACCATGGTGCTCATGTCTGGAGATGCTGATTACGCTCCCGCCATTGAAGGTGTTCGCGCTTTAGGAAAACAAGCATATATCGCCAGCTGGGGCGGCACAGGTGTTAGTAAACGTATTCGTAGTGCAGCATTTGATCATATCGATATGATGCAAGGCCTTTCTGTTTTTGAGCGCGACATTACTGAAGATGATTTTGCCAATGAATACGCCGACAATGAAATCGTAGATTTGGAGATATCGACTGTCACTGGCGATTTGGCCATGGATGCTTTTTTAGCAGAACTAGAGCAAGCACAAAATAAATTTAGTGGTGGCTATGTAGGACTTGGATATTTTTTAACAAGATGGCGTTCTGCACATTTAGATTCAACACCCGATACCCGCAGAAGAGTTCTTGATAAATTACTTGCCGAAGGATTTGTTGAAACCTACAATGCACCCGATGGAGCCTTAGCTATTCGTGTTTCTGGTCGTGCAGAGGCGCAAGCTTAAAAGAAAGTAGCGAGATCGCGTCTTACTTATCAAATAAGTGACCCATGCGATCTCTTTTAACATTTAAGTAAGATTCTGCGGCATCAGATAGATACTTAATTTGGTGAGGCTCATGCTTTACTTTGATTCCAGCCTTTTGAATTGCACTTATCTTATTTGGGTTATTGGTCATCAATTCGATAGAAGTAATTTCTAGGATCAGCAGCATTTCTGCAGCAATATCGTATTCTCTTGCATCTTCTGGAAAACCTAAAATCAAATTGGCGTCGACGGTATCAACGCCTTTTTCTTGCAGAGAATAGGCCTTTATTTTATTACCCAAACCAATGCCGCGGCCTTCTTGACGAAGATAAAGCAAAATACCCTCGCCTCTTTTTTCAATATTATCTAACGCAGCATTCAATTGGAATTTACAATCACACTTAAGTGAACCAAACACTTCGCCCGTCAAACATTCTGAATGAATGCGGCACAGCAAATTTTGAACAGATTTCGTGTTGCCCTTAACCATGGCCAGGTGTTCGATGTTCTGCTCATCTCTAAAAACAATGCAGTCGAATAAACCATACGTTGTTGGCAATTGCGTTTGGCTATATATTTTTAACTTCTTCGATAGAAACATAATCAATTCCACGCGATGTCTGTAAAGGCTTGACCCATTGGGTTGGCATGCTTATGTCTTACAACCATTATCCCAATTCGAGGTCTTAATTATGCCCATATATGAATTTTATTGTAGCGCTTGCTCGCATATTGAAGAGATTTTGCAAAAAGTAAATGAGCCTCCTCCAAGTGTTTGCTCAGTTTGCGGGAAAGAAGAGACACTGGCAAAACAGGTAAGCCAAACCTCTTTTCAATTAAAAGGGGGCGGTTGGTACAGTGATTTATATGCATCAACGAAAAAAACTGGCGAGGTAAAAAGCGAAGTCGCCAACAAATTTGATTCGACCCCTAAAACAGATAAGCCTGAGCCTAAAAGCGAGAAACCTGCGAGCAGCGAGAGCTCAACCAACACAAGCAAAACTTAAAAATAGATTACTCGCGTTCATGACGCGGATTAAAAGTAGATTCTTTGGCCAACTCCTCAAAAATTGTTTTCTCTTTTGATGTCAATTTTTGGGGAACACAGATTTTTAAGGCAACATGCTGATCCCCAAAGCCACCTTCTTTTATAGGAAACCCTTTTCCTTTTAAGCGCAAGATCGCCCCCGAAGATGTTCCCGGCGGGATTTTCAGATTCACTTTACCAGACAATGTAGGCACCTCCACTGTCGCACCTAAAGCAGCTTCCCAAGGGCTGATGGCAATTTCAGAGCGCACATGATGACCCGAAACCTGAAATAAAGGATGTGGTGAAAGCTTAATCCGCAAAAAAAGATCACCCTTGGGCCCTTTAAACCGGCCTTCTTTTCCCTGTCCTCTAAAACGCAGCCGCGTGCCTTCTGTCGTCCCTGGCGGAATTTTTATTTTGATGCGTTTTTCCTTAGGATGAGCACTGTGACTATTTTGTAAAAGCACAATCTCTTTTTGAATTCCCGAAAAAGCCTCATTCAAAGAAACAACAATTTCGCTAGTTTGATCTTCGCCCTTCGTTGCCGCTCGAGCATCTCCCCAAAAAGCACCAGGAGCTTGTGTTCCCTGGCCAAATGCTTGTCCAAAAATCACATCAAAAAAATCACTAAAACCATTTGACGACGGCCCCTGACCTCCAAAATTGGAATGAACATTTTGCCAACCACTCGGCGGCGTAAACGACTCCCCTGCTTTCCAATTTTGTCCTAATGCATCGTATTTTTTCCGAGTTTCAGGATTTTTAAGCACTTCATAGGCTTCAGATGCTTTTTTAAATTTTTCTTCGGCGCCTTTTTCCTTGCTCACATCAGGATGGTACTTTCGTGCTAATTGCCGATAAGCCTTCTGAATTTCCTGTTGGGAGGAATCTCGTGCGACCCCAAGAATTTGATAATAATCTTGAAATTCAATAGTCATGTTTATCTCTTATTTTGCATGCTAAGCGCCGATCCATACCTGTCAATCATGGTATCTTGAGCATTTTTGGTAGAGCAAGCGAGACAAATTATCCAAATGGACTCCAACCGCAAGGTTTTCTGGTGCTTCTTTGCCCACAGTATCGATGGAAAAAGTTGCCGGCAACAGCGCTTTAAGAACTGCGTCTTGGTAAGCAACAAAGGGTTGGGAAGAAATTGCCAAAACAGAGCCCGAAATCGGTTTTAATTGCAACCAAGCTAAAACTGTATCGCCAGTATTAGGTCGAACAAGCTTACCCGCTGCTGCTTTTTTTGCGGAAGCATCAACAAAAATGACCTTTAATTTTTCCATGCCAACCGGCAATTCAACTTGGGAAAAAATAATTTTCATCATATCCGTTTCTGTTTTGGGCAATTCTCCCTGAAATTGCCAGCTTTTTTTCAGTCTTGGCAGCGTTGCAGATGGATAAATAATTAAATTTTGGGGTTCTGTTTTTTCATATAAAAGGCGTGCGCCACCAAGAAAAACGATTTGCTCAAAACGAATGCCTTGTTCCCATTGACGCAACATAAACTCGATTCGTTCTCTTACGCTAGATAAGGTTGCGCCTAAAATAATAGCATATGCATAATGCTTATCGTGTGGATTAATTTCTTGAACAAGGTTCATTCGCATTAAAAGTGGCGTAATTTCATTTCGTTTATCTTCGTACAAAGAAGCTATTTCCCAGCGTTCTGTACCCTTTTTCCTAAGCCATTTATCTTGAGTTGCTTGAATAATACTAGGCATCGTATTCTCATGCTCCACATCTAATAGAGACAACAGCTCTAGCAACGAACCAGCTGGCTGACATCTATTTAATTCTTCATTGGAAATCGGCAGATCAAGATTAGCAGATACATAAGAGATACAAGACGTAATTCCAAATAAATAAAAAGATAAAAAATACAAAAAATAATGTCGCATTTGCCACCTCAGAAATTAGCTTAAAATTTTCTTGTATCTTATTATGTGTCATTGAACAAAATTTTTGTGGGGTCTAATCATGACAACAGACAAACAACCTGAAATCTTTCTCATTAGACACGGTGAGACAACCTGGAGTTTAAGTGGACAACACACAAGTTTTACAGATATTGGTTTAACTGAAAATGGTAAGCAACAAGCTACAAGAATTAAAAAAAAATTAGTGCTTAAAACTTTTAGCAAAGTTTTTTGCAGTCCTTCCAGAAGAGCCAAAGAAACCTGTCAACTTTGTGGCTTACTAGACAAAGCCGAAATTTTAGACGATTTGTCCGAATGGAATTATGGTCACTATGAAGGACTGAAAACAGCAGAAATCCGAGAACAAAATCCAGATTGGCTTTTATTTAGAGACGGTGCGCCGGGCGGAGAAAGCCCAGAAGAAGTGACGATGCGAGCCGATCGCGTTATTCAAAAGATAGTCGCCATCCACAACAACGTTGCCATATTTTCTAGCGGTCATTTTTCCCGCGTTTTGGCTGCTCGCTGGATTGATCTTCGAGCCGAACGGGGGAAAAATTTTTTTCTTGCCCCAGCCGCTTTAAGTGTGTTGGGATGGGAAAGAGAAGTTCCGGTTATCAAGTTATGGAATGATACCGGAACCTAAATTTCCTATTTTATGACTTGTTTCCTATTTTTTTCCAGATTTTCCAGGTTGCTGAATAGGCTTGCATCCCTTTCCCAGCCCCTTATTTCTTTTTGGTTTTTTTGCCGCATTTTGCCGTTCCGCTCGCTGCACCGATTGCCATTCCTGTCGCTGCGCTTCTTCTTGCAACGCTTCTGCTTGCGCTACTTGTTGCCCTTGCTGCATGACCTGTTGCGCTACCACTAAAGCAAGCACGTATGCTGCAACTGCGGGGTTACCGCCCGGCAACCCACCATTTAGACTTGCCAAACTGGGCCCTGTTGAGATTAGAAAAACTGTGGTTAGAAAAATTGAGAAAAACATTCGGCGAGTTAGATAAAACATAAAATCACTCCTCATATCAAAATTTGTTTAAGTTGCGGTAATGTCAACTGGTTCCCAACGAAAAAAGCACCGAAATCAGCATATCTGGCACTGACTTCGTCAAATCGCATATCAGTGACCACGTGCTTAAAGACCAAAGGATCTTCCGCAAATAAAGTAACGCCCCACTCCCAATCATCGAGGCCAATCGAACCACCAATCATTTGAGTCACTTGACCTGCAAATTTGCGCCCCAGCATGCCATGACTTTTCATCAAACGCTTTCGTTCTTCAAGAGGTAATAAATACCAATTATTTTCAGTGCCTTCGCGACGTTTATTCATTGGATAAAAACAGATATGTTTTGTTTTTGGCAATACGGGTTTTAAACGTGAATTGATCATTGCTTCAATTTCTGGTGTTTTCTCATGGCTGACAACATAGTTGCTTAACTCAACAACAGATACATACGAGTATGCAGGAGTTGTCAATTTAGCAAACTGCGTTTTATGAAATTCTTGTTCAACAAAACTAAAATCACTAAGCGATGGTCTCAGATTTAAAAATAAAAAATCAGCTTTTTGACCAACGATATTATAAAAAGCAAAACTACCTTCTCGCTTTTCTTCAATCTGCATATAGCGACTTAAAAGTGCAGCTAATTCTTCTTGGATTTCATGCTTTTCTTCTTTTGCTAAAGCATTCCACACCGGCCAATTAAAATGGCGGAAATCATGGAGCGAAAACCAACCTTCTAGTGTTTCAAACCCTTCAGCCATCTCTTCTCCTATTGAATCATACTTGTGGCAACAGCGATGCGATCTTGTAATTTAAATTGTGCCGCATATTGTGGATCTAAGTGAATAACCCGCTTCCAGCTTTCGACTGCTTTCTGCGGATTTGCGTTCATCATATAAGCCATGCCTTGATAGTGCCAGCCAGGGGAATATTTGGGATACTTTTTTGTAATATTTTGAAATTTCAATAGCGCTTCTGAAAAGCGGTTCGTTTTAATTAAAATACGTCCCAATACCGTGGCAATTTCGACATCTGTCGAATCAAGCGCTAATGCTTCTTTCAATTTTTTTTCTGCCAAAAGTAAATCTTCGGTATCAAAGGCATCAAGACCCTGGGCTTTTCGTTTTTCAAAGTCCTTTGCATTTGACGATAATTTTTGAAAACGCGTTTGATGAGAAGCTGGTTTAGCAGTCAAGGCCACAGAATTATTTTTGTTGGCTTTCAATCTTTCATGTAACTCTTTGAGTCCCGGTTCGACCTTGCTACGCAGATTGTTTTTAGGAGCAATTTTTAAATAAGTCTCCCAGGCGCCAATGCCTTTTTGAAGCATTTTTGTCGAAGACGTTGGAGACTCTAGAGCAATTGCGCCCATCAAAAACAAGGCATCAAGCAACTCTTCAGCATTTTTGCTGGGATGGGATAAAACAAAATCAAGCTCAGCATGGGATCTATCGGGGTTGCCTAAAAAATAAAAACAGCGTGCCAATAAATTACGAGCGTTAGGATATTTGTCATCTTGATCTAAAATTGCAGAAAAAATTTGCGCAGCTTCGATGAAACGCCGTTCATAAAAATAAAATTCGGCCCAAAAAAAATCTTGAGCAAGGCCCGGTTTCACGGGAGCCTTAGCCGCCGCTAACAATTTCTTTTTTTCTAAATCTGCATTGTTTGTCGATGAACCCATGGGAGCTACTGCTTTTTTTGCAGATGGCAATGCAGCAGCCGAAACCGAAGGTTGCTTTTGACAACTCGTTTGGAAAATCGATAAGGATAAAATCAAGAGCAGGAAAAGGTACATTTTCTATTCGTATGATAAGCAAATGTTTAATTTTTCAGGAGACACTTTAGAAGAAGATTGATATTCACAATTTCTAAGGAATACAATTGCAAATTCCTCCGCAAGCGATTAGTAATCAGATAAACATTTTGATAATGAGTATCAAAACCAAAATGAGACCTTTTCGCCACCCTAAAGAACAGCGCTTGAGCGATTTCCCCTGCGGAAAAGAAGGGATCCTGCGTACATTACCAGCACCAACAAGCCCTGAGGTATTGAGGCTTTTGGAAATGGGCATGGTCGATGGCAGTCTCATTAAGCTGTTACGCCGCGGGCCCTTTGGTGGTCCTTTGCATGTCGCAGTATGCGGTACTCAGTTGTGTTTAAGGCAAAAAGAAGCAGCTCTATTCTTTGTACAATGGATTGACTAGGCTCCCCAATGGATACTTTTAAAATCAAGCCTCGCGTGTTGTTAGTCGGCAATCCCAATGCCGGTAAAACAATGCTGTTCAATCGCCTAACGGGCCTGAAAGCACATGTTGCCAATTACCCTGGTATTACTGTGGACTTGCGTGAAGGAAATTTAAATTTACCTTCGAAAAATCAGGTTTGCGTTGTTGATTTGCCAGGGACTTATAGCCTCTATTCACGCTCTGAAGACGAAACAGTCACAGTTAAAGGTGTTTTGGGGCAACTTGGGCCATCATCAATAAGCGATCTAATTGTTGCCGTTGTTGATGCAACACAACTGAAGCGTAACTTATATTTAGTTTCGCAATTGTTGGATTTAAAAAAGCCACTGCTTCTCGCTTTAACAATGATGGATGAAGTCCAGAGGCAAGGTATTGAAATTAAAACTTTGCTTTTATCGCAAAGGCTATCGGTACCCGTTGTCTCTTTGTCGTCAGTAACAGGAGTTGGTATCGACGCCTTGCTTGTCGAAATCGATCAATGGGTCAAACTACAAACAGCGCAAGTCGAGCCCTCAAGATCTACACACAGCCAAACACTTCACAAACCCAGCGCTACCGATATCACCAAGCGATATCAACAAATTGAAGTTTGGTTGCAAGGTGTTCTTAAAAATACTATTAAAACGCCTAAAAAGAAGCGTTTTTGCGCTGATGATATTTTGCTACACCTATTTTGGGGACCGATTTTTCTTATCTTGGTTTTTGCTGTGATGTTCGAGTCCTTATTTTTGGGGGCAACGCCATTTATGAATGGCATCGAAAATGGCATTTCCTATTTTTCGAATATTGTACGGTCTTTTTTTCCTGATGATTCCCTGATCGGTTCTTTGATTACAGACGGTATTATTTCTGGTGTTGGCAGCGTCATTGTTTTCATACCTCTTATCGCCATTTTATTTTTATTTATTGGAGTGCTAGAAGATTCTGGTTATTTGGCACGAGCAACTTTTTTGCTCGATAGGTTTATGTCGAAAGTCGGTTTATCTGGTCGCGCATTTGTACCATTGCTATCTGGTTTTGCCTGTGCTGTTCCCGCGATTATGGCAACCCGCGTCATTGAATCTAAAAAAGATCGTTTCGTCACCATCTTGGTGACACCATTGATGTCCTGTTCAGCACGATTGCCGATCTATGGACTTTTAATTGCAGCTGTTTTTGCTTCCGCTCCGCCTCTTTGGGGTTTTATCGAAATAGGCGCATTGGTCATGCTCTCCATGTATGGAATTGGTATCATCGCTGCATTTGGCGTAGCAGCTCTCCTTAAAAGATTTGTCTTAAAAGGACCAACTCCTTCGTTGATTTTAGAACTTCCGCCTTATCGAATGCCACGCTGGTCATCTCTTGCGCAAAACATCTGGACCCGCATCTGGCTTTTTTTGCGTGAAGCCGGAACGGTTATTTTGGCAATGACAATTATTTTATGGGGCCTTTTCACTTTTCCAAGAAATGAAACCCAACAAACGACAAAAAATCAAAGCGAAATTCAAGCCCAGATCAAGAACAGCTATGCCGGTCAATTGGGTCAGCTAATCGAACCTGTAGTGGCACCACTGGGTTTTGATTGGAAGATTAGCGTTGGCATTTTATCTAGTTTTGCCGCTCGAGAAGTTTTCGTTTCTACCCTGGGAGTCATGTATGGACTTGGACACAGCCAAGACGAAACAAAAATGACCCTTAAAGAAGCAATCCAAAACGATATCAATCCACAAACGGGCAAGCCTGTTTACACCCCCCTGGTTGCTTTATCGTTAATGATTTTCTATTCTTTAGCCATGCAATGCATGAGCACGCTGGCAGCCACCAAAAAAGAGACCAAAAGCTGGCGGTGGCCTGCCTTCCAATTTAGTTACATGACTGTTCTTGCTTGGCTATGTTCTTTTGCTTTGTTCCAGGCAGGATCCGCATTGGGATTTTAAAATGAGCACATGGGCAACATTGATAGATTCAACACTGACCTTTGTTCTTTTAGCAATTGCAGTTGCTTATATTGTGAAACATTTGTGCTCTCCTCAAGTGTGTCAATCTCAATCTAAAAAAAACAAGGAGGTTATCGTCGGCAATAATCTAGCCAAGGGTCTAGCATTGGCTCAGAAAAAACAATTACACATCAAAGGATAGTTATATTTGTTTAAGGCAGCTTAAAAATAAAGTGTATACGACAACCGAGACGCCCAGGTGTATCGAACCGGATTTAGAAGATCAAAGAGCGCGTGCGCTCCGGTTTCCAATTGAATACCCATATTGTTACCAAAAATCCATTCGTATCCTGGTCCAAACAATATTCCGATCCAAAAGGCACGGCCAGTACCAGCATCCAGATTAAAAAAATGCAAATATTCACCTTGAGCAGCAATAAAAGGCCGATGGCGTTTTTCTAAAAAATTATACCGTAAACCGGAAGCGACATTGATACCAATTACAATTTGATGAGCTGCTTGCTCGTAGTTTTTAGTGTAACCAAACCCTAATCCAGTTTGCACCGTATACCATAAACGATACCCACTCATAAGAGTTCGCATGTAACCAAAGCCCAGCTGTACCTGATCGGTAGACTGCCATGGTTGGTTGAGCGCAGGATCAACAAGCCCACCCGCAGTGGTATCAAACCCCATCCAACCAACGAAGGGGACCTGAAAAGCATTGTTACCAAAATATTGAGCTGAACTCGCATTTGAAATAAATAAAACTAGCCAGAAACATAAATTGACAACTCTATTTTTTCTTTTTCGAAACATAAAATAACTCCATTTATGACTACAGAAATGTAACAAAATAGATGGGCGCAATGTTTCAGCTTTAAAGAAAAAAGTGACCGAAGTCGCTCCAGTAACGTTCCTTCATCCCTTGCAGAAAATAAGTTATTGCTTAAAGTACGCCCATGAATTCGGGGTTTAAAAATACATATGAGGTAATTGTGGTGGGTGGCGGTCATGCGGGCTGTGAAGCAGCTTTAGCCTGTGCCCGTTTAGGCTTTTCCACATTGATGCTGACTGGTTCCATTGAACGCATTGCTGCCATGAGCTGTAATCCAGCTGTTGGCGGTGTGGGCAAAGGTCATTTGGTCAAAGAAATGGACGCACTTGGCGGCCAGATGCCATTAATTGCTGACCTTACCGGCATTCATTTTCGCACCCTCAATTCTTCACGCGGCCCAGCCGTGCAAGCCACACGTTGCCAAAGCGACATGGATCGTTATCAAAAAGCCATGTCGGGAGTTATATTCTCCACTAAAAATTTGAAAGTACGTCAAGACGACGTTATTGGTGTTTTCTCAAACGACACTGGACAGATTGCAGGTGTCCAAACCAGACATGGCGGCAATGTCTTTGCGCGTCGTGTTATTTTGACAACTGGTACTTTTATGGGTGGCCAATTGCACTTGGGCCACCAAACCACACCCGGGGGCAGAGCAGGAGAAGCACCCAGTGCAGGACTCTCAGGTTCACTGCGAAATCTTGGGATCGAACTCGGTCGATTAAAAACCGGTACCTGCCCCAGACTCGACGGCCGCACCATTCGCAATGAAATCCTCGAAGAGCAATTGCCCGAGACACCAGCCCCGCGATTTTCATTTAACAGCGGCCCCCCTCTTTTAAAGCAAGTGTCCTGTCGAATGACAGCGACCAACCCACAAACCCATGACACCATCCTCACAGCCGTGAGCCAAGGTCTTGCCCCTGTTTATAATGGCCAGATTGGCGGCGTTGGACCACGTTACTGTCCCAGTATCGAAGATAAAGTCATCCGCTTCGCACAAAAAGAATCTCACCTGATTTTTTTAGAACCACAAGGACTTGATACTTACGAAGTCTACCCGAACGGCTTGTCGACTTCATTGCCACCTGCCGTGCAGCTGCAGTTTTTGCGAACTATCAGGGGACTCGAAGACGTTGAAATTACGCGTTGGGGTTATGCAGTTGAATACGATTTTGTTATTCCCACACAGCTTTATGCGACACTAGAAACCAAACAGGTTCCTGGTCTTTATTGTGCGGGTCAAATCAATGGCACGACGGGTTATGAAGAAGCTGCCATTCAAGGTCTGCTTGCAGGATTAAATGTTATCGCTTCTCTAAAAGGAACTGCAGCAATTGTTCTGCCAAGGCACGTCGCTTATGCCGGCGTTTTGATCGACGACTTGGTCACGCTAGGCACCGACGAGCCTTATCGCATGTTCACCTCTAGAGCCGAACACCGCTTGTTACTTCGAGAAGACAATGTGTATCGACGTTTGATGGATGTCGGGCACCAAACTGGTTTACTAGAGGCAACGCGTTACGCTCAAATGCAAGCTTTCGAAAATGATGTCGACGCAGAGATTTTACGCATCCAAAAAGCGCGAATTTATCCGACCGAAAAAGTTCAAGCCATCTTGGCCTCATTGGGTTCTACTGCCATTGATGAGCCTATGCCTCTGGGTTTGATTTTAAAACGCCCTGAAGTCGATGCAAATTCGATCGCCGAGCTTGAAGAAGCTTCTGGTGGTGTCCCTCATCCTGACACACGCGTTCGTTTTCGCGCTGCTGTCGAGGCAAAATATGCCGGCTACATTGAGCGTTCGAAGCGTCACTTGCAAAATCAAACAGATTTAGAAGCCGTCGATATTCCTACTTTCATATTTGAACAACAACTCTCAGGCATGAGCAACGAAGTTTTTGACAAACTCAAAAAGATTCGACCTCGCACCTTGGGCCAAGCTTCACGCATTAGCGGCATCACACCCGTTGCTATTAGTCTTCTGCTGATTGCCATTCAAAAAGGGCAGCCAGAAAAATGATAGCTCTGGACTTACATCAAAAAGACACTATTTGCGCAGCAGCAACGCCGGCATTACCTAGTGCTATCGCTGTGATTCGTGTCAGCGGCCGTGATGCTTTATTAATTAAAGAGCGCATCTTTTTGCCTAAAAAAGGCGCACAAAAATTTTTCGTCGCAACGCTCGGAGATATCACTGGCATCGATGAAGCTATTTGCGTGGCCTATCCTCACGGTAAAAGTTATACGGGCGAATCTTCCTTCGAGTTATCTGTTCACGGCAGTCCTATCATCGTGCAAGAAGTTTTAAAAAAATTGCAGGCTGCTGGCTGTCGCATGGCAGAGCCTGGAGAATTTTCTTTGCGCGCAGTGCTCAATCATAAAATGGATTTATGCGCAGCCGAGGCTGTTTGCGATTTGATTAGCGCACGCTCTAAAGAAGCTGCTCAAGTGGCTTTGCGTAATGTCAAAGGTGGCTTGGGAAAATTTTTGCAACCTGCCCGAACTTGCATTGTCGATGTGCTTTGTGAAATGGAAGCAAGACTCGATTTTCCCGATGAAGATTTAGGTGAAAAACAAAAAGAACGTTTGCTTTTAGACATGGAAAATTCTGCTCAACTTTTACAAAAATTATTGGATGGCGCAGAACTTGGTCAAAAAATGATCGAAGGGGCACGCGTTTTACTTTTTGGCCTGCCTAATGCGGGAAAATCGACGTTGCTTAACACTTTGTTAGGTCAAGAACGCGCTTTGGTCCATCATTTACCTGGAACCACCAGAGACGTCGTCGAAGCTGCTTGGGTGATTGGCGGCATCCCGGTATCACTCATCGATGTGGCAGGTATTCGTGATGTGCAAGTAGCCGAAACTGTCGAAGCACTGGGCATCGAAAAAGCACACCATGAACTGGAACGCGCAGATGCAATTTTATGGCTTGTTGATGCCACCGATCAAGATGCCTCCAAGCAAGCCTATTTAGAATCGCTCCTCCAAACAATCCAAGCGCCTGTGTTAAAAGTTTTTACCAAAACAGATTTATTGCAAACACAGCATGGTGATTTTGAAAAAAATATTGTCTTTATTTCGGCAAAAACAGGTGTGGGCATAAAAGAATTGCACGAGCAGGTATCGCATTTATTAATGAAAGATGGTTCGGGACAACAAGAAATTTTACTGACAAGAGAACGACAAAAAATCCAAGTGCAGCTTGCTCACGATTCACTTTTGCTGGCACGAAATGCATTTCAAATAAGCGAAGTCGACGAAGTAGTGGCCTCTGAACTTCGCGTTGCAGGTGAAGCTCTCGATCAACTTCTTGGAAAGTCCATTAATCAAGACGTTCTGGATTTAATCTTCAGCCGATTTTGTATCGGGAAATAATAAAGAAAGATTTAAGACCGCTTGCATTGCTCACTTAAACAAAACTCAGATTAATTAATAACCAATTCTCGAAGAGACTTACAAAGTGCTTTGACTTGAACAGAGGATGTTAGCAACGCAGCATTTTCAATACGTGTCTTTAGTAATCGAGGGCTTTTGACTGGCTGCGAAGCTAACAGCTGCTCAAGGGTTTGCAAAATATGAAGCACCACGTCTTCATCTCGATGAGAAAGACCTTTGGATAAAATATCTTCGTCAGCCGGCAACGGATGCTCTGCTTCAAAAAGAGCGTCAACAGTTCGGGTAATTTCATCTGGAGTTGTTGATCTTTTGATGGCTTCAATGAAAACATCATAGGTCGGAGCACATGCTATTGATCGCCGTCTAGGTAAGCGTTCTACAGATTTTTTTTCTGCTTCTACAGTCTCCTGATCGCTTGGGAGATGAGAAGTTACAACCTGCACACTTTCTGTTTCAGTTCCTGGAGACAAAGAACGAATATGCTCTGGCAATGGTGCTTTTCCGTCGAAAAAAGCATGCAAGGAAGCTTTATATTTCTCATATGTGGTGTTTTTCGTTTGGCTGGCTTTATTAGGAGATGCAGATCCTGATGAGCCGTTGGTTCGAACTCTTTTTGTATCGAGCGCATTCGAAAATCGATCAAGATGCCCTTGGGACATAAGCAGATGTTCTCCATGATGTTTTAGAAAAATAATGAATAGCAAACTCTGTGCACGTCATCGCTTAAAAGAGGGAAACGTGCAAAAATAAAAAACGCAAACCTAAGATTGAATGAAAAAGTCAAAACCACCTGGTTTAAATTCGCTTTATCTAAATGATTATCACTCCCAACAGGGCACCGTCAAGATTTTTTTATCCTTGACACCATTTTGAACTAACTTGGTAGTCCTGGCGAGTCTGTGATATGAGAAGTTTCTGAACTATTAAAGGGGTATTCGATGCGTCGTATTTTGCTCTTATCAATTGTTTTTGTTTTCGGTCTGTTAGGATTTTTTGCCTTTGGAAAAGATGTTCCAAAAATGGCTGCCGCAGTTGATGAGACTGACGCTATTTTAAAGAAGGCTTTTGCCAAATCCATGTTCGGAACTTCCCAAGGCACAGCGACCATCAATATGTTGATTACCAGTTCTGAAGGCCATAAAAAAGAGCGAGTGCTTCTTTTTAAAGCCCTCAGCGAAAAAGAAAATCTGTTGCAGTACCTAATCAAATTCCTCAAACCTGCCGACCTCAAAGGAACAGCTTTCTTGGTGAAAGAAAGAAAGGGTCAACTACCTGATCAATATGTCTATGTGCCAGCAGCCAAAACAGTTCGTCGCATCGCAGCAGGGAATGCCACAAGTTCTTTTTTCGGGTCTGATTTTATATATGCCGACTTGCTACCCTATCCTAGCGATAAGAAAGATGACGTCTCTGTTAAAAAACTACCCGATCAGCAGTTAGGCGGTCAATCTGTTTATGTTATCGAAGTAACACCCAAAATGGCAGAATCTCCTTATGGAAAGCTCCTCCTTTATATTGAAAAAGCGCAATCGATTGCAGCCAAAATCGACTTTTTCGATAAAGCCGGTCAACCTCTAAAAGTCCTAAAAGTGCGTAAACTTAAAAAAATTGAAGGCAATTTCGTGCCCGTTGATATTGAAATGAAAAATCTGCAAACGAAAAGCAGTACCATTATCACGGTTGACAATATCGATCCTAAAGCCAAATTGTCTCCAAATGATTTCACTGAAGCTGCAATGCAGCGATAGTTCAAAGAGTATGCCATGAGCCAACTTATTTTATTAAGACACGGTCAGTCTGTTTGGAACGCGGGAAATCGCTTTACAGGTTGGGAAGATGTTGATTTAAGCGAACTTGGAGTCAAAGAAGCTCAAGTGGCTGGCCAGAAATTAAAACATTTCAAAATCGACAGGGCTTTTACTTCAACATTAAAAAGAGCCATTGAAACAGCCATAATTGTTTTAGATATCATTGGGAAAATCGCACTCCCCCTGGCCTGTTCGCCTGCTTTAAATGAGCGTCATTATGGTGATTTGCAAGGTTTAAACAAAGATGAAATGCGGACCAAATTCGGTGAAGAACAAGTCCAGATTTGGAGGCGTAGCTATGATATCAGGCCCCCAAATGGTGAAAGCTTAAAAGATACCTGCGATAGAGTTTTACCTTATTATCGAAGCACCATATTGCCTTGCTTGCTTAAAAAAGAAACAGTTCTGGTGGCAGCGCATGGAAATTCGCTGCGAGGGCTCATAAAAGAGCTTGAACATCTAAGCGATTTAGATGTGGTTTCTGTCGAAATACCGACGGGATCGCCCATCATTTATGAGTTGGACGAACAAGGCCAGTTTTTGAATAAAGTAATGTTATAATTTTTCATCTTTTAGGAGCTTACATGACATACTACCCACCAACAGTAATCGAGCAGACCCCCAGAGGCGAGCGTGCTTACGATATTTGGTCACGCCTTTTAAAAGATCGGATTATTTTTTTGGGAACCGCCATTGATGACCAAGTCGCCAATTCTGTTGTGGCCCAATTGCTCTTTTTAGAAAGCGAAGATGCCGAAAAAGACATCACCATGTACATCAATTCTCCCGGCGGTTCGGTCTCTGCCGGTTTGGCAATCTATGACGCCATGTTGTATGTACGCAGCGATGTTTCAACAGTTTGCGTTGGGCAATGTGCTTCTATGGGAGCTGTGCTTTTATCTGCAGGCACCAAAGGCAAACGTCTTATTTTGCCCCACAGCCGCGTCATGATTCATCAGCCTTTGGGCGGCGCTCAAGGACAGGCAACCGATATCGAAATCCAGGCCCGAGAAATCTTAAAAATTAAACGACTTTTAAATGACATCTTGGTCAGACACACAGGCAAACCACTCAAACAAATCGAAAAAGATACAGACCGAGATTATTACTTAAGTGCAGAAGAAGCCATTGCTTATGGTCTCGTGGACAGAATTGTTACCAGGCATGAAACAGTAAAGGTGGGATAGACCATGGTAGGCAGACGTGATGACAGTGCGCTTTTATGCTCTTTTTGTGGTAAATCTCAAAAAGAAGTTAGGAAGTTGGTGGCCGGTCCTTCTGTTTATATCTGCGAGGAGTGCATTGCTCTTTGTAACGATATCATTGCTGAAGATTTACTCATTAGCGACGTTTCGCCAGCAGATGAAATCAGCTTACTAAAACCAGCAGAGATCAAAAGCATCCTCGATAAATATGTTGTGGGTCAGGAGCATGCCAAGAAGACGCTGTCTGTTGCCGTGCACAACCACTATAAACGCATTTTTAGCGAAGTTGACACTTCAGACGTCGAACTGCAAAAAAGCAACATCTTGCTTATTGGGCCTACCGGTTCTGGCAAAACCTTGCTTGCCCAAACTTTAGCACGTATTTTGAAAGTACCATTCACAATTGCCGATGCCACGAGTTTGACTGAGGCAGGTTATGTCGGAGAAGATGTCGAAAATATGATTGTCAATTTGCTGAACTCAGCAGATGGAGACATCACAAAAGCGCAACGCGGAATTGTCTACATCGATGAAATTGATAAAATTACTCGAAAAGGTGAAAATCCCAGCATCACGCGCGATGTTTCAGGCGAAGGCGTTCAGCAAGCCTTGCTTAAATTAATCGAAGGCACCAATTGCAACGTCCCTCCTAAAGGTGGTCGCAAACATCCGCAGCAAGAATTTCTACAGGTAGACACTTCTCAAATTCTTTTTATCTGTGGCGGTGCGTTTTCAGGTCTGGAAAAAATTATTGAGCAACGCGTAGGCCAAAAAACAATGGGCTTTGGTGCCAAAGTACGTGGAAAAAGCGATAAATCATCGAGTGACTATTTCAAAGAAGTCCAGCCACAAGACCTTCTCAAGTTTGGCCTTATTCCTGAATTAATTGGCCGGCTTCCTGTCACCGCGACATTAGAGGATCTATCGGAAGAGACTTTGGTGCAAATTTTAACTGAACCGAAAAACGCATTAGCAAAGCAATACAAAAGACTCATGGAAATGGATGGAATTTCTTTGCGTTTTACCGATGAAGCCTTAAAAACAGTGGCTAAAGAAGCGCTAAAACGTAAAACTGGAGCCAGAGGCCTTCGCACCATTTTGGAAAATGCCATGCTCGACGTCATGTACGATACACCAAGCCAAAAAGGTGTTCAAGAAATCGTCCTAAACGAACGGGCTGTTTTAAAAAAAGAACCTCCAACTGTCGTGATGGAAAAGCAAATTAACCCACCTAATGCAGCATAGCTTACCGGTTACCAGTTCGAAACGCTGTCACAATTAAGCAGACCCAGGCCAGCATCAAACAACCGCCTCCATAGGGAGCAATTTGTCCAAAGCAAGTCATGCCTGTTAATATTTTCACATAAATCCCACCGCAAAATAAAATCACACCCAGCACGATGAAGATTTTTCCCCAGGTAAGGTTCCACTGTTTTTTTTCAAAAGTCATACCAGCAAAGAACACAAGCAACAAAGCATGCACCAATTGGTACTTGGTTGCGGTTTGCCAAGATTGTTTGACAAGACTCATATCTTCGGGCGATAAAGCCAGCCAACTTGATAAGGCATGGGATCCAAAAGCATCAAAAATCAATGCGCTCAGACCAAAAATTCCAGCGAGAAAAAACCATAAATTGAATTTCACGACATATTTTCCTTAAAGATTTTTCATCATCTGAACATAATTTTCGTAACGATCTTTTTTAATTTTTCCACTTTTGACAGCTGCTAAGATTGAGCACTCTGGTTCATTGAGATGCAAGCAATTACGAAATTTGCACGGGTCTTGCAAAATTTTCTCAAATCCCAAAAAATACTGCGCCAATTGCAAAGGTGCCACATCGACAGGTTCAAAATCTCTAATGCCTGGCGTATCAATCAACTCGCCACCACCAGGTAGTTTTAGTAAAGTCGAAACCGTTGTCATATGTTGTCCGTGCTGATTGCTAGCATCAATCAAACCGATCGAAAGACAGGCATTTGGCAGCAACGCATTCACTAAAGAACTTTTTCCAGCTCCTGATACGCCGACAAACGCTGTACGCCCTATTTTTGTCAGAAAGTCACAAAGCTCAGCAATGTGATCACCCTTTTTTGCGCTCACATCAAAAATAGAAATATCATCATCGAATGTTGTACACAAATCTTGGTAGTACTGAGCGGTGTCTGGCTCATCAGATTTATTGACGATGATCAATGGCCTTATATTTTGACTCAAAGCACCAACCACTACCAAATCAATAAATGTTCTCGGGGTTTTTGGGATCACAGCAGTGACAATGCCAATCGCATCCAAATTGGCAGCAATCACCTGGGTTTTTGCATGCACTTTTCTAGAAAGTTCATTTCTCCTCGGCAAACGCCTTAAACGCGGCGATCCCAAGTCAACAAAATCACCTACAACATGACCAGAATTACGCGCAACATGAAAAGGTAGACGCACTCCATGTGTATCTTCTACCAAAACTTTAACGCCAAAATGCGAAACAATAATACCTGTTTTCAAATCACACCCAGAGAAAATAATGTCCGGCCATTCTTTTTTTTAAAAAAATTACACAATTTTGTGGTTTTTGTATATTTTCAGTTGACGATTGATAGCATATCGGACAACAGATGAAGAGAAGGTTTAAGTTACTGGCTAAAAGACATTCAGCAAGTATCGAGGCCCTATCACCTTTGTTTGTTATTTAACAAACAACGATGGATAAATAGTTTTAAAAGGAGAAATAGACAATGACAAAGACAGAACTAGTAGATTTTGTTTGCAAGAACCAAGATGGTCTGACCAAAAAAGCAGGTGCAGATATTATTGACGCGGTATTTGAGGCCATGCAAAAAAGCATCAAAGCCGATGAGAAATTTTCTTATCCTGGATTTGGTACTTTCGTTGTACGTTCACGCAAAGCTAGAACAGGTCGCAATCCACGTACTGGAGAAGAAATCAAAATCAAAGCTTCTCGTACCGTTGGTTTCCGTCCAGCTCGCGCATTTAAAGACCAACTTTAATCTGCGGTCTTGATAAAATGAAAAGGTCTCTTTTTTAAGAGGCCTTTTTGCAATTAGAGTATCGGCGTCAGAATTCAAAAATCTCTTAAATCATCAAAATTAAAACTGGCTCATGCTTGCACCAACTTCTGGATCTTTGTTAAACTAAAGATGTAAAACCCAGTAAAAGGTAGAAATAATGATTAAAAAAATATTAACATTATCGCTACTCATGACAGTTCTAGGTGCATGTTCACAAAACGATGAGAACAGTTTTGCGACAGAACTACACTCAAAGTGCTGTCAAAATGCAAACCAGTTTTGCAGTAAAACTATTTTTTCGCGTCACAAATGCGAGTTTTACAACGACAGTAATGTTAGTTGGACAGAGACACCCTGTCCTAAAAGTAATATAGGCCTTTGTAAACCCCCGCAGGGTTCCCTCAAATCTTAAGAGAAACCATATATTTTTTTATTAATTTTCTTATATGATTCCAGACCTTACCCTAAAGTCGTACACTAAAACCGACACATGCTTGCGCCGCCTACTGGCTCTGTGTTAAACTAAAAGACATAAAACCCAGTCAGAGGTAAAAGCAATGATTAAAAAAATATTAGCGTTATCGCTACTCATGATGGTTGTAGGCGCTTGCTCACCAAATGGAGAAAACCAACTGAGTGATGAGAAGACAACGAATCCGAATGAGCATCCAGCGTGCTGCTACTACATTGATGAGAATAAGGTTACACAGGAATGTTATAACCCAACCCCTTCATTGTCAGCGGAATGCAAGCATCGTTCGCCATACATATTAACTGGTACGACGGGTTGTGCTCAAACAACTATCTGCCCGCTGCACAAAGACTGAAATTTTCACAAACTCTCTCGTGCTTTAAGCAGGAAAAGTTTCTTAACCAAAACCTGAAAGCATCCTAATTACCAACCATGCTTTCTGGTTTAACTCGCTCATCAAATTCTTCAGAAGTCATGAGACCCATCGATAAAACTGCCTCTTTCAGTGTGCTGTTTTCTTGATGGGCTTTTTTGGCAGCATGGGCTGCTTGATCGTAACCAATATAAGGTGCCAACGCTGTCACGAGCATGAGCGACTTGTCCTTCAATTCTTTTAATCGATTCAAGTTAGGCTCAATCGAACGTGCACAATGTTCATCAAAGCTCACCAGCACGTCGGCTAAAATTCGAATTGACTGCAACACGTTATAAATAATCACAGGCTTGTAAACATTTAATTGAAAATTACCCTGGCTACCCGCCATCATGACCGTCGTATGATTGCCTATTACTTGGCAACAAACCATTGTTGCTGCTTCAGATTGCGTCGGATTTACTTTGCCTGGCATAATCGAAGAACCTGGTTCGTTTTCTGCAATCATCAATTCACCAAGGCCACCTCTAGGACCACTGGCCAGCCAGCGCACGTCGTTAGCAATTTTCATCAGTGCACAAGCCAATACACTTAAAGCACCCGACAACGATACTAAGGCATCGTGTGAGGCGAGCGCCGCAAATTTATTTTTTGCAGAAGTAAAACTATAACCAGTTAGTCTGGCAAGATGCTTTGCAATTTTAACTGCATATTCAGGATGCGCATTTAATCCTGTCCCCACGGCTGTTCCACCCGCCGCCAATTCGCATATCTTAGGACCCACAGCTTCAATCGCCTCTTTGGCGTCGCGCAATTGGGCAGACCAAGCACCAATTTCTTGGCCTAGAGTAATCGGCGTGGCATCTTGCAAATGCGTTCGTCCCATTTTAACCACATGATGAAACGTCTTGGCTTTCTCATCAAATGTTTTGATTAACTGATCGATCGCCGGCAATAATTTTTGATGAATAGAAAGAACAGCAGCGACATGCATCGCAGTGGGAAAAGTATCGTTTGTGCTTTGGCTTTTGTTGACATGGTCATTGGGATGAACTGGTTTTTTACTCCCAATCTTGCCACCCGCTATTTCAATAGCGCGATTGGCAATCACTTCGTTTAGGTTCATATTGGTCTGCGTGCCAGAACCAGTTTGCCAAATCACCAAGGGGAACTGATCGTCGTGACGACCATCAATTATTTCCTGAGCTGCCTGTTTAATCCAGGCAGCGACTTTGGCATCTAGCTCCCCTAGATCTGCATTTACTTGGGCAGCTGCTTGTTTCACCAAAGCATAGGCATGGATAAAATCGAGAGAAAAATGTTCCTGACCAATTTTAAAGTTCTGTAAACTGCGCTGGGTTTGCGCCCCCCAATATGCTTTGGCTAAAACTTTGACTTCTCCCATGCTATCGGTTTCGATGCGAAAACCCATGATTGTTCCCCTTATAAAAATGAACGCGGTGCCAAACTGATAACACTCATGACAAGCACAAATAAAGCTGACAAGATAACAAAATAATTAAACGGAACAATCCCCATATGCCCCATTTGCATCAAGAACTTCATCAAGAAATCGAACTGAAATACCGCTTCCATGACGCAAACACATTTCAGCGCGTGAAAGAAACTGCAATGAGCATAAGCCAAGCCAAAGATTTTCTATTACTTAAGCAAAATAATTATTTTTTTGACACCTCAGATCTCATTTTAAGAGCAAATTCTTTAGCGATACGTTTGCGCTATGAAAACGATCGCTTTATTTTATGCATCAAAGGAAATGATCCCAAAGCAGCAAAAAATCAAAAAAGCATGTCAATCAAGTTAGAATACGAAGACGACATTCCTGAAACGATTGCCAGACAATTGCTTGAACAAAAGTGCTCGCCACTCGATTACTTGCTTGCTCAGTCAGCAGCCAATGATTCCAAAAAAATAAGAACGCGAGAATTTCTCTGTAAACAGATTAGTATTCTGAGCTCAAACAAACCTTTGCAAATGATTGGTTCATTCACCAATCAGCGCACTTGCATTCCCGTCGCAATTGCCCAAAATGAATTTTTACTGGAAATGGATGAGACAACATTTAAATCAGAAATCATTCACTATGAAGTTGAACTAGAAATCCCGACGTCCCTTCACTACCAAAATGCTGAACATTTTTTGCTCGAACTTTTTCAAAAAGCCAATGCGCAATTTTTTGCATCTAATGGAAAAGCCGAACGGTTTTATCAATTTTTAACATCGGTTTAGATTTTCTGTTGTCATGCCAGCGCAGGCATGACGACTTTAGGGGCAAGAACGCTTGCTAACAGCCGAGAGAGCCCTCTATTTTCTCAACCATTGCGAAAGCAACAAAGCAATGTCTAAGATTGAAAGCATTATGCTTATCATTGTTCAGAGGGAAGTGGACCTGCATGCTATCCTCAGTGCCAGGGTTATCGTTGTTACCACCTGTCACAGAGGCGGGACTCGATTGAAAAGACTCTAAATCCTTTGTGCAGAAGAAAATATCTTTTCCTGGTTCGTTCAGTTCATTAGCAGCCCCCGCAGTTGTGACTAAAAGCGTAATAAGGCCAGGGTTATAATGCTTTCTGGTCGTCGAATTTACAAGTGATTTAAGGAAGAAAAAATGAATGACTGGAAATAACAGACCGGCTTATGGCGTTTTGCACAAGCGTCTCAAAGAATTGCCGCTTGAGGTCGTGGATGACCCACGAGGTAAAAAAGGACGACGCTGAAAGCTGCCTACATTTTTACGGCATTAAAAAAAAGGCCAACAAAATGTTGGTCTTTTTATTCGTCATATAAATTTAATCCTTAACTTTACTGAAAAAAGTTGATTATAGATCTTCGCATAATACAGCACGGCTACCATCCAACGCCCAACTTTCACAACCTTGTGTAGTTCCTTTCCAATCAATAACTGTTATGCATTTCTTTCCCATAGCAGTGCATAAATCATTCCATGCAGCATTTTCTGGTAACGCAGGAACGCTTCTACTAAATCCACCAGTTTTATTGTTTAATTCTGATTCTCTATCTGTGTTGGTTTTGCAGTTACTACACCCATACCAGCTTTTTGGTTTATTGTTGGTGGAACAATCATATATACCAAAGATAATGCAAGTTTTCGCATTTACGGCACCGCCTTCTTTATACATAGAACCAATATTTGTAACCGTACCATGGTGGCCTTGACATGTCCTTATAGCTTCTTGCTGGGCAGTTTTTAATAACTGCTCCTTAGCGCCAGCGTTGCAGCCACCAGACAAGCTACTATGTTCATACCTATAGGTTCCGGTTATAGTTGCAGCTACATTATTACTAAAGGACATACTTAAACTCATTAAAAAAACAAACAACGTGGTATTTGTTTTCATCTGATACTCCTTGTGTAATTTTAATAAAACACTTCTACTCGGAATAATATGGCCAAGTCAACTTCGAAATGCAACACTTAAAAACAATGCGGTGGTTTGCTAACACTGTCTCTTGGTTGATATAGCACTGACGATTAAGGCTTTCTGGGTAAGTTCTCTGCGTATTGTTTCATTTGTCATGGTTGGGTTTGGTCCGACTGTCTATAGCACCAACAAACCTTCCATTTTTGCAATCGGAAGAATTTCCGCCGGCTCACCTTTAAATACCTGGGAGGCTCATTCGGTTACGGGTAAAATTTTTACTGAGCTCGTTGTTGGGCAAGCTCCAAACCAAAGCATTAAAAAAAACATAGGCACTATCTCAATTTTTTGCATCTAATGGAAAAGCCGAACGGTTTTATCAATTTTTAACATCTTAATGACGGTGAAATTTCCTTGAGGCGATCCTGAATTTTTCGATCGTGAGGCGCCATGACTTGCGCCCCGACGAAGTAGGCTTTAGCCTGACACTGATTCTCTTTTTGCAAAGCTAAAAATCCCTGCCAGTAAAGAGCATTGGCATGCAACGCATTAAGTTCACTGTGCAAAAAATTTGCTTTCGTGTATGGAAGACCATTTAAAATTTGCTTTGCCCGTACGAAATTTTCGATGGCTTTTGCCATGTATCGTTCTTTTAATGCCTGCCTTCCTAAATTCATATAGCGAAGCGTTTCGCGTAGTCTTTGATTAATATCGACATGAAAAACTACCTTTTCTTGAATCATTTTCATGGGCAATAGAACCGGCGTGCTATCCATTAATGTTTGGCCAGCAATTTGCACTTGAACTTCTCTAGAGCTAAGCGGTGCCCCTTTGTGATTTTTTGTTAAAATCCATGACCATACACCAATACCCATCATGATCATGACGGCCATTCCTATTTTCAGTTTGGGGTTTTTGTCTTTTTCGTGCCTGGGCTGGCATAACAACTCCGGGGGCATGACGACTTCGGTGGCGAGAACGCTTACTTCTTCACAAGCCACCATGCCGGGCTCAGTTTGCTCATCGCCAGCCATTAAATTTTCATCAGAAATAAGACAATGGGACTCAGCATGTAAATCGGCCCAAAGCGGGCCAGCATTTTTATGACTTTCGACGTGATCGCCCTCTGCTTTTTTTTCCACGATCTTTTTCCTTTGGTTGATCTTTTCCAAGGACTGGCCCTAAATCAATAAAGCGCTTCGCCACGTTAACCGACAAAACGCGTACTTTTAGCTTATCGCCGATTTTGAAACTTCGTCCCGTACTTTTTTCAACCAATCGCATTTGATCTGCATCAAAATGCATATGTTCTTTGCTCAAGTGAGCAACATGCACCAATCCTTCGACGTGGTACTTAGAAAGTCTGACAAATAAACCAAAGTCTGTACAGCTTGTGATGGTCCCTATATCTTCTTCACCAACTTTGTCTTGCATGACCCAAGCCGCATGCAACGAATTGATTTGCCGCTCCAATTCAACAGCTTTTCGTTCTTTTTCGCTACACTGTGCTGCTATCTTTTCCATTTCTTCAGTCATGGCAATGGTTTCGCTTTCACTCAGCTTCTTTTTACGAAGCATCGAAAGACGCAAAACACGATGCGCACTCAAATCTGGATAACGACGAATAGGCGAAGTAAAATGCAAATAACTTTTAGAAGCAAGTCCGAAGTGTCCTACATTTTCGGCACTGTAGCGCGCCTGCATCATGGAACGTAGCATTAACGTATCCAATGCGCCTTTGGCCGGATGATCTTGAAAACGCTCAATGATTTTAGCCAAAGCTTTTGGTTCTATTTTTTCTCTTTGCAATTCTTTCACATCTGCAGGAGAAATAGCGCCCATGCTTTGAGCAAGCGTTAAGAATGCTTTTAACTTTTCAGCCTGCGGCTCTTCGTGAATACGAAAAATGGTAGGCCAACCCTTCTTTTCTAAATGCTGAGCAACTGATTCATTGGCGGCAACCATTAAATCTTCAATCATTCGATGCGCTTCTAGCCTTAGTATAGGATTAATTGCAATGGGTTCGCCAGAATCATCGAGAGCGACCACACTTTCAGCCGCATCAAAATCAAGCGCACCACGTTTTTGCCGCGCCTTACGCAAGGCACGACTAGCACTCCAAAGCACTTGAAGACTTTTTCCAACTTGTTCTGGAATTTCACGCATGGCTTTAAAGTCACCATCGACGTATGCTTGCACTTGATTGTAAGTTAAGCGTGCCTGGCTATGCATAACCGCTTCGTCGAATTGTACTTTTTTAATCGCACCAGATTTTGTTATCAACATTTCCACAATCATGCACAAACGAGGAACATTTGGTTTCAATGAGCATAAACCGTTAGATAATTCTTCAGGAATCATGGGGATACAATGTCCCGGATAATAAATACTCGTGCCTCTGGCAAATGCCTCTACATCAATAGCAGAACCAGGAGCAACATAATGGCTCACGTCGGCAATCGCCACAGTTACCCAAATGGCATCACCTTCATAACAAGCATAAACGGCGTCATCGAAATCTTTGGCAGTCTCGCCATCAATAGTACAAAGCGCGACGCTGGTTAAATCACGTCGATTCTTCATGTCTTGAGGGCTAGGATTTTCTCCAAACGTATGGGCTTGCATGTGAGCAGCAGGTGTAAAGCTACGCAATGCTTTACTTTGTGATAACAGCACTTCAACTTCTGAGACGAAGTCGCCTTGCTTTCCAAGCACGCGCACGACGCGACCTTCTGCTTGAAGACCTTTACCCGGATATCTGGTAATCTCAATTTCCACCAAAGTACCGTTGTCAATTAAACGAGTGTCGTTTCTAAATTGGGGAGGAATCACGACAGGAGAAGCAAGTGCTTGTCCTTGTGTTTCAACAATTTCATCTCGTTTTTTTCTGTAAAACGTACCAATCACAACTGCTTTGGCATGCTCAATAATTTGCTCAATGTAGGCGACAGGCCCCTTAGGATTGGGTTCGAGACGACAACGAACTTTGTCACCGTCCATCAGCAACATCATTTCGCGTGGCGGTATGAAAATGCCTTCTCTTCTTGCGTTGTCTGTTTCTAGCCAACCAAAACCTTTCGGATTTCTTCTGGCAATGCCTTCAATCAAAGTTGATTCTTGTTGTGATTTTGACTGGTGGCGAAATTTCTTATTCATAATATCCATAAGTAACTAGTTGTTTAAACAGGAACATGATAAACGATTTGGTACGGTCAACACAATACTTAAAAATTGGTATCCTTAAAAGGAAACTTAAAGCTTATGCTGAAAAAACTTGTCGCCGTTCTTTTTTTCTTGACCACACTTGGCTCATCTTGCCAATTTGGCAGCGTACAGTTCGAAAGCAATCTAAAAAATTTCTCATTTAACCCAGATGGGACAATCTTTTCATACATTGAAGACAAAAAAGACGAAAGCGGTGCGGATTTAAGATTAATCCATGTCATGATGACCTGGATCAGCATTGATCCGGGACGCGACTTAAATGATTTCAATATCATGCAAAAAGATAAAATTATAGATGCCTTTAAAAAACATGATAGCTTATTTATGACTTTTGATAATAAAGGAAATATTATTAATTTCTGGGTGCGGACACAATCGGAAGGTGTCAACGTTGACAAATTAAGCAAGGTGGCTTCTCTTAAGAATTTTGAATACGATAACTACATTGTAAAGGGAAGAATCGAATTTGAAGATAGCGCTCCTTTAATAGGCGGAATTTTTACAGCACCTATCTTACAGGGCGATGCAGCTAAAATTGCAAAGCAAAATTGGGAAGAGCTAACAAGATAAGCTTTTTCGAAAAACGAAAGTTAGCTCATGTTTGTCTTTGTTGTTTCAAGAACGGCCTATCAATTTGTTCTTCGAGCATTTCAATATCACGGGGGGAAGCGCCACAGGCTTTAAAGTGTTCTTTCCAAGTATTAATGACTTTGATGACTCTAAGAGTTTCTGCTCTGGCCTCTTCTTGACTTAAGGAAAATAGTTCGCACTGCGATAGAGCATTAGTGATTGTAGAGTCTGCCTGTTCTGTGCCGACACGCATTTGTTGGTAACCCAACGCTTGCCCAGAAGGCAGTATGTCGTAAGCAGGTGATAATTCATATTCTTGTTCTGCATTAACCAAGAGCGCATGATTTTTTTCATGATCGTCGGTATTATCAATCAAAATATTGAATACCATGCGGCGAAATAGTTCGTGCATGTGTTTTAAATTAGTACTGTTTTTACTAGGTCCACGTCGTCGTAAAAGCAAGGCTAATTCAGGGTAGCCAAATGGCTCGGCTGCTGCTTTCAATGCCACATAAGCGGAAAGAGTGTGTACACGCTGGTTCTTGATGCGATCAAAGCGTTTGATGGCAACCGCGTGACCGTAGTTCATGCGAATCGTTTTTGTCTCGGCCACTCGAATGCCTGCCAAAGCAGCGAGTGTCATGGAAGCATGTTCTATTAAGGGAGTATCGATTGGGTCACCATCGGAAAACTTAACCACCCAAGGCTCACCCTGAATATTAAGCAACGCTTTAGGTTTAACTCCACCCATGCTGACACCTGCAGAGATGAGTCGTTTTTGCTCCTCAGGGATAGGCTCATTGGCCAGCACTTTTTGAACCAGTTGTTCAATTGTCTCAATATCGCTTAAAAATGGCAGTGGATTTTTGTCGCAAGGTTCATATTTATCTCTGGAGAGAGAAACACCGAGGGCTCCAAATCGATTATCTCCGGCGAAATATAGGTATTCCATCAGGGACAGCCTTAGCGGTTTATCGATAAGCCTAATCACGCGTTCACCCCAACGATCGGGTCTTGCGTCATCGATAGCTCCCACGGCTGTATCTTGCACAGTTGGAAAAAATTCGTCTTGGCCTTCTAGAGGTAAATCTTCACTTAAAGCAAATCCGTTTTCTCTCCATGACTGTTCATAACGTAGCGAGACACCGCGTACGTGGCGAACCATGTTGAGCTCGCCAATCAATATGGGCTTTGTGGGCTCAGTTAGCATCCAGAGAAACAGCTGGTCGACAGGTTGGTAACAATTTTTAGTCATGCCTTCTCTTCCTGCGTGTGTGTTGTCGAAGGGCTTTTCGGATATCAAGTTCTAAGGCTCCGCGGTCATGTTGAGGGTCGGCCAATTGTGCAAGTGCCGGTGTGCGGCTGATGAGCCACAAAGCGGTTGCGTAAATACCCATACTGACCCCAGGATCGCCTTGTTCTAATCGGATGAGTGTGGGAACGGAGACACCTAAACGCTGGCTCCATACCCGTTGTGATTCTCGGCGACGCACCCTTGCAATAGCCAGATCTTCACCTAGTCGTTTTAGGGCTTCTAAAGCGACAGGTGGCATGGAAGAAAGAGCAGCAGGCGCTTTTGACATAAGATATATATTATCAAAATTGCAGATATTGTCAAGTTTATTTTAGCTGTCCATTCAGTGCAAATTAGAGCATCCATCGAAAAACGAAAGTAAGCTCGACGTTTCTCTATTTGGGAAGTTCTCGATTAAGAATTTGCCAATTTAGGCAGCACACTCGTATCGACCCAGTATTTTTTTGGATTGCTGAGTTCAAGATAGACCGTGATGTATTGATGTTCCTTCAAATGATCGGCGGGATTGTACCAGAGGTTTTCGCTCTTAAAAATATGCAACTCACCTGTGACAGGATTTTTCCAATGCGTCACAACACGGTAAGGAGAGCGGCCGTTGACAGTAAATGAACTATTAATTTCCACACCCTGATACGTTGCTTGGACCGCTTGTCCGTTGCGTTTCAAATACTCCGCCTTGCGTTTGTTCAGCCGCGAAATAAGAAACATAAAAAAGCTGGTTAAACAGAACACCAACCCCATGCCGCCAATACTTGCCCCCACGCCCCATAGTGAAAAGAAACTATCAATGCGGGCTTGCTTTGGCTGAGAAGGAAGATAATAAACTCCGACCGTTTCTCCCATCGTGAAGCTGGGAGGGTACGATGATATGTCTGATATCAATTCAATTATGCGACCGTCGGGTATTTGAAAATGAACAACAGGCGCATAGGTCGTTGCTGACCCTCCGCTGCTTGAAGGGCTCGAAATAAAATCCACTACTGTTCCTTCCGTTTTTACCGCCTCTCTCAAAAAGGAATGTGTGTTGTATAAAAAAGAAATAGCAATGGGAAGCATGACTAAACCAATGATCCCAGAAATAGCCATACTAATTTTAATTGATTTCATAAGCCCTCTTAAAAATTTCTGCCCTTCGAAAAACGAAAG
Source organism: Myxococcales bacterium (assembly GCA_023248595.1). Taxonomy (GTDB): domain Bacteria; phylum Myxococcota; class UBA727; order UBA727; family JABDBI01; genus JAHFEG01. Next base: position 51,233 of record JAHFEG010000005.1, on the reverse strand, counting down.
TTAGTTCATGTTTTAATGGTTCTCTATTTTTTTTAATTCTTGGAGCATGTCTATAGCAGGCTGGAAACCTTGCCTTGCCGCCTTTTCGCACCATACAAAAGCTTGTTTAAGATCTTTTTCAGCCCCCGAGCCTTCGAAATATAAAATGGCGAGATTGTATTCAGCTTGAGCGAGGCCTTGATTCGCTGCTTTCAGGTACCATTCCATGGCTTTTTTGTAATCTTGAGGAACTCCTTGGCCTAAGTAGTATAGAATTCCAATATTAAATTGAGCCTGAGCATCGCCTTGGTTCGCTGCTTTCAAGGTCCATTCCGCTCCTTTTTTATCATCCTGCGTGACGCCCAAACCGCCGCCGTACAGAAATCCCATGTTACTTTGAGCTTGAGCGTGGCTTTGATTCGCTGCTTTCAAGGTCCATTCGGCCGCTTTTTTATAATCTTGAGGAACTCCTTGGCCGATGACGTATAGAGCCCCGAGATTAAATTGAGCCTCATCGTTGCCTTGCTTCGCCGATTTCAGATACCATTCCGCTGCTTTTTTAAAATCCTGCGTGACGCCCAAACCTTTAGCATAAAGAACTCCAATCATATGTTGAGCCCCGGCATTACCTTGATTGCTTGCTTTCAAATACCATTCCATGGCTTTTTTATAATCATGTATTACGCCCAAACCATCATTGTACTGAACTCCAATCATATGTTGAGCCTCGGCATTACCTTGATTGCTTGCTTTCAGGAACCATTCAAAAGCCTGTTTATAATCTTGACTAACAAGCCGGCCTTCGAAGTATGTCAACCCAAGCCTCAATTGGGCAGCCAGATCTCCTTGAGCCGCAGCTTTTTTCCACCATTCAATTGCTTTTTTAGGATCTTTGGGGACGGCCCAACCTTCGCTGTACATATTTCCAATGTTACGTTGAGCCTCAGGAAAACCTTGATCCGCTGCTTTCAGGTACCATTCCATCGCTTTCTTGTAATCTCGAGGAACTCCTTTGCCGGTTTCATACAAATCCCCAAGCATAAATTGAGCCTCAGCATTACCTTGGTTTGCTGCTTTCAGGAACCATTCCATCGCTTTCTTGTAATCTTGAGCAACTCCTAAGCCCTCGTAGTATGCAGACCCGAGACCATATTGAGCCAAAGGGTGACCTTGTTTCGCTGCTTTCAGGTACCATTCCATACCTTTTTTATAATCTTGGGCAACTCCATGGCCCTGGTAGTATAGAGCGCCGATGCTGGCTTGAGCACCCGCGTCTCCTTGTTTCGCTGCTTTCAGGTACCATTCCATCGCTTTCTTGTAATCTTGAGCAACTCCATGGCCGAGGTCATATTCAAGCCCGAGGATGAATTGAGCGCGAGCGTTGCTTTGATTCGCTGCTTTTAGATACTTCTCTGCCCCTTGAGCTTTGGCGTCAGGAAACAAAAAAAGGCAAACAACTACAAAAGAAAACCAATTTAATTTATTCATAAAAGCACTCTTTAAATACATTTAATGTAACATAGCAAACAATAGCCAATTGATCTAGTTTTTCAACCTACCTATACCGTCCTTCGAAAAACGAAAGTCAGTTCATGTTTGTTGTGGGTAAGATGTATGAGAGAGCCACCGGGAATTGCTGCAAATTTTTGAATCACAGGATAATGCTCGCTGCCTTGAAACTTCAGTGTACAAACAGCGTTTTGAATTGACGACGGTAAAACTTTTTGCATAAAAAATTCATATAGTTTTTCGGGGTAACAAATCACATCACAAAAGAGCCAAGAAGTATCAGGATAATCTTCCAGATTCACACTAAAGGCGTTGCCGTTTTGAAACTGAACCAGTGGCGATGTCATCAAGTCCTCACGCAAAGGGCTGCGATCAATCGCAACCACGCGCGCACCCAGTTGAGTTAAAACCCAAGTCCAACCACCGGGACTTGCGCCAAGATCCAAACATTTTTCTTTAGGCTTTGGACACATTTGCAGCATCGAGAAAACTTCCCACAGTTTCAAATAAGCTCTGCTCGGTGGACCAACTCGGTCTTCCACAAAATTCCATTCGCCATGGGGCCGCGGACTACTACAAACTGGCGACGCCAAAGCTGTGTTGGGGCCCAGCAACGTCCAAGAACCAAGAGGTGGGTACGTTGTTTGCATGGAGCCTGGAAACACCAATGGTTTGGGTGAGATATATGGCAGAGCGTCTTGAATCAAAGTTCCTCGACGGGCATGCGCAGAAAAATAGGGCCACCAATTTTTTTGAATAGAAGATAGCGCCTTGGCACAATCAGAAATCGAATCAAACTCGATTTGGTAATTTTCTTGCCATTGGTTAGCAAACCAAAATACAGGATTTTTAAGTTCTTCTTTCACCCAAATCAGACGGCCAAAAATTTCTTTTTCGCTCGGCAATTCTTGCAAAAGTTGATTCTCTAAACCTTCGATAGCAAGGTATGCTTTGGTATTTTCGCATTCAGTGATTTGATACATTTTGGGACTTTCTCGTCTTGATCTTAAAGGTAGATCGGCAACTCTCCAACGATTTGGACACCCATCTTATCAATCCGAGCCGTTAAACACAACAGCTCAACGCCGGCGTCGCGTGCGAGAATCAAAGCTTTGGCATAATCTGGATCAATCTTCTCTGCTGGTGAAAAACCAGTGCAATCTTCTCGCTGCACCAGAAAATTCATGACCGCACGATGCCCCGCTTTGACTTCATTGATTAATTCAAACAAATGCTTTTGGCCTCTGCTGGTCACGGCATCGGGAAAAAGCGCCAAATCCCCTTCTTTTAAAGTCACATTCTTCACTTCCACAAAGACATCAGGCTTATTGTCCTCGTGGTCAGTTAAAAGCAAATCAATCCTTGAGCGATTGTCTGGCCCATAAGGAACTTCGCGGCGGATTTTCTGATAGCCCAATAGTTGCGGAATCTGTTTATTTTGGATGGCATATGCCACCAGCGGATTTGGCAAACTAGTGTTGCAACCAACCCAAGCATTTTTCACTTTGATGGCCTGCAAAGTATAATGCAGTTTTCGTGTGGGTGAAGGCTGATAGGTGACCAAACACAAATTCCCTTCGTCACACAGCCCTTTCATGCTGCCGGTATTTGGCGTATGCGCCACAATTTCCGTGCCATCGTTCAAGCGCACATCTGCGAAAAAACGCTTGTAACGACGTAAAAAAACGCCTTCTAAAACCCGTCCTGTTAACGCAATCATATTAGCTCACTCATACTTACGATTCCTGCAAGTCCACATTCCTTAGCAATACCAGCGATGTCATCGACAAAAACACGATCGCTTTGCGCAAAAACAGGAATGGTTACACGGCCCACTAACCACAAACTACTTGCCAAATTCACTTCCTGATTATCCGGTAAATTGGCTTCTTCATTTTTAAGTTTGGTTGGCCTGCGATTTTTGAGCGCCGGAAAATCACGTGTCCCCGCGTTTGCTAAAATAAATGCCACTCCAGCCGCTTCCATGGCCAAGGCAATTTCAATACCATCAGTGGCATCAAGTCCACCTGGACAAAGTTCTTCAACCGTTAAAGCGACACCAACACGGGGAATCCATTTCTGGATGGCTTGAATTAACCTTAGCATAATTTCCAGACGAGATTGAAAAGATAAATTTTGATGAAAACGCGGTGAAAGCAACTGATGCAATAGGCCATCTTCATCTGCACTCAAAACCGCAATTTGATAACCTGCTTTTTGGGCAGCCTCGGCGTATTTTTCATAAACCGATACAACTTGCTGACAATTTGCGGTCGTCCATTCAAAATTTTCAGAAGGAACAATGCCCCAAGAAAAAATAGGAATCGCCGAACTCATTTCCAGAGCGATTTTCTTTCCTACATCTACTTCGATAAAAACAAGTCCCGAATCCTTGCTTTTTTGCGGCAAGTTTCTATATTGCATAAAAGAATGCACACGCACACTTTGGCAGGATAAATCCCAAAAATGGGTGAAGTGATCGATGGTCATCATGAGGAGCGCAGCATGCCTGAACAATTACCAATCGTCAAAACCGGACTTGATGTTTTAGTTGCTTCTAATTTTAAACGTCTGCAAGGTAAACGCGTTGGCTTGCTTGGTCACCCCAGCAGCGTTGATCATCGTCTACGCCACATCCTTACGCTCTGCCTGGAACATGGCATCAACGTGGTCAGTCTTTTTGGAGCTGAGCATGGATTTTTTGGCAATGCCCACTACATGGAAGCTGTCGATACCCTTATCGATCCTAAAAGCAAACTTCCCATCATCAGTCTCTATGGCCACTCTAAAGACAGTCTTTTTATCAAACCCGAATATTTAGAAGATCTGGATGTCCTGGTTTGCGACTTGCAGGACATCGGTAGTCGCTATTATACCTTCGCTTACACCATCGCTTTTGCCATGCAAAGTTGCCAAAAGGCTGGTATCTCCTGCATGGTCCTTGATCGCCCAAATCCCATCGGGGGCTTAAGCGTCGAAGGCAACGAAGTATTGCCTGAATTTATTTCTTTCGTCGGAGAATATCCACTGGCCAATCGCCATGGGCTCACCCTCGGAGAGCTCGCATATTTTTTCAAAGCATTCGATAAAAACATCTGCGACTTAGAAGTAGTCTGGATGGAAAATTGGAAAAGAAATTTTTATTTTTCAGACACAAAACTTCCTTGGATTTTGCCCTCACCTAACATGGCCACGGAAACAACTGCACTCGTTTATCCAGGCACCTGTCTTTTGGAAGGTACCAACCTTTCCGAAGGTCGAGGCACAACAAGACCTTTTGAAATACTTGGTGCCTCCTACATTACAGATCCCGATCGCTTGGTAGACCTGGCTCAAAGCTGTCATTTACCTGGCACAATTCTGCGGCCTTGCTGGTTCACGCCGCTGTCCGATAAACATGCAGGGAAATTATGCGGAGGTCTGCAAATTCATATCACTGATCGAGAGGCCTTTTTACCCCTTAAAACAGCCGTCGCAATTTTGTGGGCAGCTTACCAATTCGATGGTTTTGCTTGGCGCACCGAGGCTTACGAATTTGTTTCTGATCGGTTAGCTATCGATTTACTCTTTGGCGATAATGTTTGTAGAAAAATGTTAGAAGCCAATGCCACAACAGATGCCATCATGGCCCACATAGAGAAAGATCGAAAACACTTTGAGTCGGCTAGACAAAAAGTACTCTATGCAGGTTATGAAGTGGACTAAAACCAACAATTATTCTGCTGCTGGCTCTTCTGAACCTTCAGCTTCAGCTTCAACTCCGGCTTCAGCGCCAGCCTCCGCTTCCTCTTCCGCAATACGTTCCACGGCGATAACACGTTCTTTAGCCTTACGATCAACCGAAATCAAGCGCACACCTTTGGTGTTACGTCCGATTTGCGATACTTCGCTTGCTTGCAGTCGAATCAATGTGCCTGCATCGGTAATAATCATGACAGTATCGGTTTCTAGAACTTGCACAGCGTCTGCCACGCCGCCATTACGTTCGTCCGTTTTGATGGTGATCAACCCTACGCCACCACGAGATTGTCTACGATACTCATCGATGCTCGTGCGTTTGCCGTAGCCATACTCGGTAACAGTCAGCATGCTGGTATTTTCGTTAAGAATATCCATACTCACCACAGCGTCGCCTTCACGCAAACTGATTCCGCGAACTCCTACAGATTGCCGCCCAATTGGTCGCGCATCTTCCTCAGAGAAGCGAATCGCCATGCCATCTTTGGTCGACAAAAGCAAATCTTGTTTACCGTTGGTAATGCGAACACTGACCAACTCATCACCTTCTTCAATGCCGCAAGCAATCAGTCCATTGGAACGCGGATTCGAATATGCCAACAAATCAGTTTTCTTGACTTTTCCACGACGAGTGGCGGTGACCACAAATCTTTCTTCTTCTTTCTCTGGAAAATGCCGTACCGATAAAATCGCTCGGACTTTTTCGTTTTCTGCCAACTGCACCAAGTTAACAATAGGACGTCCCTTCGACTGCGGTCCTGCTTGTGGAACTTCGTGAACCTTTAGCCAAAATACTTTGCCTAGACTTGTAAACGTCAACAAGTATGCATGTGTCGAAGCAACGAAGGCATCTCGAATGAAATCTTCTTCTCTGGCCACAACAGCTTGTTTACCTTTACCACCCCGTCTTTGTGCACGGTAGTTAGATAACGGCGCGCGTTTGATGTAACCCATATGAGAAACTGTCACGAGCATATCTTCTTCGGGAATCAAATCTTCATCTGTCAGATTGCCGACATGGCCAATTATCTGTGTTCTGCGTGGCGTCGCAAATTGAGTTCTGATATCCAGAAGCTCATTTTTGATAACTCCCATCAAAACTTTCAGATTTCCTAAAATTTCCTGCAAGCGCGTAATCAGCACTAATAATTCTTGGCCTTCATGGATTAATTTTTCACGCTCAAGACCAACCAAACGGGACAAGCGCATTTCCAAAATCGCGCTAGCCTGGGTTTCGTCTAGTTGAGCATGTCCTTGCTTTAGCCACTGTCCAATCTGCGTCGTTGGTATTTGAGCAAAAAGCGCAATCTGAATTGCGTGTATAAATTTTTCCTCAATCAATTTATTTTTTGCTTCTTCGGTATTGGAAGAAGAACGAATAATCTCAATCACGCGATCAATATCATCTAAAGCAGTCATGAGCCCTGCTAGAATATGGAATCGCTTTTGCGCTTCTTCAAGTTCATAGCGTGTACGTCTGGTCACGACTTCACGCCTAAAAGCAATAAACTCAACCAAAATGTCACGAAGTCCGAGCACTTTGGGCTGACCGTGTAAAATCGATAACATGTTTACAGGATACGATGATTGCAGCGGCGTTAATTGGTAAAGTTGGTTTAAAATAACTTCGCCCATAGCGTCGCGTCTTAAATCAATGGCAATACGCATGCCATCACGATCAGACTCGTCACGAATATCGGTAATACCGTCGATTCGTTTGTCTTGCACCAATTCCGCAATGCGTTCGAGGAGTCGGGCTTTGTTGACCTGAAATGGAATTTCATCGATAACAATTTGCTCACGTTTGGTCTTAGCATTCTGCTCAACAACTGCGCGACCACGCACTGGAACTGAACCTCGACCTGTCAAAATAGCTTGCGAGCAACCACTGGTACCGCAAATCATACCACCTGTTGGAAAATCAGGACCAGGAACCATTTGCAGCAAAGCCTTATCGTCTATGACTGGACCTTCTTCGTATAGTTCTTCAATAATTGCCAGCAATGCAGTCACAACTTCTCCCAAGTTGTGAGGCGGGCAACGTGTGGCCATAGCGACAGCAATACCTTCGGAACCATTGACTAGCAGATTGGGAACTCTGGAAGGCAACACCATCGGTTCATCGACGGTTCCGTCGAAGTTAGGTGTAAAATCAACCGTGTTTTTTTCAATATCACGCAGCAATTCTTCAGCAAGTTTAGTTAAGCGTGCTTCAGTATAACGATAAGCAGCTGCAGGATCGCCGTCGACGCTACCAAAATTACCTTGCCCTTCAATGAGCAATTCGCGCATATTCCAAGGCTGCGCCATACGCACTAAGGCTTCATAAACAGGACTATCGCCATGAGGGTGATATTTTTTGAGAACTTCTCCAACCACGCCGGCGCATTTACTAAACTTTTTAGAAGATAATAAACCTTCTTTATACATGGCATATAAAATACGGCGATGAACTGGTTTTAAACCATCGCGAATATCAGGCAAAGCACGACCGACAATTACGCTCATTGAATAATCGCGGAAAGAAGACCGAAGCTCTTCGGTAATACTGACTGTCAATATGTGTTTTTTATTACTGTCGTCGACACCAACAGGTAACTGCCCAGGAGGAAGAGTGTCCGCCATGAATGAGGCTCCTTAATAATGAAAAGAAGGTGAGGCTACGATAAGGCCGCATGACGGTCAATACACAAAATTAGATTCTTATCGGGCTTGGACCATAAATCATTTATGGTCTACAGACAAAGCTTTTCTGACACGCTTGCCTCTTTCCGTTTCAAGATGCATATCAAAATAAGTTGGATCTGCTTTTAATTCATCCAAAGTGGCACGCATACCTAACGCCACAGCCGGAAAAATCACGTCATCAGGGAGCAAACGATCTTCACAAACTCCTCCTGGCTTGATGGCATCACAGTATTTCTGTGTTGGTTGTTCGCAGCTACCCACAAAAGGATTTCCAAACCAAGTTTTCCAACCCGAAAGGTCATAATGCGTCAAAACAGAACCACTATATTTCATACGAGGCCAAATAATATCTCTAATAAAAAGCTCATCGTCGCCGTATTCTAACCGATAGGGATAGGACTCGATAAAAGTATGCAAATCATCAAAAAGGCTTTCTTTGCCAACATGAAAACCGCCCCATAAAGAAGCAGTAACTGGTGCAATACACGCACCATTCAAATTCATACGATGAAAGCGAATGTTGCTATCTATCCATTCTCCTACAGCAAAAGCCTCCCCAGCTGTCAGCTTCCAATCGGCATCGCGAACCAAGTAGCGTATTTTTTCTCCTTCTGGCATTTCTTCTGCTGCAATCAAGAATCTCCAGAATGTAGCGTCTAGTTTAACATTCTTCTGAGCATTATCAACGTAAACAATTTCGCACCCTAATTCTAAAAGCTGTTTCACATAGCTCTCTGGCAAGGCGCCCCCAATTTCTCCAAGGAATGCTAATCGCTTAGGGTTTCGCCTAGGAACATAAACGCGAAAAGTAAATGTTTCATATCCCCAAACTGGATCTTGAATATGGTTTACCTCTTTTAGAAAACGCAAACTTTCAAAAAAATCTAACATCCCTTTGAGGTATATTGGATTTTTCCCAAATAATGAAACCACCAAAATACGTGCTTCATGTTCATTTTTCCAGTATTTTTTTTTAGAAGAAATCGGCTTGCTGCCAACAATCAGTTCCCCGTCTGATCCCCTAAATTGATATTGCCAAGCATCTACTTGGGGACAAAATGGCTGGCAGTCTGACTTAACCCGGTAGCTCTTAACAATAGTGTGATCATAAACATCTGATATACGCTGTGGCGTTAAAGGTTTTGCAAACTGTAACAAGTAATTAGTACGCCCTTTATATTTTAATTGCCCATCACCATAGGGCGTCGCACATGACAGCGATAATAAACCCATAAAAGACAACACGCTGCATCGAATTAATACTGATTTCATCACTGATGTAAATCTCCAAAGCGCTATGTAGCAGTTTAATATCCAACTGCAAAGTGCAAGCCTAAAAGTTCCCAAAAACGAGAAGTTAATGCTTGATTTTTATCTAACACGCGCACACCTAAATCAAATAAAAGAGGGCCAATCGGTGTTTGATAGCGAAGACCCACACCGCATCCAATACTAATATCGCCAAATGACCAATTGTTAAGATCCCCTAATAACTCACCTGTATCCAGGAATACCGCACCTTCAAGCTCTTGATAAATAGGAAAGCGGATTTCGTTGCGCATCAAAGCAAAGAAATGACCACCCAAACTTAAAACAGAATTCCCTTGCGAAACAGAATCAGCAGGTAAAATTTGATCCTCAAAAAAACCTCTTACGGTGCTCGTACCACCTAAATAGAACCGTTTAAATAAGGGGATGTACCCATTTGGCATCAAATTATTAATACTGCCTAACTTCGCACTAAAACTCCAAACAAAACGGTAGACCAAAGGGATATACGTATTCAGACCCGCCATGATTTTAACATAACCGATCGCCATTTTTTGACTGGCTTGTGCTTGCTCCTGACTTGTCAAATCTCCACTGCCAATACCAAAGTCCACATTCATTTCAAAAGAATAACCATGACGGGGTTTAATCGGACTATCACGCTTATCAACAAGGGTTAATAATTTGAGCGTTAATTGGTTTACGATTCCCCTATCTAGTCGATAGATGCTTCCCAGCGAGCGATCGCCGCAACCCTGGCCCAAATTTGTTCCGGTAGGACAATCAAAATTAGCATATTCAATTTCTGCTTGCGGACTCATATGAAGCCAAGGCGCTAAACGCGTTGTTATACTTAATTGCAGAGCCAATTTATTTGCATTGTATGCAGGACGAATTTCGCGCATCACACTTAAGTCAATTGCTCCATCGGCATCATACGGAAAATTAAGCATCTTTGGATATCCGAATCCGAGCAATAATTTCCCTTCTGTGTACAAAAAAGGTCTCATCCATGAGTCAACATGATCAAAACGATTTTCAAGAGCCAAAGCAACTTGTTCAGAATAGAAAAAAGGCATGTTGTAAAAAAGTGCAGGATAATTAAGCTGCAATCGCGCATAAAAATTGATGCCAAGCCCAGCCAAATTACGTTGATGAACAATTCCCATGACACGTGGCCCATCAACCAAAGAAGCACCTGCGCCAAACTCAAACGTTGTCAGTCCTCTTTCTTTCACTTTCACAATTAATTTCCGCTTACTACTTTCACTGTCATTTGGATCCAGATAAAGAGCAACATCATCAAACAAATCGGTTTGCAAAAGTTCAGAACGGCTTTCACTTATTTTTTTCAAGGAAAACAATTCACCGGGATGAATAGAAATCCGACGGAAAACAACTTCATCTTTCGTTAGAGCATTGCCCTCGATTTCGATGGTGCTAATTTCTATTTTTTGACCAACTTTTGCCAAATAAATAATGTCTGCACTCAATTCATTTGCTTGGAATTCAATTTTACTTTCCACTTTTGCAAAAGGATAACCTTGATTCAAAAGTGCTTCTTCTAGTGCCGCACGGAAGTTTTCAACTTTTTCTCCATTCAGCGGATCCCCAATTTTGACCGGAGAGTTTTTTACTAATTGCGTTAAAGAAATTGGGATATTGCCGCAAAAATCAATTTGATGAACAACGATTTGAGCGCCTTCCACAATACGATAGTTGACGTTAACAAAATATTCGGAGGGAGCGTAGGCTACTTTAGGACCAAATACCTGTGCATCCAGAAATCCAGATTCATAATAGATATCGCGTAAATACGTTTTGACTTCCGCAAATAAATTAGCATCATACGGTAACCAGGATTTGCCAATAATTGATGTTCCTTCAAAAAGCCGCACTGTTTTTTGATGATTATGCGGATTGGCACCTGTCAGCAATTCATCAAGATCACCCTTATCAAAAGTGCTTTTTTCCCTATTCTTAAGGCGCTCTTTTATGAAATCATGTACACGCAAAGCAAGCGCAGCACTGGAAAAAAAATACCCGCCCTGCACTTCAATTCCATCCACTAATACTTGCTTTCCTTCTTGGATAACCACCAGCAAATTATTGTTTTTTATCTCTTTGATTTGAATATCAACTTTTTCAAAACCGGCTTGGCGATAAATCAATTTCAACTGATAAACGAGTTGCTCTGACATCCTTTGGGAAAAACCGCTCTTTTCAATTCGCTCCCAAATACCTTCTTTGATGACATTGGCAGTAAAAAAATAATTTCCAATAACTTGAATATGATATCTATTTTCCTCGACACTCTGAGGGATAGCTCTTTTTTCAAATCGATTATCATCAAAAACAGGACGGGCTAATATTGCACTTGTAAAAACACAATACACGAGCATCAAAAAACAAAATTTCACAGCTCCAAACGGTACCATAAATCCACGCCAGCATCGCCATAATTGGACTGCCCCTCGGAGTTCCATGACAAACGCCATCTCATGTTTCGACTTAAACGATGCTCCAATAAAAGCCATTGTTCCCTGTTTCCATCTTCATTTTCAACTAAAGCACTTTGCAATTTCAGCTTCATTCCATTCCAAATATTGACACCTACCATCAGCGCAGGCAAACTCACTCCACCCCGATGAGAAAAAAGAGATGTTAATCTTAAATCATCAACATAGATTCCACTCTTTTCTGATTGCCGGGGAAAGAGACTTGCTACCGATTGGCCAATCCCAGAATACATGGAAAGCACTTCCAGGCTTGCCGCCTGTGCTGTTTTCATGGTGTCTTTTACTTCGCGATTCGTAAAGCCCATCGTCATCAAACTTAATATGTCAACCTCTGGCAGAGTGGGGCGGCTTTGCAATTGTAATTGCAAGTTTTCTAAATTTCCCTCGAAGCGTGCCCAGATATCATAATCGGCCACTCTTCCCTCAGCTTCAATATCGACATGTGGCAAAATACGATAAAGATTATCAAAATACACTTTCGCTTTCTGCAAACGATAGCGATGATTTCGAAAAAACACGTCTCCGGAAATTGTATCAACTGTTCCTTTTAAGGCAGGATTGTCTTTATTTCCCACTAAAGCAACATCAGCCTCGAGTGCAGCATTCAAAAAATTATTTTCAATCCTAATTCCTTTATCCCCTTTGATGTGGATGTCAAAGCGCAGCGGTTTACTACTTTTGCGACGCGTATCGATCAAACGATGCCCAAAATAAGATTCTTTTTGGGGTCGGTCAAAATTAAATTCCTTGGTAATCAGTGCCTCTAAAAGAGTCACGTCCCCGGCAAGCAGCGGGTCCTCGGCAAGACCTTTTAACTGCAATTTTCCACTCGTACTTCCGGTTATCCAAGGAGACAAAACAGGGATTTCTACAAATTTAAGATTCATGTTGTATTCATAAGGCCAATACTGCTTTAATATAACAGTTCCCTCGCCCTCAAAAGAACCATCTTTAATGAACCCGCGAAGACTATCCACATAAAGTTTATGCTTATCAAATTTTCCACTGAGCCCAATATTTTCAATAACGTAAGCATAATCTCTCGCAGAGATAGAGGCATTTTCAACGTGCCACTGACCTGTAAAAAGGGGATTATAGATATTTCCAGATAAACCCGCATCGATAAAAAAATCACCATAGGCCATCTCGATTCGCTCATCTAAAAATGGCACCATCCACAAATCACCCTGTGCATGGATACGCAGATCGAGTTTATCCAAAGATAGGTGACCTTTAATTCGAAAAGAGTCTCCATGGGAAGTCTGCATCACCCAGCGTTCAATCTCAAAATTGGGCCCTTTGAATTGGGCCAAAACTGCGCCTGATGATATTAATTTAAAATTGCCATAGGTAATCGCAACTGGATAAAGATTAATACTGCCCGTGGTCTGCGCAAGCGCATTCGCTTTACCCGCGAAGGCAATTTCTGCGCCAGCAAATCCGCGCAGCTTGTCTGGCCATTGCGCTTTGGTTAAAATTTCATCAAGCGACGTATATTGAAAGCGAATATTGCCCGAAAAAGGAAAATTTTTCTTCAAATCTAATTGCAAATAAGCATAGCCTTTTGTCGAAAAAATAGGGCCCTGCAAAAATAATTGATTCTGACGCAGCGATAAAGATAAATCAGCATCTCCGATATGGACTTGCTCTGTTTCGATATTGGAGGCGTGCAGATTCGCATTGAGCAAAATATTATGAATCTTGCCCCCAACTTCGGCCGTTAAATTGACTTTTCCTTTGAGGCCTATATCTTCAAAATACGAAAGAGGCAGCCAATCCAAATCCAATTGGATTACGCTTATGTTGGCCTGCAATTCTCCCCGGCGTTTTTGCAGCTTTCCACCGCCATTTAAAATAGCCATATCGGAAGCTAGTTCCAAATGATCAACGTAGATAGACTCATCATCTAAATGAAATTTTAATTTCCCCTCGTTTAGCGTACCGCCAAACCACTCATGATTAGGAATGATATCAATTTCGCCAGATCCCAAAAGCCGATGTCGGTATGCTTTTTCAATAGGCCCCGTCAGCTGAACATGTCCAACAACCGCTCCCTTCCAGGGCATATCACGTACTGGATACAAAAGATTTGACTGCTGATTTGGAATAATATGACGTAAATCTTGCATATAAATTTGATTCAAATCAACAAAGAGGTCCATGCGCATAATAGAATCAAAAGCAAAACCCAATGTTCCACGATATTGCGAGTTTTTTATTTTCGCTTCATCGATGGTAAATGACAAATAGTTGTTTTGATATTTTGCCTCACCTGCTAAACGACCGAGATCAAAATTTTCAAATAAAAGACCTTCGACATCAATATGTCCAGTAATCTTTAAGTTCTCATAGGGACCACTGACATTTAAATCTGTTCGACCAATGCCTTCATAATGATTATCAGCAATATTATAACTGACGGAGGCGAAATCAACCTGCCCCATCTTACCTTGCAAAGACAAACCTTTATGCGCATCAAAAAATAAAAAACAATTGAGCGAACCCTTACTTAAACCATCATTAAAAAGCATATCGTAAAAACGAAATGCATTTTTATCCACTTCAATTTGCGTGGCAAATTCAATAGGGTGAGATGTCTGTAAAATAGTTTCAGGACGCTTAGAACCTCTCGCCGGCCCATTGGTTACAACCAAATCATAGGCACTACCTTTTGCTTTACCGTGCAAATGAAACTGCGGTAAAAAATGACCTGTTGCTTGCGCATCTAAATCAATGCCAAGCTCTGTCCAAGCTTTTTGAATATCTAGCTCCGCTAACAGGTCGTACAATGAGATACCATGTGCCTCGATTTGAAGTGCAAAGGGAATTTCATTTTCCCATTCTACTCGAAGAGCAGCATTCACCTTAGTCGCAGCCATATCCACTTCGACATGCTGCATTTCTAAATAATGTTGATTAGCAATCAGTTCGCCAGTTAAAGCGGGAACACGGATCTCATTGATGTTGACATCTAGGACGCGGACTTTGCCTTCGAACTGCCATCCAATTTGAGGATGGCGACGATGAACTTGACCTGTCATCTCTGCGTGGAATTCAGGAGCTTTCACTAATAATGTTTCGACCTTAATTGAGTCTGGCAGTAATAAATTTTTACCATACAAAGAGATATCTGCTCTGAATTCGTTTAGCCCATAATAATCGCTGCCCTGACCAATAAATGTATCAGAAATGCTTAACTGAATTTGATGCTTTTTATAAGAAGAATCACAGCGAGCTGTTATTCCAGATAGGGAAAGTTCTTTATCGCCATTATAGAGATGCACTCTTCCGTCTTTCACGCGAATATCAGGAAGCCTAGCTAATTTTTTAGGAAAAGCGAAAAGAGACTTATCGCTCATTTGTACAAACAAAGAAGGTTCGTCTAATTCTAAACTGCGAATTGGAATTTTTTTGTAAAAAAAATCGAGAAGCGATAATTTTGCGTTTACTGTCTTGACGTGAACGACAATTTTTTGATCAACACTAGAAACAAAAAGAGAATCAACCGAGACATTTAGAAGGTTTTTAACGTGCACTTCTTTAAAAGTAAGCAGTAAACCGAACTCTTTTTTTAATCGGTCAGAAAAATGATTCAGGGTGCCCGTGACAATTTGAGTCCCTGCTAGAAGCAGGAGAACAAGTAAACATAAAACGCAACCAACAAAAGAAAGGCCCGCAATTTTGCAGACTTTTATGCCAAGCCTATACTGTTTAAGGTGCCTTCCCACTTTCTTTTGCAGTTCCTTTATTTGTTTCAGGAGAATTAGGAACAGTCGGAGCAGCAGGCAGTGCGGGCTTAGGTTGCTTTAAAGCAGCAGCAGTATCCAAAACAGATTTGGGCGGCATTGACAGAAAAGAGAGCGTAAAATTGCTCACCATGAAAACAACAGCAGCACCAAAGGTAATCTTAGCCAAAAGTGTATTGGCGCCTCTGCCACCAAAAACTGTGTCACCACCGGCGCCACCTAGGGCAGCACTGGCACCACCACGATTACCGGGTTGCAACAACACGACTAAAATCATAAAAATAGCGACTATGACTTGTAAAACCACAAAAAATGTCAGCATTTAAGTGCAGCTCCTTCGCAAAAATCAAGGCCCAATCTATACTAGCAAGTTGCGCAGATCACAACCCCTAAGTTACGTAAGTCTTTTCAAACATTCTTTCACAATCGCCAAAAAAGAACCGGCGGTGAGCGATGCACCGCCCACTAAAAGTCCGTCCACATTTTTTTGGTTCATCAACTCGGTGGTATTTTCTGCTTTCACGGAACCGCCATAAATAATGCGAGCCTGCTCAGCTAGCGAACTCCCAAATTGAGCTACCAATAAACCACGCAAATATGAATGCACTTCTTCAGCCTCGGTAGCTAAAGCACTTTTCCCAGTTCCAATGGCCCAAATCGGTTCATAAGCTAAAATTAATTGCGGGATGTTTTCTGGAACAAGAACATCGAGAACAGGTGTTAGCTGCTCTAGCAAAATATTTTGGGTTTGACCTTGTTCTCTTTGAGCGAGGGATTCTCCAACACACACAATGGGAATTAAGCCACCGGCAAAACACGCTTTGGTTTTATGAGCGACGCTTTCATTGGTTTCATGAAAATATTGTCTTCTTTCAGAATGACCGACAATACTGTAGCGACAACCCAACTCGAGCAAATGTTGCACAGACCATTCACCGGTAAATGCGCCTTGGCTTTCATAGAAAACATTTTGTGCCGCGATTTGAAGTTTGGATCCTTTGGCTTTGGCACCTGCAGAAAAAAGCACGGTTGCGACTGGAGCAATCGCAACATCAACATTATCGTTTGCTGGCAACCCAACAATAATTTGATCAATCAACTCGTTGGTCGCAGCCAAGTTGTGATTTAACTTCCAATTGCCACACACAAAAGGTTTTCTTTTCATAAGCTCCCCTTAAAAAGGATGGCCAATGGCCACAAGTCCAGGCAAAGAAGTTCCTTCAATCAATTCCAAGCTTGCACCGCCACCTGTTGAAACATGCGATATCTTTTCTGTTTTATTCAAAGCCTTTAATGCCGCGACGGAATCTCCACCACCTGCCACAGTAAACGCTTCAGCATTGCAAATGGCATCAACAACAGCAGCCGTTCCTGCTGAACAAGACGACCATTCAAAAATACCCATGGGGCCATTCCAAAATATGGTTTTATTTCTAGAGATTGCCTCTGCAAATCGTTTTTGAGATTTTGGACCGATATCGACGCCAATCTCGTCTTCAGTCAAATCACCGTCAACGATAAAAGTCTTAGCCTGCTCGTCAAGAGTTTTCATGGCGATATGATCAACAGGTAAAATAATTTCCACGCCTAATTGCTTTGCTTTATTCAAGATGCTTTGCGCGATCAACAATCTGTCTTCTTCGCAGCGACTGGCTCCGATTGATTTTCCCTGGGCTTTTAAAAACGTATGCGCCATCGCACCACCAATCACAATTTTATCAACCCGTGATAGTAAATGACTGATAACGCCAATTTTATCGCTTACTTTTGCGCCACCTAAAATAGCAACGAAGGGCTTTTTTGGCGTTCTGCAAATGGTATAGAGCGCTTCGATTTCCTTGCGCACTAAAAATCCACCCAAGCGTGTATCAACAAAATGGGTCATGCCTTCTGTGGATGCATGTGCACGATGCATAACACCAAAAGCGTCATCGACATAAATTTCAATATTTTGGGCTAGCATCTTAGAAAAACTTTCGTCGTTTTTCTCTTCTCCAGAATGAAATCGGAGGTTTTCTAGTAACAAAATTCCACCGTCGGGCAGATCCATGACAAGTTGTCTGACGCCGTCTCCGACACAATCCTCAATGAAAATAATCTCACGCGACAACAATTGATTTAGCCGTATAGCAATCGGTTCCAACGATAGCGGTCGACGCGGTTTACCTTTTGGTCTTCCCAGGTGGCTTGCTAAAATGATTCGTGCTTCTTTTTCCAGCAAATATTGAATCGTCGGCAACGCTGCTTTTATACGAGAATCGTCAACGATTTCACCATCTTCAGTCAATGGGACATTAAAATCAACCCGACAAAAAACACGTTTCGATTTCAATTCTAAACTCGGATCATCGATCCAGCGAATCATATTATTTCCTAAATTTCTTTTTAAAAAATTACGAGCAGCTTAACGCCATCATTTCTAACAAATCAACGGCGCGGTTGGCAAAGCCCCACTCGTTATCATACCAGGCCAGAACTTTAACAAAGTCGCCACCCAATACTTTGGTGCAAGACGCATCAACGATAGATGATTCATTGGTGCCATTCATATCGATAGAAACAACAGGATCTTCGGTAAATCCGAGCACTCCTGCAAATACACCCTTAGAAGCTTCATGAAACCTAGCATTAATTTCCCCAGCCGTCGCGTTTTTACCAAGCAGCGCCACCATGTCGATACAGCTCACATTGGGCGTCGGCACCCGAACGGCCATGCCGTCAAATTTACCTGCCAGTTCCGGCAAAACCAAAGCCACAGCTTTTGCTGCACCCGTCGTGGTCGGGATCATCGACAAAGCGGCTGCCCGCGAACGGCGCTTATCTGAGTGGGGCAAATCTAGCAGTTGTTGATCGTTCGTATAACTGTGAATCGTGGTGACTGATGCTTTTTGAATAACAAATTGTTCATGCAATATTTTGGCAATCGGTGCGATGCAGTTGGTGGTGCATGAAGCAGTGGAAATCACTTGCATGTTAGGCGTATAAACCTTGTGATTCACACCGTAACAAATTGTGGCATCCGCTGGGGATTCAGTGCTACTTGGCGCACTAATTAAAACTTTTTGGGCTCCGGCAAGTAGATGTCTCGCCGCCATGTCTTTACGTGTAAAATGACCCGTTGATTCTAATACGATATCGCTATCAGTGGTTTTCCACGGTAATTTAGAAGGATCTCGTTCAGCGCTTAGATGGATAGGCTGACCATCAACCAATAGCACTTTACCATCGAACTCTACTTCGCCATGAAAGCGACCATGGACAGAATCATACTTGAGCAAATAAGCAAGGCTGCTGGGATCGGACAAATCGTTAATTGCGCCCACGACAATATTTTTTTGGCCTCTTTGATTGCGCTCATGAATAATTCGAAAGGCCACTCTGCCAATACGACCAAAACCATTGATTGCAATCCGTTTTACCACCTAGCACCTCATTTGATTTCACTTGATGCCGCTAGACTATCCAAAGAGGGCTTGATGTCAACTCTGTTTAGTAGCTTTACCGTGAAGCATCTTTCTATTTTCAGTTTTGTTCTTCATCGGCAATCGTAAAGCTTTCCCATTCCACTCTGAAGGAACCGCGACATCTAGAAGAAAAAGTGCTGTCGCAGCGGTATCGTATGTGACGATGGGCTTTTCATATATTTGCCCAGCTTGAATAGAGCCACCACTTGCCAACCAAGGGATCTGCATGTCGTCGGGAATATCCCTGCCATGGGTTTTACCTTTTCCGCCATGATCGGCGGTCAAGATAATGACAGTATTTTCTTGGTATGCTTTGTTCTGAACCAGAGCCACAAGCTCGGCCAATGAATTATCAATCTTCTTCAAAGCTGCTAAATAGGCCGACGACATCCAACCATAGCGATGACCTGCAACATCCGTATCGGGATAATGAATAAATGTTAACCGCGGCAAACCATTTTGACTTTCATATGCCAGCACTGCTTTCGTAATTCCGGGCGCATCACTTGCTGGCCAAGCAAAATAGACAGCTCCATTGGATGATTGTAAATGTTTAAATTTTTCTTTTCCCACAAACATCGCCGTCGAAAGCCCTTGACGACTTGCTACTTCTAAACAAGTTGGGACTTTTACGGCATCTTTCTTCGACTCATCGTAATCATTCCACGTCACCTTGTGGACTTCGACACTTCTTCCCGTCAACATAGAAGTATGAGAAGGCAACGTGACGGAAGGCATGATCGTTTGTGCGTGGTTTGCCCAAACGCCATTTTTTTTAAGCGTTTCTATCACTGGTGAATTTTGGGCAGAGATTGCGTCTGGCCTTAATCCATCCACGCTCACGATGATCACATGCTCAATTTTCGAGGCATCAAGCGACAAACTAAAACAAACAAAAACCAGAGCTAAAAAACAAATCTGTTTACATAGCATTTGACATCCTATTATTGTGCGCACCTTGTTCATGCTTCAAAATGCCTTTATTTTGAAGTGTTTCCAAATTTTTTTTCGATAAATTAAAAGTTCGATCGAGCACAATGGCCAAGATGACAATGGCTAACCCCGATTCAAAACCTTGGCCAATATTGACGGTGTTCAGTGCTCTGAGCACTGGCGTCCCTAAACCTTCAGCACCAACCAGGGCAGAGATAACCACCATCGATAGCGACAACATAATACACTGAGTAAAGCCGGCCATAATCGAGGGGAGCGCATGCGGGATTTCGACCTTCAGCAACGTCTGAAAACGAGTAGCACCAAAAGCCTCACAAGCTTCGATCAAATCAAGGGGAACACCTTTAAGACCCGCATAAGTTAAGCGAACAGGTGCAGCAACAGCAAAAACAATCGTGGAAATAAGTCCTGGGACAAGCCCAAGGCCAAAGAACATCAGCGCTGGGATTAAGTACACAAAGATCGGAATGGTTTGCATCACATCCAAAACAGGATGCAAGACGCGATAAAACCATGGCTTACGGGCGGCCAGCATTCCGATGGGGACTCCAACTAGCATTGAAAAAAATGCAGCAAATAAAACCAACACCAGCGTTTGTAATGTTTCAGCCCAAAGCCCGAGGTTCATGATGATGAGAAAACCAAAGAAGATCAAAAAACTTAAAGCCACTGAGCGATGCAACAGATAAGCTAAGGCGCAAAACATCATTAATAATAATGCAGGAGGAATAGCCACCAAAATTTTTATAGTGGCCTCAATTCCTTTTTCTAGCAAATTAGAGAATTCACGAAACTGGTTTGAAAATTGGTACGTTAAATAGCCGATGCCGCTTTCCATCCAACCACCAATTGGAATTTTGCTAATCATTGGCACATCGCCAAAATTATTGATGGACAAAAGATATTTTTTAAATGCGTCTGTCCCTGACTGCCCATAAAATGTTTTGCTGTTTTTTAACCAAGTCAAAACGAGATTTACATTTTGTCCCATCCAAGTTTGAGCAGCTTTTTTGGGTGTCATGTGCTCATCTAAAACGAGATGCATGATTTCATTCTCAATATCAACACTAAACGTTAAATCCCTAAAGAAATAGGCCAGATTTGGGCAATCTTGCGCAAACCCATTTCTTGACACCGTATAAACACTCGAATCACCCATTTGCGGCCCAAAAAAATGATCCCCCCCCTCCAAATATCGCATTTTGACTGCAAGATTCATGGGATGAGGCGCCCATCCTAAGAAAACGACAAAATCGCCTCGCGCTACTGCTTGTTTGACGGAAAGCAGCATGCCTTGTTCACTCGACTCAGCCACATTCCAGCCTCGCAGTAAAAAAGCATTTTCTTCGATCATTTTTAAGATAAGACGGTTGCCGTCATTTCCTGATTCAATACCGTAAATTTGCTTGGAAAACTGCGCGGCATACCGATGCAAGTCGGCGAATGAATGCACACCTTTTTGATAAACATATTCAGGCACAGCCAACGTATAGCGACCATGTTCTAAATTTTTATGCAATTGCACCAATGAACCTTCTTTCAAATAAGGTCTGATGTCGGTTTCTTGGGCAGGCATCCAATTTCCTAAAAAAACATCCAGGTCATTGTTTTTTAAAGAAGCGAAAGTAACTGGCATCGATAATACAGAAATTTTTGGAACATATTGAAGCGCAATCAGCAATTCTGTGGCAACCGCCGTTGTGGAAGTGACACCTATCCGTCCGATCTCAGCAAGACGAACAGTCTGACACGTGACATTTTCGATATTTGCCGACCATGCAAAATTGGACAGGAAGGCAAAATAAACAATGAAAAAAATGCGTCTCATTTTATCCTCATAATTACAGTATGGGAACGCATTAGATTTTGGACTTTTAGGCAAGCCGGGAAGCTTCAAGTTTGGCAAATGCTTATAAAATTGTTTACTCATCACTAAAATTTTTGCTTTAAAAACAAACGGCTACGATTTTTTGTGAAATTTGAACGGACCTTGTTCAATTTTCATGATAGAGTCTGGTTATGAATAGAAAAGAATATCAAAACCGCATTCAAAAAGCCTTTTTAGCCAACCCCGTAGTCGCCTTGCTTGGACCCAGGCAATGCGGAAAAACCACTTTGGCCAGAGACTACATTGGAAGCTTCACCAAATTTCCATCCGCCAACTACTTCGACTTAGAAGATCCCGTTCACCTAGATCGGCTAGAGCAAAATCCTAAAGTTGTTTTATCGATGCTTTCCGGTCTAGTGGTTATCGACGAAGTGCAACGCATGCCTAATTTGTTTCCCCTTTTAAGAGTTTTGGTCGACGATCCATCACTATCGCTTCGCTTTTTAATCTTGGGAAGCGCCTCAAGAGACCTGATACAACAATCCTCTGAAACTCTCGCAGGCAGAATCACACATCTAGAAATCGCGCCTTTTTCTGCTTTAGAAACCCGTGAGATCCAAAAACTTTGGATACGCGGAGGATTTCCACGCTCGTATTTGGCGCAAACAGAAGAAACTAGTTTTGATTGGAGGAAAGCCTACATTTCAACCTTTTTGGAACGAGATATTCCTATGCTAGGCATCCAAATCCCCCCCGAGTCTCTTCGTCGATTTTGGGCAATGTTGGCACACTGTCACGCCAACGTCCTAAATTCCTCTGAGATTGGTAAATCGCTTGGTATTACCCACACAACTGTTCGTCGCTATTTAGATATCCTCGTGGGAACCTTCATGGTTCGTCAACTACAACCTTGGTTTGAAAATATCCGCAAGAGGCAAGTAAAATTGCCTAAAATTTTTTTCCGAGACAGCGGCTTATTGCACACATTGCTCGGAATTCGTGATTTAAATGCATTGCATTTGCATCCCAAGCTAGGAGCTTCGTGGGAAGGCATGGCGCTAGAACAAATTATTCGATTCCATAATGCCGATGCGGAAGACTGCTATTTCTGGGGAGTTCACAACCAAGGAGAGCTGGATTTGATGATTGTTCAAGACGGAAAAAAAATTGGTTTTGAATTCAAGTTTGCAGAAAAAACGCAAATGACGCGTTCAATGCAAATGGCGATAGATGAACTTAAATTGGATTATTTAACAGTCATTGTTCCAGGCGACACAGAGTATCCTCTCGCAGATCGGATCAAGGTGATCGGAATTTCAAAATATTTTCACCTGAAATAAACCCTTTGCTCTTCAGGTTTCTGATGTCGGTTTCTTGGGCAGGCATCCAATTTCCTAAAAAAAACATCCGGATCATTGTTTTTTAAAGAAGCGAAAGTAACTGGCATCGATATATTTACAGTATAGGAACGCATTAGATTTTGGACTTTTAGGCAAGCCGGGAAACGGGTGCAAGATCAAGCTGCCTCTTTTCTCGTAAAATTACTTTAGACGCCTCAAACATGCGTCACTTGTTGACAAATCAGCAAGCAAGCACTATACAGTGTTTCCAATGTTTAATTCGAATACTTTATTGCAATAAATCCCCCGCAAGCCGCGGAAAGGTAACACATGTTTAATAAATCATTTTTTGTCGCGCTCCTTTGTTTTTCACCCGTCGTACTTTCAGGCAGGCTACACTATGTTGCTCACTCCGGACGTTTTGCGGTAGTTAAACTTCTTTTGGGGGAAGAAGGCGCCGCGGTTAACGCAGTTAACTGTGTTGGCAACACCCCGCTACACTATGCTGCTCTTTCCGGACATCTTGCGGTAATTAAACTTCTTTTGGAGGAAGGCGCCTGGGTTAGCATAGCTAACAAGGCTGGCAACACCCCGCTACACGAGGCTGCTCTTTTCGGAGATCCTGCGCTAGTTAAATTTCTTATTGTTCATGGCGCCGAGGTTAACGCAGCTAACAAGGCTGGCAACACCCCGCTACACGAGGCTGCTCTTTCCGGACATCTTGCGGTAGTTCAACTTCTTGTTGATCATGACGCCGAGGTTAGCGCAGCTAACAAGGCTGGCAACACCCCATCACACTTGGCTGCTCTACAAGGGCATCCTGAGGTAGTTCAACTTCTTGTTGATCATGACGCCGCGGTTAGCGCAGCTAACTATGCTGGCAACACCCCACTGCACGATGCTACTCAATCCGGGCATCCTGAGGTAGTTCAACTTCTTGTTGATCATGACGCCGCGGTTAGCGCAGCTAACTATGCTGGCAGCACCCCACTGCACGATGCTACTCAATCCGGGCATCCTGAGGTAGTTCAACTTCTTGTTGATCATGACGCCGAGGTTAGCGCAGCTAACGATGCTGGCAGCACCCCACTGCACGATGCTACTCAATCCGGGCATCCTGAGGTAGTTCAACTTCTTTTGGAGGAAGGCGCCGAGGTTGGCGCAGCTAACAATGTTGGCAGCACCCCGCTACACTATGCTGATCTTTTCAGTAATCCTGCGCTAGATCAATTTCTTATTGATCGTGACGCCGCTAACAATGCTGGCTGGATCACGAACATAAAACGGGCAATTTTCAAGTTTCTGACTTTTGGATACTTTTTCACGTCCCCTAAGAGACCGCTGAAATACTACCCGGACCCTGAAGATGATGGCAAGGGAGGTCCTGGCCGTGCACAGTTTCTTGGCCCCAATCTTTACTCGTGAGAGAGAGTTGAGTAGAATTTTCCAGCCATTTGCCACGCATTAAGACTCTCTTGGAAACGGTGTCAGCCCTTCCAAAACGTTTAGCTTTAAGTTTGGCAAATGGTGATAAAAAGAAACTATTTAAGGAATGACAAATTTTCGCAACCATCTTATTAGGTAAGACATGAATGTACCTATTAAGTCCATGATGCCATTTGCTTATTTTCGCGATGCCATTGTACCCAACGAGAAAGCTTGTGTCAGTATTGCTAGCCACAGTTTGCAGTACGGTACCATGTGTTTTGGTGGGATGCGCGGTTACCATCGCCAAGGCGTAGCACGCGTGCTCAGACTCGAAGATCACCACGAACGCTTAATGAATGCTTGTAAAATTTTAGGCTTTAATTTTGAGATGACCTTTCAAGCATTTGAAACAATTATTGCAGATGTAATTAAGGCCAATGCTCCGAGTTCTGACTTTTACATCCGACCCTTTATATTTTCTGACGATGAAATTTTAGGGCCATGCATGGACGAACGCTCTTTCTTTTTTGCTGTTTATATGATGCCGCTTAATCAGTATTTTAAAAAATCTGGCGGTTTGCGCCTCATGGTTTCGAGTCGGAAAAAATTTTCGGATGCTTCTATTTCTACCAAAGCCAAAGCGAGTGGCTGTTATTTGAATTCCGCATTGGCAACTTCTGAAGCCAGACGCAACGGCTACGATGAAGCGCTCATGATGGACGACCTTGGCAACATTGTGGAAGCCAGTGTGGCTAATTTGTTTGTGGTTTATCGAAATCGCGTGGTCACACCGCATATCGGATCCGGTCCTTTAGAGGGCGTTACCATGCGTACGATTATCGATTTGTTAAACGATGATGGTATCCCGGTTGATTTTGACATCATCGATCGTTCTATGGTTTATACGTGTGATGAATTATTTCTGACCGGCAGCGCAGCTCAAGTCACTTTTGTTGAATCTGTCGATGGCCGGGTTATCGGAAATAAAAATCACGGACAGCCGGGTCCATTCTATCATCGCGCCAATCAACTTTTCAACGATGTGATTGATATGAAGCATGCACGTTCCAAAGAATGGATCACCGAGTTTATGTTAGTTTAACCTGAGTTTAAGCTCTTAAAGTTAAGCCGGCACCCCCAAAGCACCAAACTTTTTGAGTACTGCAATCATCAGGGCTTGCGTTGGCTTTTGTAAAACATCCTCGTTGTACTTGAGAAGGCGAGCATCTTCGATGGCGTTTGATACGCTGCCGGCAGATGTTTGATAGGAAACATCGGATTCTTTGCCTTCCTCCTCAGCCTGTGCGTCTAAATCATCGGCGAACTTCTGCATGCTATGCTCATATTCTTTTTGCAGACTCAAAAATTTTGTTTTTTGTTCGGGCGAAAAATTCAATTTGGTCGCCTCAGCATTGAATGTCAGCGCCGCACGCAAGCGATCGAATAAGGGCTGCGGACTACTGATCCAACTCCGCAAAGATATTTTCTGTGGGCTGCTTAATAGATCAATACGGCTTTGCACAAACTCTTTTAGGGCGTCCCGAAATTGCGAAAATTCTTTTTCAGAAAAAAGTGCCAAGATTTCTGTAGGAATTTCTTTTGCGAATGCAACGCCAAAGGTTTTTTGCAGCATACTTTTGGCTATATTTTGCGAAGTGATGGGTTCACCTGCGGCAGCATCTGCCAGCTTAGCGGCGCGCAAAATTCTGCTGGTGAGCAGCTCAAAAGTTTTTTCCCCATCCATGCCATTTTCTGCAAGCTGGGCTTTGGTGTTCTCATCCAGATTATTTTCTTTGACGGCCACAGCTTTTTTAAGCTCCAGATATTCAGGCAATGCTTCAGCCGGTGTTTGCTCTTTAAGCCAATCGGTTGCGGTCTCCCTGGATACGTGATTGCTGAAGTCTTTTGTGAAAGAAATGGGATCGAAACTCGCCCGCAAGTTTTGCCCCGCTGTTTCTGGATTTATATGAGATAGTGGGTCGGGGATAGAAGAAAGACCTGCAGCTAGTTGATAACCCGCCAAGAAATGGACATCCGACCCATGTTGTTCGCTCGTAATTTTTTCCACCAGGGATAACAAGGCAGAGTTTGCTGCCGCTTTGACTTGTCCATCGGTAGAAAGTGCTTCTGGTGACCCACTCAAAAACCCCGCCTGCTGTTTGAATTCTTGTTGATAAGCAGTGGCACAGCGCCCTTCGATTTCGGGTAAAGCGATACTGACGAGATGCCCTATGACCTCATTTGCTGGTTTATTTTTAAGGTTTTGGCTGGCGGTATTTAAGTTATGCAGCATTTCATTGTAAAAATTATGCATAATGTCGAGCTGGTCAGCGCGCGGTGTTCCCAACCAGGCTTGTTGGCTTTTGACCTTGGTTAAGATCCTATTGATTGCCCCAAAAATATCATCTTTGCTATGATTTTGACCACTGACTTGCAAAAGGACAGGCAATTTATCTGCCGGAGTTTCCCCTATAGCCTTATCCCACAAAGATTTCAGATCAGTTTCTAACGTTTGAGCCTGCGCATCATATTCTATTCGTGTCAGCGCGGGCGCAGCTGATCCTTGGCTCTTGGGGGTCGTCAACCAATTTGCCGATAAATCCTTCTGGGTGTCCTCGGGACTAAAACCCTCGGCATTAACCCAGGTGCTGGTATCAATGCCCCGGGCAATCACAAGCTCTTTAAGCTTCTGATCGAGGTTCCTGTTATGCAATAAAGTGTTGCCGTTCCCATCTTGGGGCGTTTTGAGAATACGCTCCAGTGTTGCATCGTCTAAGGAGTCAAGTAAGGATTCTTGCTCGGGGTGTAGCAATGTTTCTAAGTTTTCCTTAGTTACACTTGCCCCATTATCCAAAAAAAGTTTTGCAAGCTCGCTATACTTAAGCATCAGCGCTTGACTTAATGGAGTGTAGCCGAATTGATCTTTCAACTCCAAATTTGCCCCGGCCGCAATCAATGCCTGCGCTATCTCTGGATCTTCCGCATAATGCAATGCGACGGCACCAGAGCTATCCAGACAATTAGGGTTGGCCCCTGCTGCAATTAAGATCTTCGCAAACTCTGCGTTCTCATCAGCTAATTCTTTGACCAATTCCTGGCCGGCCATATCCTTTTCTTCACCATTTAGACGTGCCCCTGCTGCAATCAAGGTCTTGGCAAGCACAAGGTCCTTGCTTTTCAATGCTTCAGTTAATGCTAAGCCTGGCGCTGGCGCTTTGGGTATGGCTTTAACAAACCCATCAGCTATCTCGAGATCTTCAGCTTCGTGTCTTGGTGGTTGCTCTGGCGCTGCTTCATGATTAGCGCCTACATGTGGCAGATTTCCTTCGCGACGGATAACCATATCCCCCCCTGTGAAGTATCGGATGTCTCAATGATAACATGCAGGACGGTGGTTTCCCAAAAAAACTGCGTTTGGTCTCTTCCTGATATTGACCAGAACAATGCAGCATGCACGTTCCAAAGATCAGAATTTATCTTTGACATTCATTAAAAGTTCTGCAAAATCTACTCCAAACCCATCTATGAGGTAACTACATGTCGACAGTCAATCAAGTTTTTGAAGATATGAAGCAACGTTTAACCCCAGAAAAAGCACAGAAAATTAACGCCAGTTTTTTATTCAACATTGGTGGTGACGGAGGAGGCAAATGGCACGTTGATCTCACCAAGAAAGCAGACTGGATCACCCAAGATGATAAGGATGCTCAATGCACCATTACCATTGCCAAGGGTGAAGATTGGGTTTCATTGGCAAGCGGAAAAATGAATCCAACCATGGCTTTCATGCAAGGAAAGATTAAGGTGAAAGGCGACATGGCGCTCGCACTGAAACTACAATCACTCTTATCATAGCTAATTGAGTAACCAAGCTTCGTCTGCCCCTGCACGGCGTGCGTATTTCCGATGGCATGGGGCTGTTTTTTATAGGCTAGACCTTTTTTAAATCATAAACTGTGCGATTAAAGTGACTGCAAATGTAGCAAATACAGGCACGCGAACCAGTTTGATTCCAAAAAGCTTGTGGCCCAAGTTGAAAAGCACCAGTACGATCATGGCTGGATAACAAGCGATTACCATCGGAGCAATAAAGGCCATGATGCCCTTAAAACCCAAGTTCGTCATTAATCCGCTGGCAATCACGGTCATAAACAGAGCTGTTACATAACTCACGCGTTCTTTTAAGAGGACCCGATGCAAGTATTGCGCAAACACTGTTGTCAACGCAATGGCAGTTACCAAGCAGGACATGGCCACCGCGGCATTGGTTAACATGCCACCTTGAGGACCCAAGATGAAAGGCGCCAAAGCATTCAGCAACTCATAACGATCGACATCTGCGACACTCGGTCCATGGAAAGAGGCAACTAAACAAAAACCCGTGTAAACAATGGTCAGCAAAAAGGCGCCAATTAGTCCTGCCTTAAAACCTTGAATTGCTAGCAATTTATAATTTGGATTTTCAGGATCCATGTCTTTTTTAAGGCTACCAATAATCAGGCCGGCGAAGAAAATGGTTCCGAGCAAATCCATTGTTCCATAACCCTCCACAACGCCTTTTAGCAAAGCCGAAGAAGGTGTAATATCGATAGTAGAGGGGGTGCCGCTCATCCAAAAAAGCCCAACCACAATAATGGAAAATAACAAAGCCAGCTTTAGAGGTCCTAGAAACTTACCGATTAAGTCCACCACATTGTTTTGTCTAAACGTAAACAAGAAAATGATAATAACAGCCATCACACTAAAATATGCCAGGGTAAATCCAGGAAAATACCACTTAATCGCAGCATATGAAGTGGTAATGCAGCGGGGAATTGCCCCGAATGGACCAATCAGAATTAAGCAGGTAAAGGCAACAAGAGCACCCGGAATCACACCGATGCGGCCTAAAAAAGCCTCGTAATCACCATCGTACAATATTGTGGAAACTAGACCCACCAAAGGAACAAGCACTGCCGTCAAACAAAATCCGCCAATCGCCCACCAAACCATGTCTCCCATATCGCGGCCTAATGCCAATGAAAACACGACATTGCCAGCGCCAAAAAGCATGGCAAACATTGCAATACCGGCAGAAAGTGTTTTAGACATATATTCACTTTTCCTTTTTTATTTGACCAAAATGAACCTGCCAGGCTACCAAAGTAATTTGAAAAGAAAAGGGGGGCAGTTCAAAAAGCAGCCCAATACTCACAATTCTGATTAATTATTGCCCCATAACAGTGGTGCATAGTAATTATTGTCGTAGACTTTGCCATAATATTCTATCAGTTCTTTAATTTCTGGAAAACCTTGGTGGTTGGCAACACTCCAAGCGGTCCGCCCTGTTGCATTAGTTCCATAAATATCAGCACCTTGGGACAAAAGATATGCCACGGTTTCTTTGCATCCATAATGAGCCGCTACGTGAAGCGGAGTCCAGCCGGCGGCATCTTTTATATTCAAATCAGCCCCAGCCCTCAATAGCAGCTCTATTCCTAGCACATTGTTTTTGCTGGCAGCCACATGCAAAGCTGCCCATCTCCAAACCCCGGTCCTTGCTGTTAATGAAGCGCCCAGGGCAAGCCCTCGGGTCATCAAGTGTAAATTGTTTTCTTGCGCCCCTTTAAACAAAAACGCCTGAGATATTCCTGCGTAAGAAATACCTGAGCTAAGAATAACGAAAAAAGCAAAAGCAACCATGATAATGCGCATAGAGTCCCTCGTCTAAACAATCATATGGATAGGGGTTGACGTGTTTCCTGCACAGTCGCCACCTCTCTTCCAAATTGAACGTGTTAGCCGAACGGCTTGTTCCTCCAAGGAACCATTTCCTTTCGCCATCTCTCCATTAGTCAGAAAGCTGCTCGCCTAAAAAAGTGTTGATCTCTGCAAAACAGATCCCATAGGCCAATATCCTTTTAAGGGTGAGGCCGTCTTCTTTGCTGCATACGACCAGGCGGAAATTTGCGTCTAAACTTTGGCCTAGGAGGTCTTTGACCACGCAGTATTTGCTTATACGGCTTATCAATTTCCTCTGCCATTGCTTTCCAAATACCGACTTGCTCTAGGGATTTACCCTGTGCAAACAGTTGCAAAATATACAAAAGCAACGCTTCTCGAAACCATGGTTTGCGCACAACATGCTGCACTGACTTTTGTTCCATTTTTTCATTTTGGAATAGATTGAGCGTTGACAGCAACAGACGAATGCGATCTTGATCGTGTCTGGTTAAACGAATTCTTTCAGCCCAATTCACGCAAAGTTTATCAATCCAGTTTCGTTCATTTTGCGTAGACTTCTCTAAAGCCAAATAACCAGGAAGAAGCAACAAAGAAAAAGCAACAGCTGAAGGAACGTCTGTTTCTCTGGCAATGACGGCATCCAAGGCTTCCAACAATGATTGCCACTGCGCGCTTCTATCAGCAGGCGACATACCAGATGCAGCCTGACCTTCACCTGCTTTGCCTTCCAGTTCCATCTTCAAGCCTTCAACCAGCTCAGGCATCAAAACATCGAGAATGCCCAGCTCCAAACACAAACTAAAAGCAGCTTTGGCTTGACCAGAGGTCAGTAAGCGCACAAACTCTTCTTGAATACGAGCTGGCGCACAGCGAGGAATTTCTCCCACATGTCGACGCATGGCGGCCAAGGTATTTTCTTCGATAGAAAATCCTAAACGGCTTGCGAATTTCACCGCACGAAGAATGCGAACGGGATCTTCTCTAAAACGAATTTCTGGATCGCCAATGGTACGAATTAAACCTGCTTCCAAATCTTTTCGTCCGCCAACATAGTCGATGACTCTGCCAGCAACCGGATCATAAAACAGACCGTTAATGGTCAAGTCGCGCCTAATCGCGTCTTGTTCAATATCGCCATAAACATTGTCTTGGGTTACCAGTAAATCTTCTGAAACATCTTCGGCAACATCGACAGGATTGGCACGAAATGTTGCTGTCTCAACAATTTTTCCACCTGGAAAAAAGATGTGAGCCAATAAAAAACGACGACCGATGAGTCTGCAGTTACGAAAAATGCGTCTCACTTCTTCGGGTTTAGCATTTGTCGCCACATCAAAATCTTTTGGATGTTTTTTCAACAAAAGATCGCGAACGCATCCACCTGTTAAATAAGCTTCAAAGCCTTTTGCGCGTAAACGGCGCACAACCCATAAGGCATTTAAATCAATTTCTGCAGGAGCGATTTCTGGCTCGACTGGTTGTTCTACCAATATTTTCCCTATTGCCGCTAACTCCGCAGCAAGTTCATCTTTGCTTAGCTCAGGAATAGGCTCATTACTATCAGCAACAAGATTTTCTTCTTGGCTTTCTAACTCTTCTCTTTCAGTGCTCACGCCTTTAAACTCCAATCCATTTTACAAAACTGCTGCTATTTATGATTTTTAAAATATATCAAACGCAGTCCTGATATCGTTAATCCTGCATCCACTTCTTCGATCGTCAAAGAAGCTTCTTTAAATAAATTTGCCAACCCACCGGTTGCTAAAACTTTGACAGGACACCCAAGTTCCTGTTTCATGCGCATTACTAAATTATCTATCAAACCCACATATCCAAAAAAGACACCAGACATCACAGCCTCTTTGGTGTTTTTCCCGATCACAAATTCAGGCCGCATAATTTCAGTATGCCGTATCTGCGCCACCGAGTGAGATAGAGCATCATTAGTGCTCTTTGCACCAGGGGCAATTGCACCACCCAAATATTGCCCTTGCGC
The DNA here is from genome assembly GCA_023248595.1 of Myxococcales bacterium. Taxonomy (GTDB): domain Bacteria; phylum Myxococcota; class UBA727; order UBA727; family JABDBI01; genus JAHFEG01. The sequence goes on along the minus strand of JAHFEG010000005.1, from coordinate 19,051 downwards.
ATTTACCACATCAAACGTGGTTGCAGTACCTAAATCAACCACAATCACTGCTTGACGATGTTTTTGATAAGCCGCATAAGCATTCACAATGCGATCAACACCAACTTCTTGCGGGTTCTCCACCAAAAGAGGCATGTCCACGCGCAAATCTCTACCAACCATCAAGGCCGGCGTCTTAAAATAATGCTGGCAGACACCATCAAAGGTTGCCGTTAATTGTGGGACCACTGAAGCCATTGCCACTGCTTCGATCTGACTGGTTGAAAAACCTTTTCTCTCTAGCAATTGAACGAGCAAGATGCCGTATTCATCAACAGTCCCTTGGTGACGTGTGGAAATTCGAAAATGTTGCATCAAGGCTTTATCTTGGTAAAGCCCAAACACAATATTGCTATTTCCAATGTCTAAAACAGCCAGCACCTGCACCTCAAAGCGTCTCATTGAATCATGCTGCGTTTTAGCACTTTTTTTAAAAAAATCCAGTTAATGCCGCCTATAAGGCATTCGTCTAAGACCAAGAGCGATAGCCGCCAGAATAAGCAAACTAGACAAATGAGCCCACCCGGTTCTATCCTGCATGGGCAAACTGCTACAAAGAGATCCAGTATCATCTTTATTAGTGACCGGTGTCAGCGCGCCACCTTCACCCCAGCAAGCGCTTTTGCCTTGGCCAAGGTCACGACAAAGATTGCCCTGACCACATGTGTTTTTTTGTCCTAAAACACATGGTACTCGACAAGTACCTTTATCTGCCTCGACCACACAAATTAGCTTCTCGTCGCAAGGATTTTTCCAATGGCAAGACTCTCCCAATTTGCCAACATGAATGCAAACACCCTTTTCTTTCTCGCCATCTAAAGGGACGCAGCTTTCACCTTGCTGACAACCACCACTTTTGGCGCATTCAGCGTAACAATAGAGATGGGTTTTATCGCTACCCGCACATAGCAAGTCTGCTTCACAGTATTTTGATTGACAACTTTCACCAAGACCAACAGCGCCCGCTAGTCGACCAATGGCAAACCGACACATGTGCTCGTCACAGGCGTAACCCGCCGGGCAAGTGTGTTCCAAGGAGCAAGGCTGAGAACAATAGTGCGTGTCTTCTTGGCTAATGCATTCGTAGCCATTATCGCATGCAGTATTTTGATCACAGCGAGTTCCCAAATCACCTGACGATGTGCCGGGGTATAAAGTCCTGAGGCCTTCTTGATCATCAAACATAGGATATTCAATGTGGTAGGCTGCTTTCGCTGTCATGATTGAGTTACTACACAGCGTGCAAGGATGGCCCAAACCAACAACATGCCCTAATTCATGGGTAAACGTCGAACGAATTGATTGACAGTCACGCTCGAGGCAAGAAGCTTGCCAAGGAAATTCTTCGCTGCCGTTCATCATCAAATCTGCATCATACATTTCTCGATGAGAACGAAGGTCGCTAGGACAAAGATAGGGACTCAAAGTGACGCCCAGAGTTCCTTTTTCACCGCCGCCTACTTTGCCTCGCCATTCATCGGCATCAGTAACCCAAAACATTTCACGATACTGAGCATCGCTACCAAAATTACGATTGACCGTTGAGCCTCCATGTCGAAATTTAAAATTAGCACCAGACACGTTGTTCCAAGACTCAAGACTGCTTAAAGCCACTTCTTTCCAGGTATCTCTACTTATACCAGGAGGAAGAACAGATAAATCAATTCGAACCTCAACATCTGCGGGCACCCACCTCGGCGCTTTTTCATCATCGCAAGCTACGCCACACTTATCAGAGGCTACGTTGCCTTTTGCATCGATGCTATTACAAGTATACTTATAGGCTTGCGTTCCACTCGCTATCAAGAAGACAAATCCAACAAGTAGGACCTTCACACGTTTCCCTTTTTCGCTAACTGTTTCAAAGCAACAGCTTTTTGTAATTCAGAATTTTCTACTTTTCGCTTCATCGGTTTCATTTCAATGACTTGAAATTGCGGAGCATGCGCAGCAATATCAATGGCGTTTTTAAACTCATCTAACGAAGGAAATTGACGAGGAACGGGCTCTTCAAAAACAAATTTTTTATTTTCGCCTGGCTTGACAGCAACCAAGTCATGTAAATCTTCTACAACATGCGTTCCTTGTTTATCGCGAAGCACGCGGAATTTTCCAAGACCAACCCCATAACTGACCCACATATCGCCATATCGAAGTCCAAATAAAACGAGTTCTTCACCTTGACGATATTGGTGCGCCCCAGCGATTCTCATTACGCGGCCACCCAATTCGCCACCTACCTGGTAAATGGTTTTAATGTCGCCTTTTTTAGACCCCTTCATGCCATCCAAAACTTTTATTGTTGTCATGGTGACAATACGATCGGTTTTATCTTTTTTAACACTCTGATCAATGACTTGCGCGTGCACGATCAAATCACTCTTTCTTGTCATCGTTGCGATATCTTCAATAATAACAAGAGTCGCTGTGGTGGTTTTATGAAAAGAAAAAACAATCAAAAGCAAACACAGCCTGCGTAGAATCAGAATCTGATTTACTTCCACTCTTAAGCCTCACACGCAATTGATAATAACAGCAGGCCGATATTAGTACGGTGCTCTAAATATTGAATATCCTCGTCATGCCCTATGATCGCTTTTCAATGGGCACAAACATTTTATTTTCGGGCCCCGCATAGGCAGCTTCCGGTCTCATGATCCGGTTGTCAACCAATTGCTCAATAATATGCGAAGTCCACCCGATTGTTCTAGCGACGGCAAAAATGGCAGTAAACATTTCTGGCTCAATTCCCATCGCATAGTAAGTAGACGCTGAGTAAAAATCCACATTTGCATTCAAATGTTTAAAGCTTTGCATCATGTCTTCAATTTTTTCGCTCATCAAAAACCATTTGACGTTGCCAGCACGCTCTCCCCATTCTTTAGACATGCGTTTCAAATGTTTGGCGCGCGGATCAATGGTCTTATAAACACGATGCCCAAAGCCCATGATTTTACGTTTTTGTTGCAGCGTTTGATTGACCCAGTTTTCCACATTCTCCAGGCTGCCAATTTCTATGAGCATTTCCATCACTGCGGTATTTGCTCCGCCATGCAATGGTCCTTTGAGTGATCCAATGGCTGCTGTTACAGCAGAAACCATGTCCGATAAACTCGAAGTCACGACGCGTGCAGTAAAAGTGCTGGCGTTAAATCCATGATCTGCATGTAAGACTAAAGCCATATCTAATGTTTTAGCCACTACGTCTTGGGGGATTTCTCCCGTCGACATATAAAGATAGTTGGCAGCGTGGCTTAAATCAAAACTTGGTTCAACAGCAAAAAGACCCTGACGCGCCCGACTAATGGCTGCAGAGATAGTCGATACCTTTGACGTCAAGGCAATGGCGTGACGCAATAATACATCACTAGAAAGATCATCAACATTTAGCATGTAACCAGATAACATCGAGACTGCAGTCCGTAAAACCGCCATCGGGTGCTCATTTTTGGGAGCATTGGCGACGAAATCCCAAACAGCTTTTGGCAAAGATCGTTCCGCCTTTAATCTTTTGTCTATTTTTTTGAGTTGCTCAATATTGGGCAAATCACCGTATAAAAACAAATAGCAAATCTCTTCGAAAGAACACTGAGCAACTTCGTCAATATTGTAGCCACGATAGACCAAGACACCATTTGTGCCATCGACTCGGGATAGTTCGGTTTTATCTACGACGACGCCATCAAGTCCTTTGGGCACCATTTCTAAATTAGACACGATGTGTACTCCTTCAATCCCACTTTAATTCCAGCAACAGCCGCCTAACAAATCCCGGGATATTTAGCAATAACTTCAAGCAGCTAACAAAGAACGCTCATCTCCCCGGTATTGAATTGCTTCAGCGAGGTGCGAAACTTCTACATTTGGCATTTTTTCTAAATCAGCAATCGTTCTAGAAACTCGCAAAATACGATCATAAGCTCTCGCACTTAAGCCCAAACGTTCCACCGCCGTCGCGATCAAATTTTTCCCTTCCGAACTTAGTTGCGTTGTTTCCATTAATTTCGTTCTATTCATATTCGAATTTAAGCCATTTTCACCTAAGCGACTTTTCTGCAATTGCCGAGCATCGCAAACCCGCTGCAGAATCTGCTGCGAGCTTTCGCCGCATTTGGCGCTTTGCAAAGCAACTAAATCAACGGGAGGAACTTCTACATGCAAATCAATTCGATCCAGAAGCGGCGCACTTAAACGGCTTTTATAGCGACTGACCTCCATGGGTGAACATCGGCATCTTCGTTTGGGACTTCCAAGATTTCCACAAGGGCATGGATTCATGGCTGCTACCAACATGATTTTTGCTGGGTAACGCACCGTCGCATTGGCCCTACTTAAAATCACTTCTCCGAGCTCCAAAGGTTGTCTCAATACTTCCAGCACGTGTCTTGAAAACTCAGGCATTTCATCCAGGAAAAGAACACCATGGGTCGCCAAACTCAACTCGCCGGGCCTGGGAATCCCGTTGCCACCGCCCACGAGTCCAGCCCTGGTCATGGAATGATGGGGAGCTCGAAAAGGACGCTGCTTGATCAATCCAGACCCTAAAGTTAAGCCTGCGGCAGAATGAATACGGGTAACTTCCATTGCCTGTGTGTGCGAAAGAGGCGGCAAAATACCAGGCAATCGCCGCGCTAACATGGTTTTTCCCGAACCTGGTCCTCCTGACATAATCAAGTTGTGACCACCTGCAGCCGCAATTTCTAAAGCTCTACGTGCTTGATATTGACCTCTCACATCCTTCATATCTAAATCTTCGTCATACGCCACTTCGTTCACTTCGGGAAAAGCGCGCGGCAATTTGTCGCAATCACCTGTCACGAAAAAATCAACGACATCTTTAAAACAACGCGCCATGCGCACATCTAATCCGTCAACTAAGGCGGCCTCCGCACCATTTTCGGGGGCAACCAACATCCTCTTTGAAGATGTTTCTAAAGCTGCTTGAGCTGCAGCTAACACACCTCTGACTGGCCTGATTTCACCAGACAAAGAAAGCTCTCCCAACACAAAAGTTTCACCGAGTTTATCGATAGCAATCACACCTTGAGCAGCCAATATGCCAAGCGCAATTGCTAAATCAAACCCGGTTCCTTCTTTACGAATATGCGCAGGAGCCAGATTGACCGTGATCCGTCCAGCAGGAAATACATACCCGCTATTGGCAATGGCGGCCTGCACTCTGACGCGTGCTTCTTTGACCGTATTTTCAGGCAAACCCACAGTGGCAAATCCTGGCAATCCCGGCGAAACATCCACTTCAACCTGAATTGGGACAGCATCTATCCCAAAATTGGCTGCTGACTTCACCACCGCTAACATGAAAGACCCCATAAAGTTTTCAAGTGGCACTACCTTGCATTTATTTACCCTTTTTGTAGTTTGGCGCAGCATAGGCGATGTTAAACAACGCGCTATCGGTCGTTTGGAGTGGACTACTACATGTTTACCGGCATCATTCAGCATATTGGCAGCGTGCATCGCCTTGATAATCAAGGCGCCACTGCGCAATTAGAAATTGAGTGCAAGCTCGATACTGGTGATGTGCAGCCAGGCGATAGCATCGCAATCAATGGCACATGCTTAACAGTCACCAGCTTCACGACAGGTCCCATCGCAAGATTGGTATTTGACTTGAGTCCAGAAACTTTAGAAAAAACGACATTGGGGGCCTTGCGCGTTCTTCAAAATATTCATGTCGAAAAAGCTTTACGCCTAAGCGATCGTCTGGGCGGACATCTGGTTCAAGGCCACGTCGATGGAATTGGTATTTTGGTTAACCGAGAAAACGAAGGCTTCGCCTTAAAAATGCGTTTTGCTTGCAGTCGCGATATTTTGAATCTTTGTATTCAAAAAGGCTCCATTAGCATTGATGGGGTTAGCCTCACCATTAATCAGATCCATGAAACGGGATTTGAAGTATGCTTAATACCCCATAGCTTAGAAAAAACATGTTTAGGGACTTATCAAATAGGTCACCGCGTCAATCTGGAAAACGATCTGATTGGAAAATATGTTGAGAGGTTATTAGAACATAAAAAAGAATCGTCTGAAGTCACTTGGAATTTATTAGAAAAATCAGGATTTATTGATAAAGCGCCTATCATGACCTGACAGGCAAGGAGAGCAAATTGGAAACAAACAAAGAACCACTCGCCGAATTTGGTCAGACAAGCCACGACAGAGTGACACGCGCCATGCATGCCTTACAAAAGGGCTTGCCCATCATTTTGGTTGATGATGAAAATAGAGAAAACGAAGGTGACTTAATCGTTGCCGCAGAAAAAATAAATGCTGACTCCATGAACTTCTTAATTCGCCATGGCAGCGGCATTGTGTGTTTGGCTTTAACACCAGAGCAAACTGAGCAACTTCAACTGGCTCCCATGGTCTTGGAAAAAAGTAGTCGCAGTCATTTCGTCGCTGCCTTTACTGTCTCTATTGAAGCAAGTGAAGGCGTTACCACGGGTGTTTCTGCTGCGGATCGCGCACGAACCATCCAGGCAGCCATTGCCGACAATGCCAAACCAAGTGACTTAGCTCGCCCTGGTCACATATTCCCTATTCGCGCTGAAAAAGGCGGTCTTTTAGCAAGACAGGGTCACACCGAAGGCTCAGTTGAATTAGCGCGTCTGGCAGGATTAAAACCAGCAGCTGCTATTTGTGAATTAATGAACCCTGATGGAACCATGTCTAGACTTCCAAAAATTATTCAATTTGCTAGGCAACATGACTTAATTGTTTTATCAATACCGGACATTATTTCTTTTTGTAAAAATCAGGTAGGTAGCATCTCAAATGAATACCGAATCTCAGCCTAAAACCATCAGCGTCAATCTGGACGCTAGCGGGTTAAAAGTAGCGATTGTTGCCAGTCGCTTTAATCAGTTTTTAGTCGAAAAATTGGTAGAAGGCGCGCTGGATGCACTGGTCAGACATGGCGCTAAAAAAAATGAGCAGAGCATCATTTGGGTGCCGGGTGCTTGGGAAATTCCTGTTGTTACGCAACGCATTGCTCGCCAGCGCCAATTTAACGCAATTGTTTGCGTGGGCGCCCTCATTAAAGGCAGCACGCATCATTTTGATTTTGTCGCCAACGAAGCCTGCAAAGGGATTGGCCAAATTGCCCTGGAAACCGGTGTTCCCATCACGATGGGAATTCTAACCACGGATTCTCTAACCCAAGCCATTGAACGCTCAGGAACAACAATGGGCAATCAGGGTTACCATGCAGCCATGGCAGCGATTGAAGTCTCCAACATTTTTCGCCAAATAGATTAAGCAGGTACAAACAATGGGAACCAGGCGAAAAGGCCGCGAAAGCGCACTGCAAATATTATATCAATTGGAAGTTGTGGCAGGATCACGCCAAGACAAAGATGAGTCAACTCCAAAAATGACAGAACTGATGGCAGGGTTAAGCCCAGCACATGTGAATCAAGTTGTGGAAACATTTTTTAAAAACTTTGAGGCCGCGCCAGCCATATTTGATTATGCATCCTCTTTGGTGAGAGGCACGCTTTTAAATCTCAATCGCATTGATGGCTTTGTGGCACGTCATAGTGTGAAATGGCGGATTGAGCGCATGGCAATCGTTGACCGCAATGTTTTACGCTTGGCCACTTATGAACTGCTTTTTTCTTTTGATTTGCCTCCCAATGTTGTGATTGATGAAGCAATCGAAGTTGCCAAACGATTTGGCAGCGAAAAATCAGCAGCCTTCGTTAACGGCGTCCTCGATAGTATTGCAACCGATATTCGCAAGCAAAGCTAATGGCTTTCCAAATTTTCCCGTTAAATTATGATCCAGCGCGATTCGTTGATCAAAAACAAAGCATTCGCCTTGCCAAAGACTCGCGTTTTCCGGAACTTTTTCCAAGTATTTCAAGATGCCGCCTTTGAGCTGATACACTTCGGAAAATCCCTGCTTCATTAAATAAGCAGAAGCTTTTTCGCATCGAATACCTCCCGTGCAAAAAATAGCCACTTTTGGTGTTTTGACAGGATCTAAATTATTTTTTGTAAAAGTTGGAAACGCGCGAAACGATTGCGTGCCTGGATTAACCGCATTTTTAAAAGTTCCCAGCTCAAATTCGTAGTCGTTACGCGTGTCGATCACGACCACCGAAGGATCTTGAATCAGTTCATTCCAATCTTGAGGATCTATATAAGTCCCCACTTTTTCGTTTGGATTAATTCCCTCCACGCCCAGAGTCACTATTTCTTTTTTCAAACGAACTTTCATACGTAAAAAGGGCATCGACTCAACAAACGACTCTTTATGTTCCAGATCACTAAAGCATGGTTGAGATCGCAAATGAGCCAGAATTTGATCAATGTCTGCGCGCGCACCCGCGATGGTTCCATTGATTCCTTCATGAGCAAGGAGAAGTGTCCCCAGAATGCGATTTTTTTTGCACTCTGCCAGCAAAGGAACCCTCATCTCTTGATGGTTTTCCAGGGTCACAAATTTGTAAAGTGCAGCAATAACAACAGACATGACGATCCTTATTCTCCAAGCTCCAAAGTCATTTTAGAATGCCTTTTCAGCATAATAAAGAAACAGGGGTTTATAACTTTTGCTGCGAAACTTAAAGGTCATAAACCCTATCCGCGGGAAAGTCGGTAAAGTGTTGCAGCTCCCTATCGACAGGGCTTGAAAGAACGTATCAAAAAATAAACCCTCTCCTGCACAAACATAAGAGGGTTTATCAACTTTAAGTTACCTTATATTGATTGCTGCACTGGCTGCTGTTCTGATTGATCTGGATGAGCAATGGAGTCACATAAACCTTCTTCGGTGCAAAATCCATCTTCTCCGCAATCTGCATCTTCAAAACATTCTGGATCATCATAGTAGCAAGCACCCTCGAAACACGTTCCGCCAGTAGCACAATCTGCATCTTCGTAACATCCTTTGTCATCATAATAAAAACAAAAGCCATCATCGCAGATACCGCCTTCACCACAATCTGCGTCTTCCTCGCACATGTCCCAATCAAGTTGGTCGCTGCCTTCCCCTATACCCGGAACCGGGATCTGCTCCTCTTGATCTTGCTGGCTGGGCAAAACATAGGCTGGCACAGAGAACATTGCCACTCCAAGAGAACACACCAAAAAAGCGCTACCAAGAATTTTTTGCTTCAGCATTTTTTTTCCTATTTTCAAAAGTAACCATTGAAGGGATCATAGGTTTTTCAGAAAATAGTACCCATCGGACAAGCAGTGGACCTCTAAATATTGTCCAACATGCTGACTGCTGCTTTATCGACAAACCAAATTTTCTCACTATTTGGCGCCGTTATCAACTGAACCGGATAAGTCTCTGGTTGATACTTCCCACAAATAACACTGTTAAGTACCGGCGCTTTATCTGCTCCAGCCACAAGTAGCACAATGCTTTTTGCTTGATTGATAAGCGCTGGCAGAAACGTGATCCGATGCATTTCAAATTTTTGTACCCACAACGCAGCCACCAATTGATGATGAAAATCATTTCCTGCTGCAAGGCTTTTCACCAAGTCTGTTCCAGGAAATAAAGATGCGGTATGACCATCTGGCCCCATCCCTAAATAAATGAGATCGAACACTGGCAATTCAGTTGATTTTAATTGAAATGCTTTTCTAATTGTTTCTGCATACTTTTTTGCATCTTCGTCTGGCTTACCGCTATTTGTGGGAACAGGATAAGTATTTTTTTTGGGAATAGGTACTTTTGATAATAGATGGTCCTCAGTCATCAAATAATTGCTTTGTTCGTTATCGTGCGAAACATAACGCTCATCTCCCCAAAAAACATGTATGTCTCGCCATGGTATGGGGCTTTCGATTCCTAAATCTGCATTGCTAGCTAAAATATCAAACAGTTGCTTCGGGGTATTTCCACCCGAAAGCGCCACCTTAAAACTCCCCGTATCTTGAACTGCTTTAAAGGCGCGTTCGGCAAAATCTTTTGCTGCAGCAAGCAATAACTCGTCGACATTAGCAAATACGCGTATATTTTGCGGATGCGGTGTCACCTATTTCTCCTTTTTTTCAAAACGAATTTCGCCATTTCCGTCCGTCTCTCGTCATCAGTTCATCTGCTTCTTTAGGTCCCCAAGTTCCTGAGTCATAATTAGGAAACTGTCTTGGCGCCAACGCGCTCCACACGTCGAGGATAGGCTCGACTACTCTCCAGCCAGAAATTACCATATCGTCCCTTTGAAACAAAGTACCATCGCCCATCATACAATCATAAAGCAGCGTTTCATATCCTGTTCCTGGCCTAGCGCCGAAATAGTCATTATATTGAAATTTCATATTCACATCGCCAATACGCACAATCGGTCCCGGTACTTTTGCTCCAAACCGCAAAGAAATTCCTTCTTCTGGTTGCACATGAATCACCAACAGATTTGGATTTAGAGGTGCATTTTGGGTTTTTTGAAACATAATTGATGGCGATTTTTTAAACTGAATCGCAATTTCAGTCAGTCGCGTGGGCATTCGTTTACCGGTACGAATATAAAATGGTATGCCGTCCCAGCGCCAATTATCAATCATCAACTTCATGGCAACATAAGTTTCCGTCGCGGATCCAGGCGCAACTACTTTTTCACTGCGATATCCTGGAACTGGAGCGCCATTAATAATGCCTGCACCATATTGCCCCCGAATACAGCAACTTAAAACATCTTCTGGCGAAATTTCACGAATCGCGCGTAGGACTTTTGCCTTTTCGTCCCGAATAGCATTCGCATCCAATGAAATAGGTGGCTCCATGCCGATATAGCTGAGCAGTTGAAAAATATGATTTGGGATCATGTCTCGAAGAGCACCTGCGCTATCATAATACGAACCGCGTGCTTCAACACCCAAACTCTCGGCTACAGTAATTTGTACATGATCGATGTAACGTCGATTCCAAATTGGTTCAAAAATGCCATTGGCAAAACGGAACGCCAGCAAATTCTGTACCGTTTCTTTACCGAGGTAATGATCAATACGGTAAATTTGCTTTTCCGTTAACACGCGCGTGATATCGGTATTCAAAAGTTTTGCAGAATCCAAGTCATGGCCAAAAGGTTTTTCAATAATCACTCTTCGCCAATTCTTATTTTCCTCCTCGACAAGACCCGCCACCCCGAGCTGATCGATAATTTTAGAAAACAATGTGGGCGGCGTAGCCAGGTAGAACAGATAATTAGACTTTAGATTGTTTGCTTTAGCCACTTTCTCTAAAAGTTGTTTAAGTTGTTCGTACGGCTTTGGATCGTCAAAAGTCCCGATTGCATAGTCGACACGTTTTGCTAATTCAAGACCGTACTGGAGCGCTTTTGGCTCCGTCACAAACTGTTTAACATTCTCTTCGATGTAGGCACGAAATGTTTCTTGATTATATTCATTTCTTGCAAAACCAATAATTGTAAAATTGGGAGGAAGAAGGCCGTTGCTTCCTAGGTTGCATATTGATGGCAACAAAAGACGTTTTGTTAAGTCTCCCGCCGCACCAAAAATGACCATCACACAAGGTTCAGCCACTTTTCCTCTGAGTTCGACCGTGTCGTAAATCTTGGTCATACTTTTTCCCTTTTAAATTTTTAGTTTCCAGATTTTAGTTCGACATGGCCGCCGAATTGAAAACGCATTGCTGACAATAATTTTTCAGCATAACTATGGTCTTGTCTAGAACGAAAGCGCTTAAACAAAGCCGTGGCCAACACCTCTGCCGACACGCCTTCTTCAACAGCGGCGTTAATTGTCCATCTGCCTTCTCCGGAATCCTGCACGTAGCCTGAAAATTTTTTGAGTTCAGGATCTTGTAAAAGCGCTATTGCCGATAAATCTAGCAACCAAGATCCAATAACGCTGCCCCGTCTCCATACTTCAGAAATATCAGCTAAATTCAGTTGATAACGGCGAATTTCAGGAATGTCTTTTGATGCTGCCCCCTTCAAAATATCAAACCCCTCAGCGTATGCTTGCATGAGGCCATATTCCATTCCATTGTGAACCATCTTCACAAAATGGCCTGCCCCAACTGGACCGCAGTGCAAATAGCCTTCTTCTGCCGTATTTTTTTCCTTAATTTTTTCTCGGCCTAAAGTTCTTTCGATGTTTCCTATGCCAGGTGCCAATGTTTTGAAAATAGGATCGCAATGTTGCACTGCTTGATCTTCGCCGCCAATCATCAAGCAATAGCCTCTATCAATTCCCCAAACACCACCACTTGTTCCTGCATCCATAAAATAGATGCCTCGCTCTTTTAATTCTTTGGCGTGGCGTAAATCATCTTGATAAAATGAATTGCCGCCATCAATTATAATATCACCCGCTTCCATCAAATTTGCTAATTCTGTGATGGTTGCGTCTGTCGCAGCGCCTGCAGGAACCATAATCCATGCGACGCGCGGCCTTTCTAATTGCTGGACAAAATCCTTTAACGTTGTCGCTCCAGTAGCACCTTGTTCTGCTAATTTTTTAACATTGTCCGCGTTTAAATCAAAAGCAACGCATTGATGTCCGCCGTGCATGAGCCGCATAGCCATATTTGCGCCCATTTTTCCAAGTCCAATCATACCAATTTGCATAAGGCGTCCCCTTTCATTTGCGTTACATTATTTCAAAGCTTGAACAATCGCTGCCTTTAAGCCATTAAGTCCTGACTTTAAATCACCTTTTATGTGAACGCGCAAAGCGCGACGATTTCGCTCTAGCAATACAGCAAAATCTCCCCGAGCTTGACATTCTTTAACAAGACCAAATGTGTATTTTTGTTCCGGAACGGCTAAGTCATTTTTGTCATCACAAGTAATTTGCAAAAACACACCGGTATTAGGTCCACCCTTATAGGCCTGCCCCGTCGAATGTAAAAACCGCGGGCCAAACCCTAAACAAGTTGCCACCACTCTTGTATCTCGGACAATGTCTCGGCATTCTAGCAAAATTTCTTCATGCTCTTGGTTCATTTCAATAAACGCTGAGATATTAAAATAATCTCCGATATTGATTCGATCAAAGTGCGCCTTTAAATAATCGGATAAACCGGCTCCAGAAGCAAGCCCGACACTTAATATCTCTTTGTTTTTTTCATCTGTGAAAAGCTGAAATTGGCTATCTTCAAAAACAGGGTTTTGCTGCGGCAGAGCTCCCGTTTTTTCAAAATTGCTGGTTAATTGATGGGTCGCAATTTTACTTGCTTCAACATCAGGCTGATTGAATGCATTAATTCCAATAATGCTACCAGCAACTGCCGTCGCAATTTCCCATCTAAAAAATTCTGCTCCCAAATGATCAATGCCCTGCACATGCAAGCGCACCACCGGATGGCCTGCTTTTTCCAACGCATCAAGCGCTTTATCTTGCGTCAAATCAGGATTTGAATCTAACCGTACGTAAGCAAAAATTCTGTCATCCCCATAAGATGACGGCCAGCTTAACTTCTCTCGATCAACAGGAATGAGCCCTTTGCCTTCTTTACCGGTGGACTCCGCCAGTAATTGTTCTAACCAAGCACCCAACTCTTTTATCCCCGGAGACGTCACAATGGTCACCTTGTCTTTACCAAATCCCGCCATCACTCCGAGCATAATCCCTAGAAGAACGCCGGGGTTTTCTCTTGGAAGTACCGTAGGCGAACATGCATGCACCATTTCTTCTGTGCATTCTAAGAAGCGTTTGACGTCGATTCCCATCAAAGCAGCTGGCACCATCCCAAAATTGGACAAAGCAGAGTAGCGTCCCCCGATAGAAGGAAGTCCGTGAAAGACTCGCCTAAATTGATCTTGATGCGCAATATTTTCTAATTTCGTTTTAGGATCAGTGATGGCAACGAAATGATTTCCCGGATTTTCTGGCATGAAAGCGCTTACTTTTTCAAAAAAGTATTGCTTAAAAATATTAGGCTCTAGAGTTCCACCCGATTTACTCGACACAATAAAAAGTGTCTTTTTTAAATCGATACTCTCTTCAATACTCTTGACCTGAGCAGGATCTGTTGAATCCAATACATGTAATTGAGGATAGCCCGATATATTGCCAAATGTTTTTTGTAAAACCTGTGGACACAAACTGGATCCGCCCATTCCCAGCAAAACAATGTCAGTAAATCCTTCTTTTTTGATTTCATCCGCAAAACGAACTAACTCATCCACTTCGGCCAATACCGCTTCAGTAACACCAAGCCAGCCCATCCAATTGGCCTCATCGGAATTACCCCACAAGCTGGCATCTCTGGCCCATAAACGATGGGTTTTATGATTATCGGCCCAATTGTTAAGCTCATGAATAATAGCGACTGACTCTTTTTCTTCCTCATCAAGTTCTCTGATGTGAGGTGCCAGGGTACCTGCAATAAAAGAGTGCTGAGGTTGAGCCGTTTTATTTGCAGACGTGCCCGCTTTGCGTTTCTCTTCAATAGCCGCCATTAATTTATCAAAAGCTTCCGCAAATAAATCAATTCCCTCGTTCAGCAACTGATCGGTTACTTCCCGAAAAGAAATTCCTCTTTTCTCTAAAGCACTCATTTGATCAGCAGATTCTTCAAGCCCGCTGTTGAGGGTTTCTTGGACCTTGCCATCTTTTCGAAAGGCATCAAAAGTAGCAGGAGGAATTGTGTTTACTGTCTCTGGACCAATCAGTTCTTCTACATAGTATACATCGGAATATTGTGGGTTCTTTGTGCTGGTGCTGGCCCATAAAAGACGCTGCTTTTGAGCGCCTTTCGCTTCGAGATTTTGAAAACGTTTTTGTCGGTAGATTTCTTTAAAATGATGATAAGTGAGTTTCGCGTTGGCTATGGCTATTTTACCTATCAAATGTCCCAGCGCCACCTTGTCAGCATCAGAAGCTTTTTGCATCAATGCCTGGATATTTTTTTCAACTAAACTATCGATTCGGCTAATAAAAAAGCTGGCAACACTCGAGACATGCGAGATATCTTGGCCACGCTTAACGCGCAATTCAAGACCTTGTAAAAATGCTTCGGCGGCTTTTTTGTAGTACTCTTGCGAGAAGAGCAAAGTCACATTGATATTAATACCGCTGGCGATTAATTCCTGAATCGCAATCATGCCTTCATCAGTGCCCGGAACTTTGACCATCAGATTTTCGCGATTGACCTCTTTCCATAAACGCTTTGCTTCTTCAATCGTACCTTCTGCATTGCGCGCCAAATGGGGAGAGACTTCCAAGCTTACATAGCCGTCTTTCTTTTGCGTAGCGATATAGACAGGACGCAAGGCATCTGCGGCAGCTTGAATGTCGGCGATGGCAAGTCTTTCGAACATCAACTTAGCGGTCATGCCTTTTTGTAAAGCGAGCTGTGCTAAAGCCTCACTATAATCGGTGCTTCCCACAATCGCTTTTTCAAAAATAGCTGGATTTGAGGTCACGCCACAAAGTCCATCTTCTGCAATCAATCTATTTAATTCACCGCTGGTGATTAAATTCCTGCGAATGTAATCAAGCCACACCGATTGGCCGTATTTGCCAAGTTCTTTTAATGGATTCATTGCTTTTCTCCCTATTCGCTCTTTCCTAAATATTGTGATTCTAGTGCGGCTACTTTTTCTAAGCGATGAATATGCCGTGCTTCATTGCTAAAAACAGCAGTCAGAAAATTTTTGACAAGTTCTTTAGCCGTCTCAATACCAATGATACGCGAACCCATGACTAAAATGTTCATATTATCATGCTCAACCCCTTGATGAGCCGAATAAGTGTCATGACATAGTCCAGCTCTAATACCAGGAAATTTATTGGCAGCGATACTAGCGCCTACGCCACTGCCGCAAATGATAATACCGCGTGCAGCCTTTTTTTCTAAAATACACAAAGCAACGGCCTTGGCAAAATCAGGATAGTCCACTGGCGCTTCGCTATAAGTACCAACGTCCAAAACATCAACGTTTTGTGACTTTAAAAATTCAAGCAAATTATTTTTTAGATCAAATCCAGCGTGATCTGACCCAATAGCAATTATCATGAAGCCTGCCCCCGCGCTCCTTTGGCTTGAGAACGCGCAATTTCAACGATTTTATCTGGGGTAAATCCAAAACATTTTTGCAATTCAAGCAATGGTGCAGATTTACCAAAAGTTTGCATACCAATAATAGCGCCAGTATCGCCCACATAGCGATCCCAACCAAACACCGAAGCTTGCTCCACCGCAACACGTGCTTTAATATGAGGCGGCAAAACACTGTCTCTGTATTCTTTTGGTTGTTTCTCAAACAATTCCGTTGATGGCATACTGACAACCCGCGCCTTAATGCCTTCTTGCAAAAGACGTTCACAGGCTTCAATGCATAAAGAGACTTCACTGCCTGTTGCCATTAAGATGACATCTGGATCGCGGTGCTCGTCACCAGCCAAAATATAAGCCCCCTGCGCCACGCCTTTTGCTGACGCATACTTGGCCCTGTCTAGAGTCGGCATATTCTGACGAGAGAGCACTAATACGGCGGGTTCATGGGTATCTTCCATTAACACGCGCCAAGCTTCAGCAACTTCGTTGGCGTCACCTGGTCTGAAAACATTTAAACCTGGAATCGCGCGCAAGGAGGCTAATTGCTCGATGGGTTGATGCGTAGGTCCATCTTCTCCTAAACCAATTGAATCGTGTGTGAAAATATAAATAACCGGGATTTCCATTAATGCCGATAGTCGAATTCCGGGTCTGGCATAATCGCTGAAGGTAAAAAAAGTTGCCCCATAAGGACGAATTTTACTTAACGATAGCCCGTTCAAAATAGAAGCCATGCCATTTTCTCGGACACCAAAATGCATGTTACGGCCACCCGGGTTAGAGGGCGACAAAGTACCTGCTTCAGGAAACTCAAGTAGCGTCTTAGTTGAAGGAGCAAGATCTGCAGATCCGCCCATCAACCAAGGCACGTTCTTAGCAATTGCGTTTAAAACTTTTGATGAAGCTGCTCGCCCTGCCATCCCTTTGGCATCGGCGGGAAACACGGGAATATCTTTATCCCATCCCGCAGGCAATTGGCGGTGCTGCATTTGATGAAGCTGCGTTGCTAAATCTGGATACTCTTTTTGATAAGCTGCAAACAAGCTAACCCAATCTTGTCTTAAGTTTTTACCGCGTTCCCCGACACCTTCAGCAAAGTGTTGCAACACACCGTCTGGCACAAGAAATTGGGCATCTTCAGGCCATCCATAAAATTTCTTTGCAGCGCGCGCTTCTTCTTCACCAAGCGGTTCTCCATGCGCCTCTGCTGTATCTTGTTTCTTGGGTGCGCCGTAACCAATGTGGCTATCTACCATAATAAGCGTGGGACGATCTTGAACATTTTCACGTGCTTTCAGCGCTTCTTCAAGTTGATTTAGGTTGTTGGCATCTGAAACATGGATGACATTCCAACCATAACCCTCAAATCGCATCGCGACGTTTTCGGTAAAGGCTAGATTTGTGCTACCTTCAATGGTGATATGGTTATTGTCATAAATCCAACACAGATTAGCAAGTTTCAAGAAACCGGCCAAAGAAGCGGCTTCAGAAGAAACACCTTCCATCAAACAACCATCTCCGCAAACAGCATAAACATTGTAATCAAACAACGCATAACCAGGTCGATTAAATCGAGCCGCCTGCCAGCGTCCGGCAATTGCCATGCCAACACTGGTGGCAACACCTTGACCTAAGGGGCCTGTCGTGGTTTCAACCCCCGAAGTAAAGCGATATTCTGGGTGACCCGGGCATTTACTATCGAGTTGGCGGAAATTCTTAATGTCATCTAAGGTTACACTTAAGTGCCCTGCTTGTTCATACTGGCTATTCACTGCTTTTACTTGAGTCAAATAAAGCATAGAATACAACAACATGGAAGCATGCCCATTGGACAATACAAATCGGTCTCGATTGGGCCAAACAGGATTCTCAGGGTCAAAACGCAGGATTTTTTGCCACAAACAATAAGCCAATGGCGCTAACGCCATCGGAGTTCCAGGGTGTCCGGAGTTTGCCTTTTGCACTGCATCTATTGATAATGTCCGTATGGTATCGATACTTAACTGTGCGATATCTTGCTTTGCCACGAAAACTGCCTCCAAAAATACAATCTAAATAAAACAAGTGAAACCGATTTAAAGTTATTTTTTAATGATACATTTTATTCCTTCAACAGTGCAACCTTTCCAGATTTTAAATCATACTGCGCTGAGCTCTATAAAATTGGGTATCGTAAGCTTGCCCGACATCAACCAATCGCAACGCCCCAACCGCTTCTTGCAAAGAAACCAAGCAGACTCGACCATTTTTGAGGGCAGCCATGACTCCAAAATTACCTGAAAATACGGCCTCGGCCGCAGCAATGCCAAAATAAAAACCGATACGGCGATCAAAAGCCACTGGCCGACCGCCTCTTTGCAGATGGCTTAAATTAAGAGATCGGCACTCTATTCCGGTTTTTTTTTGAATTTCTGAAGCCAGCCATTCGGAAATTCCTCCTAAACGCGCATGACCAAAGGCGTCAACTTCCTTGCCCAGCAAAACCTCTTTACCATTTTCAAGCTTGGCACCTTCCGAAACAAAAACAATGCTATAGCGAATTTCCCGCTCTTTCCTTTCCATGAGCAGTTCGCATACACGCTCCAGGGAAAAAGGATGCTCTGGTATCAAAATGATATTAGCACCAGCACTAATTCCGCCACGAAGCGCGAGGTGCCCGGCATGCCGTCCCATGATTTCAACAACAAAGACACGAGAATGAGATTCTGCCGTACTGCGCAAACTATCCACACTGTCTGTGATGACTTGCAAAGCACTTTCAAATCCCAAGGTATACTCTGTCCCCGCTAGATCGCGATCAATCGTCTTCGGTATACCCACAATTGGCAATTGATGATCTTTAAATAAGCGACAGGCAACACCCAGCGTATCTTCTCCTCCAATCGCCACCAATGCATCTAGTTTCAATGCATCCCAACAATTTTTTAATTGCTCTACACCTTCCGTTTTCTTAAACGGATTGGTTCTTGAAGTTCCCAATATTGTGCCGCCCTGGCGGTCAATATG
>JAHFEG010000055.1 GCA_023248595.1 Myxococcales bacterium | reverse complement strand
GAAGTCGTAGCGTTTGCGGATTTATGACTCACTGTATTTCAGCGCTTTTAGCATATACTTTTGACCCAAAGAAGCCAGCAATCGCTCTTCCTTAGACGAGACTCGCATCATGTGAATCAAATCAGTTAAGAAACAATAAATTAAAACCTAAAATAAAGGCAATACGACATTGGGAATTTTTTTGTCGTCCCAACTTAATCTCACTGCCTTCAAAACGTTTTGAAGGCAGCGAGCTTACGAAAAAATAAACACGCAACCTTAGCACAGGCCCGAACGATAATCTGGGTAATTAACAAAAGGATTACTTCATGAATCTGCTGCGATTTTCATCCTGTTTATGTTTGATCATGATGGCCACTGCTTGCAACGACCATAAACCTTTACCAAGTGCCCAGACCGCTGACCCCGCTAATGCTTTTAAAGAAGTCATTTCTTCTCTTACAAATCTAACCGATAAAATAAGCCTTAGAGAAGAAACCTTAAGCAAGATAGTCGCGGCCACTGCAAATACAAAGCAAGCTGAAACAACAGAGCCTCAGAAAGAAAAAACAGCAGTGGTCGCCAATCCAATTCTTGAACCAGACATGACAACATTGGTGAAAAATCACCAAGATCAAGCAGTGCAAAATAGGCTAGGTCAATTGGCGACTCATCTTCAAGGCATTGAACAAATCTCTCAGACTTTTTATCCATTTATCACCAGCAATGACTCTGGCTATTTTCTAAAGATGCTAAAATCTTTATTCCCCGCTGAAACAATCAATTATGTCTTAGCGCGTGTTTACTACAAAGCTATTTCACAAAAAGACGTCACAACAACAGAAGCATTGCGCAAAATACTGAATCAATTGAGTAAGGATCAAAAAACGCAAATCCTGGGCTATGCTTTATTTGTAGACTCAAAATACATACAAACAAACTTCCGTAAAAGCATCATCGCTGAGGCTGAAAAACTTGGACTAACCAGCGACTTTTTTAATAAATCACAAGAAGACATTGCCAGCCTAAAAGCAACTTTAGATGCCGTCGTGATTGGTCAAGAAAAAGCAAAGATCGGATTAGCCGTTGCTATTTCTAATCATTACAAACGTCTCGAAAAAGGTATGAAAAAAAGCAACATCCTCGTTATCGGCCCCTCGGGAACCGGCAAAACATTTATGGTGCAAACGATTGCAGAATCTTTAAATGTGCCCTTCACCATTGCAGATGCTAGCAATATTACACAAGCCGGATATATTGGCGGAAAAGTAAAAGACGCCGTCATCGCACTTGCTCAAAAAGCGAATTACAAATTGGATAAAATCGAACATGGCATCATCTTTTTTGATGAAATTGACAAAATGGCAGCGCGAAGTGGACGTGCCGACAGTGAAGAATTTAAGCGTCAAGCACAGGCAACATTATTAAAACTGATTGAAGGCATCGACATTGAAGTTCCCATGGGTGATGGAAAAATCACCGTCAACACCTCGAAAATATTATTTGTCTGCGCTGGCGCTTTCACAGGTCTTTCAGAAATCATTACCGCACGCCTCAAAAAAGAAGATAAAGAAATCAAAACAGACCTTTTTTCGGAGGCCACCAATTCCGATCTCATCGAATATGGAATAATGCCTGAATTATTGGGACGTTTACCAAATCTCTTGGCACTTCAAGAACTATCAGCTGAAGATTTGGCCCATATTTTGAAAAACCCGCGCTCTTCTGTCCTAGAAGAATTCAAGATGCTTTTTAAACTTCAAAATATTGAACTTGAGTTTACCGATACTGCTATCGTCGCTATCGCAGAAAAAGCACGCGCATTTAAAATAGGCGCCCGGGCTCTTCGCACCATCGTCGAAGCCATCATGGCAGAGCTCCAATTTAGGCTGGGGAGTATGGGGGATATTGAATCTTGCACCATCACGGAACGCGTTGTTCAGTACAGCGATTTACCAATCGTTACTTATCGCTCATCTAAATAAAGGGAAGTCGGACATGGTCAGAACAACTACAGAATCTTCACGGCATTCTTTTTCTTCTATTTCCTCAAGTACTCTTGAAGAAATGCCTTCAAAGCCCTCAAATGGAGACCTTTCAGAAGCATCTTCCTGCCATGCGGCGGATCGTTTTGAGGGGACTGCGATTTTTTCTGACCAACCCGATCCCATTGAAAACGCTGCAACCTTCTGGGCGCATTTCTTACTCGACCAACAAAAATGTGCAAATCTGCACATTGCTCATAGCGATGATTTGCTGGAAAGCGCTCTTAATTCAGAAGAAATTTCCAAATTTTTAGCGACATATTCAGAATTAAAACCTGGTTTAGAGGGTTTTGAAAAACTAAAAAGATGGGGTTCAGACGATCGAGCTGTTCACTTAAAAACCAATGAAGATTATCTAATGAGCTTGTTAAAGTTGGTGATTAACAGAGAAGACGTTCACTTAATTCAATGGCTTGATGTTGGCCAGCAAGATTATGAAAGTTATCAAATGCAACAGCAGGCAATACAAAAAAAGATTCATGCAAAAAAAGAAAGTCTTCAAATAGAAATAGCGAAGCTGGCTACATTGCAATCTCAATTAAAAAACCCAGCAAAAGAAAAAGAATGGCCTTTGCTAAAAAGCAAAATACTGAGCGTTCAAGAAGACATATTGCAGGAGCAACGACTTATTAAGATTGACGAAATAGAGTTAGGAATCAGGCAAGAAAAAATGAATATCTTAAAATATATTTTTACCGTTCAAGAAGGAGCAATACCTTTAGAAAACCTCAAAACAATTGTGCGCACAAAGATTGCCCCCCCAATCCATCAAGCAAAATCATGGTTGGTATTGGGTAAAAGATGTCTAAAACTGGCAACTGAACTCACGAATACAGCAAAACAATTTAACAATTCCCAATTACCGCAAAAAAGAATCCAACTTAAAAAAGATTTACAGGAAATCATAAAAGTTATTAATCAAGAAATTTCTCAAAACAAAGAGTTGTTTTCTCTGCCGACTCCCGCCTTAAAAGATCTGTCTTAAAAAAACCTCTTAAACCAAAACGGGCAAATCACTGCTATATCGATAACGATAGTAAAGAGGTCTACGTATGACGCATCTATATCCTAGCCACTCGCCCAAATTAACTTCTGGTGACGCCGCACTCACTTCTTTGATGCGCACCATTAGGATGAATGAATCAACCATTGAAATGGGAGCAGATATTTGCTCCCATTTATCCCACCAAGGAAAGCAAATTAACCACATCACCGAGTGCGTCGCCAATATTGATCATAAGATTGATGTCTGTGAAACAACAGTCGGTAAAATGAATTCAGTGACAGGGTTAGGATTTTGGCATGCCGTTGGAAAACTCTTTTCTCGAACGCCCAAAGTAGATGATATCGCCAATCCAAAAACTGCGGCCAAAACAAAAAAAAGATTCTTCTTTAAAAAGAAAGAATCTGAAGCAACGCAAAAAAAGCATGGACAGAAAGAAAAACCGATTGAACCAACCCATACTTCCCGAGATCAAATTGATACTGCGCTCGATATTGTTGATAGCCAAATCAAAACAATCAAGGGTATCAGCCTACAAATTAGCTCTGATCTTGGTTATCATAACGAATTACTAGGCACAGCTAATCACGCAGCAGATATCGCTCTGACTAATATCAATCACGTCATCGAAGAAGAAGAAAACGTCGATTAGCCTAGGTTCCGCTTAGGCTATTTTGGAAATAAAATGTTGGAGTTTGCCGACAATCATATCGAGTGCAACTTGGTTATCACCGCCTTCTGGGACAATGATATCTGCCCAACGCTTTGATGGCTCAACAAACTGAAGATGCATTGGCCTGACAGTATTGTAATATTGATCACGAACAGACTGAAAAGTGCGCCCGCGCTGCTCAATATCCCGACGAATACGTCTAAAAATACGAATATCTGCATCGGTATCTACAAAAATTTTCATGTCAAACCGGGAACGTAAAGCTTCTTCCACAAAAACCAAAATCCCTTCGACAATGATAATTGGTTTAGATGCGATATTTTCTGTTTCTGTCTTACGCGAATGGGTCGTAAAATCGTATATGGGAACTTCAATGTTTTTACCATCTCTCAAGTCTCCAAGCTGCTTAACCAATAGTTCTGTTTCCAGGGAATTTGGATGGTCAAAATTGAGTTCAGCTCGTTGCTCAAACGATAAATCCCTTCGATCCCGGTAATAAGAATCATGATCGATAATCGCAATCATTTCTTGAGGTAACCCTTTGATGATATTACGTGCCATTGTCGATTTGCCGGAACCAGTTCCGCCAGCAATCCCGATAATCAATTTTTTGTCTTTCATCATGCTTAGGCCCTCAATAATATTTAAAAAGCAATGGTCAAAATACAGAATACTACCATTAAGCCAAAAATCCCCCATCGCCAATCTCTTTGCTAACTTCCAGCGAAATAATCGATTTTTTGACTGTGTTCTATCAACACGCGGATGAGTGTCATGCAATACTACTTGTTAAGTCTTTTCATTTTTGTCTCAAGCAGTCATCATTCCATTGCCATGACTCTGGAACAAAAATGGACATATGAAAAAATGAGTCCTAGTCTTGTTGACAGTCCCAATTTGCTAAAAGGAAAACATGTACTTTTTGTGGCTGGAATTATGAATGAGCTGGCCGCTCTTATCTCAAGTTACTATAGCGACAATATGGATATCGCAAAGGATTTGGGAGCCACTGTTTCTTACTTTGGACCTTCTTCTCAAAAATCGATCCCCGATAATGCAGATATTTTATACCGAAAAATCTTAAAGTTATCCCATGAAACTCAAAAAAAACTTGTTCTCGTCGGACACAGCAAAGGTGGCGCAGAGCTTTTCTATGCCATTTTAAAACACCCCGAGCTATTTAGCCGTCACATTGTGGACAAAGTCATCTTGATCCAACCTGCGATTGGCGGTTCACCTTTGACGGAAAAAACTTGTGGTTGGTGTATTGATCTGATTTCAAACATTGCCCAGCCTAATCTGGAAACATTAGGTGTCGAGAAATCCAAAAGCAATTTCGACGAGGCGTTTCACTTTTTTCACGATGGCCTCAAAAAAATAAGCCAAAACCGTCCCCAAAAAAGCATTGACCGGTTGAAAAATGCCATATCCAATCGTATTTTTTATGTTCGCAGCCAGGAAGAACATAGCAACTTGAGCCTGGGTGTTTCACTCGTTTTAGGTATTTTTCACACAACTTTGGATGGCTACGGAAAAAATGATGGCCTTTTACTTGTCGATGCCCAAATGGATCCTCGTATTGGAGTTGATCTGGGCATCTTGAAAGCAGATCATATTGGACTGACGGTCAGCTCCGTCAGCAACATTACTAGGCAAGACCGCCAGGCCTTTACCCGCGCCTTATTTCATCATGTTTTCGAACGACGAGCACCCATCAACGTTCCTAACAATAGGCCTCTTTTGAAACCGTACAATTTGGAAATTAAATTTGAGTGACGCACATAAAATAAAAAATCAAAAGCCGTATAATGCATCCTGTACATTGCAGGATTTTTATATGAATAAATTAATGCTTGGCTTAGTGACTCTTTATGCCCCCTTTCTTTTTGCCTTGCCGCCGCACACTGCGGCTCGTTCGGGAGATCTGGCAGGTGGCAGAGCATAAACGCACGCACACCGGTGAAAAGCCGCTTGAATAGATCTTGATTGATAATTTGCAGCCAACGAAATCAAGTAAGACGGCGCTAAAAGCGCATTTGAAGGAAATGCTTCAAGAAAAATTATGGTGAATTTAAAGAAGTTTTAGTGGAATAGACCTAGACTTCGACGGAATGTGGGGTACTATTTCGGCTCACACAATTAATTAAATTATTTTTTTGGAGAACTTGACATGCAACAGACACTATTAAATAAACGCACACTGCTTCATTCTCTTTTCTTTGTTAGTTTATTGATGTTTGGGCAGCCAATTGATGCTGCAGCAAAAAGACCTCAAACATGTAGC
>JAHFEG010000035.1 GCA_023248595.1 Myxococcales bacterium | reverse complement strand
GTTATGAGAAAAATAGTGGTAATTGCAAATGCTAGACTTAGAGATAACCTCCTGTCTAGCAGTGCAATAAATGAAATGTTGTTATGATTTGATTTTTTTTAAAATCATAGTTGATGACAAATAAAACTTAAAATCCGAGCTGTGCCTTTTTTGCCTCAGCGGTGGACAATGGTGGCTCTTTTTGTGTGATATTTTTCGTTTGAGGCGCACGTTCCGCATTAATGCGCAACCAATCTATTTTATCTGCAGGCAAATTAGACTCATCAAAAATTGCCTCGACTGGACACTCTGGTTCACAAGCACCGCAATCAATACATTCGTCTGGATTGATATAAAGTTGGTTTTCATCCCCATAAAAACAATCCACCGGACACACAGATACGCAATCGGTAAAGCGACAACTTTGGCAATTGTCAGTGATAACAAATGTCATAAAAGCCCCATTTTTTTAAATCAAAACACACCTTAAATTCGATTTGAGCAGCATGCCTCGTATCACTTACAAATTGTTATATCCATCTAAAAACAGGTTATGCGTCACTTCCACTAGAAAATTACTTAAAAACAGACTAGCATCAAACTCATTTTATCAAGGACTCAAAATGTTAACATCCAAACAACGCCAACACCTAAAAGGACTGGCCCATTCCCTTAAACCAATCATTAACGTCGGAAAAAAAGGTTATTCAGAAGCTTTGCTGCTAGAAATAGATGCGGCTCTGCTGACCCATGAACTCATTAAAATGAAATTCTTAGAAACAGCCCACAGCGATACCGATGATATTCTAGCGCGTTTATGCGAAGAGCTTAAAGCCACCCAAGTCGAATTACGAGGACACGTTGTAACTTTATACCGTGCGCATCCCGAAAAAGCGTGCATCAAACTTAAATAAGGATTTTTGAATGCGTACCCTCTATCCACCCCTTGAGCCCTTCGATACCTTTTTTTTGCCAGTAAACCCTCTGCAGACTGTCTATGTTGAGCAAGCAGGTAATCCAAATGGTATACCAGTCATTTTTATCCATGGCGGCCCAGGCGGAGGACTTGAAGCAAATCATCGACGTTATTTTGATCCCAACAAATGGCGTATTATTTTGTTTGATCAAAGAGGATGCGGAAAAAGCACACCCCATGGTTCTTTAGAAGAAAATACCACCTGGGATTTAGTGGCCGACATAGAATATATTCGACAAAAATTACAGATAGAAAAGTGGCATGTATTTGGTGGTTCTTGGGGAAGCACGCTTGCTTTAGCCTACGCACAAAGCCATCCAGAATGCGTCACAGGCATGATTCTTCGCGGTATTTTCTTACTTAGAAAACAAGAAATTGATTGGTTTTATCAATACGGCGCCAGTGAAATCTATCCGGATGCCTGGGAAGATTTTCTAGCGCCTATTCCAAAAGCTGAGCATGGCAATTTATTGGAGGCCTATCATAAAAGACTCACCAGTGCAGATCTCATTGTTTTAAAAGATGCAGCGAAAGCATGGAGTCTTTGGGAAGGACGGACTTCAAAATTAATTCCCGATGCCAAAATGATCGAAAATTTTGCAGACGAAATTTTTTCTTATGCGTTCGCCCGCATTGAGTGCCATTATTTTTATCACAAAGGTTTTTTCAACGAGGATGGCTGGCTTTTACAAAATGTTCACCGTATCGCCCACATTC
This sequence comes from Myxococcales bacterium, assembly GCA_023248595.1. Lineage (GTDB taxonomy): Bacteria > Myxococcota > UBA727 > UBA727 > JABDBI01 > JAHFEG01. The sequence goes on along the minus strand of JAHFEG010000035.1, from coordinate 19,421 downwards.
CATCTGTCATCGTGCAAGGACGCTATGATATGCCCTGTCCTGTACGCAGCGCTTGGGATCTACATCGAGCCTGGCCAAAATCCGAACTGAAGATTATTGCGAATGCAGGTCATTCTGCCAGCGAACCAGAGATTACCGACGCTTTAATTACAGCAACCGACGCATTTGCAACTTAAAGAGTCGAAAGGGCAAAACGATATGAAACGAGAAATTATTTTTGATCCAACACCCTCATCGTCCGACAGCCCTAGTCTTTTTTACGCTGCCAAGATGGCTCTCGCTACTCTTGGCGAAAGTGTCGGTCTTTTATGGGATGCTTCGTTTCATCCTCTTTCTATCCCTTTGGCAGACAAACATATAAAACAATTTGGACGAAATCTTTTAAAAGAAAGTCACACCACACTAGAAGTTGTTGGAAGGTCGACAATCAATTTTAGTCGCTCTTATGTTTACATGTCAAATCATCCCTCTGTGCTCGACATCCCTGCACTTTTTGAAGCGATTCCCCAGTCTCTGCGCATGGTTGCCAAGAACGAACTTTTTCAAGTCCCCATTTTTGGTCAGGCAATGGAACAATCAGGATTTATACGCATTGACAGGCGAAATCGACAAAAAGCAATCACGCAGCTAGAAACCGCCAAAGAACGTCTTAAAGAAGGCATCTCTGTCTGGGTTTCTCCTGAAGGAACGCGAAACCGCACAACAGAAATGGGCCCTTTTAAAAAAGGTGGCTTTCACATCGCCATGAGTCTTGCCGTTCCCATTATCCCCATTTGGATCGAAGGAACCGAACAGATTATTCGGCCCGGATCATTTAAAGTTCACCCCAATCGCAAAACAACATTGTTTTTTGGTTCGCCTATTTCAACCACCGGACTTGAAAAAGAAAATTTAGAAAATCTCATGATCCAAGTCCGACAGGAAATTCTAAAACTTAGGCCTTACAAAGGTGCTTCTAATTCTGCTGATCCTGCATGACCATTTTTTGCTTTTGGCTGATTGGCATTTAGCGTATATGCATGAATGCGTTTTTCAATTTCATTTGCAACTTCTGGATGCTCTAGGAAAAACTGACGTGCATTTTCACGGCCTTGGCCAATACGTTGACCATTGAAACTGAGCCAGGAACCACTTTTGTCAATAATGCCCATATCCACGCCGAGGTCAACTAATTCACCATCTTTGGCAATACCTTGGCCGTAGAGAATATCAAACTCTACTTCGCGAAATGGAGATGCCATTTTATTTTTAACAACTTTGACACGCGTGCGATTACCAATAACTTGTTCACCTTGTTTTAGCGCTCCAATACGTCGGATATCTAAGCGAATCGAAGAATAAAATTTCAACGCGTTTCCACCAGTGGTCGTTTCTGGACTACCAAACATAACGCCGATTTTCATACGCAGTTGATTAATAAAAATAACGCAGGTGCCACTTCGAGAAATCGTACCAGTCAGTTTTCTTAAAGCCTGGCTCATCAATCTTGCTTGCAAACCGACATGGGAATCTCCCATTTCACCTTCGATCTCAGCCTTAGGCACCAAAGCCGCGACGGAATCAATAACGATCAGATCAAGCGCACCAGAACGAACCAACATTTCAGCGATCTCAAGCGCTTGCTCCCCTGTGTCGGGCTGCGAGATCAACAAATCTTCGGTATTGACCCCAAGCTTTCGTGCATAGTTCACGTCGAGCGCATGTTCGGCATCTATGAATGCAGCCACGCCACCGCGTTTTTGTGCTTCGGCAATCGCATGCAATGTCAATGTTGTTTTACCGCTGGATTCAGGTCCATAAATTTCAACAACGCGTCCTCGTGGATAACCACCAATTCCAAGCGCCATATCAAGCCCGATTGATCCAGTTGGTATTGATTCTATGTCGCTTACTAAAGGTTCATCAGCGCCTAAGCGCATAATGGATCCTTTACCAAATTGTTTCTCAATACTAGCAACAGCCAATTCCAGCGACTTTAAACGATCTTTTTTATTTTCGTCCATTTTTTCATTAGCAGTATGATTTTTGACCATTATAAAACTCCATCAACAAAGAAATTGTAATACTTTGTCTTATAGAGCAAATTAATGAATTTGGCACCCGCTACTTAATGTCTAGTCATTTTTTCTTTTATAAAAGGATCTCCGGCTTCAGAAAAAATCGTTAAACTTTCTCTTTGAGCATAGTCGTCATCCTCACGCGCTACCACAGTCACAATATTTACACCTGGCTTCAATTTAATTTCACGATCAAAATTTAATTGATTTTGGCCAGCCTCAAATAATTTATAATAGACTTTTTGCTCATTCACAAATAAGAAGACGTCCCTTACAGCACTTTCACTATCAATGGATATGCTCAGTTTATAGGAATCTTTTGCCACAAGCGGCTTTGCTCTACCTTGTGCAAAATTAATTTTTGGTGGAGTTCGTCGATAAACAATCGTGGGCTGCGTTGCCGTTTTCTTCAGCAAACCGCCTGCGATAACTGGAATTATCTTCGTATGGTTTTTATGCACAAATCCGCTTAAATTATCAGATACGCGCACACGAACGAAATTACCTAAAGATGCCTGCAAGGTTACCGGCAATCCAGCAGGCAAATATGCCACAACAACACCTTTATCATCTGCTGTTGCACGCAGCGCGGTTCTATTCGCCAAAATTTCAACATGACCGTCTAATTTATTGGTTTTCACTAGACCTTTTTTAACTAACAGTGAGATTTTCTCACTCCAAGAATCGCCCATGACACCATCATACAAATGCAATTGCACTTTCGCTTCAAGAACTTCTTCTTTTAATGTAAACGACAATCGCTCTGACGCCGTCTCTCCTGGCCTCAATGGCACCATTTTGCGACGACCTTCGTTCATAAACAACTCTGAGCCATTCAGATTTTTCAGCAGCACCCAAGGCTCTTCGGCAAGCGCTGAGCCGATATTTTTTACGAGAACGACGAAATCAACCTGCTCTCCGACTTCTAAGAACCCATCTCCATTACCAAGTCGAGTATCATCTAAATAATATGTGTAAGCCAAAACAGGTCTAGGCAATCCTTCAATGATCACTGGAATATCAATATTCGTCAAAGCAAGATCGCCATTTCCCTTAATTTGAATTCGAATCAAATCTTGGCGACTCAAGGCTTCTTTAGGAATTTTAAACTCAACATTCCATAGACGTTTTTGTCCAGGCATTAGCTTGCCAAAGAGAAATTCACGACCCGCAAAAAGCGGCGTCGGCGAATCAGAAATACCATACACCCGAAAAACAGGGAGATTTCCTGTATTCTTAATTTCTAAATTAATATTTAGTATATCGCCTGCTTTTACAGTTAAAGGAGATACAACCTTAGCGCTCAATGTAGATTTAGCAGGAATATTTTGAGGTAACGACCAATCAATATCTAATTTTTTAAGATCATAAAGCAACTTTTGAGATTCTATTTTCCGCTCTTTTCCAACTACTACAGCAGCGGCCCGCAATAAATCATCTTTCTTGCTTCCTTTTGTTTGTGCAAGTAACTTTTTGGCAAAAGAAATTTCATAGTCCTCACGGTATTTCGTAGAAAGCTGACGTTGTTCTTCTTCACTTTGTTCCAGAATTTTGGATAAATAGGCTAACTCGTACGCTGGTTTCCGCTTAATAATACGCTTATCGTCAAGATGAGATTCTAAATCCTCTTCTCTGGTCCTCATTTCAGGAAACAATAAAATACGTTTTTTATCATTAGCATACATGGGCTTCAACAGAATATCAGGCGTAATTCCAACAGATTGAATACTTTCATCACCAGGTGTCAAGTATTGAGCAATAGTTAGCTTAAGCGATGACTTGTCTGGAAAATCGTACAACATTTGCACGGAACCCTTTCCAAATGTTTGCTCACCTACCACAACGCCTCGCCCTCTATTTTTAATTGCCCCGGCAACAATTTCAGAAGCAGAAGCAGAACCGCTGTTGACCAAGACAACAATAGGCAGCCGTGTTTTCTGTGGGCCAACATTGGCTTTTTCTTCTTCGCGATTTTTTTCCAATGCACCTTGGGTGATCACAACAACACCGCCATCTAAAAACAGATCCGAAATTGCAATTGACTGATCCAAAAGTCCGCCTGGGTTATTGCGAAAATCTAAGATAAGGCCTGCTAAGTTATTTTTTGACTTTTTCTCCATTTGCGCAATGGCAACTTTCATGTCTTGTGCAGTGTTGCCATGAAATGCCATAATTTTGATATAGCCATACCGAGTATCTAATAATTCGCTGCTCACAGAATCTACTTTAATAATATCACGCACGACAGCAATACGACGCGTAGCAGCCTCACCTTTTCTCTCAACCGTCAGCATGACTGAAGTTCCAGGCTTACCACGTAATTGATCGACAGCTTCATCAAGACCAAGATTAATTGTTGAGTCTTCATTAATTTTAATAATTTTATCGAGCGCTTTTAGACCTGCTTTTGCTGCAGGTGTTCCTTCAAGTGGACTAATGACTGTCAAAAAACCATCGCGAAGACCAATGACAACCCCAAGGCCGCCAAACTCCCCACGCGTCGCGAGTTTCATCTCTTTAGAATATTTAGGTTCGAGCACGATCGAGTGAGGATCTAATTTGCTCAACATGCCATTGGCAGCAGCATATTCAATTTCTGTTGTAGGAATCGATTTTGGCAAATCTGTTTCTATAAAACGGAAAATATCGCGTAGACGAAAACTCAAATCCCACAGCGATGTCATTCCTCCAATCGAGAAATTTCTGATCTTTTTACCCACCTGAACTGAAATATCATCCTTAACCGGTTCACCTATGACAACCTCTGGAACTTTTTGTTCAACAGCACGAAGTGAAGCAAGCAACATTGCAGGAGGATCAAATCGTTTTGGTTCTACATACTGCTCTTTAACCAACAAGACGACGCGATTAAAAACCCGCAGCTCAGACAATTTCGAATCAGCTTCATTTCGGACAACAAAGCCAAACTGAAAAAAACAAAAAACAAGACACAAGACAATGAAGGTTAACCGAGATTTTTTCTTAAACATATTTTACCTTCAGTTACCATCTACACTCAAAATCATGCGCATATTAATTGGTAATCTCTTTTAAGGAATTTGATCAATTACAGTAGGAGTTTCTATGTTTTCATTACTTCCTTTAGGTAACGAGACCCGAATTAAAGTTTTTAATACTTCATTTCGTTTCACTCGACCTAAAATTAGTTTTAAATCTTCATAAATCGATGGATCCACTAGCAATCGACCCACAGTACCTTGACCCTTTTTAACTGAACTAATGATTGAATTTAAATCGGCAGCGGCGGAATTTAAGCTCGTTATCAAATTAGTTTGTTTGCTATCATAGATCAAACTATGGGCAATACCCGAGCCTGAACGAACTTCTTGCAAAACAGCATGAATATCGCTTAAAATTTCATTAGCCAAACGCACGGTTTCTTCGCCTTTTTTGTCGTAGATCAACGTATGCAAAAGGCCACTGCCATTTTTTGTTTCAGCTAAGATATGATTTAAGTGGGCAGTCGTACCGCTGACTGAATGTGCAGCCTCTTTTAAATTAACAACTAATTGGTGGAAATCTTGGCCGCTTTTTTTATCGTAAACAAGCTTGTGAATAATACCGTCACCCTTTTGCACTTCTACGACAATATTTTTCATAGCCATCGCCGCATCAGCAAGCGCAGTATCGCCACCTTTTGCAGTAAAACCTTCTATAAATTTACGCGCGTCCATAATTGATTCCGTTACATTTTCTAGAACAATTTGAGCTTTGGCGAGCGCATCATTAAAATCAAGCGGCGCAACCGATCGCATCACACCCCCATCAGGAATCGCCGGCAAATCAGGAGAACCTAAACTAATGTTGACGGTTTTATCACCCAAAAGGCCCTTGCTATCAATACGCGCCACTGAGTCTTGACGGATCCACAACAGGGTATCGCTTGAGATACGAAATATAACTTTAATTTGGCGATGTTCACTTAGTCTTTTTGCTTGCAGTGGTGGAAATTTAATTTGGCTCACTCTGCCCACAACCACTCCCGCTAACAAAACATCAGCACCAACATTTAAGCCTGCAACATTGGGGTAATAAGCACTGATATAAGCTGCATCGTCAAATAAACGGCGCTCTTTACCAATTAAGAATATAAAAGTTCCGAGTAGCACAATCCCGGCAACAACAAATAAGCCGAGAATAACATCTAGATAGCGGCGTCTTGTGATGGCCATTTACAAATTGCTCCTTAAAAATCAGCAAGAGTTGGATCGCCCGCCAAAAAACCTCGAACAAAACTATCCTTATTGTTGATGAGCGCGTCCATTGTTCCCACTGCCTTTATCTTACCATCGTACATGAAGGCAGCACGATTACTCAACCTAATCGCTGATGGAATATCATGAATAACCACTATGCTTGTGCATTTAAGCCGTTCTTGCAAGGCAATTATTAAATCGGTAATGCGCACTGTATTGATAGGATCTAAACCGGTCGTAGGTTCATCGTATAGGATGACCTCGGGATCTGTGGCAATTGCTCTGGCTAAACCAATCCGTTTTTTCATGCCACCAGAAAGCTCTGAAGGCATCTTTGATCCTGCCTGAGGCAGACCCACCAATTCTAACTTTTCTTGGACTCTATCTTTCAGTTCGCTAGGAGACAACTTAAATTGTTCCCTTAGTGGATAAGCGATATTATCAAAGACGGTCATTGAATCAAACAATGCTGCCCACTGAAACACCATAGATACGCGTTTTCGAACAGGCAAAAACGATTCATCTTTTGAAAAAGAAGCGACATCAACTCCATCAAACCAAATCTGACCTTGATCAATATCTAAAAGCCCAATCAGCATCTTAATGGTAACTGTCTTACCGCAACCAGATGGTCCAATTATGCTGATGGTCTCGCCTTTCATAATGTCCAGGTTAAAATCACGGCAAACTCCCTGAGTCCCAAAAGCTTTATAGACATGACGATAGGAGATATAAGCTTTTTCTTTTTGTTCATTCATAAGTTTTTTCTCCTCTTAACAAAGGGCCCTGCTGACTGTTTTCGCGATTCTCGCCATCAAGCTCCCAACCAGGATCATGTTTCACAGTCTCTCTTGCCCAGTTTTGAGGAAAGGCAAATGGAGTACCCCCTAACTGTTCTGCCACAAGAGACTTTGTCGCGATTTTCATTTGGGGCAAATCATTTATCAGCTGAGCATTTCCCAAAGCGTCAAAGCCAACTTGATAAACACTTTTTTGCAAAATGTTTTGTTTAAAATTTAATTGCAACTCGCTGGCACTAAACCAGAGTGCTGTCGGATTTGCCACCGCTAAAGACGCGATGATACAGACAGAAGGATCATGGGCCATCAACCAAAACAAATCAGCTGGCAAAATATCAATCAACAAAACATAATCCGCTCCTGCCGCCTTGGCACATTTAAGCCCGCTTAAAATTGCTTCACGTAAAGAAGCATTTTCCACGGGCCACAGACGGGCGCGCTTACCAATATCGCAGGCTAAAGCTTGCGCTAACTTAATTTTTCCAGCCTTATGGGGCCCTAAAATAAATACATGTTCTCCATTTAAACTACGGCTCAATAATATGTCTGCTTGATGTGAGTGCAAGTTACCTTTTCGCGCCAATTCATGGAGCGCCGAACTTAAACCTTCATCTCCCATGGGTTTTCCTTTTGAAGCTTTGAGTCACTACTTGTTGTATTGTAGCAAGAGCATAGCCAAGATATCCAGTCCTTCATCTAAACTTGCTTGATCAATCACCAGTGGGGGAGATAAACGCAGCACCTGCTGACCACAAAAATTAATTAAAAGACCGTTCGCCAAGGCGTCTTTACGAAAGGAATTTGTATCAAGTGCACATTCAACTCCATAAAACAGACCAAGACCGCGAACATCTAAAATCAGCCTGCTAAACTGCTTCTTAAGTTCTAACAAGCGGCTTTCCAAATAAAGCCCCATTTTAGAAACATGCGCGAGAAAAGCGGGAGTAGCCACATGCTTCATCACAACTAAACCTGCAGCAGTTGCCACTGGGTTACAGCCAAAAGTACTGCCGTGTACTGGAAATTCTAACACCTCTCCCAATTTGTCTGTCGTCAGCATAGCACCAATGGGCATGCCACCGCCAAGACCTTTTGCTAAAGCCATAGCATCAGGGATAATGTTTTCATGCATGTAAGCAAATAGTTTTCCGGTGCGCCCAATTCCTGTCTGAACTTCGTCAAATAACAGCAAAGCACTATGCTCATCACATAAGTGACGTACATCTTGCAAATAGCCCTGGGGAGGTTTCACAATCCCTCCTTCACCCAATATCGGCTCCATAATCACAGCAGCTGTTTTAGAAGAAAATGCTGCACGCATAGCATCCACATCGCCATAAGGAACCACTTTAAATCCTGGCAACAAAGAACCAAAACCGTCTTTATATTTGGCTTGCCCAGTCGCACTCATGGTTCCAAGCGTCCTTCCATGAAACGCTTTATCCATGCAAATAATTTCGTATCGTTCTGGATCGGTTTTAAAAAAAGCACGACGAGCTAATTTTAAAAGAGATTCATTCGCTTCAGCCCCTGAATTACAAAAAAAGACACGCTCGGCAAAAGAATTTTGACAAAGCGCCTCAGCCAAACGCACCGATGGTTCATTGAAAGCCTGATTAGAAGTATGCACTATTTTTCCAGCTTGTTCTTGAATGGCGCCAACTAATTCTGCGTGGCCATAGCCTAAACTACACACAGCAATACCGGCGACAAAATCAAGATAGCTGCGGCCATCAGCATCAATAACACGAGCACCTTGTCCGCTTTCAATTACCAATGGTAGCGGCCGGTAAGTCTGCATTAAATATTTTTCGCCTAACTGAATGATCTCGGCAGAGCTTAATGGAGAGGGCATAATCACCTTCTTGAAATCACTTATTCTTTTAAATCGCCAGTCACTAAACGCAAAAATGGTGCCGAGCTCTTACGCGCTTTAAGCGCTTCTTTTGGCTGTAATTCTTTTTCCAATTTTTTTGGCATTTCTTTTTTTAACTCAAATGCTGGTTTCAGCACCATCGGAACATCGTCGTGCCAAACAGCCCCCATCCCAGTGCCATCAAGCTCAATTATGAAAACGGCTTTCCAGGGAATCACGCAAAAATAAAAACCCTCTGAAAAGGACAGAGTCGCTTGTACGCCCCTCCCATCATACGCGAAATCTTTAATCCCATAGAGGTGGGAGAAATTCAGCCGTAAATTGGGAATTTCTTTAAAAACCAGGGGTACTTTCACTTCAAGGTGAGACGCATCCAACACAAGTGCAGCGGTGCCTTGCTTTAGCAAATCTTCGAATACTTTTAATTTCTGCAATTCGACAGCTGAGGCATCTGAAAAAGAAGCTGCCTTATTTTCTTTGAAGGAACGCGTAAAATCTACCCTTACGACATTGTCGCTTTGGGATGCATTGTCATCAGAAGGAGGACGCGAAGACATATCGATCCACTTTTATCAGATTAAAACTTTAGATGTGAATTCCGTAAGTCGCTTCATATTCACGATCAAGCTCGGACAACGATGATTCTAACACTTCTTTAACCGGTCGATTAAAATGAACCTTACCAGCGGCGATTTCGCGCAAGGCAATTACTTGTTCGTTATTTTTATAACCTTCGACCAACGCACGACTGCCTTTCATTAATTGACGGGCACGAGCAGCAGCCAATAAAACCAGAGCAAATCGATTATCAACAACTTCCAAGCAATCTTCAACAGTTACGCGTGCCACTTATGAATACTCCAGCAATTTTTAAGAAGACATGAGCTTTACAACACATGTCTGGTCTACACAAGACCTAAATCATGACTAGCAAAATCTCACCCAAAAAGACGGCGAAAAAATTCTCTGTTACTTTCTACCGTCTTTCAATTTTAGCTTTCGCTTTAGTAGCAACGCGTTACATAGCAGTTACTAAAAAAGGAGGCGCTGTTGCATGACCTAAGGGCTTCGCGTTGAGCATCATACTGGCTGTAACCAGTGCCATAATATGCGTTCCTGTAGCTGTTTTCAGCCATACAAGTCCAGCTGCTACCACCGTAACCACCGCGGCCACCATCCCAGCCGCCACCACCACCCCAGTAACCATCACGACGACCGCCACCATGACATCCACCACCGCCATGACGTCCATCACCACCATGGCCACTCTCACCCCAAAAAGGAGCGTCGCCATTATTAGTATCCATGTTATCCATATCGCCTTCGACGCTCAGACTCACATTTTCGGAATTATCTGCTTTAGCAAATCCTGGCACACCCAATTGAACCGAAAGCACTAAAGCGAAACTTAAAGCAGCTCTTTTCATAAATTAACACTCCTTGCATTTTTTTTAAAAAAGATCTTTCTCGTGATGATCACGGGAATAAATCCTTTAAAGTCACTGCGACTTCATTGAATATCTATCCAATAGTCTTACTAATTGGTGCTTATTCGGGGTAATTAGTCATCGGATGACCGCCGGAAAAAAATCTTGAACAATTCTGGCACTGCATTACACTAATCCCAATTGATCTGTGTTTAAAAACCTCATGGGGGCGATTGGCTTCGACGGGGGATGAGAGCGATTGATGGCACGTCGCGGGTTCCAGTCACCGCGTAAAAAGGCTGGAAAAACATGAAATGCCAACAACAATGTTGCATTAGCTGTTGCTTAAGCTTAAAAACCTTTAAGCAACCCGTCGGCCTAAAGTCCGTTTGAGCAATAGGACCCGGTGTAAAATATCAAGCTGGCCCACATTTTTCCCAGATTGGAATGTGGGTGAGAAATAAATCTGGAACGGTACAATAAAGCCTGCCCCTGGGCGTTATTGTTCCGTATAAATCAGCGGGCTAAACGTGTAGAGGTCTTTTGTGATTATCTTTCGGACGCGGGTTCAATCCCCGCCGCCTCCACCATTTTATGCATGATAGTTAAGAGATTTATGAAACATATTAAACATAAAGTAATAGGGATTTCTGGAATTTCTGGAAGTGGTAAATCCACTTTGGCTAAAGCACTCGCATTGAGACTAAATGCTACTTTAATTGCTTGGGACGAATACGACGACATCTCCATTTCGCCTACTGATTATGTATCATGGCATGAAGCAGGTTGCCCAGAAGGATATGCCGCGTGGAAATATCCACAGCTCGCAAAAGTTTTGCAAAATTTAAAATCAGGGAAACCTATCGCATCTATCTTAAACGGCATTCGTTTAGATCCCACTCCTTGGATTATTTTTGATGCACCCCTGGGGAGACAGCACGTCGAGACTGGGCAATTTATTGATTTTCATGTGCATATTGATATACCCTTAGACATTGCATTGGGACGGCGGCTACTTAGGGACTTCACCAAGGAAGCCAATGCAGGTCTCATATTGGAAGATATCAAATATTATCTAGAGGAGAGCCGTCCTCTGTTTACTGACTCCTGTGGAGAAAATGCAGAGCTTGTTATCGATGGCCAAATGCTCATTGAAGACCAGCTTAAACTTGTTCTTCGATCTCTTTTAGAGCCATCAACTATGTGAATCAGATAAGTGATAAAAGAAGATACATCTATGATTTAAATTTCCTCGCCAATCCTTATCGTTTCTCTGCTTTTGATCTTGGTCAGCTGTATCCGTGGGGACGACGGAAATCTAGCAAAAGGTGATTTTCAAAGCGCCCATGGGCAGCCTCTTCTCAATACGGCTCACGATGATCTTTCTCCTCTTCTTGAGACGTTAGCCAGGTAATCGAAAAATATTCAATAAGTTATATGCCCCAATTTTCTAACGCTTCAATAACTTGGAAAATTGTAACATCAAAACTTTTAGCGGAACGCACATAACTTGCGGCACTCTTCCAACCTTTTTTTAACAATGATTGGTCCATCTCTTTTAATAAACCTCCTATGTTTTTTGGCAACACATCTTCTCTGTAAGAAAAAGTAGCTTTTAGTGCTTTCTTTAAAGTTTTTTGATCTGCCCTCGATAGCAGTAACCACACATCAAAAATATCTTTAGCGCGAGAGTTTGCAGAACCTTTCGTTACAAGTGAGTGGAGCTTTTCTGCAAGAATGGTTTCTACAGGATAAACTTGCCAAGATATGATCTCTGAACCTAGGAGAGTTGGAGTATTTATAACTAATGGCGATGGAGTAATAGGATCGCCAGTTCCTATATCGATATCGATAATCTGAGCCCGATTCAGTGGCTCTGGAGGCTCACCTAAGCCACCGCGGTAAACGAGTCGACGTCCTCCGTACTCACTTTGAGTGACTAAGTCGACCTCTGATTCAAACTTAAACCACACTGCATCAGGAAAAGATTGGGTCATCGATTCTTTGATTTTTTTTATTGCATCCCCTTAGGATAGACCATGCAACACAGCATCAATATCAATAGTAAATCGAGGAGAATCATAAACACGAACGCTCACATATCCGCCCTTAAAAATAAGGTGACGACTTAGTGCTTCATCTGCAACCATCCGAACCACGGCCCGTTCTAAAAGAAAAAGTGTGAGCACTTTGTCAAAAGGATTAGCCTGACTTCGAGCTAGCTTTGATAATTTTGCAGTAGTCGACCGTACAAGAGAGTTTGTTTTTTTCATATCGTAACAATGACCTCCCAGTATTTTGAAAAAACTGTTTCTGCGCCCAACTGTTTCGCCATTTCATGTAATTTTTTCTCTGTGGTTTTGCCTTCTTCTACTGCTTTTCTAACAGCGCCAACAGCAAGTGAAGCCCCTATCTTAGTTGAATATTTAAGAGCCTCGATAAGAGTTCTTTCTATGTTAGTAATGCGATACAAACGGTAATTTATAACCCCAAGTGTTAGATTCTGTTTTGTGCGAACGCAACGATATAAAGGGTTATTACTTTTTACGAATGCTGGCACCAAAATCCATATTTGATCTGGAACTTGTGAAACAAGACCGTAACGATATAGAGCACTCAGTCCACCTATGACAGATTCTTTCCCAAGCTTGGCGCAAGCGATCGCAAAATCAAGCTCTGAAGGGTCAATTTTTGCTTCTGGGTGTTGAAAGAGCCCATGTTCTAGTCGAATCAGCTTTCCTGCTTTAACTAACCGAGAAAGGGTAGGTTGAGAAATACCCGCAGCAATAGCAGCTTGAGTGCTAAAAATCCCTCGTTTTTCTAATTTTTTATCTTTGTCCATAATCAGGTTACCTGTGAATGATGTATTCCACTTAACGCAAATTATGTCATATTTCATTCATAAAGTCGAGCGTACGTCTCAATAGACCTCTTTTGAAACTCATCTGTTGAGTGTTTCCCAGTTACAAAGTCCAGAGATGAGATTAAATCTGAGTCCAAATCGTTTACGTCTATTGCGATATCGGTCGGCAACAATTTTGAATCTTTTAACTAGAGCGATGATGTTTTCGGATGAACAAAAGTTTTGGATTCCTTGAACAAGCGGAAATCATGTCGTTTTCCATTCGAAAAAGACGTGCAAATAATAATCTTTTTCTTTGGGTCTACAACGAGCTGACTTTTGATCGTGTGTCTTTTCTTTTTTCCAGAGTAGTAACGTTTTTGTTTTTTTTAGGCCGCTCTATGGGCGTTTCGGTGGCATCGATCAGGATCACTTCATACTGCATGTCGCTTTTAAGAAGGGCCTTGCGACCAGGCAAAGAAAAATCTGGGTGTTTAATTAAAATATTTTCGACCCAGCGAATGCTTTGATATGCACTTGCTTCACTGACACCATAGCTTTGCCCGACATGCAAATAAGTTCTGTATTCTCGCAGGTATTCCAAACACATCAATAGCATGTCGCAGATAGCCAGCCTGTTTGGACGCCCGCCTTTTGCCTTTTTTATTTTATGCGCATCACTTAAAATCAATTCCATTTTTACAAAAGTCGCCCTTTTTACTCCCGTTAACCGACGAAAGACACCGTCAGATAAACTTGATAGTTTTTCATATTTTGTTTTCATAAGAACTAGAACAGTCGTCACTCAAATTTAATTCCCAAATTCTACGGTTTCAAAAGAGGTCTATTGAAATTCCGACCAATAACCAGATACCTTTTTCAGGGGCTTCATTTTTTCTGTTTGAGACAACGATGCAACCAAAAGGCATCCTGTACATAGACCACGAGGGTGGCATCATGGTATCAGATCTTTCGTTACCTACCAACTTCTGATTTTTTTCTTTTTAAGAATAGCTTCCTGATCAACCCTTGCTAAGGACGCTTGTGGGCACTGTTTGTTTAATAGTTTCTCGATACTTTGACTACGATATACCCATAAATTCAAAGGTATTTTAGCATTGGGATCTATCTCTGTTGCACTCTTTTCCAAGTCACCAGGATATTTGAACTTGTCATGTGAGCCTATTACATCTCGCTGAGCTATGACTAAAATGGCATTAGGGTCAAGAGCCTCTTTTAAACTCTCTAAGAAAGAGCGAGGTGTTGATTGTTTCGCATAGCTATCATAAATTTCTTGGGAGGAGTATCTGGATGAGTCTATTTTTTGATTACAAAGATGCTCTAGTGGGAAAATGTTGCTCGTATCCACGACTCCAATTTGGATATTTTGTTTAACTAAAGATTTAGCTATTTTGGAAACGTCAGAGCTATCTGCAATATCGAAAGTATGAATTTCTACAGACTTAGCTAGCCTCTTAAATGATGCAAATATTCCAAGATCCCAAAAAGGATTAGAATTTTCAAAAGGTAAGCCTTTCCCAGGTTCACATACATAAGTCATCGTACGAGGCAAATGGCTCAAACTTAGAGTCGAATCCCATTCAGTATTGCAGTTCTCAGAGCTACCTGGCTTCGCATAATAAATTTCAAAATTTTGACGAAATGCATTTTGTACCGTTTTCCAGAAATCCACCAAGTCTACCATTTTTTCGTTTTTTTCATGAGCTGTTAGCTCATCTTTGTACTCAATGGGAAAACCAATTCGGGTTTTCCATATGTCAGGATTCCTGTGTAACATTAAGTAGTCAGACGGACTTTTAGCAGCATGTATTAGCACTGTGTCAATATAACTAAATAGAGCAACAACAGGATCTCTATCGAACATAATTAAACGTTTAATTGCTGAATGATTAACTTCTGCTAAAGCAGCATAAGTATAAGCTCGAGTGCTACTACCAACCACAAGGTAGGCACTATTTTTAGGAAGATTCACCAAGTGCTCTTTAGCTTTGAACGGCTTTAATTCATTTGTTACAAAAGTCCCCCTTATAGCAGAGCTTCTATACTTTCCAGTTTTCAATAAATTGGACACGTTATCAAATAAATCACCAGGTATTTTAAATGTCTTCTTATCAAGATCCTGTTTCTCTTCTATTTCCATTCCTTGCTCTTGCCAAGCCTGAAAGACCTGATGCACAACAGCACCCGCCAAAACACCACTTAAAACCACTGCTCCATAAAATCCGTTACTCCGATGCTGAGCGGAAGCATAATTGCTGGTAAGTGCAAGTAAAACTAACGTAATTAAAATTTTTCCAAAAAATTTTCTCATTTTTTATCCATTTATTTAGTGATTTTTAATCTATATAAATCTGCAGATACTGTCAATACAAATAAACACGTGCCCATCAGTTCAATAGCATACCTAATTACGTAAGCTGAATTGGCCTTTAAATTACCTCGTCTGAACAAATTGCTCTCGTGTCGCATGGAAAGCAACCTTTGGCCATCTTTCTTGCAAATGTTTAAAACTCCAAGCGTCTCCAGTCAGATACACTGGACATCCATTTAGATCTTCGGCCACCTGGCTTCGATTTTGGTCTATAAAACGTTTTATTTCTAATTCATCTTCGCTATAAATCCAACGAGCACCCTCGTAAGGCGCGCTTTCAAACCCAACCTTAATACGATACTCGCCTTCCATGCGGGCCATTAGAACATCTAATTGTAAACGTCCAACCACGCCCACCAACCAACTTGAACCAACCAAAGGTTTAAATAATTGTGAGACCCCTTCTTCAGACAAATCTTCTAAAGCCTTGCGCAAATGTTTACCGCGCATGGGATCATCTAAACGAACTCGACAAAGAATTTCAGGTGCAAAGCTCGGGATTCCGCGAAAATGGAGATCCTCACCTTCTGTCAGTGTGTCACCGATACACAGGGTTCCGTGATTAGGAATTCCTATAATGTCACCTGGCCAGGCTTCCTCTGCAATCGAACGCTCACGCGCCAAAAAGAAAACTGGATTTTGCACTGAAAATATTTTTCCTGTGCGAGCATGTTTTAGTTTCATTCCACGTCGAAATGCACCCGAACATACCCTTACAAAAGCGATTCGATCGCGATGGTTAGGATCCATATTGGCTTGTATCTTGAACACAAAACCAGTCACTTTGGTTTCTTCTGGTTTTACCTCACGTAAATTGGCCTTTTGTGTTCTAGGCCCAGGCGCATACATATGGAGTGCTTCTAACAATTCAGTCATGCCAAAATTTCTAAGAGCACTGCCAAAAAAAACAGGCGTCAAATGGCCTTCAAGATAACTTTTCATGTCAAAAGGTTTGCTGAAAGCTTCCAGAAAACTGATATCCTCTGCTAATTTTTCTTTTTGCTTCGCAGACCAAGTGGATTGGCCTAGTTCTTTCTCATTTGCAGAAAAGGGTGAAAACCATTTTTGCAAAAGATGATAGCACCCCAAAAATTCTTTTCCCATACCAATAGGCCAATTGATGGCAGAAACGTCGAGGGCTAATTTTTTTTCAATTTCTTCTAGCAAATCAAATGGATCACGCCCTTCTCGGTCTATTTTATTAATGAATGTAATGATGGGGATATCTCGAAGGCGACACACTTCGAAAAGTTTGCGTGTCTGACTTTCAATGCCCTTGGCCGCATCTAAAACCATGATGACTGAATCGACCGCTGTTAATGTACGATAGGTATCTTCACTAAAATCCTGATGGCCCGGTGTATCCAAAAGGTTGAATACGACCCCCTCATGCTCAAAAGTCATGACAGATGAGGCAATAGAAATACCGCGCTTGCGTTCCATTTCCATCCAATCTGAATGGGCATGTCGACGCTTATTGCCTCGCGCTTTTACTTCACCAGCAATATGAATAGCACCACCATGCAGCAGCAATTGTTCAGTTAGAGTTGTTTTACCGGCATCAGGATGCGAAATAATAGCAAAGGTACGTCGCGCAGAATGTGCAGCAAGCGGGGTGTTCTCTTGATTCAGCATGGGATTTATTTTTTACCTTCTTTAGGGTTCCCTAACAAATCCCCGTTTAGGTGTCAAATTTCTGGAACATTAGCCTATCTTAGAATGTTTCTTCTCATATTTAAAAACACGTTCGTTTTATTGCAAACGATCGCGGAGGTTATTGTGAGATCTCTTGTTCTTACGCTTAAAATCATATCGCTCGCTCTTCTCTTTCAAACACAAATATCTGCAGCGCCCTTGCCGCTCGAAACTCCAGAGAGTGATGAGGCCAAAGAGCCACTACCTGATGGTAGTTACTCAATCAAAAACGCAAAAGGCTGGGATAATATGATAAAAAAGCAAAAAGCAGGGCTTGGGCCTTTATCATATACCCTTGTTAATGATGGAATAACGCCAGGAGCCAACAACAATGATTTTACATTTAGCGCTAAGCTAGCAGGCAAAAGCGGCAATGAGATTGTCAACTTATCCAAACAGCCAGAACACCTCTTCGATGGTTTTAGCGGCGTTCTTCAAAATTTTACACTAACCAATCTGCACGTCTCAGATCGGGCACAAACAAATGCTGCTGGACTTACATTAACAAGTGAAAATGCAGAATTTTCAGGCCTTAGTGTTTTAAATCCTGTTCTATTTGCGGGAAATGGAGCAGCCATATTTACCTCTGACATATTAGGCCGAGTTTCCTTTAATCGAAACACTGTATTCGATGTGGACGCCACCCCAACCGTCACCTTAAGTTCCGGCGCAGATGCAATCGGCATTCTTGCTGCAAGAGCGAAAAGTGGTCCACTTGTTATCACGAACAACACCATTACTGCTTATTTCAAATATCCTAGGTCCGGTTTTGGTTCAAACGATATTGGGGGAATGATCGGCAGCGTCTTCACCGATCTGAGCGCCAACAAAGCCATCACTATTCAAGACAACTACGTACACATCATCATTGAATTGCCACCTTTAGAGCCCGGGCTTAGACAACCAGAATGCATCGGTGGACTCCTGGGCAGCGTTGGAAGAAAGGTCACTCTACGACGCAACCTTGTGAACATTGAATTCCGTGGTGGCGACGGCCAATACAAAAAATACTTCCCATTTGTTGGTTGCTTACAGGCCGGCATCGAAGGAAAGAGCAATGCTTATCGAACCAACGGAGCAGATCAAAAGAAATTTGGACAAAATCTCAATTCTTTTCCCAGCGAATCTGCTGCCATGACAGCTCTTAAAAAAGCTGGGTTTACCGAAAAAAATGGGTGGGTCGAAAATCGCTTTGAACTGCTTAAAGAACATTTCAGCACCAAAAAAGGTAAACAAGATGGACCTGGAACTTACGAGCTAAACCGAGATCAATTTGAAGGTTTAATCTTGAATGCAGCCATTGAACACGCACAACGCAATCCTGAAACTCTAATCGCTCAAGGGATATTAGTACGTGTTGAAGATGGTTCAGGTGACGATGGAGATAATTAGTTAATATCTTAAACAATCGTGCAAAACCCAAGCCAAATCGCAAAAACGGCGATAGTACTTGGGTTTTTCTTTGCCTTGTGCTCTCAATAGCTCTGCCAATATTCGATAATACTCACAAACTTCTGCATGCTTAAAAGCCAGCTGCCATCTAATAATTCCCTGAATTAACTCCTTTTTGCTAGTTTCTGCTGGCAGCCTTTTTTTATTTGTGCTAAGACTCGCGCAATTGTATTCGCTTCTTCAAGAGTTCGTGCGGGCAATGGTGCCCACCCCTCCCGAAGCGGTCCCAGCCTTTAGGAGGTGTTATGGGTAAGAAGTTATATGTTGGAAATCTTCCATTCTCAGCAACCGATGAATCATTAGCTGAGACTTTCTCAGAATGCGGAACCGTTGAATCTGCCAAAATCGTGATTGATCGCGATTCAGGTCGCAGCAAAGGTTTTGGATTCGTTGAAATGTCATCAGATGATGAAGCTGTCTCAGCTATCAACAAGTTCAATGGAACAAGCTTTGATGGTCGCACAGTAACCGTGAACGAAGCTCGTCCAATGGCCCCACGTGAAAATCGTGGTGGATTCGGCGGCGGCGGCGGCGGTGGTGGCGGCAATGGTGGTGGCGGACGCGGTGGCAGAAGCAACCGTTGGTAACCATTTGTACTAGCAACTAAAAAGAGCAGGGTTTATTCCTGCTCTTTTTTATTTTAAAAGACCGTCTTATAGTGGA
>JAHFEG010000054.1 GCA_023248595.1 Myxococcales bacterium | reverse complement strand
TATCTTTATCGAATCCTGGCAAAAAAAGAATCACAGAATATAAGAGGTGAGCTCTTTTTAAAACTCTCTAAAGAGGCAGAAAACCAGGCCAGCATTTGGAAAGCTCAAATCATCAAAGCTGGCTTTACAGTTCCTCAAAAACTTCATCTCAGTCTGCGCATCAAGCTCATTGCCTTTCTCATTAAAACCATCGGACCAAAACCCATCCGCACCATTTTAGCTGCCACTAAAATTCGCGGCATGTCGATCTACACCTACCCGCTTCCTCCTACCCACGAACATCCTATCAGCATCGAAGAAGTCGGAAAAAGACACACCAAATCTGGCACCGGTCAAAATTTGCGTGCAGCCATCTTTGGCGTCAATGATGGCCTTGTCTCCAACAGCGCGCTTATCTTTGGGATGGCCAGCGCAGCAGCTGGCAGCAATGAAATTGTTTTGATCTCAGGTATCTCAGGTCTACTAGCCGGCGCCTTTTCCATGGCCGCTGGTGAATATATTTCAGTGCGCTCGCAACGCGAATTTTTTGAATATCAAATCGGTCTTGAGGCTGAAGAATTGCGCCTTTATCCAAACGAGGAAGCAGCTGAGCTGGCACTGATTTATCAGGCACGAGGCTTGCCAACGTCAGAGGCAGAAAGTCTTGCAAAAAAAATTATTCAAGATCCAGAAATTGCCCTTGACACGCTTGCAAAAGAAGAACTGGGAATTGACCCAAAACAATTAGCCTCTCCTTATCAAGCTGCGTTTTATTCTTTTATCTCTTTCTCTCTGGGTGCCCTTTGCCCCTTACTCCCATTTTTTATTTATGATGGATCTAAAGCCTTAGAGTTGACAGCCGGGCTGTCAGCACTGGCTTTAATAAGCATCGGCGTCGCTATCAGTTTATTTACGGGAAAAGGTGCTATCCGCAGCGCAATACGCATGCTGGCAATTGGCGCTGCTGCTTGCTTTATCACCTATATAGCAGGATGGGCTTTGAACTATCTACTTCCTATGCATGCCAGCGGTGTAGCATCATCGCTGGTGGATTAAGTTGATCTGGTTGAACATAAATGACGCCATAATTGTTGACAGGGTAATCAAATGGCCGAACAAAAATAACGCTCTTTGCTTGCTCTGTTTGCATTTTTAATTCACCACGAAAATCATGGGTACGTTTAAAATTAAAAGGTGCACGACAAATCAGTAACTGCAGCGGTGATGTTTTCAGAAAATCACGTAACATTGGGCATTCATCTGGACTTAGATGCGTCAGTAATATGTCAACGCCGCATAATAAATTGAGACGTCGGGCATATTCAAATTCATGCATTTCATATGGTGATATCTCGGCTACTTCTCGAAAAGGATGCGCATTATTAGGAATACCGCCTAGTCCACCAATTTTAACGCCATTTATTTCTAACACAGCGTTATCCAATTGCGTGAAAAGAGGATTGGAATAAGTTTCTTGCCAACTTAAAAAAGGGTAATCCATATTGCCCGGGACAAATAAAAATCGCATATTACCCGTGCAGTTTGCTAAAACTTTTTCGACTTGAACAAAAAAATGGCGATATCTTTCGGCAGCAATTAGGCATGCTTTTTTAAAATTTTTTCCTGTTGGCATAAACATTTGAGAAAGCGGCTCAATAAAAATAGATGCAGGCACATTGTGAAATCCAGTACGAATCAAATCATCCATACCAGAAACAATCATCTCGCCATAAAGCTCATAAAAAATAGAACCTCTTAAGTTTTCTCCAGGTTCTGGAAATACATTGAGCAAGTCACCGGTAACTAAAAATATCGCTTTTGGGTGCAATGCAGACACGTCCCTTAAAAAATCTGGAAACGAAGCGTGTTCCAAAATATTGGAAAGCAATACGATTTGCACAATCAGTCTCCTGCATTAAAAGAGCCACCAAGGCAACAAAAACGACACAATTACAACCAGCATCGCACCCGTTACCAGCCAAGCATATTTATCTCTGGCCATAATCCAAGTAATAACGATTTTAGATAGCATACTGGCTAAAGCGGCAAATAAAATACAGTTTTTAGCGACTTCTTCATTGATTTTAGACTCATTGTAAAGAGAAGTTGCCGATATAGAAACAGCATGCAATTCGCCAAGACCTCCTAAAAAAGAAGCTGTCTTAATGCCAGATATTCCAAAAAATTTCTGAACCAGCCCAAGTGCTGCCATGACAACTGTTAACAAGAAACCTAAGCGGACAGCGGAACGAAGTGATAAGGGATTTTTTAAAATGGGAAATACACTGTCTTTCGCCTGATATTTCGCCAAGAATAATCCGATGCCAGATCCCACGATGGCCGATGGTAAAACAATTGGTAATATCGAGAAAAAGATGCCAACCGACAAAATCGCTACAACAAAAAATAAAAATAAAAAAGTAGAAACAGATGCGAAAATAGCTGCCGAAGCAACAGAATAAACCAGCGCCTTATCTCGTTTAATCAATGACGGTAAACTAAAAAAAACGGCGGTACTTGAAACGAAGCCAGCCAAAAAACCTGCCAAAGGCATGCCGAGGTTATTTCCAAAAATACGAACTGCCACATAACTTAAAAATTGAACACCCGCGACAGCAGCAACGATGGTTACAATTTGTTTAACATTAAATAATCCCCAAGGATCTGTCATATTATCAGGCAGCAATGGCAAAATTCCCAATACCAGAACAAATAAAATGACTGCTGCTTGAATTTCATTTGACTGCAATTGCTCTTTGGAAAATCGATGCAACGATTGACGACTGAGTAAAATAATCAGCACGAAAAGACCCAAAATGGCGCTTAACAAAGCATCTACATGCGCGAGATAACCTAAAACAAAAGTTGCCCCCCCGGCAATCTCTGTGGTTAATCCAATATCAACTTTTTTATGATGCGCCACATCTGCAGAGGCTCGCACATATCCCACAATAATAGCTGAACCTGTAAAAAAACAAATCGCTGCTTGTAATAAGGCATTTTCAATAATACCCGTCAGTGATCCCAAAATCCCCAGCAAAATAAATGTACGCACGCCCATGGTGCGAATATCAGGATGACGCCGCTCACGTTCAATTCCAATCGCAAGACCCAAAGCACCTGCAATTAAAAATGGCAATAATTTGTCCAACATTTCGATTCCCCTTTGTTGTCTTACCCATTTTTATGAACATGTTTCACTTCTATTTTACGATGCAACAGACGAATACGGCGACGTTCAGTTGCTTCCAAAAAACGTCGTTTTTCCTCTTCGCCATCGATGGCAAGATCAGGAATGCCCTTAGGATTACCAAAAGTATCCAGTGCCACAAATGTACAATAAGCCCGAACAGCCTTACGCCTTTCACCTGTTAAAGGGGATTCAGCAAATACAATGACCCCTACTTCCATACTGCTCTTAAAAACGGCATTCACTTGTCCTTTGAGAATAACCACCTGGCCTTGTTTGATTGGCTCGATAAAATGAACACTATCAAAAGAAGCAGTCACCACAGGGCAACGACTATGGCGCTGAGCAGATACTGCAGCACAGATATCAATCCAGCTCATAATTTGTCCTCCAAAAACTGTGCCGAGGACATTCGCGTATTGCGGCAACACCACTTCGGTCATCTCGACTTGACTGTTCTTAACTGTTCGGGCTTCGTTTTTTGGTATGTCTGCCATTTTGCTCCCATGGTTGGTTTATTATACTTACCTCAGTTCGATGAAACTAGCAGGTTTTGAGCAGGAAAAAGTTTGGCTAGCCTAAAACAAATAGTTGAGAGTCAACTGTAGATTTTAGAAAAACACCAGTTGCTAAATTTTAATACTACGACAAGTACATGACTTGAAGTACAAACATTTTATGCCACATCATCATCATTCAGAAAATAAAACGTCAAATTTTGCTTTCGTTTTTTTTATCAATTTGGCGTTTACTCTAATTGAAATTATTGGCGGCTATTTAACCAACAGCGTGGCGATCTGGTCAGATGCACTACACGATTTTGGGGACACACTTTCTTTAGGTCTTTCATGGCGATTAGAAATCGTGGCCAAACAAAAACGAGACCACCTTTTTTCTTTTGGATATAGACGTTTTTCACTTTTGGGCGCACTGATTAACGGTACGGTATTACTGACTGGCACAGTTTTTGTTTTATC
The DNA here is from genome assembly GCA_023248595.1 of Myxococcales bacterium. Lineage (GTDB taxonomy): Bacteria > Myxococcota > UBA727 > UBA727 > JABDBI01 > JAHFEG01. Next base: position 1,953 of record JAHFEG010000054.1, on the reverse strand, counting down.
TAAAGCGATTCCCAGACTGATTCACCCTGAAAACGTGCACAGCGAAGGCATGTTCGGCCTCGCTATTTTAGGAATTTTAGTTAACGGATTTGCTGCTCTCAAATTAAAAAACAGTAAATCAATTGGCGAAAGCATCATGTCGCTACATTTACTTGAAGACCTCTTAGGCTGGGTTGCCGTTTTAATTATCAGTATCGCTATTCAATTTGGCAACTATACCATTTTAGATCCTATTTTATCCGTCATGCTAGTCATCTTTATCATTTATAATGCGCTCAAACGCATTAAAAAAACCTTGCTAATTTTTTTACAGTCCATCCCTGATGATATCGATGTTCCTGAGCTCGAAAAGGCGTTGCGGCAATTTGAAAATGTTAAAGATATTCACGATACGCATGTCTGGTCTCTTGATGGCAACTATCATGTTTTAACAACGCATATTGTTGTTTTAAAAACCATCACTTTAGAACAAATTATCGCACTTAAATGTCTGCTTCGAGAAAAAATTTCTGAGTTTGATGTGCAACATATCACTTTAGAAATCGAATACGCCGATGAAACCTGCACCCATTGTCGTTAGTGAACAGAGAAAACCGAATTGACGCATATCTACATTGTCTTTATATAATACAGCATGATCAATCTAAAACATGTTCAGCAACTAGCGATGGCAGAACCCAAGTCTATCATGGAACGCATGGTTAAATTACAAGAAGAAGCGGGAGAGTTGGCGCAGGAAGTTCTCATTGCACATCAATCTTCCGGCTCAAAGCATAAATCAGCAGGACGTGATGGTATTTCCGGTGAATGCGTTGATGTGATAATCGTCGCTCTTTCTATTTTTTTTAAAGGTGGCCATACAGAAGACGAGCTGAACCAATTAATTGGAAAAAAATGCCAAAAATGGGAGAAATTTCAACAGACTCTAACTTAAATTCCCAATGGCCTAAGTTCACTTTCACGCTGCTGCAACTCAACGAGTTGAGCATAGTTCCCTTTTTGTTTCATTAGGAAATCGTGTGTACCTTCTTCAACTAGTGCGCCCTTATGGAAAACTAAAATTCGGTCACAATCGCGAATGGTAGAAAGGCGATGTGCCACAATCAAAGCAGTTCGATTTTTTAATACCTGCTGAATGGCAATTTGCAGCCTTCTTTCTGTGACCCTATCGACGCTAGCAGTTGCTTCATCCAAAATTAAAATTTGCGGATCAGCAATTAAGGCCCGGGTCAGTGCCAACAGTTGCCTTTCACCCAAAGAAAAATGGTGTCCGCGCATTCCAACTTCGGTATCAAGACCGCCTTCTTTTTTTAATAAATAAGTCGCTTGGCAAAGATGAAGTGCTGCTAAAATTTCCTCGTCCGTTGCCTGCTCTCTACCATATCGTAAATTATCTCTCAAGCTTCCCGAAAATAAGAATACTTCTTGTGGCACAATATTAAATAAACTGCGCAAGCTTGCCACATCAAACTGACGGATATCAACCCCATCAAACAAGATACGACCACTCGTCACTTCATAAAAGCGCGTAATCAACTTAGTGACAGTGCTCTTGCCTGCTCCGGTATGTCCAACGAAAGCGACCTTTTCACCTTTTTGAATATGAAAATTAACGTTATGAAGAACGGCTGAATTTTCTCGGTAAGAAAACGATACGTTCTCAAAAGAAATGCTCTTATTGATTTTGGCGGGCAAAGCATCGGCAACTGAATTAACTTCGATAGGCGAATCTAATAACTCAAAAACCCGCCCACCAGAAACCAACGCACTTTGAAAGGTTGCATATTTATTGGCTAATTCTCGAATCGGATGAAAAAATCGACTAAGCGCTTCTACAAATGTGACCATCACGCCTAAGGAAAGTAGGCTTTCTTGGCGGAGCTCAAAACCAACCCATAAAATCAGCGCGATAGTAACCGTACTCATGGCATCGACAAAAGAATAAATTCCCGC
>JAHFEG010000004.1:51503-103633 GCA_023248595.1 Myxococcales bacterium | reverse complement strand
ACCGACGAAAGACGCCGTCAGATAAGCCTGATAGTTTTTCATATTTTGTTTTCATGATAACTAGAACAATCTTCACTCAAATTTAATTCCCAAATTCTACGGTTTCAAAAGAGGTCTAATAATTGAAAACAACAACTTGCTGCTTTTCCACATCGACAACTGCCACTTTCTTATTTTCATCAGCAGCAGGCACAATCAAGTTGCCTTGTTCATCTTTGGCTAATTCATGTGCAAACACAACTTTTTCTACGCCAAGTTGGTCGCTGATTTCTACACGTTTTTTTTTGAGTTCGATGGTGTAACCAGCGGGATCGTAGCTCATAAAAGCGCCGGTTGCCAAATCAATAGCAAATGGCCAAAGCGTCAAGAGCAAATTGAGAACACTCACACCATTAAAACTTTTCTGCAGCAAAAAAGTACTGTCCGCATAGCCATCTTGTCTCAACGTAACTGTCTTATTGCTAAACCCAGGTCGTTGTAGTGCAATTGTTGCAGGCGTCTTACCCATCGACAAACCATCTACTAAAATAGTGGCCCCTTGGGGATCAGAGTCAATCCTCACCATTTGCGATGTTCCCGATATGATGGTCGCACAATTACAAAGCAAGCCCACACTAACAGCTGCTGTTAATAACGATAATGAACGCATTGTTTCTTCCTATAGTAACGCTTCACGCGCAGTTTCTAGTTTTTGTGCGCCGAGCATACCACAAGCAGCATCAATATCATCGCCTCTTGTTGTTCTAACGAACACGGTCATATGATTTTGCAGTAAAATTGTTTGAAACTCACGCACTCTGTCATTGTCGGGACGTTTGTACGGCGACAGTGGATGCGCATTAAAGGGAATCAAATTCACTTTGCACTTGATGCCGTTTAGCAAGTTAAGCAAACGATAGGCATCGTCATTGGTATCATTGATGCCAGCCAACATCACGTATTCGAAGGTCACGCGACGACGCATATGCAAGGGGAAGAACCGGCAAGCTTCCAAGAGCTCTTCGATGTTCCACTTCTTATTCACTGGCATGATTTGATCACGCACAGCGTTGGTGGTGGCATTTAAACTAATGGCAATATGGACATTGGTATCTTTACCCAAGTTCTCAATATTTTTCACGACACCTGATGTTGACACAGTGATACGACGCCCTGAATAATTTTGGCCTTTTTGATCACTCAATAAGTGTATTGAGCGCACCACATTGGTGTAATTGTGCAAAGGCTCGCCCATGCCCATATAAACGATATTATGAAGCACACGAGCATCTTCTGAAGGCTCACTTTCTTTAGCGAAGGTGTTTCTCCAGCCAGCTTGCTTTAAATCACGATTAACAGCATAGAGCTGTCCGACAATTTCCGCTCCTGTCAGATTACGCGTCAAATTCATGGCCGCAGTGGCACAAAAAGTGCAGCCCATGGCACAACCCACTTGGCTAGAAATACAGATGGTGTTGCGACCTTCTGTCGCCGCATCCGGGATAAAAACACTTTCAATCAAGTGGCCATCACTGGTTTTTAACTGATATTTTCTGGTGCCATCGACACTTTGCTTAACCTGCACAATGGCGATGCTTTCAATAAAGGCAAGTTCAGACAATTCTTGGCGAAATTCTTTAGACAAACAGGTGATTTCATTGAAATCTGTTACCCATTGTTGATGCAAAGCTTCAAAAATTTGTTTGGCCCGATAAGACTTTTGGCCAAGCGATAAGACCCATTCATTGAGTTCTTCAAATGTCATTTGTAGGACATTTAAACGCGCTTTGGTAACGGTTACAACTTCATTTTGATTTTGCGGGGTATCATCCCCCAAAATATCGAGCATTTTTAAACCTTATTTTTTTTAGAATATGCCGTGGACCCTAGCAGGTTATTTCAAAGATAAAAGGGGCCTATTCGTAGACTTTGCGAGTGATATTAGTCCACACGGGAGGCTTACATGATCGCCCTTCGTTCAAAAACCGCCTTGGTCACAGGCGTTGCAGACAATGTTGGCTTTGGTTGGCACATCGCTAAAATTTTACAGGCAGCCGGCGCGAATGTAATTTTGAGTTGTCACCCTCGCGTACGCTCGATGCTCGAGCGGTTTTTAACCAAAGATAAATATCAAGAAAGCCGTCTCTTACCATTCAACAAAGGAACTTTTACGCCAGCAGCTGTTATCTCTTGCGACGTGGGCATCGATACTGCTCAGGCGCTTCCAGCCGAGTTGCTTTCGCAAAAAGGCTATGAAAATAACAACGTTTCCATTCAGGATCTCATCGAACAAACAGGTGAAATCAGTGCAAGCCTTGATATCTTAATCCATTCCGTTGCCTTTTCTCCTGAAGTCACCAAATCCCATTTAGAAGTTTCCAGAGGTGCTTATCTGACAGCGATGAGTGTCAGCAGCTATTCTTTGATTGCCCTAACCAGAGCGGCTCTGCCCCTCATGCAAAATCGCCAAGCCAGCATCGTCGGGCTTTCTTATTTAGCAAGCGAACGCGCCGTCCCTTTTTATGGTGGCGGCATGGCTTCTGCCAAGGCTGCTTTGGAATGTGATGCCCGTAGCTTAAGCTGGTTTGTTGGTGAAATGGGCCATCGTATGAACATCATTAGCGCGGGCCCATATGCTTCGCGCGCAGCCAAATCCATTGGCGATATAGAAACCATGATAGATGCAACTGCGGCACGCTCACCTTTGCGTCGATCGATTAGCCCGCAAGACGTTGCCAATGCGGCACTCTTTTTATGTTCCGATTTATCGACAGCAATCACAGGTGAAGTGCTTCACGTTGATGCCGGTTACCATGTTATGGGAGTGTAATGGGCAGCCACAAAGAAAAAGCCGCTCCGCCGTCTGGCTGATTGGATACAGCAATTTTTCCGCCATGGACTTTCAAGATTCCTTTGGCAACAGAAAGGCCAAGACCTACTCCTCCTCCTTTGGTACCTGGTGCACGATAGAATTTATCAAAAATACGGCCCATTTCTTCTTCTTTAATTCCAGGTCCTTGATCCCTAACCACGATTTGAATTTCAGAGCCCTTGGGAAAAATTTCAATTTCAATGGAACTGCCTTGCGGACTGTATTCTGCGGCATTCGCTAAAACATTGGCAAGCACTTGTTTACACAAGGATATATCGATAAAAACAGATGATACTTCACCGACCAAATTCACTTTAACTTGATGCCCCATTAAAGAACGCTTGATATAAGCTTGCGCTAACGCCAACAAATCGGTTACCAAAATGGCTTCTTTATTAAGAGGGAAAACACCCGTAATCAAACGCGACATGGTGAGAAGATTATCAACAGAAAATTGAAGTTTTTCAGCCGCATCCAGCAAAAGCGTCGCTGCCTGGTCCTTTTCTCCTAAAATTTTTGCTGATTGCACAATGGTAGATAGCGTCGTGCGCAGCTCTTCTGTGATTAAATTCAAAATAGCACGATGCATTTTTTCTGTTTCTTGCAGCCTTCCTGTTTCTAAAGCGCGTTCACGAAAAATTTCGCGCTCAAGAGAAATGGCCAACTGCCTGGCCACAGCAAACAATAAATCTGCGTCTTGAGGAGGAAGCGAAGATCTTTTCTTTGGCTGAAAAGCCAAAACGCCAACTTTTTCCGATGTCCCAATCAGTGGGATATAAAGTGCTTCAGCTGCTGACAATGTTTCTGTTGACCAACCTGCCGGCTTATGATTATCCATCGCCCATTTGGCAACAGCCATTTCTCTTTCTATTTTGACCAATTGAAGGCGCTGCTTCGAAAAATCCTTCAGGCTGCCATCTTTTCTAGCTAAAGACACATCACAAGCACCACTTAAAAACTCTTGCAATCGATCAAGTACAGCATGAATCATCGCTTCCTTATTTGCTAAAGTCACAATGTCCCGTACTGTTTTATAGAGCATATAAAAGCGCGCCTCTCTAGACGCTAATACTTCTTGCTGTCTTTGCAGTCGCCAAGATAAAATAGCAATCGTCACCGCAGCAATCATGTAAGAAAAAAGCATGAAAACATCTTCAGTTTCCTGGATCAAAAATGACCCTACTGGAGGAATAAAAAAGAAATCCCACGCAAAAGCGGTAAAAGTGGCCGAAAGTAAAATTGGCCCTAAAGGAACAAAGAGTCCCAACACCAAGGTCCCAATCAAAAAGATAAATCCGACAGCCCGGTAGGCAATAAAAGGAGCTAGCACCGCATTTAACAAAGACAAAAGCAGCATCACCCCCATCGCTTTTATATAACTTGAACTGGAAGATTTAATTTTAAGATATGAAAAAATTTTACTGAAAATTTTTTCTTCAAGACGTGTTTCAGCTCCAATAATTGTGACATTGACATGGCTTTTTAAAAGTTGTCGCAAGAGTAAGGCATTCTCACTTAAACCCTTGAACCATTTACTTTGAGGGCGCGCAATCACAATTTGCGTCACACTTTTTTGGCGGGCAACACGAATAATCGCTTCTGCCCAATTTGTATCAGTAATCGCCATGGTCTCCGCGCCCAAACTTCTGGCCAGTTCCAAATTCTTGGTTACGATTTTTGCTTCTGTCTCTGATAAAATTCTTCCTGTATCAACGTACAAAGCAATCCAAGAAGCTTCTAAATTAAACGCTAACCTTCTGGTCGCCCGAATTAACTGCTCTGCACTAAAACGACTTGAAATAGGAACTATCAATCTATCGACAACAGGAAATTGCGCTCCAGCCTCTCTTTGTGCAGCAAAACCTTGTAGCTCCATATCCACTTTTTCAGCAACAAGCCGCAGAGCAATTTCACGTAGCGCAGTTAATTTATCTTCTTTGAAAAAATGGGAAAGCGCAGCCTCTGCTTTTTCTCCTAAGTAGACTTTGCCTTCTTTCAAGCGCTGCAATAAATCAGATGGCGACAGATCGATTAAACGAATTTGATGGGCTCTATCCAGAACAGAATCGGGAACTGTTTCGCGAACAATAATGCCAGCAACTCGTTCGACGCTTTCTTTGCGACTCTCCAGATGCTGTATATTCAACGTCGAAAAAACATCGATTCCCGCATCCAAAATTTCAAATACATCTTGCCAACGTTTGGTATGCCTTGATCCTGGCACATTGCTATGAGCTAACTCATCGATAAGAACCAATTTCGGCTTGCGCGCTAACACAGCATCAAGATCAAACTCTTCTAATAAAATCTCTCGATATTCTAAAACGATTTTTGGAACAATGTCTAAGCCTGCCAATAAATCTTTGGTCTCTTGACGACCATGTGTTTCAGCAACACCCACCACAATGTCGATCCCGCTTCTTTTGGCTTCATGAGCTGCGAGCAACATCGCATAGGTTTTCCCAACTCCAGGCGCCATACCGAGAAACAAATAAAGTTTTCCACCCCTCTTCTTCTTTTGTTTCTTTTGCAGAGAAGCTAATAATGCATCAGGATCTGGGCGTTGTGTTTCAATCATTTTTCCATTTTACCAAAAGTTTCATCTAGAGCTCTATTTAAGCGCAAGACATTCACACCGGGCTCACCAAAAACACCCCATTGTCTGTCGTCTGCTGCTTGTTCCAATAAGGATTGCAATTTGAGCATACTCTCTTGCTTGAGACTTCTGGCCTGCGCGACCCGCTGAAGTTGAAATTGAGCAGCAGCAAATGAGATATGAGGATCCAAGCCGCTGGCAGAAGCCATTAATAAATCTTCGGGCACTTCAGACAGATTTAAATCATGTTTTGCTTTTAACTCTTCCCTGCGCTTATCAATATCTGCCTTGAGTTTACGACTGGTTGGTCCCTGGTTGCTCGCGCCTGAAGGATTGGCGCCAAAGTCACTGGCAGATGGTCTTGGCCAAAAGTATTGGGGCCTACTAAATTTTTGCGCAATCAGCGCACTTCCAATTACTTTATCTTCATCTTTTATAAGGCTACCATGACTTTTCTCGTTAAAAAATACTTGAGCCAATCCGGTCACGGCCAACGGATAGAAAAAACCAGTCAAACAAGTAAAAAGAGCAAACAGGGAAAACGCCTGCCAAATCAGCTTCATGACTTCGATTCTCCTATCAAACCAAATGAATAAAGGTAATCACGACATCAATGAGTTTGATACCGACAAAAGGCAAAAAGATACCGCCCAGACCATAAATTAACAAATTACGGCGTAATAAAGCAGAAGAAGAACTGGCCACACAAGAAACCCCGCGAAGAGCGAGGGGAATGAGGAAAACAATAATCAAAGCATTAAAAATAACAGCACTTAAAATAGCGCTTTCGGGAGAATACAAAGACATGATGTCAAGGGCAGCCAAAGGTCCTCTTTGTTCACCATCAACAATATAGGCATGCATGAAAATTGCCGGCAAGATAGCAAAATATTTAGCGAGATCGTTGGCAATGCTAAACGTCGTCAATGCTCCTCTGGTCATTAAAAGTTGTTTACCAGTTTCTACAATATCAATCACTTTTGTGGGACTGCTATCGAGGTCAACCATGTTCCCCGCTTCGCGGGCAGCCTGAGTTCCGGTGTTCATGGCTACGCCCACATCCGCTTGCGCCAAAGCCGGCGCATCGTTGGTGCCATCGCCAGTCATCGCCACTAAAAACCCTTTTCTTTGATCATCACGAATTTTTTGTAGTTTACTTTCTGGCGTCGCTTCGGCAATAAAATCATCGACACCAGCTTCGGCAGCAATAGCAGCAGCAGTCATGGGATTGTCACCCGTAATCATAATGGTCCGAATGCCCATTTTGCGCAGCTCGGCAAAGCGCTCTTTAATACCACCTTTCACCACGTCTTTTAAATGAATGACGCCGAGAACCTTATGATTATCAAACACCGCTAAGGGCGTACCGCCGCTGGCACCAATCTCATCGACAGCAACCTGAAGTTCCGAAGGAAAAAATCCACCCTTAGCAATCACCAAAGTTTTAATGGCATCGACGGCACCTTTGCGTATTTCTCTTTCGACTTGACCATTTTCCAAAAGAACATCAACGCCACTCATACGGGTTTGAGCAGAAAAAGGCACGAAACGAGATTCAATAGGTCTTAAAGTTTTTGCTCTAAGCTGAAAATTTTCTTTCGCCAAAACAACAATGGATCGTCCTTCCGGTGTCTCATCAGAAAGAGATGCCAGTTGAGCAGCCTCAGCTAATTCCTCTTCTAAAATATGAGGCGCAGCAATAAATGCCACCGCCATTCGGTTTCCTAAAGTAATTGTTCCAGTTTTGTCGATCAGCAAGATATCAATATCACCAGCTGCTTCAATGGCACGACCACTTTTGGCGATTACATTTTTACGAATCAAGCGATCCATACCAGCAATGCCAATGGCGCTCAAAAGTCCCCCAATGGTCGTCGGAATCAAGCACACCAAAAGTGCTATCAATACCGGGATGGTGACCACAATGTGGCTATAATCTGCAAAAATTTTTAAAGTGGTCGCCGCTAAAAGTAAAATAATAGTCAATGCACAAAGCACAATGGTCAGAGCAATTTCATTAGGGGTTTTTTGTCGCTCGGCATTTTCAATCAATCCAATAATACGATCTAGAAAAGTTTCTCCTATTTCGGCAGTAATACGAATTACAATGCGGTCGCTAATGACTTTCGTTCCGCCCGTTACCGCGCTTCTGTCTCCACCGCTTTCTCGAATCACAGGAGCAGACTCGCCAGTAATGGCAGATTCATCAATACTTGCGATGCCTTCAATCACTTCGCCGTCGGATGGAATGGTGTCCCCAGTTTCACAAATAACCACATCGCCTTTTTTCAAGGAAGTTGCCAAAACTTTTTCTTCTAACTTGCCCACCACTTTGCGCGTAAAAGCTTGCACCCGATTTTTTTTAAGACCCTCAGCCTGGGCTTTGCCGCGTCCCTCAGCGAGTGCTTCAGCAAAATTAGCAAAAATAATGGTAAACCAAAGCCATAAAGAAATCTGCAACTCAAATGCAGAAAACTTAAAAAACATCCAATGAGAAAAAAATAAACACGTCGTAAGCCCCGCACCCACCCATGTCACAAACATAACCGGGTTTTTAATCATTGCCGCAGGATGCAATTTTTTGAAAGCAGAGCCAATGCTTTCCATGTACAAGGATGAATCAAGCAAACTGGTGTTTTTGTTTTTCATATTTGAAAACCTTAAAAAAGTTGACGCGTATTCATTAAAAAATGCTCTAAGACAGGTCCTAAAGCCAAAGCAGGAATAAACGTCAGCGCGCCAATAATCAAAATGACGCTCACCAGTAAAATAGCAAACGTCAGATTATCCGCCTGAAAAGTCGTCTCTGAAGTTGGAGCGGCTTGTTTGCACGCCAAACTTCCCGCAATCGCTAAAACCGGGAACATAACGGCAAAACGACCAATCAACATGGCCACGCCTAGAAAAATGTTAAAAGAATCTGTATTGGCATTAAAACCCGCAAAAGCACTTCCGTTGTTATTAGCAGCAGATCCCCATGTATATAAAATTTCCGATAATCCATGAGGTCCTTGATTAGCCAGGCTGTTTAAGCCTGCAGGTAATGCGATTGACAGACCGGCACCAATTAACACCGTGGCACTCGGTGCAATAATAGCCAAAAGCACCATTTTGATTTCACGCGCTCCTAACTTTTTACCCATGTATTCAGGCGTGCGCCCCACCATGAGACCCGCTAGAAAAACGGTTAAAAGCACAAACAAAAGCATGCCGTATAGTCCCGAGCCCGCACCGCCAAAAATGATTTCTCCCAGCAGCATTTGAAACATCGCCATACCGCCGGCCAGTGGAGACAAGCTATCATGCATGGCATTAACAGAACCATTCGAAGCAGCCGTTGTCGCTGCTGCCCACCAGGCAGAATTGGTAATCCCAATACGAAGTTCTTTGCCCTCTAACATTTGAGCGACGCCTAAGGCCGGATTTGGTAAATATTCAGACCAAAGCATGACGCTGGCACAAAGAGCAAAGATGCCAATAGTCACCAGGTAAATCATCCATGCATGTCGACGTGAATTGAGCATCAAGCCGAACATATAAATTAATGCCGACGGAATTAACAAAATGGCTAGTGCTTCTAAAAAATTAGAAATTCCTGTGGGATTTTCAAAAGGGTGCGCACTGTTGACACCAAAAAAACCACCGCCATTGGTACCTAATTGTTTAATGGCAATCTGCGAGGCTGCGGGTCCCATGGGTAGAAGCTGCTCCAATCCTTCTAGAGTATGCGCAGTGATATAAGGTGATAAGTTTTGAATCACGCCTTGACTGAGTAAAAGCAAAGAAAAAATAATCGACAAAGGCAAAAGCACATAAAGAATGCCGCGGGTTAAATCAACCCAAAAATTTCCCAGCTCATGGGTTTTGTTACGGGTAATGCCGCGAATTAATACCAATAAAGCAGCAATTCCCATTGCTGCGCTAACAAAATTCTGTACCGTTAAAGCCAGCATCTGCACCAAATAACTCAGCGTGCTTTCCCCAGAATAAGCTTGCCAATTCGTATTGGTCATAAAACTTATCGCAGTATTAAAAGCCAAAGCATAAGGCACGTCAGGCAAATGCTGAGGATTGAGCGGCAAAAGGCTTTGGTTAATTTGTAAAAAAAATGTAGCCAAAAATCCAAGCCCAGTTAAAAGAACAAGACTCCAAGCATATTTTTTCCAATTCATCTCTTCTGCAGGATTAATCAAACAGAAGCGATAGATCGCGCGCTCACAAGGAGAAAAGAGTGGTGACAGAAAAGTTCTTGCGCCGACAAAAACTTTCGCCATGTAAGAACCCAAAAGAGGGGTCAACAGCAACAGCAGTGAGATATAAATTCCAATTTGCAGCATTCCACTAGATGTCATGTCGCCAAACCTCAGAAATTTTCAGGATAAAACATGGCATAAACGAGATAAACCAAGAGAAAGACCGCCACTATCCCAACCAACCCATATTCCATATCAGCAACCTGCACAAAGAAAGTTCATAGCGCATGCCTACACTCGATGACAACAATTGACATCCGCCTAAGAACGCTACCGCATAATAAGAAATAGGAATAAGCTTTTTGTGACCAGGGTTATTTCCAATCCAAAAAAGTCAAATTGCGTTGCAGGACGCCTTTACTATTTTTTTCGAGGGAAATCAGCTCCATACCTTCTGGTAATTTTTCATTTTTTGGCCATGGTCCACTCATAGCTCCAAGCAAAATCGAAGCCCTGAATTGCCTTAAGCGTTCTTTCGCAGTTGATGAGTCTGCAAATGATATCGATGGTTGGTGCGCACTTTCTAAAGGCAACCCCTTAATCGTGATCACAGCGCTTTGCATCCCTTGTGAGAAATAAACGATTTCTTGGCCATAAGTAAAAGCAATAAATCGAGGGTATTTTGACTCTAGCTTTTCTAATAAATTGCTGATGGTATCGATGATTTGTCCAGGAGATAGACACCTAATATCTGTTCCGATTTTTTGATAACATTCCGCTACCAATCGCACAAAAAAAGCTTCATTTTCTGTTTGACCCAAAACACCGTGCTGTAAAAATTCAGGGATGCCTTTTAACAATCGCTCCTGAGAAGAACTGGCTTCATCGGCATTTTGAGGTCCGCCTAAAACCATGGCCGCAAATTGCCGTAGTCGAAATGGTCCCAAATTGGTACCAGATGACGGATATAAACGGGGCCTTAATTCCTCTGGTGCACGCACTTGCATCAGGGTCATGCTTCCTTGCAAACCTGTCGCTAAATCAGACAAATCTTTACCTGAAAAAATGCCTGGGACTCGCTTCAATACAACAGCATCGTCAACGAAGGTCGCAATTCCATAGCCATCGGCAGAAGCAGGCGTCGTCAAAAATTTTTGTAAAACACCAAGTGCAACTTCAACCCGTTGCGGATCATTCGTTAAAATTCCGAGCGCACGTACTGAAATCATCGCACGACTCCTTGGCATGAAGGCGACCATCAGGTCTTACTTTTAGTGTACCTAGGGTTGCGCCTTAAAAGCAACGTGCTACCTCAGCACAACCATTTTTTATTTTTTCATAAAGGTTTTTATGACATCCCCTCAGGATCGGCTCATCATTGCTCTCGATGTCAATACGCTTCAAGCTGCCAAAAAAATTATCGACGAGACCAGTGATTTTTGCACAACTTATAAAGTCGGGCTTGAGCTTTTTTCTGCCTGCGGACCAGCGGCCATCAACTTAGTCAAACAAGCGAAAGCACGCGTTTTTCTAGATCTAAAACTACACGACATTCCGCAGACAGTATCCGCTGCAATCAGGCAGGCAGTCGCGCAAGATGTTGATTTTTTGACCATCCATGCGCTTGGTGGTTCTGTTATGCTCAAAAAAGCATCCCAAGAAATTGGACTGCAATGCAAACTCCGATTATTGGCTGTCAGTGTTCTGACCCATCACAGCGATGCCGAGATTAAAAGCATGGGCTTTACTCAAACATCACTTGAGCTTGTCTTAAATCTTTTGCAACAAGCTTATCAAACAGGCATTCGCGGCTGTGTTTGCTCCCCGCTAGAAGCCCCAGCAGTTCGCGCGGCTTTCGGCCCACATATGACAATTATCTGTCCTGGCGTTAGGCCAAACGGCAGTGCCAGCAATGATCAATCCCGCATTGCTACCCCAACCATGGCTATCCAAAATGGAGCAGACCATATAGTTGTAGGGCGACCCATTACTCAAGCAGCCAACATAAAACAAGCAGCAGCATCCGTACTTCGCGAAATACAAGAAGGTCTTTATGCAAAAAAATAAATTCAACAAGCAGCCCGAACAGAACAAACCATCCGTCGACAACGATCAACGCGTCATGGGTATTCATGCCGTCAAAGCCTCTATTTTACACATGCCAAGACGGGCACAGAAACTGCATATTGCTGAAGGCTCGAGCCGATTGGACGAAATTGCCGCCTTAGCCAAACAAATGGGCGTGATTATCGAAAAATATAATAAAAAAACATTCTCGGAACGTTTTGGCGATGATGTTGTTCATCAAGGCGTGGTCCTGGTAGCCAAGTCCTTTCCTTATGTTGATTTTCATGAATTTTTAGAAAAAACGCCTCCTCAATTATGCTTAGTGCTCGATGGTGTGGAAGACCCTCGTAATTTAGGACGTGCTGCCAGATCTGCTTTTGCATTAGGCGCTCAATTGTTGATTATATCCAAAGATCGCTCTGCGCAAATTACGGCAACTGCAGAAAAGGCTGCGGTGGGAACTTTGGCCCAATTGCCAGTCGCACGCGTCACCAATTTAAGCCATACTTTTGCAGATCTTAAAAAAGCTGGGATTTGGGTTATTGGAGCTGCCGGTGAAGCTTCCATGCCCGCATGGAAATGCGATTTAACCAAGCCTTGTGCTTTGGTGATTGGCAGCGAAGAGAATGGCCTTAAAAAATTAGTGCGCGAGCAGTGCGATGAACTGATTCATATTCCCATGATAACGCCAGACTTAAGCCTCAATGCTGCCGACGCGGTTACTGTGTTGATGTATGAAGCCGCCCGGCAACGCAGCTTCAAGCATTAAAATGGAATATTCTTACCTCCTTTCTTCTTTTGAAAAGATACTAGGAGGTAAAATGAAAATCAATTCTTCCATTCATCATCCCGCTGCTTATGCTGACCCGGTACCTGTTTCTTTAAAAGATCTAAGTCCAAAAAATGCAGGACATATTTTATCGCAAGCATTAGACAAAACAAATATTTACTGTCTTAAACAAGGTCTACCTTTGGTTGGAGCGGGAAGCTTAGGGAAAAGTCAATTTGATACCATTGACCCCCATCAACTGCTAGCAATTCGACTTTTGTCTATTGGTGGAGGAGCCTTTGGCATTCCAGCGAAACTTTCTTTAAAGAAAAATGAAACAACCTTAAAGGCTCCTGAAGAATTACATCAAGAATTAATACGCATCCTAACAGCGCATCAGCATGGCGGTCACATTTAAGCAATAAGCCCTAAAACGGGTCTTGCAAAACCAGAGCAACCCATGCATCATGCCCGCCTTATCTTGAGGAGAATTTTTATGGTATCCCCTACAAAACAAACGTGGAATATTCGCGATAATAAAAAAGTTAAGCAAGGCCGCAAACGTAAAAACGCTTTAGAAAACCACGGCACTACTAAGCCACGTGAAGAACTCTTCAAAGTTGTTAAAGCGAAATAATTTAAAAAATTCTTCTCATCGTCATCCCGCACTTGGTGCGGGATCCAGGATTTCATGGATTCCGGAACAAGCCCGGAATGACAAAGCAGTGACGGCTAACATGACAAATTAGAGATTCTCTCTAATGATATTCCACTTCTCATTTTCGCATTTAGCAGGATTGGTCTTCTGGATATTTTCTAATTTACTCCCCTTGCAAAGATCATGCGATTTGCTCTGTGAATATCCCCAGCTCCCAGTACTACAGCAATCACAGCTTTGATACCAGTTAGCTCCATGCGAATAATCACATTTTCTCTTCGCTACTCCATCTGATATGTCTAGGCACACCTTACTGCCTTTTCCGAGAATAAAGGTAGTGTCACAAGCATTAGCTACCCTCTCGCTAGCAGCGAGCGATGCTTCGGTTTCTTCAACATTATTACATGCCAAACCAAACCAAACCAAACATAGCCAAATAGATTTTTTGCATTTCTACCCCCATTGAAATGATAACAAAAATCCACTTATCAATTCAAATAAGCCGCAACAAAAAAACCATCGCAGCCATGAATAGATGGCAACAGTTGAATTGAATTCGCTTGCGGGCATAGTTCCGTTTTCACTTGATGACCCCAGATGTCTGACAAAGACAGGGGCTTTAAAGTACTCAATTCATTTTTAATCCATGAGACTATTTGCCGGTTTTCTTCCGGTAAAACAGAGCAAGTGACATAAATTAATTTTCCTGCCGGTTTTAGTAGAGAAGCAGCGCTTTTGATTAACGCTTGTTGCGTCGTCACATAATTGCACAAATCTTGCTCAGCCAGACGCGATAATAAATCTGGCGCTCGCCGCAGCGTACCCGTTCCCGAACAAGGTGCATCAATGATAATCCAATCAAATGTCCCTTCACGAAAAGGAGGATTTAGGCCATCTGCCACCACATGCGTTGCTCTTTCCAGCCCTTCTCGCTCCAGCGATGCTCTGATGCGTTTTTCAGAAATATCCATGGCAATAATTTGCGCACCTGTTTGCAACAAATAACGCGTTTTACCACCGCCACCGGCACACATATCCAATACCAGTTCACCTGGCTTCGCATCCACACTGCTCGCCGCGATTTGACTGGCTTCATCCATCAACCAAAGGGATTTTTGTAATTCTTTTGGAATAACTTCCCACGAGAATTCAGCACTCTCGACCACTAAAGCGCCTTCGATTAACGCCGGTTTTCGCGTTTCAATTTTTTCCTGAAGCAAGACAGCTTGTACTTGATCAATATCACAATGTCGTCGGTCAATAGCCAGTACCGGCTGTGCACGCTCACGAAGCGCTTTGATTAAAGCCGGTGCTTTATCACCATATTCTTTTTCAAGTTTTTTTAAAAACCACGACGGCCAAGGAAGCTCTCTAATCCAAGCATAGACAGCTTCACCAACTAATTTGCGATCCCGCGATCCTAATTTCCGGGAACGGCTCAAAGTAGAGACCAATTGCGAGACAGGCTCTCCCGTCGCACGATGTTGCTTCATCACGTCGTGCGCAGTGATTTGCCAAAGTGGTGTTTTAGTAGACATTAGAATCCGAACTGTGGCTTTCGATCAAAGTGATGCTCTGTTTCAACGAAGCGAATGGTGCCAGATTTGCTGCGCATCACCAACGAATGGGTTCTTGCGCCACCTCTAAAATAGCGCACACCTTTTAAAATATCGCCAGTCGTCACGCCGGTTGCCGCAAACATGACATCGCCTTTGGCGAGCTCCTCAAAGTGCCATTTACGATCGGGATCTTCGATGCCCATGGCATAACAACGATCGCGTTCTTTATTATTGCGCATGATAAGCCGAGCTTGCATATCGCCGCCCACACAACGCAAGGCTGCCGCAGCTAAAACGCCTTCAGGCGCGCCACCAATTCCAAACAAAACATCGATACCAGAAGAATCAATACAAGTTGAAATCGCAGCACTGACATCGCCATCAGAAATTAAATGGACGCGCGCGCCAGCTTTACGCACTTCGTTAATTAGATCCATGTGACGTTCACGTTCCAAGATAACCGCGGTTAAGTCTTCGACGTAAACACCTTTCGCATCTGCAATCGCTATTAAGTTTTCGGTAGGAGATTTATCTAAATTGATAACGCCCTTAGCAGCTGGTCCCACCGCAATTTTCGCCATATAAATATCAGGGGCATGTAGCATTTTGCCACGTTCTGAAATGGCAATTACCGACAAGGCATTAGGACGGCCATAAGCACACAAGTTTGTGCCCTCTAAAGGATCAACAGCGATATCAACTTCAGGATCTTTTACATCGCCTGCCCCAACTTTCTCTCCAATATAAAGCATGGGTGCTTCATCGCGCTCACCCTCGCCAATCACCACCATGCCACGCACTGCCACGCTTTCAAAAGCATGGCGCATCGCCGTAACAGCAGCTTGATCCGCTGCATCACACTCTCCTCGTCCCATTAAACGTGCCGCAGACAAGGCTGCTGCTTCCGTAACACGAACGACTTCCAATGCTAGATTTCGATCCATAAGCGCTCCATTTCTCGAAAAAGATTAAAATACGTAACCGATCAAAGGAATTAATGAAATAGATACAATGCCAGGCAATATTCCATTACCCGTTTCTGGGATCAAGGATATTCGACCATTCAAATCAAGCCCAACAAATAAGCCGCTCAAAAGTGTCTGATAATGCACACCTAAACTCGCGCCAACACCTACCCCAAAACGCCGAACATCCGGTAAAATAGCAGGTGTCATGGTGCTAAAGCCGACAAGCACACTGCCTGCCAATTGCCATCGCTGATATACGGGCAACGATCCCATGAGCGCAACATCCACATGCGTTAAGGCATAATCAGTCGGTGAATTAATATCGCTTGGTAAACGTGCAGCACTCGCCACATAACCGCGACCCAACTTTATCCCAATCGCTAAATACTCCCAAACATCATAGCCAAGGACCATACCAACAGAAGGTTGGACTCCCGAAGAGAAGCGAGGCTCTCTAATAATACTTGTCGCTTCCAATGGCACGATTAAAGGATCCCGAAATCCACCCAATACAGCCAAAGCGCCAACATCTGAAGCCAAAAACCATCCCTGTTTTCTTTTGAATTCATGCACAGACCTAACATCAGGCTCTGCGCAAACCCCAATTCCATACCAACAAACAATAACTAAGAAGAAACTATGTTTGCTCAAAATGATATTCTTAAAATCTGACGACCTCATTTAGGCACCCGCCGAAGAAAACACAAAAGGGTAATTAACTTTCACAATTCCCCCACCTCGAGGTTTTGGAAATACCATTCGGTTAATCACACGCAGAACACATTTTTCAACAATGTTATTACCCATGGTATTTTGATTAACCACAGCAGAGTCAACGTTACCTTCAGCAGCAATCACCCAATTGGCCAAAATTTTTCCTGCCAGATCAGGTGCCTTTTGAAATTCGCGTTCATAACAGTATTTAATCTGGGCCATAAAGCGATCGACGACACGCTGAATTTCTTCTTTGGTAAGCGAACCTTCATAAGTAACAGTTCCGGCCTCAATCTGCGTCCTTGATTTATCGTTTCCACCCCAATTTAAATGTCCGGCATCGCCTATACCTTGTCCTGCACCCGAGCCGACTTTGCCAATACCAACCGCCCTCGCCCCACCTCCCAAAGCAAGATTTCGTGTGCTGAGCACATTCACGCCAGCAGCCGTGTGTTCTTGCACTCTTAAGCCTTTTAGAGATTGCTGAAAGGCATCGCCCAAAACTTTTGGTTTAGATCCTATATTTATTAAACCTAACTGATTTAGCAATTGCTTAGCTTTTTCCAATTTGACTTGAGAGATGTTTTTTTCTTGGACTTGTTGCTTCGCTATTTTTAAAACAGGCACTGCTATTTTTTTTACAGGTTTGATTTTATTTTTGATTATAATTTCATGAAAAATATCAGCATTTTTTAAATCATCGACCGACATTTTCGCGTGGACAGGCATGTGAAAAATCCAAGCAATCAGTGCAACATGCAAAAGACACACAGCTAAAAAAATATTGCGATAGGTCCAGTCTTTCTCCCCTGGTGACTTTGATAAAATTGAAGGCTGCGTATTTAATAACCGTACCTTAAAATCAATCTGACCTACTTTTAAAGAGACCTCAATTTGTGGTTTTAATTCATAAGAAAATCCCTCGATATCAATGCCCTTCACACGCACCTTCATCCAAGGTTTTAAGTTCAGAAAAAAACGACCTGCTTTTTTTTCAACCAAAACAAATTTCCAAGGCACACAGGCTTCTGGAACAAAAAAATCAATATTCTCCCCATTGCCAATCAAAACTGGCTTTTGACCGTCTAAATATTCGACATTTAAAATCAGACTATTCCACAACATCATCACTTCGACCTGCTGCTTTATCTTGGTCATAACCATTCCTTTAAAGATCGCTTGCAGATTCTATTAACTCAGGGCGAAAATTAGCGCGCAGCTCAATCAACGGATTAAATTTAGTTTTTTTGCGATTTTTGACGTAAATCCCATCTGGTTTCACAAGTTCGCCTGAAATAATAACGTCGGAAAAATCAATAACTGTCTTTTTTTCATACACAACTTGAGTTTCTTCTTTGGTCACTTCTTTTTCAGCAAGTGCTCCTTTAAAAGAGATGAACATGAAAGACACAAGTACAAAATAAAAAAATTGCCAGATGCACATAAAAACTACCCCTCTGTTTTAGAAATTTCTTGTCCTTTTAAGGCTGCCGCTGAAGTATTTTCAATTTGTGCAGCTTTTAAATAAGCTTCTGATGCACTTTTTTTGTCGCCAAACTTTAACGATAACGCACCTAGATTTAACCAAGCATCCATTCTTTTTTCATCTAAATCGACAGAACGCAGAAAAAATGCCTTCGCCAAAGCAAATTGGGATTGCTCTACATAAATTAAACCCTTCATATTTAGAAATTCGGCTTTTTCTCCATCCATTTGTATTAGCTTATCCAAAACCCAGTTGCTTAAGGTCCATTTTTTTTCTTCAAAATACAAAATAGCTAGCTGTTTTAATAAATTTTTATCATCGCTGTTAGTCATCAGCCTTTTTTTAATATCGGCAATTTTAATTTCATAATCTGAGGACTTTGTTTCTAAATTTCCCACCGGAATCGTGGAAATAAAAAACGGCATAACAGAAACAATTTTTTCTTTTTTCACACCAAGTTCTGTTAGGCGATTTCGAATTTCTTTAACCACAGAAGAATATAAATCAAGCTCCATCGCTTTTTCCAAAGCTTTTTCCAAAGTCAAAATTGCTTCTTCCTCTACTGGAAAAACAATATCTGACAGCTCTTGTAAAAACAGCTCCAGCTCCTCACCACCTAAAGATTTTGGTTTGGGCATTTCTCGCAAGGATTTAACATAGTTAAGCTGTATTTCTGCCACACGGTGTAGTGACCACATCCCCCATTCCGCATTTTTGTACTCTAGTATGCGCAGATAGCTTTTTATTAAAT
The DNA here is from genome assembly GCA_023248595.1 of Myxococcales bacterium. Classification (GTDB taxonomy): domain Bacteria; phylum Myxococcota; class UBA727; order UBA727; family JABDBI01; genus JAHFEG01. The sequence continues at coordinate 85,021 of JAHFEG010000004.1, read as the reverse complement.
CAGCCATTTTCTTTTCTTTTAACTGAATTTGGTTTTTGATTTGCGTAAAAGAAACATTCAATTTTATTTTTTGATACGATTGCCACTCGCTTTCTAGAACTTGGTATGAACAAAAAGCATTTGCTTCTGCAATGGTCCCTTCATCTGGAATTTCTTTGAGCAGGCGAATGCTTTGCAATATTTTGTGACACCAATTCGTTAGCGAACCACGATCTGCTTTTTTAGAATAAAGTTTTGCCACTTGATACTGAGTATGAATCGCTTGCTTCATATCTTTTTGAAGAAGTGCCTTGGCCACTTTTTGATAAACAGCAATGGCATTTTCTGTTTGGCTGGCGTTTTCATAAGCAAACGCGAGAGACAACTGGACCTCAACCATTTCTTCTGGTTTGGCGTATTTTTCCAGATACATCAAATATAGTTCGACCGCTTTGCTATTTTGCTCCAATACGACATGCGTATTTGCCGCTTGATAAAGCATCTCTTTGGCTAAAGACTCGTTCGGAAAAAGTGTCACATACATTTCACTAATTTCAGCAGATTTCTCAAGCGAAACGGTTTTTTCATAAATACTAGCCAGCAATGACAAAAGCGAGGCTGCCATTTGCTTGCTTTCTTTATCGTGGAACCCTCGAGACTTAAAAAGTAATATCCACTGTTCCGCAAGCGGCACAAACAAATCATATCGCGGAATTTGAGCATAAATAATAGCAGCGTTGTAAAGGGCTTTCATCCCATACCGGCTTTGAGGAAAATCTTGAAAAAATTTCTCAAATTGATTAGCAATGGATTCAGATTCTTCCTTTTGCGCGCTCGCGTCTTGTTTCGATGTCAGATTTTCATGTGCTTTTAAAATAACATTAAACCTGGCACCTTCTTGAAACTGCATCACTTGAAATTTGACCTGCTTGTCAGTTAAAAAATCCGGCTCTTGCAAAAAAAGCTGAGTCGCTTTTGCTAATTCGTCCCACTTTTGATTTGTTTCCAATCCGTCCAAAATCAGCAAAGCCGCTTTCGTACTTTCTTTAGAGTGTGACTTTTGTTTGATGAGCTGAGCAAATCGTTCCCTTGCCTCATCAAAATGAAAATGCCTTTGGTAAATAAGAGCCGCTTTAAAAGCCCATTCGTCACGTTTTTCTTCTTCTTGCTTGCTAAAGACATGCGGTTTACCAAATGCCATGTAGCGATCGATGGCAGCAATCAAGCCTTGCATTGCAGCAGAAATTGGAATTGGCTTTAAGTCATTTTCTTTCTTAAAAATAATATTTGAAGACTGCGGCGGGGGCGAACGCGGCGTTACAAGTTTATTTTTCAAAAAGTAGGGACGTTCACCCTGACCAACAACATTTTCCCAGGTCACGATGGCATTTACAGCAGCAGTTTTAGCAAATGCTTCATCAGAACTTTTTTGAAAAACTTCTGTATACAAAGAAGCCGCTAACTCCCACTCGCCTATTTCCCATAAAAGCTCGCTTAAAAAAAACTGCATCCGTCCAAACTTTTCTCTCGTGGCGAACGCCCTTAGGTAGGCACCGTATAATTGCCGCGCTAATTGATAGTCATCTTGTGCTTTCGATTGATTGGCAAAACGGTGATATCGTGATGCTAAATTTCTGACGGTGACTTCTGCTTCATCGCAATCTGAACTTTTATTTTCTTCGCATAATTCGGACACTGCTGCGGCATGCAAACTTATGTTTGGCTTATCTTCCAAAGCGACATATGCTTTTAATATTGAAATTTCATCGGAGACTGACTTGGTTGGCGCCTTAGACAACTTTTGCAAAAAAACATACGTGGCTATCTCTTCTTCATACATCCCTAATCTTTGAAAAGCATTTGCCAGTTTAGGCATCCATAAGACAGCTTCGCTTTCACCAAGATTCGCTTTAAAATAAAGATAGGCTTCCTCAATTTGGCCTAATTGCGCAAATAGCCGCAACGTATCCTTGAGGGCTTCTTGCTGTAATTGCACCGCATCTTTTCCTTGCGTTTTAAATGTTTCTTGACGTTCTTTGGCTTCTTGACTTAAAAGCACAACTTGCTGAAATTTCTGAAGTGCATTCTCAAATCGATTTTCATTAAAATCGCACCATGCCTGTTTATAAAGTGCATAAATATAAATCGCTGTTTTCTTTTCCAGCATTCCCAAACGAAATGCCTGGGCATAAGCAGCGAATGCTTTTTGGACATTATTACTGTTAAAGTAATATTCTCCCAACGCAAAATAAGTGTCTGCCAAATAATTGCTGCGCGGAAAGCGCTCAACGAGTGCTAAATAATTTTGCAGTGCCTGCACCTTGTCGCCTGATTCATATTGAGAAAAGGCAAGCGCATACAAAACCTCGTCCAACCGCTCATAGTGCGGGTATTCCTGAAGCACCGTTTGATATTGCGATAGCGCAAGAGCTCTAAGCCCAGCGGACTTCACAAGATATTCAGACAACTTGGGTTCAATTCCTGTTCGCTTCCCGTCAATCCATTTTTGATAATCGATATCAAATTGCCTGTACTCCTTGGCATAGGCGTCGCTTGCTTTTTCCTGATAAGTTTCACCCAAGCGAAAATAGAGCTCTGCTTTTTTTGCCGAGGGCATTTTAGGAAGAATGTTTTGAATTTGAGCAATAACCTGGTCACGTGCCAGCGAAGCTTTATCAGGAATAGGATTTAGGGGCTGCGCAAAAATTGATAGCGAAATGCACGGAAAAATTAAAAGAAATAATTGCCAAAAAGACATGTTTTTTCTACTCATAGCAACGTGACTTTATAGCCATTCGGTAATATCCCAGCTCATCAATCCATCGCTCCTTGGTACTGGCATTCCAAAAAAAATAGTCTGGATCTGCAGTGTAATAACCCGCTGATGTCTGATTTTCGACCAGCAAAAGCGGGCTTTCTTTTTTAAACCAACCTGCAAAACCAGTTTTTGTTTCCAAAGAAATCACTTGTGCTCGCATCTGCATCTCTTCTATTTCGCGAATGATTCTTTGGATGTTATTTTTTACCCACAAACCATCTTTTTTTTGATTTTCATGCATCAAAAAATTTCTGATTTTTTCTGGCAATTCGCCAGGCTCTTTTAACAGACGATACCATGCTTCATCTTTCAGATTTTTTTGCACTAAATTTCTCAAAACTGGCAACAAGGGGACATACGAAGACGCAAACGCTTGCAAGGCCTGCTCCGCTTTGTCCCAATGGCAATTGCGCCAATAAATAATGGCCTCGAGCACCTCTGACTCAGGGGAAAAATAATGAGAGAAATAAGGATCTTTAAGCGAATATAGCGCGCCCAAAGCGCCGTCGTAATCTTCGATAATCGTATAGGCCCACGCTTGCTCAAATAACGCTTGCGACCACCTAGCGCTAAATCTAGGAATGCTTCGATACTCTGTGATTGATCGACTTAATAAAACTTGACGCCTTAGATCATGGTCTGCTAGCGCATAAGCCATTTCGTAATATATGCGAGCCAAACCTAAAATCGATAATTGGTGCAAATCTTCTTCGTCTTTATTGGCAGCAGCTTGAACTTTTGCTTTTTCAAAATGTAAGAGCACTTGTTCATAATCTGTCTTCTTGAAATCAGGTTTTGCTAAAACAGTAAGACCCAGTTGGTACTGCTCTCGTGCATTATCTTTTAAGTCATTCGCATTTACTTTTGAAATCAGTGCAAAGACCATTAAAAAATATAGTGGCACCCAAATTCTAAAAAACATAAGCAACTCCAAAGGTCAGCCAAATTTTATGCGAAACGTCATAAAGAGAAGTGGCTGATTGAGCAGTTCCCTGAGACGTCCATAGTATTTGAACGTTGTCACGCAATTCAAAACGCAAACCAAGGTGCTGGGCAAAATGGATACGCATACCAATACCAAAAGGTGTGCTGAACTGAAAAGGTAAAATCCCATTCCCTTTCAAAATTTTTTCTGAAGCCAAAGGATTCGCAGGATCTGTCAACTCCAATCCCAGCAAGCCAATACCCGCCAGCGCATAAATTCCAACATCACCTAGTGCAACATCGTAAAAAGAAAGCTTTCCGTATAAAACACTCCATTCCAAAGCAGCATTTAAAAGCCAAGTCGCACGATAATAGTTCACAATAGCAAAAGCATTTTTGATATCGCCCGTCTCAATAGACGTTATTTTTTTATAAAGCTCACTATTTTCTCGTCTTAAAAGCCAATTTCCTTGGAGCTCTACAGCTAGATTTTCACGCAAATGATAAAGCCCCGAAAGCGCCAAGCCACTTTCATTCACATAACGATTATTCAGATTATAAACGCCAGATAAAACAGTTTCAAAACGAGAGGATAAAGTCGTCGCTTTGGGCTGCACTGCATAAATAATATCCTCATGAGAGAACAGAGTTTTCCCAGATAACAAAATTAATGACATCGTCATCAGAAAAACGAAACGCATGCACTTTCCTTCGCTCATCAAATAAAAAAGCTAATGCCAAACAAAGCCCAAGTTGTCCAAGAAGTGTCTCTTTCACCACTTTTTAATATCGGATTAAATCCAATTGATTGTTTTATCTCGCTGCGCACAGCAATTCTATCGGTCAAAAACAGTCGGATCCCACCACCCAAGTTCAGCGCATAACGTTTGTTTTCTTGGGTATTCGTTGGCGTATCAATAACATGCATAATACCTTCTAGAGCACCGCCAAAAAGCAGGTAAAGTTGAAAGTGCGTTTCTGCTTCAGAAAATAAAGACAATTTTCCATAAAACGGAATCCATTGGGTATTTAGACCAACCTGCCACTTTGTTTGCCAAAGTTCTGGCAGTGGCAAAACCTGAGGAGATGGCAGCATCGTACGAATTCGTTTAACGAGATTGGTTTCGTCGTGCCAAAAAACATAACCGCCAGTCGCTTCCACCTGCAGCCAATCAGTGATATGGTACCCTGCTGTCAAATGCGTAGCATATGGATGTTTCACAAGGCTGTTTCGAAATGAGGTGTCGAAAAAAAATGCACCTACTTCAAAACGGTTTTTTGTATCGATGTCTTTTCCCTGCAAAACATGACTGGACGACGGATAAGCTTCCTCAGCATAAGCCAATGATGTCATGAGCAAATTAAACAGACAACAACGAAGCAAGTGCTTGATTGACATTCTCGCGTTCCTCATCAAAACCCGAAGGCTTTTTCACGCGTGCCGTCACACTTTTAAAATCGCCAAGTCGCTCCAGTCAATATGTCTACAGTCAATTCAACGCGTCGATGATAGCTCGAACCAAACAAAATGCTAGGCTCCAAAGCTAACTCTATTCCCACGCTCAAATCGCGCATCACAAAATAATCACACCCCACAGTGGGACGTAAACCTAGATTGATATGCGCCGTTCCTGGACCATTCACCGGTATCAATATCGCTGGCGTAACAGACACGCTGACGAATGGTATAAGAGGCATCTCCAATTGTGTCCATCGGTACTTTGCCCCTATCCCAAATCCCAGATCGATGAAACCAGGTGTCAACATGGGACGAATCGCACCACCGACACTCCAGGAATTATCGAGCATATAGTCTAACTCTAGACCCAGTATTGCTCCTGCGCCTGGCGTTTCTCTCGTGGTCGTGTCTTCATGAATAAGATTAATACTTGGACCCACCACCCCCTTCAATAACCAATTTCCTGCATTAATTTCATACGCCAACAACGAAGTCGTATAAAACAAGCTAAAAAGAAAGAAAAAGCCAACTTTTTTCATATTTGCACCCATTTTTTGAAGGCATCTTTGCCCATATACTTTACCAAAGAACCTAATTCTTCTTCAATACGCAACAAACGATTATATTTTGCTACACGTTCTGATCTGGAAAGAGAACCAGTTTTAATTTGAGAAGATCCAGTCAAGACAGCCAAATCGGCAATGGTCGTATCTTCCGTTTCACCTGAGCGATGCGATAAAATCGTATTATAGCCCGCCTCGTTAGAAACTTGAATCGCTTTTAATGTTTCTGTCAGCGTCCCGATTTGATTGGGTTTAATTAAAACAGCATTCGCCACATGATTTTCAATGCCTTTTTGAATCAGTAATGGATTCGTCACAAATAAATCATCGCCAACTAGTTGAACCTGATTGCCTAGTTCACTGCTCAGCATTTTCCAACCATCCCAGTCATTTTGATCAAGGCCGTCCTCGATACTGACAATAGGATAGGATTTAGAAAGCATTTTGAACCACGTTATCATTTGCGCAAAAGTTTTTTCGCCTTCAGCAATCTGATAACTTTGTTTTTTGGCATTATAAAATTCGCTAGCCGCAACATCGAGAGCAATTCCAATGTCTTTTGCGGGTCGAAACCCAGCATGGCTCACCGCTTCCATTAATAAATCGAGCGCTTGTTCATTGTTTTTTAAAGCAGGTGCAAAACCACCTTCATCTCCCACGGCAGTGGAAAATCCTTTTTGCTGTAAAATTTTCTTCAGCGCATGGAAAACCTCGCTTCCCCATCGCACACTTTCAGAAAAAGAATTAGCGCCATAGGGGACAATCATGAATTCCTGAATATCAAGACCATTGTTGGCATGTGCACCGCCGTTAATAACATTCATAAGCGGAACTGGCAAAATCCACTCGTCCGTAATTCTTAAACTTTCATAAAGAGATTTTTTTTGACGCGCACAGACTGCTTTAGCAACAGCGATCGAAACACCAAGCATTGCATTCGCACCCAAAAAAGATTTATTGGACGTTCCATCCAAATCGATCATTGCTTGATCAATGCAGGCTTGATCTTCTGCATTTCTGCCCACAAGCAAGTCGTTAATTTTTATTCTAATATTTTGAATGGCTTTTTGGACACCCTTGCCTCCAAACCTTTTAGGGTCCTCATCTCGAAGCTCCAAGGCTTCATGCGCACCCGTTGAAGCACCAGAGGGAACAGCAAAACGGCCCCAATTTCCATCTTGCAAATAAACATCCACTTCCACAGTCGGATTGCCACGACTATCCAAGATTTCTCTGGCCAAAATACGTTCTATTGTTGACATGTCGCCCCTCTTTTAGCATAAACTCACTCTTTCCAAATCCCGTAACGCGAAAGACAATGAAGAACAACAAAGAAATATTGAGCAATCATTTGACACCCAATCTAGTCCCATCATAAGCTGTTTAAACCTTTTGGAGAATTTAAGAATGACAGAGCAAAAGCGTATTCATTTTCGTTTCATAGGCACTGTTATTTTTTTTGCAACACTTTTCATGTTTCCTGCAGCCAGATCTCAAGAAATAACGGATGATAGTAAGCCTTCGAATCAAAAAGAAGACATTCACTTACTCCCACACCAACAATTCCCTGTGGACTATCTTCTCAAAAATCCAGGCATCAAGGGATTGCTGATTAACCATTATATGGGGACGGGGAAAACCTATCTGGCTATTGGATTTGCTGAACAAGCAAAAGCAGAATCTGTCATTATTTTAGCCCCTCGTTTCATTGAGGCCCATTGGTTAGAACATATTCGTCATTTTCCAGTTAAGGACTTTAAAAAATATCAATTTGTATCCTACAATGACGCACCAAAAAAATTACAAGGAAAAGATCTCTCTCGCACGGTATTAATTCTCGATGAAGTTCACAACTTAATTAAGCTTATAAAATCCGCTGATCCAACCATTAATCATCAGTACAGCGATCTATATGAACACTTGCGCAGTTCTTTTAAAATCCTGGCGCTCTCTGGAACACCCATCTATAACGACGAATACGATCTGGCCTACCTTCTCAATCTCGTTTCGGGTCATGATCTCCTTCCCTTTAATGAAGAACAATTTCGCCTAGACTTTACGCAAATTCGTGAAGTGAGATCTTTTTGGCGTGGCTATGTCGCTGAAAGTCAACTTTTAAGCATTGCCATTCCTCAAACTATCCTATTCGCATCAATACCGCTCTTCTTTGCGCTGGGCCCAGCCGCTCTGGCTATTGGTGTTGGAGGTGCGGCTATCAGTCTTCTGGCATTCCCCATTAGCAGAAACTTAATAGCGCCTCTCGAACAATTTTCTTTGCGAAAATTGAGCACGGAAAAGTTCAAACCACTCGCCTCTCAATATGTTTCTTTTTATGAAATTGAAAATCAAAATCTCGCAGATTTTCCAACCACGAAAACACACGATCAGCAAGTTGCTTATAATGCAGAGCAGTTTTGGTTTTATCTTAACTTCACAGAAAAAAGTTTGAATAATGAAGGACTGGCTCGGATTTATAAAGATGTTGATGCCAATTTAGATCCCGCTTACATGACATTGAACAGCTCTCTTCTGCAAACTCGAATGAATAATACCGTGGGATCGGGGCGGGAAATCGGTAATTTTGATTTTCGAAACGAAAATACTATCATTGAATCTCCCAAATTTATTGAAGTTCTCACCAAAATAGAGGCTGAAAAAATTCCTAAAACCGTTATATATTCTAATTACTTTGAAAACGGCATAGTGGCCTTTGCTCAATTTCTTGACCGTCATGGTTACAGCGATTCTTATGTCCTTCTTAAGCCTGATATGTCCCCTCAACAATTTTCGGACATTGTCCAAAAATACAATGATGGAAAAATTAAAATTCTACTGCTGCATCCCGAAATTACAGAAGGAATTTCTCTCAAAGGGACTCGGCAATTTCATGTGCTGGAACCCATGATCAATCTCACTGTTCTAAATCAAGTGATTGCCCGCGCGGTTCGCTATCAGTCCCACTCATATTTACCGGAAGCAGAACGCCACGTTGACATTTATGTATGGAAAGCAGTGATTGATTCCAATAGCTGGAATACCATTAAATTACAAAAAGCGAATTGGTTCAAACGCTATTCCGAACTAAGTGACTGGAGCAATTGGGGGCAAGGCATTGCGCAAATCAATAAAAACTATGAACGCCAAAAAATATCTCCCGACTCAGAAGCAATCATGCGGATCAAATCTGTCAATGAAAACATGGATGCACTCAAAAAAGTCATGAAAGAATATTCAATCGAAAAGCAGGCTAAATAAACCGAGGAAAGAACGACGATGCAGTCAAAAATATTTACTTCTATATGTCTTACTTTATGGTGTTTATTTTTTATTCTTTCCGCACCCGCACACGCTGACTCCAGTTCTGACGAGCAAAACCTCAATGGCCTGGTTTTGCCAACCACAGATATTTCCTGTCTCTGGCTTTTTTCACAAAAACTTTCCAGCAAAACTGTAAATAAATCTCTAGAAAATGCCGCCGGTTTCAAGATTGATCTCGACATACCTATTTGGAACTATTTTCATGCAGGTTTTTATTTTGAAGGGGCTCGAGGTTTTGTCAAAAAAGACCCAGGCGCCCAATTTAATTTGCTTTACAACCCAATGGGTGCAGGGATATTTCTCAAACCTCAAGTAGAGATCCCTATTCCTTACGGAAATCTGGCACTCTCAATTCGAATTCCTCTTGGATATGAACTGCCGATCGGAAACTCACTTATTCCTACTGCATTATTTGATGATCAGGGTAACCTATACCCGCAATTTCCTCAATATGGTTTCAAAACGGGCGCCGCTCTAGGACTTGCATACTTTCCCATTTACATATTAGGGATCTTCATCGAAGCTGGTTATCAAATTAGCTATCATAATTTTGCAACGTATAAAGTATCACGCCACGATGATAAATTTAAAGCGGAAGGGCTTAATACCGTAGACTACCTTATCCACGGCGGAACTTTAATGGCAGGCATTAAAATTGCTTACTAACAACCCTGTACACCAGGAAACAATAAGTTGATGTTTTGAGGACATAAATCAAAATCTTTCATGAAGAGATCAATGTTTCCAATATTTAATTCCACAACTTGATCCCGTTTTGCTTCTTCTAAAAACAAATGAAGACGATTCACATAGTCAATACAAACGTCCAAATAAACTTTTGAATATTCTACGCCTGCAAAACATTGCTTTTGGAAAATGCTTTTTAATAAAGTAAGCCACGTGGTAAAAAGTAAGTCTCCCCTTTGGGCCAATGGAATCACTTGCTTATTTAAAATTTTTATAAAAAAATCTTGCTCTAAATTTACTTGAGCCAAATCGACATGATGCTCGAGTAAAAGTCCAATCATGACAGCATAATAGCCAACAGTGTCATTATTTGAGCATAAAAAAAGATATTCAATAATAGACATTGAGTGGCCTTGATACATGACTTGAATGCTGGCATCAGCACCATTGTCGAGCAGAAGCGCTGCCATATTAAACTCAAATTGGTCAAGAGCAATCTTTAAAAGTGACTGTCCATTCACAGTATCGATATTTTTGATTTGGCCATCACCGACCAAAGCGCTCGCTTGATTAATATCGTCATTTAACACCGCTAACAATAACAACTCCTCTGAAGTTTGTTTTTTCTGACTTAAGGAATTCACCTTTGAGGAATTGGGACAAGCGCTTAAAATCATCACAAAAAATAAGCCTACCAAAACGAAGTTTGCTTTCATCTGTACATTGTAATATTTTTGAGAAGTAAAATCAAAGCGCCCAGCCAATTCCTAAAGAAGTGGTCAACATATAACTCAGTGATGCCCCTCCTCGAAAAGTTTCCTCTCGAATTGTAATCCTGTCTCCCAAGCCATGAAACATACTATATAAGCCAACCCCTTTCAGCTCGAAGGCAAGAAACCAATTGCTGGCAAAAAAATATCGAAAGAGGAACTGAGTATGCAGCCCAAAAGTTGAACTATCATGACCAGGAACATCCGGGCTTTCTTGATAAAAAACAAAAGGCAATGCACAGACAAGCAATGCAATATCAATCTTTTTCTGACTCGATTCAAAGTAAAGTTCCCCTCCTATTTCCCATGCATGTAACTGAAAACTCGGAAGCTGCGTATAGATTTTTTTACCAACTTTTTGCAAATCAACAACGCCAGTTTGATACCAATAGCCCGTACTCAGCCCCAAGGCAAAATCGCCAGAAAAATAGTGACGCATTTTAAAAGCGATTTCTCCTTGATAGTGACGCGCCCAAATTTTTTCTGATTCAAAAAGATTTAGGTCTCTTACTTCCATCCGAAAAACAGACAACGCCAGGCTGCCATTGGTGTTGATCCCTATCCACGAATAAGGCCACCATTCAGCACCAACACCAAAACGAGGATATATTTTTGTCCAAATAGCAGGGATGATTTCTTCAATATCTTTTGGGACAAACTGATAACCAAAATTTTCTCCTCCAAGCCGCGTGCTCACAAACCAGTGGTGCTCTTCTATTTTTAAAATATTTTCTTGGATCTTTGGAACCAGCTGATGTGATTTGTCATTGGTAGGATTTGTCATTCCGGACTCGATCCGAAATCCAGTTCCAGCGTCGGCAACCTGGATGACAGCCTCCGCTGGCATGGCAACACCGGGGGCCTGAACGCTTTCAATTTTTTGCCTAACTTCTTTAACAAATCGAGTGGCATTTTGACTGGTTAAATCTGCTTCAGCGATATCACGTTGTAAAAGCAGATGTTTTTTTGCGTATACGCGAATTTGAACATGCTCTTTTCCGTCCACTGCCTTTGTTACAATCTCAATCAGCCTTTCCACTTCTTCTATCTGCTCTTGCCTTTGTGCTTCCTGCACACATTTTTTAATCAAGACGTTATCAATTAACTCCAACTCTAATTCGATATTTTTTGCCCATTTTTTTATAAAAGCAGATGACTTTTGTGGAGAGCAAACCACATAGCTTTGCATGGGCAAGGCCCAGCTGAGCATTCCATCAAGTTGAAAAATCTGCATGTAAATGCAAAAGGTCCACCACATTTTCCAAAAACCAGACATCCGATTCCTTTTTAAAAGAACTTGTAACAATTCAACAGACTAACATCCCTGTCATAATCCGCTTTTATTCAAAGCAAAGTTGCAAAACTAATTACTTTCATGGGATACTCCATTTCAGGAAATGTAATTTTCAGCCGCACTTATTTAAGGAGAAAACATGTACCGACAGCAAAGTAAGTTTTTTAAACGCAGTGGTTTTTTTATCCTCTTTGCTTTTTTACTTTTCAGTGGTTGCACAAAGCTCAATGAACCTCAACCGAGTGAAAATGATCTTAAAAAATCTTCTATTCCCTGGGAAGGTTACGCCGAATGTTATCCAAATCCTCTGAGCCCCTACCAAAATGGAAGTTTCACGGTCGGAGGACAACCTACGACTTGCGTCAAAGGTTACTGCGACAAACCCCATGGAAAATGCGTATGCGAAGCGGGCTGGGCAGGTCGCTATTGCCAAATCCCGCCAAAAGCAAAAGCGTTATCAGCAACTCAAGGTGATTTTGAACAATACTTAATTCAATATGAAAACGGCGTCAAAACCAAAGTAACAGCTACAACTTATGGCGGCGGCTACGGTGGCGGATCGTGTGGTTATAAAGTTTGCGAACCTGGTCAAAAAATTGGCGATGGCAATCCAGCGTGCACGGTATTACTCCCCGCCAGCGTCGATGGAATTGCTGCAGTCAATACTATGCTCTACGGACCTCAGTATGGAAATCAGTATGGCTCTGCGCCCAACGGGAAAAATGCCTGCGGCCAATGCTACCAATTAACACGTGGTTCCATTTCTAAAATTGTTACTGTTGTTGATCGTTGCGGAGGAGGCTGCTGGTCCAAGGATAGCGAATGCACCAAAGAAGGCGGCGGAAGTATTTCTGGAGATTGCAATTGGTGTCTGGAAGCTTATTGCAATGCAACAACGGACAAACACGGCAACCCTTTCACGTATAACACCCAAACCGGCGCCCAATGGTGTCAGCCCAACCCTGTTTGCAGCGCTTATCAAACACCTCAAATGATCACTGCTGGCGCAAACGCAACTGAAAGCACTTTTGGAGGTTACTGCGACAACGCCCGTACGGTAACGCCTGACTGGTGCCAAGCGAATGATCACCCGCACTTTGACTTAGACCCCGTGACACTGGATGCTTTATGCCCTGGCAACAATGGCTCCTGCCAAATCGATAAGATGAAAGCAGTCGATTGTAATTGGCAATTCCCGACAGATCCAGCAAGCGGCGGCCCAATTGCTGAATGCTTCAAGCGAGACAGCAATTCGTACTGGAAGGCTGAGCCAAACGGAAATTTTGAACATGATTGCCAGTGCAGCCATGGATACACACTTAATGGGAGCAAAACAGGGTGCCTCAAAGGTTAAAGAAAAATAGAGCGAGTTGGCGTTTTTTATTTTAAAGTGTTCCAGTTTGCATGGACATTGAATGAGGAACACAAATGAGCCAAGAGCTTAAAACCACGCTTGCTCTCGCTTTTTCATTGCTTGCCTTGCTTTTTATTTGCAAAATGTTGGCGCCATTTCTGCCCTGGGGTCACGATATTGCGTCGATGATCATTTTATCTTTTCAAATCTATGTGCCGCTTTGGTTTATTAGAAAAGAAGGCCATGCCTATGAGGCTTATGGTCTCTATGATTATGGTTTTTTAACCAAAGGCCTCAACGCTGATTGGCTAAACTTTTTTGCCGATTTAAAACGTACAGTCTTGTTCACATTGATTACTTTTATTCCTTACGCTTTTCTTTACCATGTCTTTCAGGTCAACCATGCCATCGAATATGAAAAGAATTTGCATTTTAATTTAGCTTTTCCTGAGCATTTTGCGTCGATGTTTTTCACAAATTTATTGATCGTTGCGCTGCCGGAAGAAATTTTTTACCGCAGTTTTCTACAAACACGTTTCTTAAAAATTTGGCCTTTGGGTAAAACTATTTTGTTAACCAGCCTACTTTTTGCCTTTGCCCATTTTATAGGTGAAAACAATCCACTGCGGCTACTACCATTTTTCCCTGCTATTGTGTTTTCAGGGTTAGCCTACTATTCAAAATCTATCATGGGTGCTGTTATCTACCATGCTCTTTGCAATGTTTTTTCTGCCGTTTTGCATAGCAGTTATTCTTGGAATTAAATTTTATGAGTCACATCACAGCCCCGCAATTGCTCCAAAAAAAATCTTTAAGGCAACGCATCTGCGCTTTAACTTGCTATGACGCCACCTTTGCTCAATTAATCGACCAGCATACGGCCGTCGATTTTGTTTTAGTGGGCGATAGCTTGGGCATGGTTATTAAAGGCGAACCAACTACTCTAAACGTTGATGTGAACGAAATCGTTTATCATACCCGCGCAGTTTCCCGCAGCACCAAACGGGTACACGTCGTCGCCGACATGCCTTTTCTAAGCTATCAAATCAACGACGAAGAAACGCTCAAAAATGCCGGACTACTCATGAAGGCCGGTGCCCACTCTGTCAAACTCGAGGGTGGCGTCACCATTCAAAACCGTGTCCGCCGCTTAGTAGACGTTGGTATCCCCGTGATGGGACATATTGGCCTCACCCCTCAAAGTGTCCATGCTTTAGGGGGATTCCGCGTACAAGGCAAAACGTCTGTCGAAAAACAACGCCTTTTAGATGACGCCTTCGCTTTGCAAGACGCCGGTGCTTTTGCCGTGGTGATTGAGTGCACCCCTGAAGACGTCGCCAAGGAAATTACAGAAAAACTGCAAATCCCAACGATTGGCATTGGCGCAGGAAAATATTGTGATGGTCAAATTTTAGTTTTGTATGATTTTCTCGACTTAAATTCTGAATTTAGGCCCAAATTTGTCAAACAGTTTTTTAATGGCACAGCTGCCATTGCCGGTGCTTGCCAAGCTTATGTTGATGAAGTACAACAGGGTACTTTCCCTGGGCCAGAGCATACTTATCATTTTTAAAAACCCCGTTTAAATTATGGCAATTCAAAAGAACACAGTCGAAAAAACTGAAATCGTCAACATCGCCGAAAATCGCAGAGCCAGATACGATTATAGTATTTCTGACACTTACGAATGCGGCATTGTGCTTCTTGGCACTGAAGTAAAATCTTTGCGTGCTCGCCATCTCAATTTTAGCGATGCCTATGCTTTTTTAAAGGGCAGCGAAATTTTTTTAATTGGTCTTAAAATTGAACCTTATATTTACGGCACCCACGTTAACCACACAGCTGATCGCACTCGTAAATTATTGCTGCACAAAAAAGAAATTCAAAAAATACAAAGAGAAATCCAGAAGAAAGGCTCCACGCTTATCCCTTTAAAATTGTATTTTAAAAATGGCAGAGCGAAAGTTCTACTTGCCATTGCGCAAGGAAAAAGCAAAGGCGACAAGCGCGAAGACATTAAAAAACGTGATGCTGATCGGGAAGTTTCCAGAGTCATGCGACGTGGATAGCTCAATTATTTAACGAGGAAAATATTTATGTCGTCAGGAAAGATGCATGCAAACGAAGTTCATGTCGATCTATCTCTTGTAAGCGAACTGATCGCAGTGCAGTTTCCACAGTGGGCAAGTCTTCCTCTTCAATCGTTCGTCTCGGCTGGAACTAGCAATGCAATCTACCGACTTGGCGATGATATGGTTGTACGCTTGCCTCGAACACCGTCTTCGGCAACTCAGGTAGCAAAAGAACAACGATGGCTTCCACAGCTGGCTCCGCTTTTACCGTTAACTATTCCGCTCATACTGGCACACGGTGTGCCCACCGATAGTTACCCTTGCCCGTGGTCTATATATCAGTGGATTGAGGGGGATAATGCTGTCATCGAACGCCTTACAGATCCTTTCCATGCTGCTGCAACTTTGGGCCAATTTGTCTCTGCGATGCAGAAGATCGAAATAACCGACGGCCCACTCGCTGGCGCACATAACTTTTTCCGCGGTACACCTTTACGCATTCATGATGAAGACATTCGGATAGCACTTCAATCTCTGGATGGAATTATTGACATTAGCGCTGCGACTTTATCATGGGAAGCAGCCCTGCAAGCACCCGAGTGGAAAGGCCGGCCAAGTTGGATACATGGCGATCTTCATGTCGGCAACATGCTTGCAAAAGACGGTCGGCTCAGCGCCGTTATCGATTTTGGGGGGCTTGGCATGGGTGACCCCGCATGCGATGTAATGGCTGCGTGGACGTATTTGCCTGCAAAAACACGTCATATTTTCCGAGAAGCTATTGGAGCAGATGACGCGACTTGGGTGCGAGGCCGTGGCTGGGCGTTGTATCTGGGAGTCATCGCATTGCCATACTATCAGTTCAGCAACCCAGCGCTGGCAGAGATTGCTCGGCGTGCGATCAATGAGGTTCTCACTGATCATAATTGAAAAAGGCTCTTTCAAATCAAACTTCGTTAACCATCAATACCCATCTCAAGTACATGTGCGCTATCGCCAGCATGCGCATTTAAAAAGTGAAATGCTTCTCGATCAATATGAATGACGCCAGGATTTGTCGATAATCCATAGGATAGGTGCATGGAAAGAAACTGGGCATCGCAGGCAAATGGATTTTTTAAAACAGTGATCAACCCATGGCGCATACCCATATTTGCGCTGGCTTGTTCATCTAAAATATCTAAGACACAAGGCCGTGTTTGCGTCACTGGCAACACATTTTCAGTCTCTGCTTCAAAATGAGGCCCACCGTCAAAAGGATCAACGCGATGCTGATATGCAAATCCTATCTGCATCAACAAACGACATGCCGCTTTACTCGCATGACCCACAGCACCAATGACTGCTTTTGTTTCTTCATCAAAAAAAGCACTGTAAATTTGAGCCGACGGAAACAAACTTTTAATAAATTCTTTATTTGTCCGTGAAATATAATCGGCTTGCAAATAATCAAGATCGGTAAAACGCCTCCCCAAAGCTTCCCACAATAGCGACTGGCCATTGGGGCCAAGCGGCGGTAGCAGTTCAGCCAATATTTGCTCTTTAAATAAAGACCGGTACATTCCAATAAACATAAACCGGATAAAACTGAGTTGTTTTCCTAATTTTTCTGGGCTGTGACGGTATTCAGGATCTAAAATCAAACCCCCAACTTCTGTTGGGCCATCGTAATTAAAACCCAGACGCAAGACTTGATGCTTAAAAAGCTTATCAACTGTTTTTGAATAATGCTCAACTTCATCGACATCATAGAAAATATGAGGGAAATCTTTAGTGCCATGCTGAGATATAATTTGGCTCGTTCCTATTACGAGTCCAGAAATGAGATCTTCCACAACAAAAAGGTATTCGCGCTCAAAGGGGTTTGCGATTTGACCCTTAAAAGAATTTTCCGATTTCTCAATGACTTCTTGGAGTGCCCTTATTTCATTGGGCAAGTTCATGGTATTAAGCATTTGAGCAAGTCTAATCACACCTTGCAAATCACTTAAAGCAGCATTGCGTATTCTGTAACGGCTCATGGCGACCTCACCAGCGGTCTTTTTTATAACAAGAATACCATCAAGCGCCATCGGTCACTCATATGGGGGGACCAGTTCGATTGTTTTGCTCAATTTAAAAGCATAGACCTCCTTGCATCAAGCATAAAAATTAGGCACAGAAGTTGGACTGCTAATCCTAAAGGAATTCAATGATTGAGCCTACCTTAGAACCCGTTTTGCCCCATGAACTTTTTTCAGGCACCTTCGAAGATTTTGCTTTGCCCGAAACAGTTTTGCTTGGATTAAAAGACTTAGGGTACACAAAACCGACCTTCGTACAGCAAAGCGTTTTTGAACCTGTTCGAAGCGGCCAAGATCTTGTCGTGCAAAGCCATACAGGTTCTGGAAAAACAGCAGCATTTTGCTTGCCTCTCTTAACTAAACTTGACCCCAACCTCAAGCAAACCCAGGTTCTAGTCTTAGTACCAACTCGTGAACTTGCCAAACAAGTCGCCATGGAATGCAGCAGGCTCAGCTATCACCATCAAATTCGCGTTGCAGCTATCTATGGGGGCGCCTCTTTTGATGCCCAAATTGCCTCTCTACAAGCAGGCGCTCATATCGTCATTGGAACGCCGGGCCGAATTAAAGATTTATTTTTAAAAAAAGTTTTTGACATTTCATTTATCAAAACTGCTGTCTTGGATGAAGCAGATGAAATGCTTTCCATGGGTTTCTGGGAAGACGTTACTTATTTTTTACAACAATTGCCAAAAGATAAACAAACACTGTTTTTTTCAGCAACCCTTCCGCCAGCAATTGAAAGTGCCATCGCTAGCTTATTAAAAGATCCTGTTTCCATTAATCTAAGTTCAGATCACGTCTCGTCGAAAACCATTAAACATTTGGTGCATCTAGAAGATGAAACGCAGCCAAAATCGCGCAATTTGCTTTATGCTCTGGAATTCCACCAGCCCAAGCACGCCATCATTTTTTGCAATACCAAAGACGAAACAGACTTGCTAGAGCGTTACCTGAGACGTTTTGGGTTTCATGCGCGCGCGCTCAATGGCGACATGTCTCAAAGCGCCCGTGAACGTGTGATGCATGATGTCAAAAGTGGAACGCTTGACATGATCATTGCCACCGACATCGCCGCTAGAGGCATCGATATCAGCGGCCTTACCCATGTCTTTAATTATGAACTCCCAGAAAACGACGAGGTTTATGTCCATCGCACAGGAAGAACCGGACGGATTGGAAGCCTGGGGACAGCTGTCAGCCTCGCCAGAGGAAAAGATATGACACAGCTCGCCAACTTGCGCCAAAAATTTGAATTAGACGTGCAAGAACAAGCGTTGCCATCTGTCGGCGAGATCATGCGCTTACAAGCAGAACGCCTAGCCACCGCACTCACAGAAGAGGCCGATGGCGTCGAATTTAGCCAATACTTACCCGTCGCAAAATCCATGTTACAAAGAGCTGACATCACTGAGATTCTCGCCTTTCTCCTTAGAAATTTTTACGTGAAAAACGCTGAAAATCGTGTCTACACATCAAAACCAGAACAGGTCAAATCTAAAATCCAAGTTCAGCCCACACAGCCACCTTTAACACTAGTACCCAAAACAAAAGCACCACCCCTAACACCAGCTCCACGTATTAAAGTTGAACCCAGAAAAGAAAAGATTGAGGTCACACCGGCACCGACACAAAATTTCGAATCTGAATTTACCCGGCTCTATGTCACCATTGGTCGCCAAGACGGCTTTGCTGATTTGACTCAATTAGTTCATCATTTGAGTTTAGAAACGGGTGTCGACATTGGACATTTTACTGGTATGGGCAATGTTCGTGATACGAGTTCCCATGTAGAAGTTGACACTGAGGTTTCAGAAAAAATCATTCAAGCAATGAATGGTCGCCATAAAGCGATTGACCCGCAAAAACAAAGCAAAGAAGAAGCACCAGCTCAGATTTTATGCGAAGTTGCTAAATTAACAGAGGCGAGGTCCAGACCACGTTTTAGAAATCAGCGCGAAACCTAGGAAATAAAAACCCAAGCGCGACTCGTTTGTTCTCCAAATCCATATTGGAGTATTAACTATGCTTAATAAGTTTGTTTTTAGAGTCGCTATTGTCTTGAGCCTCAGTGCAGCGGCTTATGGAGAAAATGCATGCGTCGACCAAACACAAACAATTTATCGAGATAATCTAGAGTTTGTAAAATCTTGGGAAAATTGCGGGCGCTCTTCGCTGGGTTTCACAGATCCATTCAGTGCTTGTTTAAAAGCAAAACACGTTGACGTAAGCACAGCATGTATTAATTGCTTCTCCCAATTTGTTAGCTGTACTAGAAGCAATTGCTTATTCAGCTGTATCGGTTTCTCAAAATCATGGTGCGAAAAATGCGCGTTAGATAATTGCCAAGAACCTCTAACAGAATGCACTGGCGTCAGTAAGGAAGCCCTTCCCTCAAAATATCCAAAGACAGTTATTATAGAAAAATGAATGCAGAAATATTTCTGATTGTCGTGCCAGCGAAGGCTGGCACGACAATTAAAAATATTTCTAACATTTTGTTATTAAGCTTGTTTGCGACGACGAATAAACAATAATATTCCAGCTAGTGCTCCAAAGGTAAGCCATGCCCCCGGTGTCCCTAAGGAATTATTTTTACAGTCGATTTTACTCGTATCAATTTGGCAAGTCAAATAACCACCTGCTGGGCCACCAATTTCCACACAAACACCAAACCCAATTGAACCCCCTTCAAATTCAATATTACATTCAAGTCCGACAGATTTACCTTGGCAGGCCTCCATAGCAGCTTGCTCATAACTTTCCTGGTCTGTCACAATTGTCTTCGCGAGAGCAATCCCTGACACAAGAAATAAACCTGTTAACGATAACATAGCCACTTGGCGCAATTTCATAATTTCTCCTTGGATGCATTTTACAGCCAAGGCTTAAGATAAAGGATGTTGAGAGCAGACTATACCAGACAACGTACCGATGCTTTTTTATAGAAATTTCTTTATTCTTGAATGCAAAATGCTTTTTAACAAAAGCGCCTCTTCATATTTTAGAAGTATGGCACCAAAAGCGTATAGAAACATAGCAGAACCAATTGCTAAAACTAGCATGCCGACGTTCCATAAAGTTGGCCCCAAGGACCAATCAGCGTTTAAACAAATGAGCCAAGCCGTAACAGTGCTAAATGCAGCTAAACATGTTTGCTTCATCATAGAACTTAACAAAGAGCGAAGCCCTAATTTTCCCATACGCAGTTTAAGCCAAATCACTAATATAATTGTTTGGAACCAACTAGACAGTGTCAACGACCATGCCAAGCCAACGACTTCAAAACGTAATAACAAAATTCCCAAAATTAAATTCACAACAACAGTAACTGCTCCAGTAATCACAGAAGTTCGCAAATCTTCAAGCGCAAAAAAAACCTGTATGGCCGTACGCGAAACAGCGATTGAGATAAGTCCCGGCGCAAAGGCCATGGTTGCATATGCTGTCAATTGGACATCTGCCCAGTGATATTGCCCATGTAAATACAAAGTTGAAACAATAGGGATACCAATTAACATTAGACCCCATGCTGCTGGAATCGTAATAAAATTAGTAAGCTTCGTCGAAAACAACCAGGTTCGCATTAGTCCCGCGCGATCCCCTTGCGCTGTTTGTTCACTCATCATGGGTAAAGCAGCAGTGGCGATGGAAATCGAGAAAATACCCAACGCCAACTGCATGAGGCGATCCGCATTATAATAGTAACTAATCTGCCCCGCAGGAAGATAACTACCTAGCTGGCGTAAAATAATTAAGTTCAGCTGGTAAACAGCGATACCAAATAAAGCAGGAAACATGATGCGGACTAATTTTTTGACAGGCTTAGTATTCCACTGAAAAGAAGGTAAAACCAATAATCCATAGCGATAAAGAGCAGGAATCTGAATCAGCAACTGTAAAATACCACCGAGAATAACCCCAATAGCCAAAGCCCAAATAGGCTCACTAAATCTAGAAATGAGTCCATAAGTACAACCAATCATCGCCAAATTTAACAAGATAGGTGACGCCGCTGGCACAGCAAAATGCCGATGGGAATTAAGAACCCCCATGCAAAGTGCCACAAGACTAATAAAAAAGACATAAGGAAACATAAACCGGGTTAGCCAAGTCGCTATCTGCATTTGTTCTGGGTGTTCAGCAAATCCACTGGCAAACGCATAAACCAAATAGCTGGCAAAAGTAACTCCACCTAAAACAAGCAGCGCCAAGGTCACCAGTAGAAGACCTAAAACCGCAGCATAAAATTGCAAAGCCGCTTTGTCGCCCTCGTTGCGACGCACTTCAGAATAAACTGGAATAAATGCAACCGTTAATGCTCCTTCTGCTACAAATCGGCGAAGTATATTGGGAATTGTAAACGCTACAAAAAAAGCATCTGTCGTCGCATTTGCTCCAAAAAAATGAAAAGTGACCATATCCCGCGCTAAGCCCGCAAAACGTGAGAGCATGGTAAAAAAAGCAACAACGCCTGCACTTTTGGTGATGCGATTAAAAATTGCTTGATCCGCAGACAAAGAAGTCTGTAGCGAAGCTACTTGTGCAGATTCAGAATGATGGCTTAACTTTTGTTCTGGATTCATTTTATCTTAAACCTGCCTCATAAAAAAACGCGCCAACTAGGCGCGTTTTTTTTATAACGAAAGCATACCTAATCCGTCAATCGATTAGTTATTCTCATCGTCCGTATCGTTATTGATGTTAAAGCCTTTTAGCGCTTCGCCTAATGTTCCCATGCTCTTTGTATGGCCGCTGGAAACAGGCTTAGCGGAAGCACCTTGCTGAGCCAAATAACTTCTATAATCGAAACCTTTTTCAGCTTTTTTAACAGCTTTCATAGACAATCCGATTTTTCGTTCTTCTGGGTCAACGTCAATGATCATGGCTTCTACTTCATCGCCTGGCTTTAGGAAGGTAAGCGGATCTTCCACATGTTCCTCAGCAAACTCAGAGACATGGCAAAGACCATCAATTCCTGGTTCAATCTCGATGAAAGCACCAAATTCGGCAACTTTTACAACTTTACCTTTAACGCGAGCTCCACGTGGATACACATGTGGAATACGTCCCCATGGATCTTCGTGTAGTTGTTTAATACCTAAGGAAAATCTTTCATTTTCAACATCGATATTTAGCACAACTGCTTCGGCTTCGTCACCCTTTTGGAATAATTCAGAAGGATGCTTCACGCGATGGGTCCAGGACAAATCGCTGATATGTACCAATCCATCAATACCGTCTTCAATACCAATAAAGATACCAAAGTCTGTGATATTACGAACTTGTCCACGAATAACCGCACCAATCGGATATCTCTCTTCCAGCATCGTCCAAGGATTAGGTTCAACTTGCTTCATACCAAGTGAAATACGTTTGTTCTCTTGATCAATATCAAGCACAACGGCATTGACTTCGTCACCGATATTAACAATTTTTGAAGGATGCTTGACGCGTTTAGTCCAAGACATTTCAGAAACATGGATCAAGCCTTCAACGCCAGGTCGCAGCTCAATGAAAGCACCGTAATCTGTCAATGAAACAACCTTGCCACTGACACGCATTCCCACTGGAAATTCTTCTTGTGCTTTAAGCCATGGATCATCTTGAATTTGTTTCATGCCCAAAGAGACACGTTCATTTTCAGGATCATATTTAAGAACTTTTACTTTAACGACGCTGCCAACTTGGAACATCTCTGCTGGGTTCTGGACACGTCCCCAACTCATATCGGTCACATGCAAAAGTCCGTCGACACCACCCAAATCAATAAATGCGCCGTAATCAGTCAAATTCTTGACGATACCATCGAGCACAGCACCTTCATGCAAACTAAGCAAAGTCACGCCACGTTTTTCTTCTCGCTCTTTCTCAAGCAAGACACGACGGCTGAGTACAATGTTTCCACGTTTTTTATTAAACTTAATAACTTTGAATTGGAACCGTTCACCAATTAATTTTTCAAGGTTGCGAATCGGTCTTAAATCAACCTGGCTGCCAGGCAAGAATGCTCTCACGCCAATATCAACTTGCAAGCCACCTTTGACACGACCAATAATAACACCTTCAACAACTTCGTCACGTTCGCAAGCAAGGGAGATATCATCCCATACTTTGACACGGTCGGCTTTTTCTTTGCTCAAAACCATGTGGCCCATCTCATCTTCTCGGGCTTCCACCATCACATCAACGCGATCGCCAACTTTAATTTGTGGCTCCCCATTTAAACTGGGAAACTCGTGCGTCGGAATTAAGCCTTCTGACTTGTAACCGACATCGACCAAAACGAAATCTTTATTTACTGACAACACGGTGGCGGTTACGATCTCGCCTTCAATCACTTCGTCTCGTGCATAACTTTCTTCTAGAAGCTCGGCAAAAGAAAGACCTTCTTCCATTGCTTCAACACTACTGCTTCGTTCCATATGATGGTTTCCAACCTTTAACTTAGATATTTGATGACTTTGTATTGCTTAAAGAGGGCAACACATGCCATGAACGGGTTTTGTTGAGCTTTATCCACGATTTTGGATAAAACCTGTGCGATTTTATCGGCTATTTCTTCCCATTTGTCAAATCAGCATTTCCATGTAAGACGTCTTTTATGACAACATGTTCCTCTCCTAAAGTCGGCATTATCATGGGCAGTAAAAGCGATCTGCCAATTATGCAAGAAGCCGCCAACCTGCTCGGGGAATTTAAAATTCCATTTGAAATTCGCATCCTTTCTGCACACCGAGCTCCCGATTTGACCTTGCAATATGCTGAAACTGCAGCCGGCCGCGGTCTTGAAATTATTATTGCCGGCGCTGGGGCAGCAGCTGCTTTACCCGGCATGATCGCCGCCAAAACCTGGATACCAGTCATCGGAGTTCCTTTAGCCGCGACATCTCTTGGTGGTCTTGATGCCCTGCTCTCCATCGTGCAAATGCCTGGCGGTGTGCCGGTCGCGACAGTGGCTATTGGTGCTGCCGGCGCTAAAAATGCCGCCCTGCTCGCTGCGCGCATTTTGGCACTTAAAGATGAGCAAATTAAGAACGCGCTTCATATCTGGATGGCTGATTTACATGAACAGGCAGTCAACAATAGTTTGGTGTGACCAAATTAAGTCTATATGCTCTGCATTTCTCCTCGCTAGGACACAGGTGCAATCCACGTATCTTTGAGCATAAGATCTTCGCGACAATGACCGGTCTTGCATTCGCGAAGGCGATCTCTCCAAAATTCGGTACGCTCTTTATTAACTTTGTAATTGCAGTCAACATTGATGCTCCCCAAAGCCTCGCAAGCATTATTGCGAAATTTGAGCCAAGACAGTTGAACGCTAACAATTTTCTTTTTCAGGTTAGGTTTAACGAGGGCAGTTAGCTCCTTATAAACATCATTGAGCTCTTTGTCGGATTCCATGAAAAGTTTGGCAGTGCAATAAGTTCTATCATATGAATTCGTTGGTTTAGTGCAATCAGCTACGGCAGCATGAGAGCATAAAAAGAAGAGGACAGGAAGCATTAAACCCTTAATTTTCATAATTTCTCTCGCGTTGGTGAAGATCAGACTACATTTAGCCTGGAGCGATAATAAGGATTTTGCAATATCCCGCGCTGCGCAATTAAAAAAACCGGCTCACCTTCTCAAGCTGCCGGTTTTTTATTTTAATCTATCTGGCTACTCAAGCAGATTCCAGAAGTTCAAGCGGCACACTTTCCATGAGCCCGCCTTCTTCGATGGAACCTGTGTCTTCCACTTCGATATTTAAGTAACGATAATTTGGAAGTCCTGTTCCCGCTGGAACCAAACGACCCATAATCACGTTTTCTTTGAGGCCACGCAAGTAATCGACTTTGCTTGCCACTGCTGCTTCTGTCAAAACCTTGGTGGTTTCTTGGAAAGCTGCACCAGAAATAAACGACTCTGTCGACAAAGATGCTTTGGTGATTCCAAGCAGCAAAGGCTCGGCAATCGCTGGACGCCCACCTAGCTCAATCGCTTTATCATTTTCAGCTTCAAACAATTGCTTCTCAACTTGTTCTTCTGCTAAGAAAGTCGTATCGCCAGCATCTTTAATCTTCACGCGTCTAAGCATTTGTCTGACGATCACTTCAACGTGTTTATCGTTGATGCGTACACCCTGCAAACGATAGACTTCTTGAATTTCGTCTACCATGTACTTGGCTAATGCTTTTTCGCCCAAAACCTTCAAAACGTCATGCGGATTAACAGAACCATCCATCAACGGTTCACCAGCGCGCACGAAATCATTTTCACGCACACGAATATGCTTACCTTTGGGGATTAAATACTCACGCGACTCACCCATTTCTGGCGTCACAACCACTTTACGTTTACCCTTGGTATCTTTACCAAAAGAAACATGGCCGCTGACTTCTGAAACCACTGCATGATCTTTAGGACGTCTGGCTTCAAACAACTCGACAACACGTGGCAAACCACCTGTAATATCTTTCGTTCGGGAAGCTTCACGGTTTACTTTTGCAAGCATATCACCAGGCTGAACATCATCGCCTTCGTTGACAACAATAATCGCACCAACTGGTAACAAGTAACGTGCGGTGCCAGCTCCTGCAGTAATCGCAACTACATTTCCGTCGGCATCTTTAATCGTCACACGAGGGCGCGCACTTGGATCCCGGCTTTCAACAACAACTTTATGAGACAAACCAGTGGTTTCATCGGTGCGTTCCGAAATGGTAACACCTTCGACCAAATCACCAAAGTGAACCTGTCCACCTGCTTCAGTCAAAATAGGGAAAGAGTAAGGATCCCATTCAACCAAGGTTGTTCCAGGTTTCACAGTCGAGCCTTCGACAACCTTAATCATCGAACCATAAGCTGCTGGGTAAGATTCTCGCTCACGGCCACTTTCGTCAACAATTTTCACACTGCCTTGACGATTCATGGCAACAAAAGCACCGTCACGCCTTTGGGTGACCGAGATGTTTTCGAAAACAACTTTACCTTCGCCGCGCGCTTCATGGCTTGACTCTTGTCCAGGGCCCGAAGCAATACCACCGATATGGAACGTACGCATGGTCAGCTGTGTACCTGGCTCACCAATTGATTGTGCTGCAATCACGCCAACCGCTTCACCGATATTTGTTACATGGCCACGAGACAAATCACGTCCATAACACTGCACACAAATACCGCGACGGGTTTGGCAAGTTAACACAGAACGAATGCGAACACGGGAGATGCCTGCATCTTCAATCTTAGAAACAAAATGCTCATCAATTTCAGAGCATGCTCCCACCAAAACATCGCCAGTCACAGGATCGATCACATCTTCCAAGGTCACACGACCCAAGATGCGATCGCCAATGCCTTCAATAATATCGTTACCTTCCACTAAAGGGGTGATTTCAATACCGTCGAGCGTACCGCAATCGTATTCGGTAATAATTGAATCTTGTGCCACGTCAACCAAGCGTCTGGTCAAGTAACCAGAGTTCGCTGTCTTAAGCGCGGTATCTGCCAAACCTTTACGCGCACCGTGAGTTGAAGTGAAATACTCAAGTACCGTCAATCCTTCACGGAAATTTGCAGTAATAGGTGTTTCAATAATCTCACCAGAGGGCTTCGCCATCAAACCACGCATACCAGCCAATTGCTTAAGCTGCTGAGTTGATCCACGGGCACCAGAGTCTGCCATGATATACAATGGATTGAATGAAGGGGTAATTTTTCGATGTTTTCCATCGCTAGAAACAACTTCTTCACTCGAAACAGCTTCCATCATTTCAAGAGCAATTTCTTCTGCTGCTTTTGACCAAATATCGATCACTTTGTTATGACGTTCACCGTCGGTAATCAAACCTTCGACATACTGGTTGGTAATTTCTTCAACTTCATTTCGGCAGCGATCGACGATCTTCTTTTTCTTTTCAGGAATAACCATGTTGTGCATCGCAATCGAAATACCGGAGCGTGTTGCTTCCGTATAACCAATGGTGCGCAAACGATCTGCTAAAATGACGGTTTCTTTTTGACCGGTTAATCGATAACAACGATCAATCAAGTTGGCTAACTCTTTTTTACCCATCACTTTATTCACTGCAGAGAACGGAATGACATCAGGTATGGATGCATACATCAACACGCGACCGACTGTGGTATCGAGTAATTTACCCTCGACACGACATTTAATCGCTGCGTGAAGACCCACTTCTCCTGAATCATAAGCTAAGCGAACTTCTTCAGGGCCTGACAAGATCATGCCCTCGCCTTTAGCGAATGGTCGCATGCGTGTCATGTAGTAACAGCCCAAAACAATATCCTGGGATGGAACAATAACCGGTTTACCCGAGGCTGGAGACAAAATGTTGTTCGTGCTCATCATCAAAACGCGCGCTTCAAGCTGCGCTTCGATAGACAAAGGCACGTGAACTGCCATTTGATCGCCGTCAAAGTCGGCGTTAAATGCCGAACAAACCAAAGGATGCAATTGAATTGCTTTCCCTTCGATCAAAACAGGTTCAAATGCTTGCATACCCAAACGATGGAGTGTTGGTGCACGATTTAAAATAACTGGATGTTCACGAATCACATCGTCAAGCACGTCCCAAACTTCTGGTTTTTCTTGCTCAACCATGCGTTTAGCAGACTTAATCGTCGTTACATAACCACGTTCTTCAAGTCGATTGTAAATAAATGGCTTGAATAATTCCAATGCCATTGTTTTTGGCAAACCACACTGATGTAGTTTTAATTCTGGACCAACCACGATGACGGATCGTCCTGAATAATCAACACGCTTTCCAAGTAAGTTTTGTCTAAAACGACCATGCTTACCTTTCAGCATGTCGCTCAAACTCTTAAGCGGACGTTTGTTGGGACCAGTAATTAATTTACCACGACGACCGTTGTCAAACAAAGCATCCACTGCTTCTTGCAACATACGCTTTTCGTTACGAATAATAATTTCTGGAGCGCTCAATTCTTGCAAGCGTTTTAGACGATTATTTCTGTTGATAACGCGTCGATACAAATCATTCAAATCGGATGTCGCAAAACGACCACCATCCAATGGAACCAAAGGACGTAAATCTGGTGCGATAACTGGAATGACTTCAAGAAGCATCCACTCTGGCTTATTAGAAGATGAACGAAATGCTTCAGCAATTTTAAGCCGCTTCGATAATTTTTTACGACGGGCTTCAGAGGTTGATTGGCCAAGATCTTCTCGCAATTGACGCGCTAAGTCTTCGATGCCTTTACCGTCGCCGTTGGCGCCTCTTTCTAATTGACGTAGCAATTCACGGACAGCTTCAGCGCCCATGCCTGCCAAAAATCCATCATCACCATACTCATCTAAAGATTTTTGATATTGCTCTTCGCTTAAAAGTTCACCCAACGTCAGCGGAGTTGCCCCTGGATCAACGACGATATAGGATTCACAATAAAGGACTTTTTCCAAATCTTTTTGGGTAATATCGAGCAAGGCGCCAATACGACTTGGCAAGCTCTTCAAGAACCAAATATGCGCAACAGGTGTTGCCAAAATAATATGGCCCAGACGTTCACGGCGTACTTTGGATTGAATCACTTCAACGCCGCATTTTTCGCAGACAACACCGCGATGCTTCATGCGTTTGTATTTACCGCAAAGGCACTCATAGTCTTTAATGGGTCCAAATATTTTAGCGCAAAACAAACCATCTCGCTCCGGTTTAAACGTGCGATAGTTAATGGTTTCTGGCTTTTTGACTTCCCCATAAGACCAATCCCGAATCTTTTCAGGACTCGCAATTTGAATTCGAATTGCATTAAAGCTCAAGGGATCTTTGGGCTTTTCAAAAAAATTAAAAATGTCCTTCATTATGAACTTCCTTCCCAACTCTTAACTCCTTTGATTGGCAAAGGAGTAAAAGTAAGGTTTCAAATCTGCAATTTACGCTCTCGTGGGATCCACTTCATCCAACAATTGAACATCAAGCGCCAAACTCTGCAGCTCTTTGATCAATACGTTGAATGACTCTGGAACACCTGACTCTAAGATGTGCTCACCTTTAACAATGGCTTCGTACATGCGTGTACGACCTACCACGTCATCGGATTTGACAGTCAAGAATTCTTGCAGTGCATAGGAGGCTCCGTAGCCCTGCATTGCCCACACTTCCATTTCCCCTAAACGTTGACCACCAAACTGCGCCTTACCACCCAAAGGCTGTTGAGTAACCAAAGAATACGGTCCAATAGAACGCGCATGAATCTTATCGTCAACCAAGTGATGTAACTTCAGCATGTACATAACGCCGACAGTCACGTCTTGATCAAATGGGTCACCTGTGCGTCCGTCAAACAAGATACTTTGCCCGGTTGCATTATTGCCACCTTGTTTGAGCAAATCTCTAATCTGACTTTCTGGAGCACCATCAAACACTGGAGTCGCCATCGCCACACCGCGTTCAAATTTGCGAACCATCTTTTCCACATTCTTGTCTGACAAACCCTTGATCAAAGTCTCGTGGGCTTTATCTTGAAAAATGCTGTTCATTTCTTGGCGCAATTTAGCGGATTCTTGGTGTTCTGCTAGCATGCGATTTAATTTGACACCAAGGCCCTTCGCTGCCCAGCCCAAATGTGTTTCCAAAATTTGACCAACGTTCATACGACTTGGTACACCTAATGGATTGAGCACAATGTCGACAGGCGTTCCGTCTGGCAAATAAGGCATATCTTCTTCAGGCAGTACCCGAGAAATAACACCTTTATTACCGTGACGTCCGGCCATCTTATCGCCAGGCTGAAGCTTTCGCTTCACTGCAACATAGACCTTGACCATCTTAATCACACCAGGAGGTAACTCGTCGCCTTCTTTGAGTCGCTTAATGCGCTCGCCAAAAGCAGTCCGAACAGCTTCTGATTGTTCAATGACAGTCTTAACAATTTTCTGCACGCGCTCAGAAATGGCCTTGTCAGTGACAGGAATATCTCCATAGTATTTCCAGTCAATTTCAGACAACATTTCTTGTGTCAGCTCATCGCCTTTTTTTAAGAGAACTTTGCCCTTTTCATCAACCAATTTATTGATAGCAGTTCGACCTTTTAACAGATCAATCATGCGCTCAATCGACGAATTTCGAATAATACGAATTTCATCATTTTGATCTTTGAGGAGCTGAGCTTCACTTTCTTCCTCGTTGGCTCTCGCACGACTATCTTTATCAATGCCTTTGCGTGTAAACACTTTGGCATCAATGACAGTACCGCAAGTTCCAGGAGGCATGCGCAAACTGGTATCTCGCACGTCGCCTGCTTTTTCACCGAAGATCGCACGGAGCAATTTTTCTTCTGGAGACAGTTGCGATTCGCCTTTTGGCGTAATCTTACCAACTAAAATATCTCCAGCTTTAACATCAGCACCAATGCGAATGATACCGGCCTCATCCAAATCAACCAATGATTCCTCACCAGCATTTGGAATATCTCCCGTAATTTCTTCAGCACCAAGTTTGGTATCACGCGCAACGCATTCGTATTCTTCAATATGAATGGACGTATACAAATCTTCTTTTAATAAGCGTTCGCTAATCAAAATAGAATCTTCGAAATTGTAACCATGCCAAGGCATAAAGGCGACAACAACGTTACGACCCAATGCCAATTCGCCACAATCCGTTGAAGGACCATCAGCAACAACATCGCCTGCTTCAATCCGATCGCCGACCGATACGATTGGCTTTTGATTAAAGCACGTACTTTGATTGGAACGTTGGTATTTATTCAGCTTGTAGATATCAACCTGCGAACCCGTATCGTCAATTTCAGTTGCGTCAACACGAACAACAATACGAGAAGCATCAACGTAATCGACAGTTCCCTTACGTTTTGCCACACGGCATACGCCCGAGTCACGCGCCACAACGCTTTCCATGCCCGTACCAACCAAGGGTGAATCTGCACGCAAAAGCGGAACCGCCTGGCGTTGCATGTTCGATCCCATCAAGGCTCTATTCGCATCGTCATGTTCCAAAAATGGAATCAAGCCAGCTGCCACAGAAACCAATTGATTAGGTGATACGTCCATCAAGGTGATTTCTTCTGATTTTTCAAGAGTGGTATCGCCACCTTTACGCACTTGAACAAATGAATCCGTAAATTTACCCGTTTTTGGATCAATTTTGGCATTTGCCTGAGCGATGGTTTCGTTTTCTTCTTGAAGCGCAGAATAATAACTGATTTCGTCTGTCACGCAGCCATCTTTGACATGGCGATAAGGTGTTTCTACGAACCCATAATCATTGACGCGCGCAAAAGTTGACAAGGAGGCAATCAAACCAATGTTTGGACCTTCTGGTGTTTCAATTGGGCAAATACGTCCATAATGGGTTGGATGCACATCGCGTACTTCAAAGCCTGCGCGTTCACGTGTTAGTCCGCCCGGCCCAAGAGCCGATAGACGACGTTTATGCGTAATCTCAGACAACGGATTGGTTTGATCCATAAACTGCGACAACTGCGAAGAGCCGAAAAACTCTTTAACAACTGCGGCCACAGGTTTGTTGTTGATGAGATCATGCGGCATCAAGGTATCAACTTCTTGAACACTCATTCGCTCTTTGATGGCACGTTCCATACGCACCAAACCGACACGATATTGGTTTTCAATCAGCTCACCGACTGCGCGAACACGTCGATTCCCTAAATGATCGATATCATCCAGTGATCCGTTTCCATTACGAAGTTCGATTAAATAGCGCACAACTTCAAGAATATCTCTTTTGGTCAAGGCACGATTCGTCAAAGGCTCGGTTAAAGAAAACTTATGGTTCAATTTTAAGCGACCGACTTCTGAAAGGTCATATCGTTCTGGATTGAAGAAAAGATTTTCAAAAAGATTTTCTGCTGTTTCCAGTGTTGGTGGATCACCAGGTCGCAAACGACGGTAAATCTCCATCAAAGCATCTTCACGCGTGGTCACTTTATCTGCCGCAATGGTATCGCGCAAATAAGAACCGACATTTAGACCATCAATGAAAAGAACCTTAACCTTACTTAGACCAGACTCACGCAAGGAGTCGATTTTTTTCACAGTGAGCATTTCATTGCACTCAAGCAATACTTCACCGGAATCTTCGTTAATCACATCTTCAGCAGAAATAAGACCATTCACTTCTTCTTCATCTAATTGAAGTGTCTTAATGCCTGCTTCTTGCATTTTTTGGACTGATAAACGCGTAAATTTACGGTTTTTACGAACAATAATTTCGCGTGTTTCTGGATGCCTGACATCTTTGGTCGCTCTTTGGCCAAGCAACAGGTCATAATCGACTACTTTTTCAAAATCTTTCTTATCTAAAAGAAGAGTTTCTGTTTTGTAGTAGTATTTTAAAAGTTCTTCGGTTGAATAACCAAGAGCTTTTAGCAAAATACTGGCATGAAACTTACGCCGGCGATCGATGCGACAATAAATTAGATCTTTATGATCGAATTCAAAATCAAGCCAAGAGCCGCGATAAGGGATAATACGCGCATTATAAAGAAGTTTACCAGAAGTGTGCGTACGGCCGCGGTCACTGTCAAAGAATACTCCAGGGCTGCGGTGTAATTGGCTAACCACCACACGCTCAGTGCCATTAACAATAAACGTACCGTAATCTGTCATCAGAGGAATTTCACCGAAGTAAACTTCCTGCTCTTTGACGTCACGAACGGATTGAATGCCTGTAGCTTCATCCTTATCCCAAATCACCAAGCGAACCACTACGCGAATAGGGGCAGCAAAGGTCATACCGCGTGAACGACATTCGTCCACATCATATTTTGGGCGGTCGAAATGATAGCCAACAAACTCAAGCGAGGCCGTTTCATTGTAATCCTTAATAGGGAATACAGATTGAAACACTGCCTGCAAACCAGCGTTTCCGCGAACAGCCCAAGGGACATCTTGCTGAAGAAATTTTTCATAACTTCTCCGCTGGATATCTATCAGGCTGGGAATTTGCAGCTTGGTATGAATTTTGGCGAAATTTTTACGAGTTGCGAAGTTCTGCTGAATTTCAGTAACCATGGGCTAGAAATGCTCCGCTACACAGCTTGAATCGTTAAAAAATAAAATGGATAAACATCGAAAATCGATAAACCCAAAAAAAACCGCTAGCACACTAAACAAGAACCCCCACCCGGTTAGGGGGGGGCAAAACCGGGAGGGGGCGTCTTGAAGTAGTTGCATAGCGATTAGGTCTTTGTGTTTGATC
>JAHFEG010000004.1:0-51493 GCA_023248595.1 Myxococcales bacterium | reverse complement strand
TATTTTAATTTTATGATCAATTTATAAGAATGAAATCAAGACAGCCAACTGTTTAGACTTGTCTAACACCATAGGTTTACTGAACAACGTCAAACCTTTCGTAAAAGCGTCTTTGCGTGGGTACAAAAAAGAGGCCCCCTATGCGCTTGGATGAGAGTTGAGGAAATATGAAACCCGTAAAAACCGATAGCCCTATTGCTCTACATATAATTCTTCTTGCTATCTTTTTTTCTATTCCCTGCTTCGCGCACCGAGAAAAAATAGAACCTAAAGTAAATTGTCTTGATCGCCATGCTCTATGTCCGCTAGATCCCACCTCACAATCTCAAGAAAGCTTTTGTTCAATTATGTACACCCGGGGTTTGGAATATTTATCCAGATGCGGCCCCACACAGCCAGGGCCCATTTGCCAGCCAAGTGCTTGTCAGCAAAAAAGCGCCATTGAAAATACCACTCCTTTTGATGCGGATAAGACCTGTTTGGCTATGCAGCTCATTCGCTCAGGAATCGATGAGTCCCCAGAGGGAATCTGGAAAAAATCAGCGGAGCAAGATTTAAAAGCCACTGTTGGGTATACTTCCTCTGGAGATGTTCGATACTTTCATTACGTAGACAAAGACACACAGTGGATTGTCTTCCTTGGATCTGTCACAACCACCAACTGGATCGCTAATTTCCAAACCGGTTTCATCGATGCTCCAGCGCCCATAGGTATGAAAGTTCATAAAGGTTTTTGGGGAGTAGCCAGCAGCGTTTATTCCACCTTAGAATCACTAATCAAACAAAACCCAGATAAAAAGATTCGCATCACTGGTCATAGTCTTGGTGGCGCAGTCGCTGTTCTACTTTCTCTTATGTTGGCCGAAGATCATACAATTGATACATTGATTACTTTTGGCCAACCCCAAATTACGACCGCTGGCGGAGTTTATTTGTTTAACACAAAATTTTCCAAAAAAGTTCCCTTAATTCGATTCATTAATAATCATGATCAAGTCCCTTTTATGCTGGCTTTGATAAATAAAAGTTACTTCCATTTTGGAGCAGAAGTCTGGCTTGAAACGAATCAAGATCATGTTGGCTTTGCCATCCTTCTAAAACCAGATAGCAGCCGCACGCTCGCTAAAGGAGATAACTCTGGCATAACGGATCACCCACCAATTTCTTACATCGATAATTTAAATCGGTTGTTTTGCCAGATTTAATAATCGCGGACCAAAAATACTTTTACGTGTTAAGACAACCATTCCTCATCTGCAGGCTGACGCAGATTATAATGCGAACTCATGACATGACCATAAGCACCAGCATTGGCAATCAGCATCACGTCTCCTTCTTGGGTCTGCGGCAAGGAGCGGCTAAAGCCAAGAACGTCACCAGATTCACAAATAGGACCGACAATATCCGCAGTTATCTGCGTTTTTTCCATCAAGCGCGTTAGATTGACGATAGGGTGGTATGATCCATAAAGAGCAGGCCTAACGAGAGAGTTCATTCCCGTCTCAAGTCCGACGAATTGTTTTGAACCTTTATTTTTTAGCTGGGTGACTTTGCATAATAAGACCCCTGCCTCAGCGACAACAAATCTTCCAGGCTCTAACCACAGATCATACTGCGGATATGCATTTTTTATTTCTTCAAGAAACTTTCCTAACAATGAGAAATCTAGAGGCTTTTGGCCAGGCTTTTCAACTATTCCAAGACCACCACCAATATTCAAAATAGAAACTGAAGGAAATTTTTTAGCAACTTCAATTAGAAGTAACGCATTTTTTTTCCAATTATCCGCGGCAAGCACACCGCTGCCTGTATGCGCATGCAGTCCAATCACAGTTGCATTTATTTTCTGAAGCAATGCAGGCAATCCGTCAAGGTCATCAAGAGCAATGCCAAATTTAGATTGCACACCAGCCGTTCTAACATGCTTATGATGTCCGCGAGGTGTTTGCGGATCGATTCGCAGTAAAAATTTCTTTCCAGAAAATATTTTCTGGTGGTTTTCTAAAAGCCAAAGATTATCGACAGTGACATTACAACCTAAATTAAAAGCCACAACAAAGTCTTCGACTTTTGTAAAGCTAGGCGTGAAAAGGATTTTGTCTTCAGGCAAATTAGGAAATATTTTTTTCACATATAAGACTTCTTCCAGGGAAACACACTCAAACCCAAATCCATGTTCCTGGACTGTCCTCAATATCTCTTCGTGATGATTCGCTTTTAATGCGTAAAAGAAACTGTGGATACTTTTCAGTTGAGATAACTCTAGCAATCTGTCCGAAATTGTCGGCTTATGGTAAACATATGCTGGCGATTTTTGTCGTGCTATTTTGCAAAGTTCTTGAGAAGATTTCTGCCACCAAGGACTAGAAACTCCTTCTTTAGAAAATTCAGAACGATGCAAAGCATCCCAGGAAGGACCAAACACTTTTTCTGACATGGGACCAGAGAAAAAATCTGAATGCAAATTTTGACAAATACGTGTTGCTTCTTCCTCATCGACTACAAAACTGTAATTAATATCGCTGGCAGAATGAGAAATCATATACACACGTTTTTCCTGCAGCAATTCTCCCAAGGGATTCAACTCATGAATAATTGATTTAGCGCCTTTCCCAATTAAACTGATCGTTGCGCATGGCCCAATACATTGCGCCTGGCAAAAAACTTGCAAACTTGTCATTAATGCTTCTAACGAAGTACCATGTAATGGACTTAACAAGGGATCCAAGGTGACACTAACGTTATTTTGTGAAGTTGATATCAGATCAACTGATAATCCATGCTCTTTAAAACAGGAAAAAATATCAGCCAAAAACCCTACTTTCTGCCACATGCCGATGGAGCTAATGCTAATAAGATAAACCCCTCTTTTACAAATCACTGCTTTTAAATATTGCCCTTCATGCGATGCAACAGCTGAAATCTGAGTACCTTGTACCTGCGGACGTTCTGTCCAACATATTTCAAGAGGAATTTTTTCTTGACGCAATGGTTCAATACATCGAGGATGAAGCACCTTCGCTCCCGAAGAAGCAAGTTCTTGAGCCTCGTCATAATCTAAATTTGGCAGCAATAAAGCTTCAGAAATTTCATGGGGATTTGAAGTAAACATGCCTGGGACATCCGTCCAGATTTCCACCTTTTCAGCACCGAGCATAACGCCAAAATAAGCAGCAGAGGTATCTGAGCCTCCCCGCCCAAGGACTACGCTTTCACCAAGCTTGTTCCGCGCAATAAAGCCTTGGGTTACAAAAATATCTGCTCCGGCTTTCTGCAACGACGCTATCATTTTTTTATCAAGCGATACCTGACAAAAAGCAGATTCATGGGGGCCTTG
Source organism: Myxococcales bacterium (assembly GCA_023248595.1). Lineage (GTDB taxonomy): Bacteria > Myxococcota > UBA727 > UBA727 > JABDBI01 > JAHFEG01. The sequence continues at coordinate 48,156 of JAHFEG010000004.1, read as the reverse complement.
CCCCAATAAATAATCTCTAGCATCTAGCCATTGGGCCTTGTGCCCTTCTTTGCCAAGCCAAGCTGCGGCTAATTTAGTCGCCATGATCTCGCCAAGCCCCATGATTTGTGCATTGATCTGAGGCGAAGAAAATCGAAGAAGGCTAATGCCTATTACTAACCGTTGCAAGCATTCTAGTTCTTCATCAATAATTTCTTTAGCATCTTTAAATCCCATCGCACGCGCTAATACATTGTGGGTATTAAGAACGAGATCTAAGTCTTTTTGAAAATTACCAAGTTTTGCATTGGTAATCATTTTTTCTAGAGTATTAGAGACACCACTTAATGCAGAACAAACAACCAGCTGCTTTTTGTTTTTCTCTTTTCCTGTTTTGAGAATTTCAGAAATTATTTGCCATTTTTGCACAGAACTAACACTGGTTCCCCCAAATTTTCGTATGATCCAATCCTGTGACGCCAATTTCCACCTCGATTTTGTCTTGAGGTATTAACATGACTTTCATCACAAATAAACGACCAAGAGTTGGCTGCAATTTAGCACGTTATTAATATGACTGTACCCAAATTTTTAGTACAGTTGCCTTGCTAAAAAAACAGCTTCAATGGTACGATGGACAAGGGGTTCGTATCAAATATGCCTTGGGGTAGTATGCGGCGCCAAAAGACAGCTCGATCTGAATCAAACGTCTCGCATCAATTCTTATTCTTAGCGACTAGCCTCTGCTGCGTTCTAGTATCTGGCAGCTGCGCTTCCCTGCCTCCGACCAATTGCCCAGAGCGCTCAGCTTTTTGTCCCCATAATCCTTCCTTAAAAAGAAAACAAGGATTTTTTCAGACTACTTACCTGCGAGATTTACAATTTTTATCTCAATGCGGCCCCGTAGTGCCAGGCCCTATCTGCCCAACCAGTGTTGACAGCAAAAAAAAATCTACCCCCAGTACTCCTTTTAATGCTGAGAAAACTTGCCAAGCCATGGCGCTTATTCAATCAGGGATACAAGAATCACCAAGCGGCACCTGGAATACTTCAGCAAAAACCAATCTAGAGACCACCCTGAAAAAAGAAACCATTACGGTCGCCGTTAGCTCTTATGGAAAAGTTCGCTATTTTTACTTTGTTGACCAAGATGCGCAATGGATTGTTTTTTTAGGCTCCGAAACACTGACTAACTGGCTGGTTGATTTGCGCTTTCATCTTGTTGATGCACCCAAGTTGGGCATGAAAATTCATAACGGATTTCTTCAGACAACTCAAAGCGTTTATGAAATTCTAAAGACGAGTATTGATCAAAACCCCAATAAAAAAATTCGCCTCGCTGGACACAGTTTAGGCGGTGCCGTTGCCACCATTTTAGCCTTGATGTTGACAGCAGACAAGTACACCATTGAAACCCTAATTACTTTTGGCCAGCCGCAAATCACCGACGCCAGCGGAGCGCTTACTTTCATAGAAGACTTTTCCTCCACAATTCCACTTATTCGATTCACCAATCATAATGATAAAGTGCCTTTCGTAATGGGCTGGCTAAACAAAGACTACAGGCAATTTGGTCCTGAAGTCCGATTAGAAACTAATACTAGCACAACCCCTCCACAAGCGGGGTTTGCGCTACTTCCAGAACCAGATAACACACGAACATTGGCAAAAAATGACAAGTCCGGTGTGACGGATCACCCGCCAGCTGCCTATGCCGCCAGCCTAAATCGGCTATTTTGCAAAATTTAAATTATGCAAAATAGCGCAATTTTCCAGCTGTTGTTTTAGTATATATTTAATATATTAACAAAATAAATTCATATGAATAAAAACATAATTGCCTTTATTATTCCTATTCTTATCTCATTTTATGCTTCACAAAGCAGCAGCACGGAAAGCCGTCTTTTAGTTAAATTCAAAAAATCATGCGCGGCTACAGAGAAAAAGAAACTGTATTCACAGTCCATGGCCAACCATGTCCGGCAGTTCAAAAGCATAAAAGATTTAGAAGCGCTCCAGTTTCCAACAGAAAAAGAGGCGAATAGCGCGCTTGAATTATATAGAAAACATCCTGAGGTGATTTATGCGGAGCACGATTATCGTGTCAATATTGCAGACGCACCTAACGATGAACGCTTTTCTTCACAGTGGGGGCTTCAAAACATGGGCCTTTATAGCGGAAAGAACGACATCGACATCAACGCACCAGAGGCATGGGCAATTTTTGCAGATAATTCCAATGTCGTTATAGGCATCATTGATACAGGCATAGATTACAATCATCCTGACCTCGTCAAAAATTTATGGGTCAACCCCAAAGAAATTGCCAACAATCAAATTGACGATGATCGCAACGGTTACATAGACGATGTGTATGGCATCAATGTTATCAACGGTTCGGGAAATCCGTTAGATGATAACAACCATGGTTCCCATGTTGCCGGTATTATCGCCGCTACTGGAAACAACCAAATTGGCATTAGTGGCATCCTGCAAAATGCCCAAATTATTTCCTGCAAATTCTTAGATTCTTTTGGCAGCGGAAGTGTTTCCGACGCCATTACCTGCCTCGATTACTTTAGCACATTAAACGCGAATATTATCGCCACAAATAATTCTTGGGGAGGCGGTGATTATTCTCAGGCCCTCTATGAAGCGATTTCGAACCATCTAAAGGAAGGCATTCTATTTGTAACAGCAGCTGGCAATAACAGCGCTGACAATGATCGAAAAAACTTCTATCCAAGTAATTATATTTTGCCGAATATCATTTCTGTTGCAGCCATTGATCGCAATGGAAAATTAGCTAATTTTTCTAATTATGGTCGCTACACTGTCCAAGCAGCAGCTCCGGGTGTCAGCATCTTAAGTACAATCGTACAAGATTATGGTGAAATGGACGGAACCTCAATGGCAACCCCCTTTGTGACAGGGCTCGCCGGTCTCATTAAAGCTTACGATAGCAATGCCAATTGGAGCAACATCAAAAATCGCATTATTGCCAGCGGTAAAAGCTTAAATGCCTTAAAAACCAGTACGCTCACAGGAAAATTAATAAGAGCCTATGATGATGAAAATTCTGGCGCGCTTAACTGTGAAAATCAAATTTTAGCAATTCACACTTCACCGCCTTCAGATGCCATCAGTTTTGAAATCGGTTCAAAAATTCTGCTATCAGCTATCAACATTAATTGCGGAAATTCATTAGGCAACGTTAACGCTATCATTAATAATAACAAAAATTTTATTATCCCTGATGATGGAACCAAAAATGACTTAAGCGCTCATGATGGTATCGCCACCAGAGAATGGATACCTGATACTCTTGGCACATATCAATTTGCCTTTAGCCAAAAGGATGTCACTTTTATTAATATCTACAACTCTAGCAATTGGCAAACATACGGCCAAGTCAGCAGTCCTGCTTTTGAATATCGCAACGTTAACGGAATAAAATTAGACTCGGGCGACGAGACAATCTCCATTCTAAATTCTCCGTTTGCATTTCCATTTGCAGGAGGAGGCGCCAGCCACTTTATCTTATACATCGGCAGCAATGGAACAATTAGTTTAACGGACAGCCTTCTTCCTAATTTCTATAATTTACCCTTGCCCAGTCCTGGATGGGTTTCTTTGGTTTCACCTTATTGGGATGATTTAAAACCGATTGAAGACAATTTTAATTCCGGAATTTTTTACGACATTCTAGGAGAAGCGCCACAACGTGAACTCGTTATAGAGTGGCGTAATATGCAACAATACAACCTAACCAATAACGACATTACTTTTGAAGTTGTTTTTTTCGAAAATAAACCCGATATTTTATTTAACTATCTTGATACTGATTGTGAAGACAGCGAATATAGCGATGGAAAATCAGCGACCATTGGCATTCAAACAAAATCTAATTCATACAAACTATTTAGTTTGAACACCGCAAGCGTTGCAAGTCGCTACAGTTTATTATTTAAACCAGGAATATCTGATTCGGAAGAATCAAGTAATAATGGCCACCTCAATCGCGCCAACAGCCAAAAGAAGCCTCTTCATTACATGCATTCCATTTGGCAAACTATTTTGAAACAGCGCTCACGCTTGTCGCTGTTTTAATAGAGATCAACTCCGCCCGATGATACTTCCTAGGGATAGCATCCAATGCATGCATACTAGTGATCGTAGGCGGTTGATGCGTAAATTCAATTTTATAAGGAATCAAAACACCCTCGAGAAACAATTTGTCTTTCGATAGACGCAGTTTAAAGCGCACTAAAACTTGACCTTCCAGCTGGCTTACAATCTCTTTAGGAAATCCTTGTTGCATTAAGATTGTTGAGCCATAGTCTCGTCGTTTTAGCCAAATCGTTCTGGCCAAGGCAATACCAAAAAAAGTCTGATATCCCCCTGCTAATTCCCGACGCCCTACCACAACAGGCCCTAGCTGCCCCAAAGAAATTTTTTCCTTCGCCGCACCGCCGGATTCCCTATTTTCTATTCTTTCCCAAACACCGGAGACAGAATAAAGTGAACTCACTGCCATCACAGAAATAAAAGCAATTATAACGATAACAATCAGTACCATACCCAACGCCATATTACTCCTTGGCCATCAGAGCTCTTTCTTCGGCAATGTACGATATCACCCTATCCATCGCAACACGAGTGACCTCATCACTTGATCTGCGTTTGACTTCGATCAATCCTTCTTTAAGGGAGCGTCCTCCAATCGTCACGCGTATAGGGCAGCCAATTAGATCGTGGTCAGCAAACTTAACACCAGGCCTTTCATCGCGATCATCATAGATAACTTCGATATCATTTTCTAGCATCAATTGATAAAGTTCATCTGCAGCCTTTACCACTTGTTCTTCTTGACCAAGTCGAACTAATGAAACCTGGAAGGGGGCAATTGCAAGAGGCCAAACGATCCCTTTTACGTCGTGATTTTGCTCAATTGCTGCCGCAGCTGTTCGACTAATTCCGATTCCGTAACAGCCCATTTCCATTGTTCTTTCCTCACCCTTTTCATCCAAATAACACGCATGCATTGGTGCTGCATATTTTGTACCTAGATAAAAAATATGACCAACTTCAATGCCTCGGTGAAAAACAAAAGGAGCCACTCCACATTGACCGCATTTGTCGTCAGGCGCGGCAGAATGCAGATCCCAAAAATCTGCCTGAAAATCACGACCACAGACAACGTGCGCCAGATGATAATCCTCTTCATTTGCACCTGTAATCAGGGATGGCATGCATTTTAAAACTTGGTCAGCGACAATGCGAACATCAGAGGACAACCCCACTGGTCCAAGAAAACCAACTGGTCCTGCCCAACGTCGTGTTTCACCGTCTGTCATGAGACGAACCCAATTAGCATTTAATACTTTCTTCAATTTTGCTTCATTAATATCATGATCACCTCGGCAAAGCGCCATAATCGGTTTATCATCTGCCATAAACAAAACTGTTTTAGCCGTTTCTTTAATTGATACACCTAGAAAATCTGCAACTTCAGCACAGGTTTTTTGTTCGGGCGTCAATATTTTCTCATGTGGTTCTCCCGCTATTTGCGAGACGCCAGCTTCAGCAAAAATATTCGCCAATTCAACATTAGCAGCATATCCGCAGTGCTCACAGCTTGCGATCAAATCTTCACCAGTGTCAGCAAGCACTTGAAATTCATGGCTACGGTTACCACCAATGCTTCCAGTATCAGCCTCAACTGGCTTAAATTTGAGGCCGCACCTTTCAAATATACGGCAATACGCTTTGTACATTTTCTCATAAGAGCAAATAGCACCAGCTTGATCCAAATCAAAAGAATAGGCATCTTTCATCATAAATTCACGACCACGCATTAAACCAAATCTTGGCCTAGTCTCGTCACGAAACTTGGTTTGTATCTGATAAACTGTCTGTGGTAATTGACGATAGCTTTTAACATGATCACTGATCAATTCTGTCACGACTTCTTCATGGGTTGGGCCTAAACAGAAATCGGCCTGCTTTCGATCTTTGAGGCGCAACAATTCTGGGCCGTATTCAGACCATCGTCCTGATTTTTGCCATAACTCCGCAGGCTGTACCATCGGCATTAATATTTCTTGCCCACCAACACGGTTCATTTCTTCACGTACAATTTGTGAAATTTTTTGAATAACGCGTAATCCAATCGGTAAATAATTATAAATTCCAGCCGCCACTCTTTTGATCATTCCTGAGCGAACCATCAATCGATGACTGATCACTTGCGCATCTGCCGGATCTTCTTTCATTGTTGGAATTAACATTTGCGAATGGCGCATTTTTAGTCCTTAATTTTAAATAAAACGCTTGATATTTCCATATTTGCCCCAGCTTTCAATAGCATAAATTTTAAAAACACACTTTTTTTTCCTTTATTTCCTATCCGTCTACTGTCTTATATCTTTTTAAACTTGATCAGTGAGAGCATGCTTAATATCCCGATACAACGTGTATCGGACATAAGCCCAGGGGGTTATTGATGTATCATCGTTGGCCAGTGTTCGTGTCGTTACTTGTGTTCTGCATCGCCGCTCAAGTATCTGCCACAGAATACATTGTTAAAGTAAAACAAAGAGCAAATTTTCACAAAGTAATTTCTTCCATTCATGCAGAAAACACGGTGCGAATTGCAAGCATCCACCAAACTGGAAAACTCGTAAAAGTATCTATGGATACACACTCAAAAAAATCGACAGCACAACGACTATCAGCGCTCATGGCCAATAAAGACATTGAGTACATTGTTGAAAATATCAAACTACACGCAATCGAGACACCAAGTGATCTTCGCTTTTCCGAACAATGGGCGCTTCGTAAAATTAACGCCTTAACAGCTTGGGGATTAACCAAAGGTTCTAATGATATTGTTGTGGCCGTCATCGACACAGGCGTAGATCCCAAACACGAAGACTTAGCAGCCAACATTTGGGTGAACCAAAAAGAAATCGCAGGAAATGGAAAAGATGATGATAATAATGGATTCATTGATGACACTGGTGGCTGGGATTTTCATGGAAATGACAATACGCCCAACGACGAAACCTCCTCAGCTAATCCTGGACATGGAACACACTGCGCTGGCATCATCGGCGCTGTAGGCAATAACAACCTTGGTGTTTCAGGTATCAATCAACATGTTTCCATCATGCCCATTCGATTTTTAGGAGCAGATGGTTCGGGAGATTTGTTTAGCTCAACCAAAGCCATTGATTATGCAATCGCTAACGGTGCCCACGTCATTAGTGCTAGCTGGGGAGCACCCTCTACCAAGGCCATGGCACAACCTATTATTGATGCTGTTGAACGCGCCAATCAAAAAGGCGTTTTGTTTGTTGCAGCAGCAGGCAATGAAGGCGCCAGCAATGATTCCACACCAAGCTATCCGGCCAATGCGGGTTTAATCAACGTCATCAATGTCGCCGCTTCTAACCCATCCGATCAAAAACCGTCCTGGTCAAACTTAGGTCGCTTAACAGTCGATTTGGCTTCTCCAGGTGAAGACATCCTTAGTACCCTTCCAGGAAATAAGTATGGAAACTTATCGGGGACCTCAATGGCAACACCTCTGGTTGCAGGGCTTGCCGCACTTTTGAAATCTCAAGACGCAAGCTTAACACCACCACAAATCAAGGCTATTTTACAATCGACCGGCGCGAAAGTAGAAATAGAAACTGCTTGCAAATGCCGCATCGACGCTGCAGCAGCCACAAGCGCTGTTGCCACTAAAGCTTTGACCATTTTCCCTGCAGCAGGACATCTTGATATTGGTGAGACAATGAGCTTCGGTGCTTGGGGAGGCAGTGCTCCTTACACATTTACTTCCTCCGATCCTGAAATTGCCACAATCGCAGCCGATGGTAAATTAACCGCTGTCAAAAAGGGCGAGATCAAAGTGAATGTGAAAGATAGCGCCGGCAATCTGGCCACATCGCTTGACATTTTAGTTGGTCAAAAGCCATCTGAATCAGGCAACTGTCCCTTTGGTGACCCTATGATTTGCATGATCATGTGTATCATAATGCCTGATGCACCTTGGTGCAGTGGCGGCGGCGGAGACGGAGGGAATGGTGGCGACGCACCAGGCCTGCCTCCTGGATTTCCAGGAATGCCTGGAGCATAATTTCTTCAGGCAAAACAAAAAAAGCAGGGGTAAATCATTCCTGTTTTTTTCATTTAATCTGCTGCTTCTATCCTAAACAAATGTTAACGATTTCCATCTGGAGATTAAAAATCTAATGAAAAAAGTTATTTGCTTTATTTCAAATCAAGAAATTGAAGAATCCCAAGCAAAAAAAATCGAAGACATTTTGCCAGCGCTATTTAGCCTTATACAAAAAGATTATCCCAACATTGAGAGAAAAGGCTGGATATTTGCAGAAGTATTCAATAAATATCGCAAACAATATCTAACAAGTTTGGTTATGGAAGAGGAAGGCGAAATTAATCGTCAAGAATCGGATGTTGTTAAATCAATTGCCAACAATAAAATTCTTTCGGAAAATATTGATGCTGACATAGAAGATAAACTGACGATAGGTCAAAAATTAGCAGATCGAATTGCCACATTTGGAGGCAGCTGGATATTTATCATTTTCTTTTTTTCGTTTATAGCAGCATGGATATTGATCAACATCTTACTAAAGACAGTTTTTGATCCTTATCCATACATATTGCTCAATCTGATTCTCTCTTGCCTTGCCGCAATTCAAGCTCCTATCATCATGATGAGCCAGAATAGACAAGAACAAAAAGACAGACTGCGAAGCGAGCATGATTACAAAATTAATTTAAAGGCCGAAATCGAAATTAAATTATTACATGAAAAAGTAGATCATCTCATGATTCGTCAAAGCACTCGCCTTCTGGAAATTCAAGAAATACAAGCTGAATATCTTGAAGAAATTTTAGAAAAGCTTCGGTTTGCATCTTAAAGCTTTTTAAAATTCACTATAGTTTCTCTTGAAGCATTTCCTTCAAATGCGCTTTTAGTGCCGTCTTGCTTGATTCCGTTGATTGCAAATTATCAATCAAGATTAATTCTGAAAGTTTTTGGTAAAATTTTGAGGTAACAGGATCACGCATGGCGTTTACTTTTCTCACAAGAAGATTCTCAAAATCACTCGCTTTAAAATTGGGACCCACCTTGTCAATTGCTTTGGTGTATTCTCGCTCAGACAAAAAAACAATTGGTGCATAACCACCTGACATTAACAGAGCATTCATCAGGAACCTAGCAGTGCGCCCGTTAGCTTCTTTGAAAGGATGAATTACCGCAACTGCCGTGTGTGCAAAAGCAGCCAATTCAACCCAGTCGTCTCCATTGGCAATTCGTGTTTCCAGTTCTTTTACAAACTCGCGAAAAGCTTGCTTGGCGTTCTCATAAGGACAGATAAAAAGGAACTCATCTTGAAATTGCTGCTCCTTTTTTGTTAGTTTCATCTTCAACAATTTTTCAAGACTAAAGCTATTCTTAAAAAATTTCTCAAAGTATGAAACTGCTAATTCCTTTTTTTCTGGTTCACGCCTCTCGATATACTCCACCAGCTCATCTACCCTGCATGGATATTTTTTAGAGATGATTACACTTTCTCCATCATCTCTATAGCCAACAACATTCTCTCCTCGCATCGTTTCAAAATAAACGGCATAACTTTGGAGCTGAAGAATAAAATTTTCCAGCTTAGCAGTGGAAAAAGAACCAATTCGCTTTTCCATAAGGGTCTGCTTGATAAAGGAGAACGCCCCCTGGCCGGCCGATATATGCCCCGGATGATAACGGAAAATGACATCGTCTTCCTGAAGATCTAGAAGAATAAAGCGATCCTTGCCCATAAAAAGAGTGTAGGCATGCAAATCAAGCTGAGGGTATGCCACTTCCCATGAAATGCTCTCTAACTCTGGCTGATATTTTGACATATAACGTCCCATTATGTTGCCTGCCGTAGACTCATCGTAATGACGGATAAGAACACCAGGGTGAATCATGTTTGCAGCATAGCTTGGTATGTCGTAATTTTTAAAATTTTCTTCGCAAGTATTAGCGCTGTGCCCTGACGCACTTAGCAATAAAAAAAACAGAAATTTGAAATTCAGCATCCGCACAAAGCACATATAGAATAACTCCTAAATATCGCCTAACATGTGCATTTTAACTCCAACTGTCAATCCCCTGGCACAAAAGTCTAGCGATAATGACCAATTTAAGCTAGCTAGACAAAATGCTACGCTATTCTACTTATATTACATTTATATGTTTGTTTTTCTCTTTCTCTTTGCAAGCAGAACAAGAAATTCGCATTGCCATTGGCAAACCGTCTACGCAATTAACACTCAAAGGATCCGGTCTTAGTGCTTTAAGTACTGACGGTAAAAATTTAGCGAAGCAAGATACCATCACGCTTTCTGCCGATGCATCCGGAATTGTTGTTAATGGAAAAAAGTCTGGATCTTCAACTGTCAATATCACCAGCCCTGGTTTTATTTTCGTTGATGGCAACCAATATCGCAATGCATTGGAAATCAAATGGCAATTAGTGAGTGGCACATCGCAACTCGTTTTAATTCACGCAATTCCTCTCGAAACATATGTCGTTGGAATCGTATCCAGCGAAGTTCCTCATAGCTGGCCCTTGGAAGCATTGAAAGCACAAGCAATCGCCGCACGCACTTACGCAATTTGGCAAAAATTTCGCCGCCTCGATAAAAGCTACCACATGGAATCCTCTGTCCTCGACCAAGTCTATGGAGGCGCTCAAAAAGAGCACTCTTTAGCAGAGCAAGCTGCGCAACAGACAAAAGGGCAAGTCCTGACTTATGACAATAAACCCATTCAAGCCTATTTTCATGCCACCTGCGGAGGACAAACTGAAAGCGCACAAGAAGCTTGGGGCAGCAATCTGCCTTATTTGCCAGGAAGCAAGTGTGGCTACTGTAAAACAGCTAGGCAATACCATTGGACTTATAGTATCTCCAAAAAGAACCTTCGCCGCGCCTTAAAATCTGTTTTTTCAGACGACATTTCCCATATAAAAATTATACAACATACAAAATCTGACCGCGCCAAATTGATGGAGATCTCCCATCGAAAACAAAAGAAACAAATATCTGCGACTTCTTTTAGAGAGCTGCTGGGTTACAATAACATTCGCTCTACCTTAATTGATAAGATTTCTTTTGGTTGGCTCGATGTCACTTTTACAGGACGCGGACATGGACATGGCGTGGGTATGTGCCAATGGGGGGCTATGGGGCTCGCCAAAGCAGGCTTTACTGCAGACAAAATCTTAGAGCGCTACTACCCTGGCGCTGAGATTAGGCAGTTGTATTAGTATGTCCTCTTTATCAGAATTTGATTTTGCACTCCCTGCCCATTTAATTGCACAAAGACCCGCAGCGAATCGCACAGATTCACGCCTGTTGGTTTTTCAAAAAGAAATGCCGACGCCTAAACATGCCAATTTTAAAAATCTCATCGACTACTTAAATCCTGGTGATGCTCTCGTTTTAAATAATACCAAAGTTATCCCTGCCCGCTTTTTTGGATTTAAAACAACGACAGGCGGCAAAGTTGAGATTTTACTTTCTAGAGTTTTACCCGACGGCACATGGATTGCTTTGATCTCCTCGAAAAGAGCGTTGCAAATCAATTCAGAAATTACCATTGGCAAAGACTTAACTGCAAAAATTTTAGCAAAAGTGAATGATGAACCCGGTGCTTATCATATCTCATTTACAGAAGATATTTTGGCGCGTGCCGATGAGCTGGGGCAAATTCCCCTGCCACCTTACATTGAACGTACCTGCGATGAAAATGATAAAGAACGTTACCAAACGGTATTTGCTGATCCCTGCCAAAATCAAGCAGTCGCCGCTCCTACTGCTGGTCTGCATTTTGATCAAGATTTGCTCAACAAAATTGCAGAAAAAGGTGTGCATCTTGTTCACGTAACCCTTCATGTTGGTCCTGGTACTTTTCTTCCGATTCGCACAGATAATTTAGACGAACATAAAATGCATGCTGAGCCATGGTCTATCACCAAGGAAGCAGCCCAAATCATTAGCACCGTCAAACAAGAAGGCGGACGCGTGATTGCCGTTGGAACAACTTCCGTTCGCGTTCTGGAAACTGCAGCAACCCAATCAAACGAATTATTACAAGCCGGTTCAGGATTAACGCGTCTCTTTATCCGTCCCGGCTTTCACTTTCAGATTGTTGATGCCTTCGTGACTAACTTTCATCTTCCCAAAACCACTTTATTGTTTCTTGTCGCTGCAGCCATTGGCCGTGAACGCCTTCTTGAAGCTTACCAAGAAGCCATTCAAAAAGAATATCGCTTTTTTTCTTACGGTGATGCCTGCTTATTTGATGTCATGGACTTTGCCAAATGAATACATTTTCATTCCAAGTTTTAAAAACAGATGGTCTGGCTCGAAGAGGTCAGTTGAACACACCTCATGGAACCATTGAGACGCCTATCTTCATGCCTGTGGGGACGCAGGCCTCGGTCAAATCTCTAGGACCCGACGATCTTTTAACAGCGAAAACACAAATTCTGTTGGGTAACACCTATCACCTTATGCTGCGTCCAGGAGACAAGCTGATTCACCGCCTGGGCGGTCTGCACCAATTTATGTCGTGGCCAGGCCCTATTTTAACAGATTCGGGCGGCTTCCAGGTTTTTTCTCTGGCGCAAGGAGCACCTCGAGGTATTCATAAGAATTCTGGAAACATTAAAAGTCTAGTGCAAATTGACGACGATGGTGTCACTTTTCGCAGCTATATTGACGGCTCTACCCATCGCATGACGCCCGAAGACAGCATGCGTATTCAAATGAATTTAGGTGCAGATATTATCATGGCTTTCGATCAATGCCCCCCTGGACAAAGCAACCGTGACGATGTGCGCAAAGCCATGCAAAAAACAACGCAATGGTTGGAACGATGCATCAATAGCATGAATCGATCTGAGTCCAGACTGTTTGGTATTATTCAAGGTGGAATTTATGAAGACTTGCGCAAAGAGCATGCAGAAGAAATTTGCAGCACAGATCTTTTTGGATACGCTATTGGCGGACTCAGCGTCGGCGAAAAGAAAGAAGATATGTGGCCTGCATGTTTAGCTGCCACCCAACACATGCCTTCACATAAACCACGTTATCTCATGGGCGTTGGGACGCCAGAAGACTTACTTGACGGTATTGCCAATGGCGTCGATATGTTCGACTGCGTTATGCCCACCCGCAATGCTCGAAATGGATCGCTATTTACCAGCACAGGCAAAGTATCCATCAAACGTTCAGAATACCGCTCAGATCAAAATCCTCTAGATCCCAATTGCGCCTGTTATGCCTGCAAATCTTTTTCCAAGGCATACTTACGCCATTTATTTGTCAGCGATGAGCTCCTCTTTTATCGATTGGCCAGTATTCACAATATTACTTTTTACTTATCTCTCATGGCAGAGGCGCGTATCGCAATCGAGGAAAATTGTTTCGAAGAATTTCGCCGTATACGAAAAATGGCTTAGACTTTTACAATTTATCATTTTTCCATTGCGAATCTGCCAGTTAAATGGTTTTATGTGTCCCTTATCTTTTTAGGAGTATTTTATAATGAGTGAATTATTTGGACAAAGTGGTCAAGGTGGCGGAATATTGTCGATGTTAATGATGTTCGGAGCTATGTTTGCTATTTTGTATTTTGTGATGATTCGGCCCCAGCAAAAACAACAAAAAAAACACCAGGAGCTGATTTCATCCTTAAAAAAGGGAGACGAAGTTATTTTATCCAGCGGCATCGTTGGTCGTATCTTTTCTGTCGAAGACAAATTTCTCGTGCTTGAACTTGCTGATAAAAACAAAATGAAAGTTCTAAAAATAGCTGTCCAAGCGCTCACAAATCCGATCGTTCCCGTAATCGAAGCCGGTAGCGAAAAAAAGTAAAGTAAACTTCTTACACGTTTTTGTGGCATGTGTTTTTCGTTTTTAAATTAGCTTATGGAGATGCCATGTATCAGACTTGGAAACTTAGGTTGCTCTTATCCGGTATTCTTCTTGGTACTGCTGTTTATGCACTGGTACCAACTTTTATTTACTTCTCATTATCGGAAGCTCAATTAAAAGAAGTTCGACGTGATAAAGATGCTTTTTCTAAATATCTTCCTAAATGGTCTATTTCGAATCATATTGTCCCTGGTCTTGATCTTCAGGGCGGTATGCACATGGTGCTTGGTGTCGATGTCGATAAAGCACTTTCTGATAAAACCAGCCGAACAGCAGATCGTCTTCGCCAATTTGCACTTGAAAAAAAATCAGCCTTTACTCAAATAGAATTAATGGCAGATGGTGACCTGCAGACCCGTATTCTAGTCCGTTTTGCCTCTCCAAATGATCTTTCTCATTTCAATAAAGCCGTATTGGATCAATTTGGAGAATTGGTCGTCGTTTCTCAAGACAACAGCAGTTTGACGCTTCAATTAGATCCGCGGCTAGTACAGTCAACCAGAAGAGATGCTGTTGATCAAACAATTATCACCATTCGAAATCGTGTCGATAAAATGGGTGTCACTGAGCCCAGTATTTCTAAGCGCGGCGAAGATCAAATTCAAATTCAGCTTCCAGGATATGACAATCCAGATGAGGCTAAAAGCTTAATCGGTCGAACCGCACAATTAGAATTCCAAATGTGCGACGATACTACTTTGTTTTTAACAGCGTTAAAAGATCTTCCCAAAGACGTTGAACTTGTGACAAGCAGCTACCATCGTCCTGATGGCACTTCTGGAAAAGATATCTTTCTCGCCTTCAATGAAAACAAACTCATCGAGGTCAAAGCTTTTCTAAAAGGTAAAGTGTCATCTGAAAATGTGATCAAGTACGGCAAATCCGGTCAGGCTGGTTTAGGACCCGTCATGATGCGAACTTATACATTATACAAGAAAGTTGTTTTAGCTGGCGACGATCTGGTCAACACCAGCGTGAACATGGGCTTAGAAACAGATCCAAGACCTGGGGTTTCCATTACATTTAGTGCCACTGGTGCTCGTATTTTTGATGAATTAACAGCAGCTAATATTGGAAATCGCATGGCTATTGTCCTCGAAGACTTGGTTGACAGCGCGCCTGTTTTCCAAACAAGAATTTCAGGCGGCAGTGCAAATATTTCCATGGGCGGCGGCCGCACCCGTGAAGAGAGCATTAAAGACGCCAATCAATTATCTCTTGTGTTAAAATCTGGCGCTCTACCTGCACCTGTGACTTTTAGAGAAGAGCGTAGCGTAGGACCTTCTCTAGGTGCTGACTCCGTCAAAAGCGGAGAGCGCGCATTTTTGGTGGGCAGCCTCCTCGTTATTTTGTTGATGATTTTTTACTATCGCCTCTCTGGGTTCTTCTCGGTGGTAGCAGTGCTCATGAATCTGGTCTTTATGCTTGCCGCACTTGCTCTTTTAGGAGCAACCATGACATTGCCTGGCATTGCCGGTCTTTTGCTCACCTTTGGCATGGCTGTTGATGCCAACGTCATTATCAACGAGCGTATTCGTGAAGAATTGCGACGTGGAAAAATGCCGAGTTCTGCGGTAAAAACTGGATATGAAGCTGCTTTTAGCGCAGTTATCGATTCCCACGTTACCACTTTTATTGCAGGGATGGTGCTTTGGCAGTACGGAACTGGTCCTGTGCAGAATTTTGCGATGACGTTGTTAATCGGCACTGTTTTGTCAATATTCACCGCTGTTTTTATCACGCGAATTTTCTTTGACATGATCACATCAAAAGGTCCAAAAGAATTGTCGATATAAAAAGTCCAATCATTGGGGAAGTTTTATGAAAATGTTTCGCTTTTTTGATCCTGGTAGAGAACTAAACTTTGTTCAATATTTTCGCCCTTCGTTATACCTTGCGGCGTTGATGCCTATCATTGCCATTGTTGGCAGCATTGTATTGGGAATTAATTGGGGAATTGATTTTGCCGGCGGTATGGAAATGCAAATCCAATTCTCTAAACCCGTTGCTGCTGAAGAAATTCGCGATGTCTTAGAAGATTTAGGTTTTCACAAGCATCAAGTGCAGCGTTATGGCGCTAAAGATAGCAACGAAATGTTGGTTCGTGTCGAGCGCCTAAGCACTTTTAAACCAGAAGATGCAGTGCGCGTTCAAAAAGTGATTGCCAACAATATGCTGATAGACACTGAAAAGTCTGTTGAAGTGCTCTTTAATGAGAACATAAGCGATCGTTTTTCCGTCAAGATTCCAGCTCCTAAAATGCCTGCGACTGCAACTGCTGAGCAAACAGCAGAAGCTTTGCTAAATCAACATCATCAGCTTGCGAAAGTCCTCGATGAAAAAAGCGGTTTCAAGTTACGTCGAAGCAAGAGAGTTGGTGAAGAAACAGCTGATATTAACAATGCCGTTATGCATGACGAGCCCAAAGATGGCTTTGTGCAATACAACATTCATTTCACTGGCGTATCTGATAAAATTGGCCAGATTCTTTCTCAGAAATTTGGACAAGCAGAAATTAGACGCGTTGAATTTGTGGACAGTCAGGTATCCAAACAATTGCGAACAGACGGCATTCTCGCTGTTTTTTATGCAATCTTAGCCATCTTAATCTACATCGCCATTCGCTTTGATATCTTTTTTTCACCAGGTGCAGTCGTTGCTTTGGTGCAAGACACTTTCGGTGCTTTTTTAGTGTTCGTTTTTGGACGCTACGAATTCGATTTGCCTTCCATTGCAGCCTTGTTAACAGTCGTCGGTGTGTCGGTTATTAACACTGTCGTGGTTTATGATCGTATTCGAGAGACCATGCCCACGGGCACAAAAAATCTAGACGATGCAGAAATCACCCATTGCGTGAATAAAGCCGTTAACGACACACTCAGTCGCACCATTAATACAACTTTAACAACGCTCTTCTCCTCTGTCGCCTTGTGGATTTTTGCCGGAGGAGCCATCAAAAGTTTTGCGATTACCCTCACAGTTGGATTATCTTTGGGCGCATTTTCATATACTTTTGCAGCACCTGCAACTTATCTCTTCCTACGCAGATACTTCAAAAACCGTCCTAATTTATTTGCATCCGATAAAACCCAGCAAGGACCAACTAGAGAAGAGAAAGCCAGAGGAATTGTTTAAAAAAACTTATGTTGCGAATGCAACCTTTCCACAGCGAATATCCTAAGACTCTCGATGAGGTGATATCGCTGCTTTCGCAACATGGTGCTTTTGCAAAAATCTGTGCTGGGGGCACTGATTTATTGCCAAACATGAAGCATGAATTACTGTCGCCACAGATTGTGATTTCATTGGCTCACCTTGAAAATTTACGTGGTATTACCGTTTCAGAAAATTCGCTCACAATTGGTGCCATGACCACGCTGAAGCAAATTGTCGAAGATCAGAATATCCAGCACTTCGCCCCTAGTCTTGGTGACGCAGCATATCATGTTGCTGGACCTCAACTGAAAAGCATGGGTACTTTGGGAGGCAATCTCTGTCTTGACACCCGTTGTCTTTATTATAACCAAACTCACTTTTGGCGAGAAGCACTTGGGTTTTGCCTAAAAAAAGAGGGTACCACTTGCCATGTGACTCAGACCGGAAAAAAATGCGTGGCCGCTGCGTCAAATGATACTGCAACCGTCTTGCTTTGCCTGGATGCTTCTGTCGATATCTTAAACCAAGACGGCATGAGACAAGTTATGCTCAAAGATTTTTATTTGGGCGACGGCATCAAAAATAACATTCTAAAGCCAAATGATTTACTAGTGGCAATCCATGTCCCCAAACGGACCACCTCTCCCGTCAAACGGCTGGAAGGTTTTGCTAAACTGAGACATCGACAAAGCATCGACTTTCCAATGCTATCAATCGGTGTACGTTTTGATATCGATACAGATGAAAAAATTAGCAACGCCAAGGTTACCATTAATGCACTTTTTGCACGCCCCAAAACAATTCAAACAGATTGGCTTATCGGACAATCTCTAACGCCCGACACCATTAAGCAACTTGGGCAATATGCCAAAGATAGATGCACGCCGCTTACCAATATTTGTGATGACCCCTCTTGGCGGAAAGAGATGATCGCTGTCTACATTCAAAAAGCCTGCGAAAAAGCATTGGAGACTTTTCCATGAATTTAGCTCATCAACAAACTGCTGAAAAAATTGAAAACTTATTAAAGATTCGCTTTGCCCCTATCGAACTCAAAGTGATCAATGAAAGCCATATCCACGCCAAACACAAAGAAGCCAAAAAACATCCCAAAGCTGGACATTTCCGTATCGTCCTCGTTAGTTCCGATTTCGTTGATAAATCACTCATTCAACAGCATCGCATGGTTTATGAGTGCCTTGCTGAACTGATGCAAGGATCTATTCATGCCTTGGCTTTAGAAACCAGAGCGCCCTAGATGATCTTCACTAACCTGCATTGCTGTCCAAAAATCTTATTCTCTCGCTCTACGCGCGATCAACCAATGCACCCCAAATGTAAACATGGTTACCAACATAATGATGAGTAATTTCATCACTGATTGTGTGCCATCACGTCTTTCCATGCGTGTTTTAAGTGCAAATTCTTCCTCACGCTGTTTGGTAAGTTTCACTTCATCAGGACGCACTTTTTTCATATCAGCATCAGAACAGGAAGGTCGATATCTTTCTAGACTGCGATTGCCACACTCGCCCCAAAAAAGATCATTCGATTGGTATTGAGCATAGACATTTGAGTTCATGGTCAAGGTAGGGTCAGCAATTTGTATGACACTATAGAGGGTCATTGCCAGCACGATAATAAAACTAAATAATGCGGAAAAGCAGACGACGAGTGCGTAGGTCTCTAATAATGTTTTTTTCATAAATTCCTTAAAAATAAGACTTAAGTTTACCAATAAATACTTGAACTAGCCTACCCATTGCCTGCAAGTCGGTCAATACAGCCAAAAAATTAGAAATCTGTAGCCGTATAATTTAATTGCAACTCAATTGTAATTGCGATTCAAAATGTTTTAGGGTAGACATGCATTAATATTTTTTTCGGATTTAAAAATGTATAGTCTCTTACTTTTAAGTTTTTGCTCGCTCCTAATTGGGCCTGCTTTATTTGGCTTCGCTACGCGATATCATACTTTGCTCCGTTTTCTAGATGCTTTTGTGCTTTGCTCTATCTTCAGTTTAGTTGTTTTCCACATATTGCCTGAAAGTGTTGTGCATGGTGGCATGATGGCTGTGAGCGCAGCTGCTTTAGGTTTCATAGCGCCTATTTTTATAGGCCGCTTCATTGATAAAGGCCGATGTAATCTGCATCATTCACTCATTTCGATAGCTTCCATAGGCCTTATTGCTCATGCCATATTAGACGGCGTGGCACTAGCAAGTACCCACTCAATCAGCTCACATCAAGCAACCTTTCTGGGTTTGGCAGTTGTCTTGCACCGCTTGCCTGAAGGTGTTGGCATTTGGCGCATTGCTCAAAGCAATCTTGGACAAAAAGCAGGCATTTTAACATTAGCGATCGTGATGCTTGCCACCTCAATTGGTTTTTTCTTTGGCGAAAGCTGGCTCACCCACTCTTCTGAACAAGCTTTGATGACGTTTGAAGCTCTTATGGCAGGAGTCTTGCTGCATGTGGTTTTTCATCGTCACCACTTAACTCAGTTAGGACCACACACGCACACCGAAAAAGAAGCAAAATCCCCTTGGAGTACTGGGGCTGGTGCCTTTTGCGGATTCTTCCTCGTCATTTGTTTATCAACAGTGCCAGCGATCGGACATGATCACCCCAATACTCCTTTTGAAATATCGCTTGCTCCTCATCAAGAAAAAGATATTATATGCTGTCTCAAATAATTCTTAAGGTTTAATGAACAGAATGAATGAATTCAAAGCGCTTATTCGAAAAACCGGTCTTCGATCAACACCTCCTCGTATCGCTGTCTTGCAAGCCCTCAGTAAAATATCCATGCCCCTTAGCCACAGCGAACTTGTTGATAAACTTGCTGCGCAAGACATGGATCGTGCGACGATTTTTAGAAATCTCAATGACATGACAGATGCAGGCCTACTTTCACGCATTGATGTAGGCGATCATACTTGGCGTTTTGAAATAAAAAATCAGGAAAATAAAAACGCATCTCATCCCCATTTTGTTTGCACAGATTGTGGCGACGTTTCTTGCTTGCCTACCGCCAATGTCCAAGTTTCGCATTATCCTTCAGCTAGCAACAATAAAGTTGGCAATATTTCTGAAATTTTATTAAAAGGACATTGCGAAGACTGCGAGAACTAATACTTTGAAATCACTTAATTTAGGTCAGCTTTTTATTTTTGGATTTGATGGCCTAAGCGTCAACGACGATGTTCGAGGTCTTCTCAAAAAAGAAGTTGCTGCAGGTGTGATCCTGTTTGCACGCAACATCACTTCGTTGGAACAGGTAGTTGAGCTCAATCGCCAAATCATGGATTTAAGGACAAGTGAATTTGCACCTTTAATCAGTGTTGATCAAGAAGGCGGCCGAGTGGCCCGGCTGAAAGAAATTTGCACGCCAGTTCCTAACATGCGCACCATTGGGGTTTTAAGCCAAAATTTTCCTGATTTGCCATATCGTTTAGGCGCCATGATGGCACGTGAAATGATTTCTCTAGGCTTCCACCTCGACTTTGCGCCTGTATTGGATGTCGATACCAATCCTCTAAATCCAATTATTGGTGACCGCAGCTTCGCCACTGATGCACATACCGTTGCGAAGCTTGGTGCTGCTTTCATTAACGGAATGCAGGAGGCTGGCCTTGCTGCCTGCGCCAAACATTTTCCAGGTCATGGCGATACTGATAAAGACAGCCATCTAGATTTACCTATTCTTCGTCATGATAAAAACCGCATTGAAACTATTGAGCTCCTGCCTTTTCAAGCTTCAATCAAAGCGAAAGTTTCAAGCATCATGACTGCGCATATTCTTATTCCTGCGCTTGATGCTGAATTTCCTGCGACTTTAAGTCAATTAATTTTACACAATATTTTACGTGAAAAGTTTAAATTTAATGGCGTGATTTTTTCGGATGACCTCGAAATGAAAGCAGTAGCAGATCGCTATGAAATAAAAGAAGTAATCCGCTTAGGCTTACTCGCTGGCGTAGATGCATTTTTAATTTGCAAAGATATTGCTAAAACTCACGAAGCAATCAGCGCACTTCATGAACTGATTACTGAAGGCAAAGTCCCTATTAGCAGAGTTGAAGAAGCACTGATCCGTATGGCACATTTAAAACAACGTTTCCTCGGTGCTCCTGCACTCGCAGACTTGAATGAAGCCAAAAATATCGTTCGCTCTAGACCACATTTGGCACTTGCTCAAAATTGGGCAACGACATAAAGACTTTCATCATGAAAGATCAATTTCAAATACTGGTTTCCGATCCTTTATCCGGCGATGGAATTGAATTTTTAAAATCCATTCCCCAATTTGAAGTAGATGTTATCACCGGCCAAAAAAGCGAATCCCTCGAAGCGATTATTCATCGTTATGATGCCTTGCTGGTACGCAGCCAAACCCAAGTCAATAAAACTTTAATTCAAAAAGCCACCAAACTAAAAATGATCGGCCGAGCCGGAATTGGTGTCGATAATATCGACGTTCCTGCTGCCAGTGCAGCGAATATAATCGTTATGAATACACCTGATGGTAACATTGTTACCACTGCGGAACATGCCATTTCGCTCCTCATGTCATTAGCCAGGCATATTCCACAAGCATCAGCTTCCCTTAAAAAAGGCTTTTGGGAAAAGTCTAAATTTAAGGGCACTGAAATTAACGATAAGGTTCTTGGAATTTTAGGCTTAGGAAACATTGGCAGCGTTGTTGCGACCTTGGCGGCAGGTCTTCGCATGCGCGTGATTGCCTATGATCCTTTTGTATCGCAAGAAAGAGCAACTGCCTGTGGTGCAGCACTGGTTACCCTCGATGAACTCTATGCCAAATCTGATTTCATTTCGATTCACGTCGGACTAACACGCGATACCTATCACCTTATCGGCGATGGTGCTTTTCACAAGATGAAAAAGGGTATGCGCATTATTAATGCTGCCAGGGGCGGAGTCATAGACGAAGCAGCCCTTCTCAATGCCTTGAATCGCGGCGATGTCAGCGGCGCCGCGCTCGACGTCTTTGAAGAGGAACCGCCCTCGCCCAACAATGAATTGCTGCAGCATGAAAAAGTTATCGCCACTCCTCACTTAGGCGCTTCCACGGAAGAAGCACAAAATCGCGTTGGCTTGCAACTCGCAGAACAAACCCGAGATTTTTTTCTGCAAAATTTAATCCGCCATGCTGTGAATAAGCATATTATTTCATAAAAAAGCCACTGCAAGTCCAGTGGCTTTTTTATGAATGCTACAAATCGTTATTGCGTCATTTTTTAATCAAATAAATTTTCCAACACTCTGCGTGCAGCCTTGCTGTCATTTTCTTCTAAAAATACCCGCAAGTCTTCCTGGCTCTGCTCTTCTATCTCGTTCATTGTTTCTCTGGTCAACTTTTTTGCAAACTCAAGAACCTTTCCAGCATTTTCAGTCGCTAAAGCTACATCTAATTGCTGCTGCAACGTACCACAGATGACATCTTCTTGCGGCCTTTTCAAACCATTAGAAGCGTCTTGTGCCATTGCTGCATATATAGCACCACTGTCAGGTCTGACACTCGCACTAACACGAGCGCCTGAGCTTCCACCAAAATCATGAGTAAAATACGGACCCTTGGTTTTTGTTGATTTGTGCTCAGGTTTTGGCAATTCAGCCTTCTTAGATTTAAACAAATTATCCACGCGCTTGCTTGCCGCATTATATAATTTTTTAATTCTTGTGCAGTACATAGCCACAGCTCCTGCAGCAAAGCCGGTAATTACTGCAAAAACACCCAATTTTAACGCTCTCTCATCTCGAAGTGCCACTTTTATCGGAATTTTTCCAGCTTCCATGTCCTGTGTCATATCAGTCAACATTTTACTAATTTTCAGCTCTATTGTATTAAATTCCAGTTCTTTCTTCTTAATAGCTTGCGGTAGCTTCAGGGACTCACTATCCGAGTTTCCCTCTTTTAAACTTTTTAGCACTGCTTTTATCAACCTTAAGATTTCAGCACATTCTTGCTCAAATTCAGAATTTAAAGTCGTGATTTCTAAGGAGTTGGCTAATTTAACTGCAAAAGTGTATTTTCCCTTTAACCCAGCATAATATTTCTGCATTGAGTTAAAACCCTCTATTGCCCTTGCTGTACCCTGAGCTGTCTCCGCATAAGAAACCGGCACAAGCAAGAAAATCGACAACATGCTAATTGATATAAATAACTTCACAAGTTCCTCATATAATATTAAATAAGCCCATAATCTATCAGAAAGCAGAAAAATAGCAACTGAAAATACACGCTACTTATACTGATCAACAAGCATCTTTATCGAACGAGTTGCCAAATATAGCATAATGCAGCAGAGATGCTGCCTGTGGTTGGAATGGTAATTAACCATGAGCCCATGATTCTTTTAATCACCACAATATTAAGTCCGGCAAGGCCACGTGCCAAACCTATGCCAATGACAGCACCCACCAATACTTGTGTCGTAGACAAAGGAAGCCCTAAAGAACTACCCACTAAGATGGTAAATGAAGCACCAAATTCTGCGGCAAATCCACGTGTCGGCGTAATCTCTGTGATGCCGGTACCTATCGTTTCAATCACTTTGCGCCCATATGTTGCCAAACCTACAACGATACCAAGTCCTCCAAGGCCAAGCAGCCACAAAGGAACTTCAGAGGAAGAGGACATGTAGCCATCCTTCACAATCGAAGCAACAGCGGCAACAGGTCCTATGGCATTAGACACATCGTTACTACCATGCGCAAGCGCCATAAAACAGGCAGTCACAATCTGAAACCAAGCAAAAATTCTTTCCACCTGCGCAAGATTGCTATCGCGATTCAAAGGTTCCAGTTTGCCGCGCAGTAATAACATTTTAGCAGTGAAAACGAGCAACAGAGAAAAGCTAATTGTTATAAAAAAAGCGAGTTCAGCACGGTAATTTAATTGCAAGCCACTTAAACTTTTTTCAAAAAACAAAAACGAGGTTGCTGAAACTACAACAAACAGCATAAATGGGCCTAGCTTTTTTGTCATTCGCAATGGATCTTGTGAATCCAATATATATTTTCGAATAATAAAAAATGTCCCAAAAGCAATGACGCCGCCTAGAAAAGGCGAAATAAACCAACTTAAAATGATACCAGTCAAAGCATCCCATTGAACAGCATCCCATCCACCAGTTACAATGCCGAAACCCACAACCGCACCGACAATGCTATGCGTCGTTGAAACAGGCAGTCCTCTAGCGCTGGCAAATTGCAACCAAACAGCTGTCGCTAATAAAGCCGCCGTCATGCCACCAGCAAAACCAATCGGATCCCCGGCAAACATCATGGGATCGACAATTTCCTGCTTAATCGTATTGGTAACTTGTCCTCCCACTAAAAAGGCACCCAGAAATTCAAAAATAGCAGCGACTGCAATTGCCTGACCAATTGTCAAAGCATGACTACCGACGCTTGTTCCCATTGCGTTGGCTACATCATTGGCCCCGATGGACCATGCCATATACAAACCTACGATAAGACACACACCGAGAATAATTAGCGCTTGATCCATAAATTGCGAAAGCCTCAAATAATAATAAAATATAATTTAGACAGCAGAGAGCATCAAACGAATATGACTAACCATACGCTCAGCAGCATTGGATAAATCGCCCACTTTGTTCGAAATCTTAATCCACATAAAAAGCGCTGCCGGTTTAAATTCATCTTCATGCGCAAAGAGCGCCTTACCAAAAATATCCTGGGCTTTATCAGCCTCGTGTTCTAATTGATCAATCTTATCAATTCTTTTTAGGACTTCTTCTGCATCTGGGCCAGAAAATCCTGTTTCCAGTAACCGATGCAATAATTCAATGACGCCACTTGCCTCAATCACAACATGATGTGTGCGCGCTAATAAATTGCGGAATGGTTCTTGTAGATCTTTTGGTAATTCCATCCAACGCAAGGTTAAAAGGACCCCTAAGTCTTCTGAGATGTCTGCGATAGCGTCCATGTTTGACAGTACATGGATAATGTCACGACGATCCAATGATAAAAACACACTTTTGGCAATATGAGAACGCATTTCCTGTTTGAGCAAATCGCATTCATGTTCAATTTGACTAATTTCTTTTGCTAATGCGTGCACACGCTGCTTATTACCAGCGAATAAGGCCTCAAATAGACCTTCTGTTTTTTCGAAACAAGTCATGACCTTTTTCATGAGCGTTTCTAAGGACTGAAACGGATTTTTAGCGAAAATATTCCAAAGCATAGTTCCTCAATTAACAGATACCCATGATGCAATGATAAAAAAAAGTATTCCTACAATAGAAATAGCAGTAACGATAGGATCAGTTTTAATGCGTTCCCAAAGCAACAATGCTTGGGCCTTCTCTTTGTCACTGGCATGCGGCTCTTTTTCGATACCCAAAACCAACTTTTTGACCTGCCAACAATTGCCGGCAGCAAAAGCAAATTCGATAGGTGCTAAAAAAACATTTTCGTTACGGGATGCCACGGTCTCAACTTTCAAATTTTTTCTTTTTGTTGTGCTCATTTGACTTGCTCACTACATGAAAGATTACAACCCACTTTTTTTAGGGCAATTCTCAAAAAACTGCAAGCTACTTTATCAAAATTTGGTATAGCAATGAGCCCAAAGTCCATGAAATCGCTGTTTTACCAATTGCGCTTACAGGCATAATCTGCTCCGTTTTTTTGTGAAAGCCCATTCCTTTAAATTGGCGCCCATCTCCAGACAGCACTAGTGAGAAATATGCCAGGTCAAAGCAATCAATTTCTAAATCTCTTCTTGCTCTTTTAGGATAAAGTTTCTCAAGATGTAAAATCGTCTTGCCGCATATTTTTTGGCCCATCACCTCAACTCCATGCGCAGAGAAGTAGGGCTTTTGAATTAATGTTCCAATATCGTGAAAATTATCAATTGCCCAAAAGCGTCCTTGAATCGGTGTTTGATAGGCTCCATCTAATCCGCACTCGCCTCGAAAATTACATTTTTTATATGACAGATGTTTGGAAATGCTCTCCTTGCATTTATAAAAACCACCCCGCCCCTGGCAATCTGGATTTTGCCACTTGGCAACGGCACTCATTTCTCCAAAGCCATCATAACTGTAAGAATAAAGAAGATAAGAATGGGAGCCGATTTTTATAGGAAAAGCATATTTTTTCGGCGGTTTTTTGGGTAAAAAGGTCACCTGCATTGAAGCACCCCCCATTTCGATAATGCCTCTGGTTTTAGTGGGTTTTTCTAAATTTTCTTCTAAATAATTGACTGTTAACCATTGATAAACTCCCTCTGTGGGGCCTAAAATGACTTCAGCACCTGTATTTTCAAAACCAGCCTGAGATAAAACGAGCTGCACGTCGCGCATCAATTTTTTCTGTTCTAAAAGAGCTAAAGAGCGGACTCCACCTGTTGCCTGCATGATCAACGGTATTTTTTTAATCACATTGGGGTCATTTCCTAATTTTGCTTTTACATACTGCAACAAAGGTCTTAAGTTTTCCTGTAGTCCAGAAAAATTTTGGGAAAAAGAAGAAATCCCTGGCGTGATCTTCATTAGCCAAGGAACCCTTTCCCCTTTTTCCTCAGAAGCCATCAATTCTATTTTAGGTAACGCCTTATTCTTAATTTTTCGATAATGGTATATGTACGCACGCGACCCATTACTGCCGGCATCGATCACAACTGCGTACGAAGGCTTTACCTCCACATTTATGTTAATTGCTACAGATGGAAAACTACAAATCATTAACGACAATAAAAATAAGCTACACCATTTTTTCATCAACTCACCTTACACTTCATTTTTCAACTTCCCTAACCGTTCAACAATAAAGCGTTCGTAGCCATTTCTAGTAGGCATGTAATAATTTTGCCCAACCAATTTGTCAGGCAAATACTGTTGTTCAATGTAATTATTTTTATAATCATGAGGATAGCAATACTCTTTGCCGTATCCCATGTTTTTCATCATACCAGTAGGCGCATTGCAAATATGCAAAGGTACTGGCAAAGCACCAAATTTTTCGACATCGCTTGCAGCTTTTTTATAGGCAGTCATCACTGCATTCGATTTAGGAGCGCAAGCCAAATAAGTTGCTGCTTGCGTTAAAGACAAATAACCTTCCGGCATTCCAACCCATTCAAAAATTTGAAATGCAGCTGCAGCGATTTGAATCGCTTGCGGATCGGCATTGCCAATATCTTCACTCGCAAAAATTGCCATGCGACGTAAAATAAAACGTGGGTCCTCTCCAGCCTCGAGCATGCGGACCAAATAATGGCAAGCGGCATCAGGGTCACTACCGCGCATACTTTTAATAAAAGCACTCGCGACATTATAATGCGCATCACCCATCTTGTCGTGAGCGATTAATCGTTTGCCCACCGCCATCTGCACATGCTCTAAATTAATTACTGAGGACTTGGCACACATAGCCAAGTCTGCAGCAACCTCCAATGTCGATAGTAAAATACGAGCATCACCAGAAGATGCTAATACCAACAAGTCTCTGGCAACATCTTCAAGATCCAAAGCAGTATCAGACTGCACGCCTCTTCTTGAATCACTTAAAGCCCTGGCAATCAGCGCATGAAAATGGTCTACCTCAAGCGGCTTTAATACCAACACGCGACATCGTGATAAAAGCGGAGTGTTCACACAAAAGGAAGGATTTTCGGTCGTGGCTCCTATTAAAGTGACAACACCTGCTTCCACATGAGGCAACAAAGCATCTTGCTGCGCACGATTAAAGCGATGAATCTCATCAACAAATAAATAGGTTTTTAATGGAAAATCCTGCTGCCTACTTTTTTCAGCAGATAAAACGGCTTCTCGGATCTCTTTTACACCAGCCATGACAGCCGAGATACGAATCAACTTGCCTTCTACTTTATGGCACAGATTTTCCGCCATGGTGGTTTTACCTGAACCGGGAGGTCCCCATAAAATTAAAGAGGGCAACACTTTTCTTTCTAGTAACTTGGATAAAAGTCCCTCTTTTCCTAACAAATGCTCCTGTCCTACCATCTCCTCTAGCGATCGAGGTCGCATCCTGGCAGCGAGGGGCATTGCATGCATGAATGATTGTTCGAACAAATCTTTTTCTTTCATACATCTTCTTGGAAAAGTCCTGACTCCTTAACACGAGCCTAATGATTTCCCAAAAGATGCCAAAACTCAATGGGGATTGTTTTTAGTAACTCGCCAAGTCTCGGATCGCCGCAAGTATATCTTTAGGCTGAGGCAGTATCATTTCTTCTAAGTCCCAATTGAAAGGCACGGGGCTATCAGCGCCGGCAAGACGTTTCACTGGACCATCCAGGTATTCATAGCATTTATCTGAAATTTCAGCCGCGAGTTCTGCGCCAAATCCCATAAAACGACAGTCTTCATGCAAGACTAAAACTTTCGCTGTCTTTTTGACGCTGGTCTCAATCATATCCCAGTCGTATGGTCGGATTGTTCTTAAATCGATAACTTCCACGTCGATATTTTCTTCCTGAAGTTTTCTGGCCGCCTCTAAGGCACGTTGCACCAATGCACCGTAAGTCACAACGGTTATGTCATTGCCTTCTTTGCGAATCGCGCCCTTGCCAAAGGGCAAAACCCAATCTTTATCCTCAGGCAATTGGCTTTTAGCAAAACTTTGTCGATATAAAGCTTTGTGCTCTAAAAACAAAACAGGATCCTGGCAACGAATAGCAGCCTTCAACAGGCCATAAGCATCAAGAGCTGTCGATGGCAACGCAATTTTAAGACCTGGAAAATGTGCAAAGGTCGCTTCGATATTTTGCGAATGACAAAGTCCTCCATGAATATACCCACCTACTGGAGTTCGAATGACAACAGGCGCAGAAAAAGCATTATTCGACCGATAACGAACCGTGCATAATTCATTACGAATTTGCATCATCGCTGTCCAAATATAATCGCTGAATTGAATTTCAGGAACCGGCTTATAGCCTCTCATGGCCAAGCCGATCGACACACCCACAATGCTCGATTCTGCCAATGGTGCATTAAAACAACGATCTTCGCCAAACTGATCAGTCAAACCTCTGGTCGCAGTGAACACACCACCTTTTCCCTTCGCTACATCTTGCCCAAAAACCAACATTTTATCATTTCGCGCCATCTCCTCAGACAAAGCTCGATTGATGGCATCAACCAAAACCACTTCGGGGCTGTTCGGTAAAAACACAGGAGGCACTAAGGCTGGTTCAGGTTCTTCACTATCGATAAATCGTAAGGCCGTGTGACGCTCTGGCATCAGAGCAGCATCAGCTTTATCAGCAGCTTGTGAAATTTCTTCATGAATAGATTCTGCTAAAGCATCCAGCTTTATTTTTTGTACCAAATTATGCTTCAATAGAAATTCGCGAAACTTTAAAATGGGATCTCGTCTCTGATCAATCTCTAATTCTACCTTGGTACGATATTTATCATGATTATCAGATGAACTATGCGGCAATAAGCGCACGACATTTGCCTCAATCAACACAGGCCCATTTCCACTGCGCGCATGCGCAACAGCCTCTTGCATCGCCTCAAAACTTTTTATAAAATCACATCCGTCTACTTCAATTAAGTGCAAACCCTGGTAACCTTTGGCAATATGTCCCACTTTTCCACCAGGGCGTTGTTCGTTAACATGCACACTAATTGCATAATGATTGTCTTCGACTAAAAAAATAACAGGCGCTTTTTCTCTGGTAGCCCAGCTAAGCGCTTCGTGAAAATCACCCTGGCTGGTGGTTCCCTCACCGGAACAAACCAACGTCACATCGTAGTCAGTTTTCTTGACTTTTTTTTGTACGCTCCGGCTTTTATGCATCGTGGCAAAAGCACAACCAACTGCTTGCAAAAACTGTGTTCCCGTCGAAGATGAGCTGGTGGGAATATTCCAATCTTTATGCCCATAATGTTGCGGCATTTGTCTGCCACCGGAATTAGGATCATCTGCTTTTGCTAAAAATCCCAGTAAGCATTCATAAGCCGACTCCCCCATTCCCAAACAAAGTGCCTGATCTCGATAGTATGGAAATAACCAATCTCGTTTTTTGGTCAAATTCAATGCCGCAGCCACTTGAATTGCTTCGTGCCCCATCGCTCCAATATGAAAAAAACTTTTGTTTTGTTTGAGCATAATCAGCATTCGCTGATCAAGCATGCGTGATGTCTGCATCAACACATACGCATCCAGCAACATTTTCGACGTAAGACCTAGAGGCAACTTAAAAGTGTTTGCTAATTTTTTTGACATAAACCAAGTTGTAAATCACTCTTAAAAAAAATCCACCCATCAATAGTTTTATTTTTTTGTACTAACACCTACCACCGAAGACCAAATATTTTTGCACTCTTCATTTTCCGACGTGTCCTTACACCTTGGGTCACGAATGAATAAATCGCACATGCAGTCTGCACGAATTTTATATTGATCTAGAAATTTTTTGAGATTATCGGCATTGTTACAAATTGCGACAACAGGATCTGCGCCTGTATACAGCTCAATTCCATAAGAAACGACCCAAGAACCAAGCCATGTGGCCCCCTTGCATCCTGAATTTAATATTGTTGATGTCCAACTTTCTTTAGCACTTTCAGCTAAAAATGTTTCACATAAAGTTGCACCTAGATTATTCACCAGATCTTGGCATTTATTAAAATCAACCACCACAGCAGCAACCGATTGACAAGCCTGGCAAGGATCATCGACGTATTTTCCTACTTTATCTCCAATTTCTTTGGCAATCTCTTCCACTGCATCTTGTAAACATTGCTGTCTTCCTTCTAAGTCATGTTTTAATACATAAAGCCAACCTGAGTCTTGGACTGCAAGATTTTGCGCCACTGGCGTTATAATAAATGATTTAGCTGTCGCTGTGGGCACTTGCGAAAAATCAGGTTCTGCTTGCCGAGTCGAGCTTTGCATGACGGTTACATCGTGAGCTGGAAAATTGACTGTGTTTAAAGTGGCAACAATACGTTTTATGCCGACATACTCGATGGGTGCAAGGGCAACAATTCGAATTGGTGTTATCACAGTACTTGGAGGATGATTATTGACAACGCTAATGGTCTGTCCCCCTTCGGTCGTCAATTGATGCGGAACATTTACGCTTAAATTGGAACCCGATTTATCTTCAATGCGCAGTTGTGCATCTGCATTTAAAACCCCAGCCTCAACGCTAAAAGTCCAGGGCCCATCCGTAAATTGACCTCCATTTTTACTTAAAGTAAAATCCTTTGATCCATTTGTTGTTGAAGTCTGCGGTGCAGTACATTCTGGTGAAACACTTTGCCCCAAGCAAGCAGACATCATCCCCAGCAATAAAAAGATAAGCAATTGTTTCGTTTTCAACATTTCCATTCCCCTTATCAATTCCAATAATAACGAAGATTGAGACTACCTGAAAACATATTGCTTCGATCGACTACCGGGCCAAAGCCTACTGGAGCAATTTCGTCAGAGACTTCAAGTCCGATAGAGAAATTTTGACTGCCGGTATAAAAAATTCCCCCGTGTAAAGTCAAAGCGCCGAGATAGAAAAATTCGGATGGCCTATTATCGAGCTGATAGGCGTATTCAGCTCCAAACAAAAAGCCAATTGGAATAGGTGTAATAGGGGCTATATCGATACTAAAAGCAATTCCACCATATACTTGTCCTTTAAAATCAGAAGCATCCGTTTTACTTCGAAAAAGCTGTTGATACCCCAGATTTGTCCGAAATCCCATGGTTGGATTAATTCCCGCAGCCATTACAACTTCCGCATTAAATCCCAATTCATAATTAAACTTTGTCAATGCTTTATTAATACTGGCACAAGCTGCCTTTTTGGCTTTTTTGTCATCAGCGGTTTTTGAGGGACCATTAAAACAAGCTTGAATGGGGACAATTAAATTAGAAGCTGTGGTCGCGAAATTCATTAGGTTTAAACCTGTATACCCTGTTCCAATAAAATTCGCGCTACTCGAAATCAAAAATCGCTGGTTCTTCCACAATAAAAACCGCGTTCCTAAAGAATAATCAAATTCCCTGCCTATTCCTAAGTTAAAAATATCATTTCCCGAACCACTTAAAAGTCCTCCCGAAAAGCCTCCAAAAACTGATAGCCATTCGAGTACTGCGATTTGTAGGTCATAATTGAGACCACCTGAAAATGCGGCATGTCTTTCGTAAGGCTTCGATGATGTATCCAGCGTATGACCACTTTGTACATGAACGCCCGACCCAATATCAGTGGTTAAAAAAGGAGAATTACTCACTGAAGAGGGAGGAAATAAATGTCCATTCAAGCAACGCTTAGATAGATTACCTTCTTGATTGCATAACTGCAGGCGATCCGCATGAATTGTCGCTGCTAACAAACTAAAACCAATTAAGTAACAGACCAACTTCCCAACCATGTGCCCCCCAACTGCCCATTAAAAATAAGACACTCTATTGGTAACACGCGATCAAGAAAGAAAACAACTCGCAGCTATTTTTTTAAACGAACGGCCAAAGTGCAACGAGAAATAGAAACTAATTTACCGTCGTTATTAACTGTTTCTACATTATACACCAAAGTCGAACGTCCTTGATAAATTAAACGTGATTGTGCAGAAATCCTGCCACTTGACACTGAGCGAACATGATTTGCATTAATTTCCATGCCAAATACATGGTACTTCGTCATATCCACTAACAAGGCACCTGCAATAGAAGCTGCCGATTCGGCCAGCAAAACAAAAATGCCACCATGAACAATCCCTGCATGC
Source organism: Myxococcales bacterium (assembly GCA_023248595.1). Lineage (GTDB taxonomy): Bacteria > Myxococcota > UBA727 > UBA727 > JABDBI01 > JAHFEG01. The sequence goes on along the minus strand of JAHFEG010000004.1, from coordinate 15,226 downwards.
TGCAAATGGCGATGATCAACACTTAAAGATACCACCACTTCAGGATCAAAAGAATCAATATCAATACCAAGCGTATCAAACACTGTATTTTGATGACGCTGCTTAATAATTTCAATTAATTCTTTACGCATCATGCTCATCTGACTTCCATATTGTTCTCTTTTGCACGTACTGAGGCAAAAGCTGTTTCCATAATCGTTTGTTGTTGACGACGGTGCGCCTTGGGAGAGCCTGTCGCGGGACTTGCTGAAGCAGCCCGACCAATATAGCGGGCATTTACTCCCAATTGACGAAATAAAGGCTCTACATAAGAAAAAGCCCCACAGTTTTTGGGTTCTTCTTGTAACCAAACGGTATCTTTAGCAGCCGTCGCTGTCTGTAAAATGGCTGATATTTGTTCTTGGGGAAATGGGTAAAGTTGCTCAATGCGCACAATACTAACATCTTTGCCCACTTTATTTTCTAAACGAAAACGCTCCAGATCCCAATAAACTTTGCCACTACAAAAAATGACACGTTTGCTTTTTTTGCTAGAAGCATAACGCTGATCATCGATCACAAAATTAAATAAACCGTCCGCGAGTTCTTCTAATTTAGAAGAAGCATCTTCTGCGCGCAAAAGACTTTTATGGGTAAAGATAACCAAGGGTTTTTTGGGCAATTTTGCTTGTCGCCTCAATAAATGAAACAACTGTGCCGGCGTTGAGCAATTAGCAATACGCATATTGTCTTCAGCACACAGCTGTAAAAATCTCTCAATACGCGCCGAGCTATGCTCTGGACCCTGACCGTCATAGCCATGCGGTAGTAACATCGTCAAACGACTGCGCTGCTGCCATTTTGCTTCCGAGGAAGAAATAAACTGATCGATTTGGATTTGCGCACCATTAAAAAAATCCCCAAATTGAGCTTCCCAAATTACTAAAGATTTAGGATGGCTTACAGAATAGCCATATTCAAATCCAAGCACAGCTTCTTCACTCAGCGGCGAATCATAAATTCGAAAACGGCTAGGTTGCCAAACTTCTTCCCCTTCATCGCGCGTATGATGTAAATGATTGAGCGGAATATAGGATTTTCCATTGTTGATATCGTATAGAACTGCATGACGATGAGCAAATGTCCCTCGCCCGCAATCTTGCCCACTGACACGCACGGGAATTCCTTCCAGCAAGAGAGTTCCATAAGCCAAGATTTCAGCCATCCCAAAATCAATCCCCGGCGCGCCAGAAAACACCATGGCACGACGTCGATCGAGTACCAGACTTTTAACCCGAGGATGAATTTCAATTGTCTCTGGATCAAATGTCACTTTATCAGCAATCTGTTTTAAAGTTTCGACTGGAACGCTCGTGTCTAAATTTTCTTCTAAAATGGATTCGTGAAGTTGTCCCAGCGGAATATGATCATTGGAAAAAGCACCTCGTCCTTTTTCTCGGACTGCAGCATGAGCCTCTTCAAAACGGTTGTGATAGCTTTCTTTAATTTTTTCTAATTCATCCCTGGTAATATCTCCACGACGAACCAAAAGTTCACTATAGATAGACGCTACAGAAGGATGTTTTTGGATGGCAGCATATAAAATAGGCTGCGTAAAACTAGGCTCATCACCTTCATTGTGGCCGTATCGACGATAACACACTAAATCAATTACAACATCACGACCAAAAAGCATGCGATATTCTAGTGCAATGCGTGCTGCTCTTAGACAAGCTTCTGGATCATCGCCATTCACGCGAAATACGGGCGCAAAGATAGCCCTAGCAACATCGGAACAGTTCAGCGACGTTCTAGCTTTTTCTGGCGAGGTGGTATAGCCGATTTGATTGTTAATAATCAAATGCACCGTTCCGCCTGTCCGATAACCTTGCAGATCAGAGCATTGCATCGTCTCGTAAACCACACCTTGCATGGCGAACGCCGCATCTCCATGGATGAGCACTGGCATAATCTTTTTGCGCATACGATCGCCTGCTAAATCTTGTTGTGCACGCACCTGCCCTTCTACAACTGAATTGACGGCTTCTAAATGTGACGGATTGCAGGCAAGCTCCACGCGCACTTCTCGCTCATCAATATTAAGTGCATCTTTCGGCTTACCTTTCCAACGATGAACGCCTCTAGCACCGAGGTGATATTTTACATCGCCAGACCCTTGAAAAGTATTGGGATCGATATCTTCAAATTCTGCAAAAATAGCTGCATATGGTTTACCAATCACATTCGCTAGCACGTTTAAACGGCCACGATGCGCCATGCCCACCATGACATCTGTCACCCCAAAAGCAGCAGCCTCATCCAATATCTCGTTTAAAACTGCGATGGCAGCTTCGGCGCCTTCCATGCTAAACCGCTTATGCCCAACATAGCGTTTATGTAAAAAGTGCTCAAAACCTTCGGCTTGCAAAAGCTTGCTTAAGAAATTTTTCTTTTCATCGATGGTAAATTTTTCATTCTCTTGCTCAACTTTTTTTTGTAGCCACGCTTTTTGCACAACATCATTGATGTACATATACTCAACGCCAATGCGCCGACAGTAAGTGTTTCGTAACTGCTTTAAAATATCACGAAGAGGTGCGACTCTTTTACTAAGAACGCCAAGTGTATCAAATTGACGATCCAGATCCCAAATGGTCAATCCGTAATTTTGCAAATCAAGTTCAGGGTGTTCTCGTAAAATTAAATGCAACGGGTCCACATGCGCCAGCAAATAACCTCGAACACGGTAAGCATGAATTAATTGGCTCACACGCATGGCGCGTTCTGTTTGAATTACGTCGGCATGCTGACCCAAAACAACTGCCTGATCAGCTTTTAATTGGTATGGGTGGTGAGGAATCTTGATGACACGAAAGATATCCTCGTAAAAACCCTCTTCTCCAATCAACAATTGGTATAGGTGTGCTAAAAATCTTCCCGATTCCGCGCCCTGAATAATTCGGTGGTCATAGGTCGAGGTCACCGTCATGACTTTACCAATTCCCAAAGCTTGCAACGTTTCTGGAGAAGTGGCATCAAATTGCGCAGGATATCCAATACGACCCGTCGCGACAATCACACCTTGACCAAGCATCAGTCTGGGATTTGACGACATCGTACCGATCCCGCCTGGATTGGTAAGCGTCAACGTTGTTTCAGTAAAATCCGCTGGAACCAATTTGTTGAGACGTGCCCTATCAATCAAATCATTGTAGGCATAAAAGAAAGTCAAAAAATCCATATTTTGACAAGCTTTTATATTTGGAACGACCAGAGATCGCCCGCCATCACGGGCAGGTAAATCAATCGCCAACCCTAAATTGATATCGGGACGCACTAACTTGAGTGCTTGCTGCCCGTCTTTGCTATAACCATTATTAAGTGCTGGATTTGATTGAATGGCTTTTACAATGGCATAAGCAATCAAATGGGTAAAAGAACATCTAGGTCTAGAATCATCTTCTAAATAATCATTGATAATTGCTCTGTTTTCTTCGAGCACTTTCACAGGGATATCTCGAGAAGACATGGCAGTCGGTATCTCTAGAGATCTTTCCATGTTCTCTACAATTTTTTTGGCAATACCCACCAAAGGAATCGATCGCTGATCGACAATTTTCGTTTCCGCTGAAACAAGAGCCAGTTTCTCTTTGGTTGTTTCACTTGCAGCGACCAGGACTGGAATCATCTGCGCAGTCTTATGTCCGAGGAAATAATTCCTCCATTCTTCTGGAACACTCAATGGATCTGATTGCCACTGTGCCCGTAAAATTTCAACATAACTCTCGTTCAGTCCCAGCTGCTCGTTTTTGTTATTCACGTTGTCGTCCCACTCAATTTAATTCACACTGTTTGTTAGCGCCACTTGAATATCTTTTATGCGAAGTTGTATCGTCCTTCTCCCCATCCATTCATTTATTTCTAGATAAGCCAATACATCAGCAGGCTTTTCAAATAATTTCATTTTTTCCAGCATGCCAAATGCCACAAAGGGAATATTTTTTTTAAGCAAAATCTCTCCTCGTAAATGACCGCCCTTTAATTCTCGCAAATTCCTAAAACTCAAACACTTAAGTCGAAATACAGGTTCGGGATTCCCACGACCAAAAGGCGCGGCAACCGCTAAATCATTCACCAAATTTTCACTGACATCATCACCTGCAATTTCTCCATCATAAACAATTGTTTGTATCAAATCTTCTGGTTTTAAAACCTTTGCCGCATATTGATTGAGCAAATCACGAAAAAGGCTTAATTGCGAAAAAACCAAATGCACTCCCACGGCATGGGCATGTCCACCAAAACCTTGCAAACAATCTTGCACTTGGCACAGACTTTGATGCAAATGGAAAGCAGGAATACTGCGTCCTGAACCTTTACCATTTTCTCCAATTACAACCGTTGGTTTCCCAAATTTTTCAACTAATCTAGAAGCAACAATGCCTACAACACCTGGATGCCAATGTTCCCGACCAACAACAAGCACCAAAGCGTCTTTGTGTTCTTTTGAATTACTAATTTCTGAAATTGCTTCTGCCAAAATCTCTTTTTCTAAATCTCGACGTGATTGGTTTTGCGTATTCAGCATTTGGGCCATGACAGTTGCCGCGCTCATTTCTTTGGTGCGCAACAATTTAACAGCCTGCATGGCATCTTCGAGTCGACCAGCGGCATTAATACGCGGACCCAAATGAAAACCCAAGGTAGAAGCACTGACTTTGCCTTCTTTAACCTCAGCCACTTCTAAAAGAGCTTTAAATCCAATTCTGCGTTCTTGACGAATTAAATCTAAACCATGATGTACAAAAATACGATTATCTAAGACCAACGGCACCACATCTGCCACGGTTCCCAGCGCCACCAAATCTAACAAATCTTTCAAATTAGGTTCTGGATTTTCAGCAAAAAAGTTTGCTTCCCGCAAACGTTTTCGAAGTGCCATGCATAAATTAAAAACCACACCGACTGCGCACATATGTGTCGCAGCTCGACCACAATCAGGACGATGGGGATTAATCACGGCAACGGCTTTGGGTAAATCCACTAAAACGGTGTGATGATCGATAACAATGACATCAATCCCACGAGTAACGGCTTCCTCTACTTCTTTGTGGGCAGTTATGCCGCAATCAACAGTCACAATTAAAGTTGCGCCACCTGCTTGTAAACGATCCAACCCGGCGACATTTAAGCCGTATCCTTCACGAAGACGATCGGGAATAGTCGCCACGACTTGAGCACCACAGCTTTCTAAAAACTCCCACAAAAGAACCGTCGAGGTTACGCCATCGACGTCATAATCACCAAAAATTCCAATCACTTCATTTTGTTGAATTGCTTTTAAAAGTCTGTCGCAAGCGATATCCATATCGGCAAAAGCAAATGGATCACCCAATGCACTTAATTCAGGTTTAAGATAGCGTTCTGCTGCTTCCTTACTATCAATTCCTCTTGCCACTAAAACCCGCGCCAGAATACGATGAAGACCCATATCAATGATCAATTCATTTACTTTAGTGTCGTCGGCTGGACGTAAATTCCAGCGATGTGATAAACCCACCTGTGTCATACAAAAACCTTTTTATGAAGACCAAATCAATGTAGGCTTAAAGTCGAGATAATCACAAGCGATTAGAAAATAACGAACACCCTCAACCAAGCCTTGCACTGCCGTACGATGCGAACGCGCACTATGCAAGTGCCCATAAACACAGATCGAAACACCAAATTCTTCTATGATTTCAGCAAACCCAGTGGGTAATTGTTTTGCGGTAAAAGGTGGATAATGAATGGCGGCAATGATGGGTCGACCGTTGGCAATTTTTTGAGCAGACTCAAGCGACATCCGTAAACGCAGTAATTCACGTTCATATATTTTTTGGTCAGCAGGCGTATAATCAAGCGCTCCAGGAGCAGACCAGCAGCGACTTCCCGCCACCACAACTTCCCTTAAATCCACGCTATCGTGTTGCAAAGCAATACATCCTTTGGGCAATGCCGCTCTCACCTTGCTAATACTGCTCCACCAATAATCATGATTACCCCGCCCTAAAATTTTCAAACCAGGTCTTTCACCAATCCAAGCCAAATCGGTTTTGGCTTCTTCAAGACGCATGGCCCAAGACAAATCACCTGGACAAAGCACAATATCTTCAGGCTGAACGCAAGCGTCCCAGGCTTCTTGCATTTTTTTTGCATGTCCCGCCCAATGTTCTCCAAAAACATCCATTGGTTTATTGGAAGAAAATGATAAATGCAGATCACTGATACCCCAGATACGCATGATTTTTCCCGGTTAATTCTCAAAAAGCTTTTATCTATTATGTATTCAATACAGTGATATGACAACATGAACCTAAAAGAACCAACGCCTTTACCTGCATTTTCTAAAATTCCTACCATTGCGCCTTGGCCAGATCTATTTGGAAACACACATCCTCTGGAATTGGAATTAGGAATGGGACGAGCCTATTATTTATTTGAGCGCGCTCGCGCTGCCTTGAGTCACAACATTGTTGGCATTGAATACAAAGAAGCATTCGTCAAACAAGCCAATGCGAAGAAAAAACGCGAAGCGATAAACAATCTTCACGCTATTTTTGGGCATGCGTGGACACTTGTGCCTGCTCTTTTTGAAGCCGAAACATTAAGCAATATTACCGTCAATTTTCCAGATCCTTGGTGGAAAAAACGCCATCAAAAACGTCGCATTATCAACCCAGATTTTCTGGGCATTCTCGTTTCCAAACTTCAAATCGGCGGAACACTTTTTTTGCAAACAGATGTCAGCGCTCTTTTTGAATCTTATTTGCAAATTTTTAAAGAGCATCCCGCGCTAGATTGCTCTTTACATCCACAAGGTCTTCTTTTGGATAATCCCATGCAGGCACAATCCCATCGTGAAAAAAAATGCCTCGAATTTGGCATCCCAATTTATCGCGCGCTGGTGATAAAAAAATAGCAGACATGGATTAAAATGTTTTGCTGCCGCGTTCTGATATCAATACCACGGCTACATTTATCGCGGAGAAACTATGCCTACAATTGCTTCACCGCTGACGCTTCCATGTGGAACCATCCTTAAGAATCGAATAGCGAAAGCGGCGATGAGTGAAAACATGGCCGATCACAGTCATAACCCTGGGCCCCAATTTGAACGCCTTTACAGCAAATGGGCTCATGGTGGTTGTGGCCTTGTCATTTCAGGTAATATTATGATTGATTCTCGCGCTTTAGGAGAGCCTCATAATGTCGTGGTTGAAAAGACAAATACCAATGAAGCTTCTTTGAAGCGATGGGCTATCGCAGCAAAAGCAAATCAAACACAATTATGGGCCCAACTGAATCACCCTGGTAAACAAACTCCAAGAGTATTGTCCCGCGATCCGGTTGCTCCTTCCGCGATACCATATCCTGCGCCCATGAATGTCATGTTTGCTACCCCGAGAGAACTGCAAGAAACAGAAATTCTCGACATCATTTCTAGATTTGCCTACGCCGCAGAAACACTAAAAAATTGTGGGTTCTCTGGAATTCAAATTCATGGAGCTCATGGTTATCTGGTCAGCCAATTTCTTTCTCCTCATCATAACCACCGTACCGATGACTGGGGCGGAACACTTGAAGGCCGTATTCGTTTTGCTCTAGAAATCTATCGTGCGATACGCACTAAAGTAGGGCCCAATTTTCCCATTGGCATCAAGCTCAATTCTGCAGATTTTATGAGAGGCGGATTCAGCGAAGAAGAATCCATGCAGGTTGTCGATATTTTATCAAAAGCTGGAATTGATTTGATTGAAATATCTGGAGGAACATATGAAGCGCCAGTGATGATGGGAAAATCATCTAAACTTAAAAAAAGCACTCAAAAAAGAGAAGCTTATTTTTTAGAATACTGTGAAAAGGTTTCTCAATTAATTAAAACGCCACTCATGCTGACAGGAGGATTTCGTACCCGTAAAGCGATGGATGCCGCGCTTAATTCTGGAGCATGTCACGTTATTGGACTCGCTCGCAGTTTAGCCACCAATTATAATTTCCCAAACGAATTACTCGCAGATGAAAACTGCCAATCTAAAATTTACCAGCTCACAACTGGATTTAAGAGTCTAGACAAATTTTTTCCATTAGAAATTACTTGGTATACAGATCAATTGCATCGGATGGGTCGAGGTCAAAATCCTAAACCTAATGCAAATGTAAAATTAGCAGTTTTAAAAAGCCTTTGCTCCTTTGGGATTGGGGGCCTAAAAAATTTATCGCGATCTAAGGAGATTTAGAACTGCGTTTTTTGGGTGCGTTCTTTTTAGGCGCCACCTTTGACTTAGGTTTCTTAACCACTTCTTGATCCGGCACTAGTCTAATCGTGGCATGCACTTCTAATTTTGCATTTGATAAAACTTTTAGCAAAATATCCTGAACCTCGATACCGCTTAGAAATCCTCGCAATTCACGCGTCACTGCTTGCATCACATCACGCCTTGTTTTTTCTGCCTGTGCGAGCAAAGAAAAAAATGGTTCTGCTGAAGTACCAGTGATGAGTGTCTTTTTTATCCAATCAGAAACACTGCGAGCAGATGAATCTCGCTCTATTTCAGGGTTATTTTCATCCGGGAAATTGTTGTCACCTGCATCTCGCATACTTTCCTCGTATACCTTTCATACTTCAAAAAACAAAAGAGATAAAACCATCTATCTACTCCTGCTTTTTAGTTTGTGTTACCTTAAAAAAGGTACAAGTAAGCATTCTTTTTTATTTCACAAAAAGCATAATAACATGGAAAAGCGCGTTTCAAATTTTAAAATCTCAACGGAGGATCAAGTGTCTCATCATATCGCACCTTCCTTTCTTGCCGCCCCTCCTTCTCTCATTGATTCTATTTTCAAAAACGCCGTTATCGCGGTTGCCATGCATCAAGACGAAGGCGCTATGGGATTTATCATCAGCCAACAAACCGAGCTATCCTTACATGAATTATTGGAAGATCTTTCGATCAAGCCAAAAGTTGCTGATCGCACAGTGCTTTATGGCGGCCCCGTTTCAAAAAATTCTGGGTTTTTACTTTATGAACATGAAGCTAATAAACCTCTGACTGCCGGCCTCGTTCTTTGCGATACCATTTCTATTACACCTTCAAGGGAACTGCTTGACGATGCTGCTGCTGGTAAACTACCAGGCCGATTTGAACTGATATTAGGCTATGCAGGTTGGGGACCTGGGCAACTTGAAACTGAATTATGTGGTGGAGGTTGGTTAAATACGCCTTTTTATCCGGAAATTATGTTTGATGTTCCTGTTTCAGAACGTTGGAACCATACTTTTAGTCAGGTCGGTGTGTCACCTTATGCCTTTATGAATGTTCCTGGTGGAGCTCAAGCATGATTATCTTGACCATCTGAGTAACTTGTTTTAAGAAGCTTATTCGAAAAGGTGCCGTGCCCGAGTGGTTAGGGAGCGGTCTGCAAAACCGCCTACATCGGTTCAATTCCGATCGGCACCTCCAAGTTTTCTTTGGGATTCATTTTATCCATGAAAAGCACTTGCGCTTATGCGCACACCAATATCGCACTCATTAAATACTGGGGCAAACTTCCAGGCCATTTAAATCTTCCTGCCACGGGATCGCTTTCCTTAACTCTGGAAAATTTTGGAACACAAACAGCGTTATCTTTTATTGATGCGCCACAAGATGTTTTTGTCCTAAATAACCAACAACAAATTGGCGAACCTCTTTTACGCGTGCAGCTTTTTTTAGATATCGTTCGTGCCCTTAGTAAAAATGATCAACATTGTTTAGTGGATTCCAGAAATGATGTCCCCACACGAAGTGGGCTGGCTTCTTCTGCTTCTGGATTTGCCGCTTTAAGCTTGGCAGCCAATCAGCTTTTTTCCTTAAATTTAAATCCCATCGATTTAAGCCAATTGGCGAGGGTAGGTTCGGGATCTGCTGCGCGCAGTATTTTTGGCGAATTTGTTTACATGCATCCGGGATCTCCTGTTGATAAAACTGGGGGTTATGCCGAACCCCTTACAACCGATCCTTCTCTAGATGTTAGGCTCATCGTCGTTCAATGCGCATCTACTCCTAAAAAGATCTCATCACGTGCAGGGATGATGCACACCAGCGCAACCTCGCCTTACTACTCTTCTTGGATTGCTACCCATGCCCAAGATTTAGAAGAGGCGACGCGAGCGGCGATGCAGGGTGATTTTAAAACTTTGGGAGAACTCACAGAACACTCAACACTTAAAATGCATGCTTCCATGCTTGCGGCCAAACCTGCCTTTTGGTATTTTGAACCTCTCACCATCACTGTCATGAATCGGGTTAAAGCTTTAAGAGATGACGGCGCTCACTGCTATTTTACCATGGATGCGGGACCGCATGTTAAAGTTCTCTGCCAAGCTCAGCAAGCTCAAGCCATTACCAACGAGTTAAGAAAAATAGAAGGCATTGTTCAAATAGACATCGCCAAACCAGGCCCTGGGGCAAAGTTAATATGAACAAGTGCATCACCAGTGCCCCGGGAAAACTTGTGATTGCAGGAGAATATGCTGTTTTAGAAGGCTACCCAGGCATTGTGACCGCCGTTAACAAAAGAGCCTATGTGACAAGTCACTCAGCTCCCAATTGGCAAATACAATCCATGAATCGAGGTCTTGTTGATCTTCCCCACCCTGCTCCAGAATTCGAATTAATCAATCTCGTATTAAGCGCCGCGCAAAACAGATATAATTTTGCCCATCCGAAAAAATTACAAATTGATTCTTCCGCGCTTTATCATCAAACAAAAGATAAAATTTGCAAACTTGGCCTAGGTTCCTCGGCGGCAGTCACCACAAGTTTAGCAGCACAATGCTTGGACGGACCTTTTTTGGATCGTGATGCTATTTTTTCTTTGAGCTTTGAAGCGCACAAAGCATTTACACACCAAGCAGGATCTGGAATTGATATTGCGGCTTCTTGCTATGGTGGCCTTTTATCTTTTCAGTCATCATTAGAAAATTCTCTGCCAACAATAAGTGCTTTGACATTAGCAATTAATCCAAATTCTATCATCGGTGTGTTTACCAGAAAAGCGCAGGACACGCGTTTGTTTTTAAAAGCAGTTTCCCAATTAAAAAATCAGGATCCGCGTGAATATCGTGCCATCATGAAGAATTTAGGAGAACAAGCTCTGGCCTTGCGTGACCCCCTTTGTTTGAAACCTGATTGGTCTTTACTGACCACATTAACAAATGAGATTTCGTCTTCGCTACAAATATTGGGACAAAAGGCAAAAATCAATATTGTTACAGACAAGCATCGGCATTTAGCGCAGATTGCCAAAGAGCATGGAGGCGCCGCAAAACCGAGCGGAGCTGGTGGCGGTGATATGGCGTTGTGTTTCATACCTATCGAACAAAAAGCCCAATTTTTGCAAGATTTAGCGCCATTAGATCTAGAATATTTACCTCTAGACTTTTTGGCTTTAGGCGTCCAAGCTGAAAATCTCACATAAAGCAGGAGGCTTTTTATGCAATCAACGCTTCTTGGTGACACCTTAAAAGAATTTTTGCCGGCTCTGTTTTTTAAAGCTTCTTTTTTAGACGTTGCTTTATGGCAATGGAGCAGCCTAATTGCTCTTCTATTCTTATCCTATTTTGTATCTTGGTATTTGACCAAGTTGTCTCTTCGTGCTTCTTGTCATCTCTTGATTAAGCATTTTCCTTTATTCGATAAGGCAGTTTTAAAAACCTTCTTCGCGCCGCTTCGTATTGGATTTTTGCTGGCATGCTTTGCCATCGGCCTCCATTTTATACATCTTAATCAAAGTGCAAAAGAGATTTTTGTGCTTATTGAAAAATTGGTGTTGGTTTTTGATTTGACCTGGCTATCATTTCGCGCTGTTGATACTTTTAGTGGATGGCTAGCAGAAAGCTTAATTAAAAAAAATAAAATCAGCATTATCACCATGCTACCGCTCATTCGAAGGATTTTTAAAACTTCTGTTGTGCTTCTCGCTATATTAACAGCCCTGCAGAATTTAGGTTTTGAAGTTACAGCTCTGATTACTGGGCTTGGTATTGGTGGTATCGCTATTGCTTTAGCAGCTCAAAAAACTCTAGAGAACCTCTTTGGTGGAGCCATGCTTATTTTGGATCAACCGATTCGCGTCGGTGATTCTTGTCGATTTGGCAAACAACAAGGAACCGTCGAAGAGATTGGGCTACGTAGCACCAAAATTAGAACCTTAGAACGCACTTTAATTTCCGTTCCAAATTCTGACCTGTCCCAAATGGAATTAGAAAATTTCGATGCGCGGGATCGTTTCCGTTTTCATAGTATCCTTGGACTTCGTCATGAAACAACGGCTGACCAAATGCGTTATCTTCTCACAGAGATTCGCCAATTACTGCTTGCTCACCTTCGAATTGATAACGAATCCATACGCGTTCGCTTTATTCGTTTTGGCGAATACGCATTGGATATTGAAATCCATGCCTATATTTTAACAAATGAAACAAATGCCTTCTTCGCAATTCGCGAAGATGTACTATTGCGCATCATGGATGTAATTGCACAAAGCGGAACTAGCCTTGCCTTTCCAATACAAAATGAAAAAATGGAAGCCAAATAAATGAATCCTCAAGAAGAAGTAACGAAACTTTGTGAACTGATGGAATTTTTAAGAAGCCCGGGCGGGTGTGGTTGGGATAGAGCGCAAACGCTGTCTTCTTTGCGGCCTTATTTATTAGAAGAAACCTATGAAGTTCTCGAAGAGATGGATCATGTAGAAGAAAGTCCAACTCAGGAAAATGCTTCTGCACACTGCGCAGAGCTAGGCGACCTGCTTTTACAAATTATTTTTCAAGCACAAATTCAAAAAGAAAATCATGCTTTTGATTTTAACGCTGTTTGCAAAGGCCTTCGTGAAAAACTCATCAGAAGACACCCGCACTTATTTACAGGTGATAACCAACCACAAAATACCAATGAAAATCCCCATTGGGAAAAGGTAAAAGAAAAAGAACGGGCGGCAAAAAATTCTGGAAACAATAGCGTCCTAGAGGGCGTTCCCAAAGCAATGCCCGCTTTACTGCGCGCGCAAACCGTCGCTAAAAAAGCTGATGCTGCTGGATTTGGTTGGCCTGATGTCAACGGAGCTCTTTTGGATTTTGAAGAGGAAATTGCTGAATTACAAGAAGCCATGCTCGAAAAAGATGCCACGCATATTGAACACGAGTTAGGAGATGTGCTTTTTTCAGTCGTTAACATCGCCAGATATTTAAAATTAGATGCAGAAGCTTGTTTACAAAAAGCCACCAAACGTTTTCAATCCCGATTTCAACACGTTGAAAAGCGCTTTCAGCATGAAAGCAAGGTGATGGCAGAGGCAAGTCTGGAAGATTTGAATGCGTATTGGGAAGATGCGAAGAAGCACCTTGAACAAAACACACGCGAACCCCCTTCTTGACACGTTTTATGTGCAGGAAAAGAACTTATTTTTTTCCCAGTAACGATAAAAACTCAATGGGAATTGGAAACAGGATTGTTGAATTATTTTCTGCAGAAATCTCTCGCAAAGTATTGAGATAGCGTAGCTGAATGGTGAGCGGGTGTTTTTCCATAATATCGGCAGCCTCAGCTAGCTTTTGCGCTGACTCAAATTCACCCATCGAGTTAATGACCTTCGCACGACGCTCTCTTTCAGCTTCTGCTTGCTTGGCCATAGCCCGTTTCATTTCTTGAGGCAAATCGATTTGTTTCACTTCAACCAGGGTTACCTTGACACCCCAAGGATCAGTATGCTGATCTAAAATTGCCTGAATCCGTGAATTCACTTTATCGCGCTCAGTCAACAATGAATCTAATTCTTGCTGCCCACAAACAGAACGCAAAGTGGTTTGCGCAAGTTGTGAAGTTGCATACATATAATTTTCAACTTCCAAAATTGCCCGTCTGGCATCGACAACTTGAAAATAAACCACGGCATTCACTTTGACAGAAACGTTGTCACGCGTAATCACATCTTGCTCAGGTACATCATAAGTAAGCGTTCGAAGTTCAACTTTAGTCAATTTATCGATAAAAGGAATGAGCAGCGTGAGACCGGGCCCGCGTAACTGTTCCAAACAATTCCCTAAGCGAAAAACAACGCCACGTTCATATTCCTTTAAAATCCGAACGCCTGTCCCTAAAACAAGCAAAACAAAAAAAACAACCAAAACACTAAATTCGACTATGAACTCCACTATGCACTCCTATTTTTTAATTTTTTTAACATAAGCATGGGCACCTTCCATGCGCACGATTTCTATTTGTGTATTTTCGCTAATTTCTTCATCGGCATAAGCCACCCAATACGATCCTTGCATATAAATTGTGCCGGGTTTCGCTGGACGAATATCCTCATAGACGGTTGCCATTTTCCCCTGTAGGGAATCAACGCCGCTGGCTGGCCGCTGATTTTTGGCTCTTGTAATTAAATAACCAATGCCCGCAATTAAAAATAGCATGCATCCTGCAAAAACCCAGATCATGATTGGTTCCACCTGTAAACTTGACCCTGGCGTGTCAAACAATAAAAAAGAGCCCAACACAAACAGCCCAAGCCCGACGAGAGATAATAGACCAAAACTCGTAATGTAAATTTCTGCAATAAAAAATACGATAGCTCCTAAAATAAGCAGTACACCAAATCCATTGAGTGGTAACAATTGCAAACCAAAAACAAAGGCCAAACAAAGCACACCCAGAATTCCCGGCAAGCTTACACCAGGCGCTTGAAATTCGAGAAACAAACCTAAAAATCCCATCAACATTAAAAGAAAAATCAAAGTAGGATCAGAAAACCACTTCAATAATTTTTGCTGATTGCTCATTTCAAAATTAATAATTTGAGCATTCTTCATCTGTAAAATTTGTTTTTGACCATCTATTTCTACTGTCTTGCCGTCGATTAAGACAAGCAATTCAGACACATCTTTTGCAATATAATCGACTACTTTTTCTTTAAGCGCTTCTCTTTCAGAAATAGAAACGGATTCACGAACCGCATTTTCTGCCCAAGCGGCATTCCGATTTTTACCTTCTGCCAAGGAACGCGCCCAGGCGACTGTATCATTTTCTACTTTTTTGCGCATGTGTACAACCGGAAACATCATTGACACTTAAACCGGAAACATGGTTGACAGTCGAATTGGTTTGATGGGGCTTGGCAATTTAACAATACTCCACTTTTTTTCCTGCAAAATTGCTATCGG
>JAHFEG010000034.1 GCA_023248595.1 Myxococcales bacterium | reverse complement strand
GATCATTTGGATCGTTATCAAAATGTCAAAAATTATTATCAAGCAAAGGCAAAAATTTTTGATCTGCTTCTTCCAAGTCGTAGCGTTATTTTGAATCAAAGAGATCAAAATTCAAAAGAATTTCTCTTTCCACCCACCATTCATCCTCGACTCGATTTTAATGTGGCGTCATCCGAGATGGGCATCGCAATTCACGACAATGCGCTAGTTATTCGCACGCCTTTAATGCAAGAAAACTTAACACTTGATCCAGAGCAATTTTTAGGCAGACACAATTACGAAAACGCTGCCGCTGCTGTTGCGGGCGCATTAGCCTTAAATATCCCTCTTCCAACAATTCAGGCAGGGCTTCGTGCCTATGCAGGCATTCCTCATCGTTTGGAATCTCTGGGTTATGCGCAAGGTGTCCGTTGGATTAATGATTCCAAAGCAACCAACGTTGAATCTGCTATCATCGCCATGAAAAATTTCTCAAAAGGCGTGCATCTTATTGTAGGTGGCCTTGGAAAAAAATCTAGCTATGCACCTTTAGTTGAAATTTGTCATGGACGAGCCAAAGCTGTTTATGTCATCGGGCAAGATGCCCCTAATCTACTCGAAGCATTTAAAGCATTTGATTGTTCCGATGCTAAAACATTGGAAAAAGCTGTCGCGCTTGCACAAAAAAAAGCACAAAGAGGTGATATTATTTTACTTGCACCTGCTTGTGCCAGCTGGGATCAGTTCGAAAGCTTTGTCCATCGGGGCAATCAATTTCGAGAACTTTTTCAAAAGGCTCAGGGAACAAATCTTTAAGGAAAAAAATGAAACTGTTGCCCCATAAAGTTTTGCTTTTTTGTGTTTTCATTTTGGTAATGATTGGCCTCGTTATGGTCTATTCAAGTTCCGCCATTGTGGCCGGGTCCATGAATGACGATGCATTTTATTTTGTGAAACGCCAACTTGTTTTTATTTTTTTGAGCATGGGAGCATTTGCTTTCGCTCTCTATATTCATCCTGATTTATACCGTCGCTATAGTTATCCACTTTATATATTCATGCTCCTACTGCTCGCTTCGTTATTAATTCCTGGCATCGGCAAATCGGCCGGTGGCGCTGCCCGATGGATTTCATTAGGCGCATTCAGGTTGCAGCCTGGTGAAATATTCAAGTTTGCCTTAATTGTTTATTTAGCAAAATCTTTAGCAAAAAAAGCCAGCCTTATGACTTTGTTTCCGGTGGGCATTGTTCCTCATATTTTTATTCCGGGCATTGCCATGGTCCTGCTCATGCTAGAGCCTGATTTTGGAACGACTTTCATGGTTGCCACCCTCACCTTTGTCATGCTTTTCATCGGTGGTGCACCTGTCACTTATTTGCTGCTGGGAATACTTGTCGCCATTCCTGTTGCTCTGCAAATGATTGCGAACAGTCCTTACCGACTAGAACGTGTAATTGCATTTTTAGATCCTTGGTCTCACCGACAAAACGAAGGCTACCAGGTCGTTGAAAGCCTCATGTCTTTTGGCTCCGGCGAATTTTGGGGGTTGGGCCTGGGACAGGGACCAGGCAAGTTGCATTTTTTGCCAGCTGCTCACACAGATTTTATTTTGGCTATCATCGGCGAAGAGTTCGGATTTATCGGTATTTCAGTCATCATTATCTGTTTTTTGCTCATTGTAATCTGTGGATTTAAAATTGCGCTTTCTTTAAAAGATCCCTTTCAAATTTATTTAGCTGCAGGTCTCACCACTTTAATGACCTTGCAAGCAATCTTTAACGCCTTCGTCGTTATGGGATTGGTGCCCACCAAAGGAATCACCTTGCCTTTTGTTAGCTACGGTGGCAGCAGTTTAATTATGAGTTGTTTTATGATAGGCGTCCTCGTGCGTTTAGCACAAGAGTCCACGAACTCAGCAGATCCTAATTTAAAGGAAGCAACATCATGAAACTCATCATTGCGGGCGGTGGTACCGGTGGACATGTTTTTCCTGCCATTGCCATTGCACAGGCTCTACAAAAAATAGACAAAAGCTCAGAAGTCCTTTTTATCGGCACTGAACTGGGAATGGAAAAAGCTGCAGTGCCCAAAGCTGGATACCCAATCGAATTTGTCCGCGTGTCGGGTATTAAGGGCCGCTCTTTTACAAAAAAATTACGCGCTTTTATTGAAATTCCTTTTGCCATTTTATCTTCAATTCGAATTTTAAGACACGTTAAGCCTGATGCCCTTTTAGGTGTCGGCGGCTATGCTTCTGGTCCTTCTTTATTAGCGGCTTGGCTGCTTCGAATTCCGACCGCTATCTTAGAACCAAACAGTATCCCAGGTTTTACCAACCGCATTTTGGGATTGTTTGCCCGAAAAATTTTTGGAGCTTTTCACCGAACAGCCACCTACTTTTCCAATAAACGTTTTGTTGTAGTCGGCGGCCCGCTTCGGCAAGAATTTTTAGCTGCTCTTTTACCCGCTCAAAAAGAAGAAAGTCATCTTTTCCAACTATTAGTAGTGGGTGGTAGTCTTGGTGCGAAAGCCCTTAATGACACTGTGCCCAAAGCGGTGACTCTTCTAAATCATCGTGATCTTTCTTTGCATGTCGTGCATCAGACTGGAAAAAATGAATTAGAGCATGTACAGAAAAGCTATCAAGCCTTAAACATCAAAGCAGATGTCAGACCTTTTATTGACGACATGGCGGCAACCTATGCACAAACAGATTTAATTATCTGTCGTTCGGGAGCAGGAACCTGCGCTGAAATCACGGCAATGGGCCTTCCCTCGATTCTCGTCCCTTTTCCTCACGCAATTTACGACCATCAAACTGAAAACGCAAAAGAACTCGTCGAAACCGGTGCCGCCTTTTTGGTGCCTCAGGCAGAAATGACACCAGAGCGCCTAAGCCAAGAGATTTTAGAGCTCATGAAAACACCAGAAAAGCTAAAACATATGCGTCAGGCCGCATTAACACTGGCCAAAACCGATGCAGCTGAACAAATAGCCAAATCTGCGCTAAAACGGTTTGCTTAAAAAGGCTTAAGCGTTTTTACATCATCTATCCCCTTTTCTCTTTATGCTAGAAGATGTAGACGGAGCTATTCAAATTTTTTACTGCTTCGTATAAATAAGGCTATTCATGACCATTAATTCAATTTTCTATGGCCGCGTCCGCGTCATCCACTTTGTGGGCATCGGCGGTATTGGCATGAGTGGTATTGCCGAAATCATGCTCAGCTCAGGTCTCGAAGTCCATGGTTCCGACTTAAATGAAAACGATAACATCAGAAATTTACGAAAGCGTGGTGCTTTAATCAAAACAGGACACCAGGCTCATCATGTCCTTGATGCAGATGTCTTGGTTATTTCTTCGGCAGTCAAAGCCGATAATCCTGAAGTATTCGAAGCGCACAGACGCAACATCCCAGTTATCTCACGGGCACAAATGCTCGCAGAACTCATGCGTCTGCAATATGGTATTGCCATTGCAGGTTCACACGGAAAAACCACCACAACCAGTTTGGTGGCCACCATGCTGCAACATGCACAACTCGATCCCACTGTCATCATTGGCGGAAAAGTCAATCAATTGGGGAGCAACGCCATGCTCGGACAGGGCCCGTTTTTAGTCGCAGAGGCCGATGAGTCCGACGGCTCTTTTTTACTTTTATCTCCTAGCATTGCCGTCATCACCAATCTTGATCCAGAACATCTGGATTACTGGAAAGGCGGCATTAACGAGTTGAAAAGCGAATTTTCTAATTTCGCTAACAAGCTACCCTTCTTTGGTTTGTGTGTGGCTTGCATTGACGCCGAACACGTGAGAGCGATTTTACCTGGCATCAATCGCCGTTTTGTCACTTACGGAATTGAGCATGCAGCGGACTACAGGGCTTTTAATATCAAGCATGATGGCCTTTATACTAACTTTTCTGTTTCCAAACATGGCCAGCCAGTTGGTGATATTTGCCTGCATTTAGTTGGGCGACATAATGTTCTCAATACCTTGGCTGCTATCGCGGTGGGAGATGAGCTCGGTATTCCATTTGAAACCATGGCTGAAGCACTTTTGGTTTTTCAAGGTGTACAAAGACGCTTTACGTTAGTGGGTCATGTTCAAGATATTACAGTCATTGACGATTACGGGCACCACCCAGCAGAAATCGATGCTGTTTTACAAGCTGCCAGAGTCACATTTCCCAACCGGCGTTTAGCTGTTTTATTTCAGCCGCATCGTTACACGCGCACTTTCCATCTTTTTGATGAATTTAAAAGCGCTTTTAACGCTGCTGACATCGCCATTTTAAGCGATATTTATAGTGCCGGAGAGACAGCAATTGAAGGAATTTCCTCAGAAAAACTAGCAATAGCCTGCCAACAAGAAGGCTTTTCTCAAGTTCAATATGGAGGTTCTTTAGAGGATTCCACCAAAACCATTGCTCAGTTGTTAAAACCTGGCGATGTTATTATCACTTTAGGCGCAGGCAGTATTACCCACAGCGCTCCTCAGCTTCTCGAGATGATTCATCACCGCACCGGGATGTAAAAACACATGAATCCACCCTTCTCTTTATTTTTAAAACAATTGGAAGGCTTGACTTACCAACTAAGCCAGCCCTTAGCGCCTTACACAACTTTTAAAATTGGCGGCCCAGCGGATATCATCGTCTTTGCGCACAATGAAACAGAAGTTTTGCAAGTTTTAAAGGCGACTCATCAAACCCAGACGCCGCTATTTGTTTTAGGAGGCGGCAGCAACCTGCTTGTCAGTGATGCCGGCATCAGAGGTTGCGTGCTCATGCTGAAGGGATCGTTGGCTGAAATAACAGTCAATGACACAGGCCATGAAATTTTAGTGGGCGCAGGCGCATCATTTCCCAAACTAACAAACACCGCTTTAAAGCTAGGGTGGAAAAATGCACTCGGTTTTTGTGGAACGCCAGGCCAAGTGGGCGGCGCTTTAAAAATGAATGCAGGCACACGCTTGGGAGAAATTGGTGAAGTAGTACAAGAAGTTTATGCTGCAACCCTTGATGGCTTGAAGATTTTTCAAAAACACCATGTGCAATTTTCTTATCGTCAAACATCATTTCCAGAGAATACGATTATCACCAAAACCCGTCTTCGATGTGAAAATCCTTCTCCTCTTGATGCCAGCGAATTTCTGAAAAGCGCTGAAGAACTTGCTAAAAAAAGAAAAGCAACCCAACCAAAATGGCGTTCAGCTGGATCCGTTTTCAAAAATCCGACTCCTGACTTTGCGGGACGTCTTATCGAGGCCACTGGATTAAAAGGTTTGAAGATAGGAGATGCAGAAGTATCCACCACGCACGCCAATTTTATCGTCAATATCAAGCAAGCAAAAGCCCAAGACGTTTTTGACCTATCCCAAAAAGTAAGACAGGAAGTTTATAGGAAATTTAACATTTTACTGGAATATGAGGTAAAATTAGTTGGTACGTTTATAAACACTAAAACTGAAAACTTATGAATAGACCTGTGCAGTTCACATACAAAAAAGATAAATGGCAAACATTGCGGCTTGTTTCTCTGTGTTTTATTTTAATGCTAAGCGGTATATCGCTGCCACTTTTACATCGCTTTTTCAAGGACAGTTCTTTTTTCGCAATTAAAACGATTGAAATTAGTCCAAAAAGCACTTTTGTTACAATAGAAGAAATGCGAATTTACTTGGCGCCATATATAGGAAAATCATTGTATGCAATTAATATGGATGAGATAAAAGAGACGGCTAAGCAGCATCCATGGATAAAGACAATCGCTATCAGACGTTTTCCTCCGCACGAACTGCATATAGATTTTCGTGAACATACTCCGTTAGCATTTATTTCGCTTCAGCAACTTTATTTAATTGACGACGAAGGAGAGCTATTTAAACTTTCGCAAAAAAATGACGCATTGGAATTGCCGATTATCACAGGCATCAATCGACAAAGTTTCCTAAAAAATCAGCGGATTGAAAAATATCAAATTAAAATTGCGGTTTCAGCACTCAATGAACATATTGCAGCTAATTCTCCAGGTGGAAAAATATCTGAATTACATATTAGTAATACTTTTAGAATCACTGCTCATTTCAAAAGTGGTCTTGAAGTTATATTAGGCAAAGATAATTATCAAAAGAAATGGTTAAAACTGTTACAAATTTTATCCATACTACAGAAAAAAGAAGCAGATTTAGAGTATGCCTATCTTGACGATTACCCCAATAATGATCAAGTTGCGATAAGGTTCAAGAAAACATCGTCATAAGTTTATTTTGAGGTTAGAAGACTGTGTCCAAGTTTAAGAAAGATAATATAATTGTTGGCCTTGATATAGGCACAACTAAAATCTGTGCCGTCGTGGGCGAAGTTAAAGGCGAAGACGTTGATATTATCGGCATTGGCACCAGCACTTCTAAAGGCCTTAGAAAAGGCGTCGTGGTAAATATTGAAGCGACCGTTAATTCCATTAAACGCGCCATTGAAGAAGCGGAACTAATGTCAGGATGCGCGATTCATTCTATTTATGCAGGAATCGCTGGTAGCCATATCCAAGGATTTAATAGCCACGGTATTGTCGCTGTTAAAAATGGCGAAGTCAGCGAAGCTGACATTGAACGCGTGATTGATGCCGCTAAGGCGGTCGCTATTCCTGCTGATCGTGAAGTGATTCACATTTTACCACAAGAATTTATTATTGATGATCAAGATGGAATTCGTGAACCTATCGGTATGTCTGGTGTCC
Source organism: Myxococcales bacterium (assembly GCA_023248595.1). Taxonomy (GTDB): domain Bacteria; phylum Myxococcota; class UBA727; order UBA727; family JABDBI01; genus JAHFEG01. The sequence goes on along the minus strand of JAHFEG010000034.1, from coordinate 15,315 downwards.
GTTTAGAAACAAAAATTCATATTGTCACTGGAGCAATTACTTCTGCACAAAATATCGTAAAATGCGCTCAAAGATGTTCGTTAAGCGTTAACGATATCGTACTAGAGCAACTTGCTTCTGCTTTTGCAGTTTTAAGCGAAGATGAAAGAGAACTTGGTGTTGCTTTAGTAGACATCGGTGGCGGCACAACCGATATTGCTATTTTTTGTAATGGGTCTATTCAATACACATCTGTTATCGCAATTGGTGGCCAACATTTGACCAATGATATTGCAGTTGGACTTAGAACACCCCAGGAGAATGCCGAGGAGATCAAGAAACACTTTGGATGCGCCAGCAGTAAAATGATAGGCAAAGATGAAGTTATTGAAGTGCCTAGCATTGGTGATAGACCAGAGAGAATTTTGCGTCGGCAAATACTTGGTGATATTCTAGAACCAAGAGTGGAAGAAATTTTTGAATTAGTAGCGCAGGAAATTGATCGCGTGCATTTAAGGGAACTACTCGCATCAGGTGTTGTTTTGACAGGTGGATCTTCTTTACTTCCGGGCATGATTGAAATGGCAGAACATGTTATTGGATTACCAGTGCGACGAGGAGTGCCACAAGGAATCAAGGGCATGTCGGATATTGTCAACAGCCCTATTTATGCAACAGGCGTCGGATTAGTGCTTTACGGCGCCCAAAATTATGACCAAAAGTATTTTAGAAGCAAAGAAGAAAATATTTATACTAAAGTTCGAAAGCGCATGGGATCTTGGCTTTCTGATATGATTTCTATTTAACAATGTATCACCAGAGCTCAAATGCTGGGCTCTATTTTCCGGGGGAGAGTAAAATGATTGAGTTTGACGAAATGCAACAACGTGGACCTCGTATAAAAGTAATTGGAGTTGGTGGTGGCGGTGGCAATGCTGTCAATAATATGATTCAACATGGCATTGCTGGTGTTGAGTTTATTGTTGCCAATACAGATTGCCAGGCGCTGGATATCAACGCTGCTAATATTAAATTGCAACTTGGCCAAGGATGTACCAAAGGACTTGGAGCAGGAGCAAAACCTGAAATAGGCGCAAGCGCAGCCAAAGAAAGTATTGACCGTATCGAAGAGCTTCTACTTGGAGCTGACATGGTCTTTATCGCCGCTGGTATGGGTGGTGGGACAGGGACTGGCGCTGCTCCCATTATCGCAGATGTCGCACAACGCTTAGGTGCTTTGACTGTCGGCGTCGTCACCAAGCCTTTCTTATTCGAAGGCAATCGCCGTCGTAAAGTTGCCGAAAAAGGCGTCGAAGCTTTAAAGCAAGCTGTTGATACCTTAATTGTTGTTCCCAACAATCGCCTTTTGCAGCTCGCTGATGAAAGCACTTCGATGCTAGATGCTTTCAAGATGGCTGACCAAGTACTGCTCAATGCCGTTAAAGGCATCAGCGATATCATTACCCAACAAGGTATTGTCAACGTTGACTTTGCCGATGCTATTTCCGTTATGAGCGATCAGGGAATGGCATTGATGGGTATCGGTGTTGGCAAAGGTGAAAGACGCGCCATTGAAGCTGCCGAAAAAGCGATTTCGAGTCCGCTTTTGGAAGACATTTCCGTCGACGGCGCCATGGGTATTTTGGTCAACGTCACCGGTGGATCTTCGCTAACTTTGCATGAAGTCAATGCTGCTATTGAACTCATCACGGAAGCGGCTCATGAAGATGCCAATATTATCTTTGGTTACGTTGTAGATGAAACCATGGAAGATGAAGTTTCTATCACAGTGATTGCCACTGGATTTGAAGCGGCACAAAGACAAGCCTATCGTTCTGGAGAGGCTGGCAACGCAGGAATTCCTGCACACATGCAACCAGCAATTCAAAATACCTCGCGCGATATTCCAACTTATATCCGAAACAATTGGGAACGCCGCGAACAAGATAGCCATCTCTCGATGGCGCAGCAACAACCCTCACAATATAGCCCAACGGTGATTCCACCTTTGGCTCCTAAATTAAGTCGTCCGCAAACCCCGGAAGTTCGAATTCCGGTGTTGGCGCCGATTGATGAAGAAGCCCAAACGTTTCATGGATATCCAAATCCAACGCGTACGCCTCCAGCTTCGAAAGAAGATGAATACGATATCCCTGCATTTCTCAGACGCGGCGTAGAATCTTGAGCATCGCGTTTTGGATTGCGACATTAGGTGGCGCAGGCCTATCTAAACACGCACCGGGCACCATTGGTTCAATGGTGTCCTTGTTTTTTTGGGCACCTTTTATCTTTGTTGAAACATCTTGGCAGATCCGTATCACTGCTGCCTGTTTTGTTTTTTGCTTAGGGCTTTGGGCCACCCAAAAATCGATTACCCAATTTAAAGGCAGCGATCCCCAATCAATTGTAATTGATGAAGCAGCGGGCATGGGGATTACGCTTTGTCTTTGCCAACCTTTGTGGTGGAATGTGGCCCTGGGCTTTGCTTTCTTTCGCTTTTTTGATGTGCTGAAACCTTGGCCCGTCAGCTGGGTTGATCAAAAAATCAAGGGTCCATTAGGCATCATGCTCGATGATGTTTTGGCAGGAATTTATGCCTTGATGCTCCTTTTTGTTTTTGACCAATGGCTTCTTCCTCTGTTTGGAATTTTCCCATGAAAAAGCTGGATTCTATGCTTTTACAAATCTTTGAAACATTACAAAAACGCCGCGAGACACTGGCCACCGCCGAATCCTGTACCGGCGGTATGCTGGGAGAATGGATTACCTGCATCCCCGGCGCTTCCCGTGTGTACTTGGGCGGCATTATTTCGTATGCAAATTCGGTCAAAATCGACACATTGCAAGTTCCCAAAAAGATTTTAGAAAAATATGGCGCAGTTAGCGAACCAACAGCTTTTTATATGGCCAAAGGAGCCCAAAAGATTTGCAAAGCCACTTGGGCTATCAGCATTACTGGTATTGCAGGTCCCGATGGTGGCAGTCCAGAAAAACCTGTTGGAACCATCTGTTTTGGCATTGCTGGCCCTGCAGGAATTTTCACAAAAGAAATTCGCTTCAAAAATTTGGGTCGCCAAAAAAATCGTGAAGCAGCTGCAGTTGCGGCATTAAAATGGTTTAGCCAACAGATTAAATCTCAGTAGAATCCTCTTAGATTTGAGCTGCCCATAAGGCGATTGACGAAAAAATAATCCACTGAATGAAGAGGTTAATCTTTTTGTTTCTCAAATGGCCCAGATGCTGGCCGAGACAATGCGCCTGCAAAATCTATCTATCGATGATATAGCATTGCCAAAGGTCATTTTTCTCTTGATCTCATACCCAGAATCCCTGATTCTTAGAAAATAGCCGACCTTGACCTAAAGTCGTACAAAAGTTAGACACGATCAGCTCTTTTAAAGCAATCGCTCAGCCGCCAGCAGTGATTTACATCGAACCCATATTTATGGCGCGCTGTCGTGCTCCACCCTGACCCCCTTTGCCATCATCTTCATCGTCCCGGTGTTTTTTCAGTGATCCTTTAGGGATCACGAAAAAGTCTCCAAAGGTCAGAAACTTGAGAATCATCCATTTTATATCCTCGCTCAGAGAATGCATCGCAAACATAACACCTAAAAGAACATGACTTTCTTTCAATTGTGCATTGAAAAAAAAGTTTCCTGGGGATCCCCGGAAATCCAAAAGTCTGAGTGGATCACGCATAAGTGGCTTTCGAAGAAAGCTCTGCCTATCCAACCAGCCGAGTATTACTTCCGCACATTCCAGAGTTGCGCCAACTTGCGCGGTATTGCCTCTTAAGTTTTCTTGTGTTAGATCCGCACCCGCGTCAAGAAGTGTCTGAACTACAACAGGATATCCGAAATGAGCACCCATATGTAGCGGGGTGTCGCCTCCAACGTTGACTGCGTTAATTTGTGCACCTGCCCCCAAAAGATAGTCAACTATCGTAAGATGTCCGCTTTGAACAGCCATGTGTAGCGGGGTGTAGCCAGCACCGTTAGCCGCGTCAATTTGTGCATCTACCCCAATTAGAGATTGCACTACATTAAGATGTCCGTAATGAGCAGCCACATGTAGCGGGGTGTAGCCAGCACCGCTGACCGCGTTAATTTGTACACCTGCCCCAAGAAGAAAGATAACTACATTAAGATGTCCGTAATGAGCAGCCACATGTAGCGGGGTGTCGCCAGCACCGTTGACCACGTTAATTTGTGCACCTGCCCCAAGAAGAAAGATAACTACATTAAGATGTCCGTAATAAGCAGCCACGTGTAGCAGGGTATGCCCATCACTGTTGACCGCGTTAACGTTTACACCCTGCGCAATCAGAGTTCTAACTATCTCAAGATTTTCCTGCTCAACAGATCGGTGTAGATCGGTTGAAAATACGATGGGCGAGAAACAAAGAAATGTGACAAAAAATAAATTGCTGTACATATAATACCTTTCTAAATATTCCAGAATTTCATTCAAATAAAACATTTTTATGATAAGTTAAAGTGTATACAATGTTTCCAATTACCTGTCCAGAATTGATTGTTTTCTGGAGATTTCGAAAATGGGCAGTCGGCATCGTCATGAAGAGCCAAGACGTATGCACGGTTAATCAATCGCCTTGACTACAATGAGGTTTCCCTAACTGTCGCTTGAGCTGCATTTGATGTCCCATTAGTTGGTGAATTTGCTTCAGGCGTTCCGCCAAGCAGCGATTTCAGATCGGCCAGCGTTATCTTACCCCTATCTTTGCCTTCTTTAGCGTTGGCTATACTATCCATTAACTTTCGAATCTCTTGGGGATTTTGCTTAGATTGCTTGGCCAAACCACGGGCCAGGCGGTCCCTTTGTACAGAGCTTAGATTCCCTTCTTTTGAAATTTTCCCTATAGATTGGGCGGTTTTATACCCGCCAATAGCCAAGGCCACCACCAAGGCTCCAATCGGTCCACCAGCCAACCCCCCAAGCAATAGGCCAAGTCCCGGCCCAGCAAGTGTCTTGGCTTTTTCCCACATCGTGGTGTTTTGATACCAATCCTTCAATCGCGTTCCTAACTCTGCGAATTTTTCTTTCAGTCCCGGATTGGCAATTTTATCGAGAGCTTTTGTAGAATCCAGGCTTCCAAGTGTATCCATCAGTTTTTTCAGCTCAACACTGGATTTTGTTTCCGTTTTTGCCCTAGTTTCGCCTAAGCCACCTCCTAATTGGGGCGTCTCAGTCCAATGAGTCTCCAGGTGTTCACCTACATCGTAACCATCTTCTTCTCCACCCTCAACGCCAGGTGTAAATCTGACAGAACCTTTTGCTGCATCAATATCGAGTCTGGGCGGAGCTGGAGCAACATCTGGTGGTCGTTCGCCTTCTACTCTAGGCCTGTCTACAACAGTTTCAGCATGAGGCGCCGGCCCCCCCCGAGGTCTTTCAACCATAAGTTCCCCCTAAACAAAATAATTTACTTTACCGTCTCTGATTAAGCAAATTATCGATGGTGCAGGCGGCTTTGATAAGAGCTAAGTGCGTAAATGCTTGAGGAAAATTACCCAGAAATTCGCCTCTTGGCCCAAGTTCTTCCGAAAAAAGCCCCAAGTGATTTGCGTAGCTTATCATTTTCTCAAAATAAAACTGTGCTTCATCCAGTCGCCCACTGCGTGCCAGCACTTCCGCATACCAAAAGGAACACATGCTAAAAGTTCCTTCATTGCCAACCAGCCCATCAGACGCAGCTTCTTTGGTATTATAACGATAGACCAATGAATCTGAGACCAACTCTCGTTCAAGCGCTGCCAGTGTCGATAGCCATTGTGGATCCATGGGACTAATAAAATTAACCATTGGCGCCATTAAGCAGGCAGCATCGAGCGTCTGAGCATTTTTATATTGCACAAATGCTTTTTGTTTTTTGCTCCAAAAATTAGCGTAAATGTCTTGATAAATAGCATCCCGTACTTTCAACCAATCTCCGATTGGAGCTGGCAGTGAGCGTTCCATGCTTAAACGAATCGCCCTATCAACTGCGACCCAACACATCATTCTAGAGTAGAAAAATTCTTTTCGTCCCCCGCGAACTTCCCAGATACTTTCGTCAGGCTTTTTCCAATTCTTCGTTACCCACTGAATCATCTTAGTCAGATCAGACCAAAGCTGATTAGAAATGGGCGTTCCTGATTGATTGTAAAGATAAACTGAATCCATCAATTCGCCATAAATATCAAGCTGCAATTGATCCGCCGCACCATTGCCAATGCGCACAGGGGCCGAACGCATGTAGCCTTCAAAATGAGACAGCACCGTTTCAGACAACTCACGTCGGCCATCGATCCCATACATAATTTGCAACGAACCGTCGTCATCACATTCGCGGCAGCGTTCCTCCAACCAACCCATAAAGGCTGAGGCTTCCTCAGTAAATCCAAGACGAAGTAACGCATGCAACGAAAAGGAGGCATCACGAATCCAGGTGAATCGATAATCCCAATTACGTCCACCTCCGATACTTTCTGGCAAACTAAATGTCGGAGCAGCAATCAGACTTCCGTGTGTCGCTGATGTCATCAGCTTTAATAGCAAGGCTGAACGATCGACTATTTCACGCCAGCGGCCTTTGTAAGTCGATCCCCTGACCCAATTTTTCCAATAAACTTGCGTCTGCAGAATCGTTTCTTTGCTTAAAGCATGATGCTCAAGACAGGAGCCTTTTTTTTCATAATGAATTTCTTCAAATGCGAATATCTTACTTTCACCTGCCAATAATTTAAATTCTGCAAATACAGCCCCATCTCTAATTTCATAAGGAACATCGATATTTAGACGAAAAGCCTGTTTGTCGGGTCCTTTGGAAATAAAAACAACGCCATTTTCTCGCTTCTCAACTTGATGATCAGAACGACCATAATTAAATTTAGGCGCACAACATAAAGAAAATTTATTTTCGCCTCGAACAGATTGAACCATGCGCACAATTGATTCGTGATAACGCTTATCAGAAATCGGCATGCAGTCTATAATTTCACTGACGCCTGACTCCGATAGAAATCTAGTCAAAAGAACATTGGTATTGGTGAGATAAAGTTGTTTATGCCTAACATCGCTTGAAGTGGTGGCGATTTTAAAATATCCACCTTTCTTACGATCCAGCAACGCAGCAAAAACGCTTGGGGAATCGAAGTGAGGAAAGCACATGAAATCAATGGAACCATCCAAACCAACTAAAGCGACCGTTTGGAGATTGCCAATAATTCCATAATTCTCGATAGGATTGTAGCCAATATCTCGAACATCAAAAAGTGACATGCTGTATTCCCCATATTTTAAGGAGAGTCTACATCATTTGCTTTTCTTTTGGCTACTCATGGCATCAACCAACTTTGGCATTTCAAGTTGCAAGTCCGCTTGCACGTTGGTCATAGTCTCTGTAATAATCTCGGGTGTATATTGAATCCATTTTTTGCCTAAATCTGTTTCATAAAAATCGAGGATTTTTTTCAATTCTGCGTCTTTGAAATTCTTCTGCATCGTTTTTGAATTCATCCCGATAAAATACTGATAAGTAAATTGATGACGCAAAGAATCTTCTATCCTTTTTGCTTCTTTAGCCAAATCAATTTTAAGCTTGTCTTGTTCTGCTTTGGCTTCAGCCATTGCCACCGCATTTTGCACAATACTGCTCATCATTTGCTCGTACTGGTCCTTAGACAACATGGTCCTACTTAAGGCATCAGCAGAATTCATTTTTGCCAAAGGCGCTGCTACCGACGACACTGACAGCATCGACACCGCAATCATCCCTAATACCAAGCCTGTTTGTTTTTTCATCACTCTCCCCTTCTTTTGTAGTATTGCGATCTCTCAGCATCACTGCTAGCGTTTGGCATCTTAACCACCACTTGACAATTGGCAAGGAGAATAAGACGTGAATCACCCGGTTATTCGTCGTATCCACGACTTAAATCCCAAAGTAGATTTCTGGTCTGCTCGTGTTGTGGAAAATTCAGCAGAAGAGCTTGTTGTCAGACAAAACGTACTTGAACCTGTTAAACAAACAATTGATCATGGCCTCATGATAACCGTCTTCGACAAAGGCGGATTTGGTTATGCAGCAACGCCAGACGCAAGCGAATCAGGTATTTCTCAAGCATTGCAATGTGCAACCAAATGGGCACATGCTTCGCAAAAACTCACAACGTTTGATCCAGACCAAACTGCCATGCCAGCGCATCAAGGCAGTTACAAAAGTTTTGTCCAAAAAAATTGGGACTCGCTGTCGTTAAAAGATCGCGTGGGCTTACTGCAAGAAGCTTCTAAAATCATGAAGATCGATGATCGCATCGTCGATTGGAGTGCTTCCTTTTGGTACAGAGCTGTTAAACAAAATTATTTCACATCGAACGGTGCGGATATTGAACAAGAGTGGAGCTTTCTAGTTCCCAATTTAATGGCGACAGCAAATCAACAAAACAACACCCAAAGTCGTTCGCTGCACGGTCGAGGACTATGCAGGCAAGGTGGCCTAGAAATCTTAGAGCCCTTGGACTTTAAAGAAACTGCCAGAAAAATTAGCCAAGAAGCCATCGAGCTTTTACTCGCCGACAATTGTCCAACTGGCCCTATGGATCTCCTACTTGATCCCGATCAAATGCTTTTGCAAATCCATGAATCCATTGGTCACCCACTCGAACTCGATCGTATTTTGGGCGATGAACGAAACTATGCAGGCACCAGCTTTGTCACTCTCGATATGTTTGGAAAATATCAGTATGGTTCCGAGCTTTTAAACATCACTTATGATCCCACTTTAAGCCAAGAGTTTGCCAGTTTCGCTTTCGATGATGACGGCGTCGCTGCCAAAAAAGAATTCTTAATCCAAAATGGTCTACTGGTTCGACCGCTAGGTGGTATCACTTCGCAGACACGTAGCGGTCTTTCAGGCGTCGCCAACTCTCGTGCTTGCAATTGGAATCGACCTGCGATTGATCGCATGGCCAATCTTAATCTGGAACCTGGGACCTCTTCTTTTGCCGACATGATTAAAAATATCGAAAAAGGTGTTTTTATGAAAACCAACACATCTTGGTCGATCGACGACTCTCGCAACAAATTCCAATTCGGATGCGAGTGGGCACAACTAATCGAAAATGGCGCCCTCACCCGCGTCGTGCGCAATCCTAATTACCGTGGCATCTCTGCCACTTTTTGGCGCAATCTAAAAATGGTCGGCGATAAAAACACTTTCGAAATGTATGGTTCGCCTTTTTGCGGCAAAGGTGAGCCCAATCAAGTCATCAGCGTTGGTCATGCTTCTCCTGCTTGCTTATTTTCTCAAGTTGACGTCTTTGGAGGCGTTTAGTGAACATGCAAAATTATTTTTACGCCCTTACTGATCGTATTCAAAATCTGCTCCCTAAAAATCATCATTTTACTTGTTATCTTTCCTCGGAAGACTCAGATTTCGTTCGCTTCAATCAAGCCAAGATTCGCCAAGCGGGGTCTGTCAAACAAAGTGTGCTGCAACTGGATTTAATTCACGGCCAAAAACACACACTCAGCAGCATTGGTTTATCGGACAACTTAGAAACTGACATCGAAAAACTAAAAAATTTGCTGCGACAAGAAGAAGAAAAATTAACTCAAGTTCCAGATGACCCCTATCTTCTTTATGCAACCGATGTGCGCTCCAGCGAAGAGATTAGACCCAATCATCTTCCCGGTGCCCCTGAAACCATCCAAGATATTCTGCGACAAGTCAAAAATTTGGATTTTGTGGGTATCTACGCATCAGGCGCTACACATCGAGGATTTGCTAATTCTTTTGGGCAAAAAAACTGGCTTTCCAGTTTTAGTTTTAATTTTGATTTCAGCGTTTATTTGCATAGCGACAAGGCTGTTAAATCAAGCTACGCGGGCTTTGATTGGGACTTAGAAAGCTTTGACAAAGAAATCACCCAAGTCAAAGAAAAATTAAGCGTGCTACAAAAACCATCGATAACCATCAAGCCTGGAAAGTATCGCACCTATCTTACGCCTACAGCTTTTTATGACATATTAAGCTTACTCAGTTGGGGTGGCTTTAGCGAAAAAATGACTCGCACGAAACAATCGCCTTTATTGCGTCTTCAAGATCGCGGCGAGAGTCTGCACTCATGCTTCCACTTGTCTGAAAATTCGAAAGAGGGCCTCGGCCCCTTATTTCAAACAGATGGCTTTATCAAGCCTGGAAATGTTTCTCTTATCAAATCAGGAAAACTAGATCAGTGTCTCATTTCGCCGCGCACCGCAAAAGAATATAGTATCGCAACCAATGGTGCCAATGCGATGGAAGCTCCCGAGTCACTCGATGTCGCAGCAGGCCATTTAAATCGAAACGCAATTCTAAAAGAGCTTGATACCGGTCTTTATGTGAATAATTTATGGTATCTCAATTATTCAGATAAACCTGGTTGCCGCATGACCGGAATGACGCGTTTTGCAACATTTTGGGTTGAAAATGGCCAAATTACATCGCCTTTAAATGTGATGCGTTTTGATGACAGCTTATACCATATACTTGGCGACAATCTGCTCGGGCTTACTAAGGAAAGAGATTTTCTTATCGACAGCGGCACCTATGAAGAGCGCTCCACAGCAAGTGCACGCCTACCGGGCGCTTTAATCGACAATTTTAATTTGACACTTTGATTGCATTTGAAACACAGCATGTGGAATTCTATTTGGTGAATGTCAGCCTTTACCAGGAGAACGCCCTTGTTTTTCAAAAACATGTTTTCGCTTTTATTTGTTTTCGCCCTGATCAACTGCAACAAACCGATTGTGGATAAGTGCGAGGATAAAAATGGGGTTACTCACGATTTGACATTTAGTCATCATAGCAGCGTTAAAAATTCTACATACTCAACGGATACAGATCCCAGTAATGACTTGAAGGATTTAGATGAAGGTTTACATAGAGAATCCGGTGAATATGCCTTGGCTATCAAAGTTGGCCTTGGCAATATTCAAACAATTGACGTGGTGGCGGACACAGGAAGTTCCGATCTCGTTCTCAGCAACAAATCCTATCGCCCCAATTCTTCTGCCGCTAATCAGAACCAGTCGCTTTCCCTTTCTTATGGAACCTGCTCTGGACAGGCAACACTCTATAAAGATACTATTGGGCTTGAGTGCGGAAATCCCATCGAACAATCTTTTGCTTATCTAGCCTCTTCAGGCAGCAGCTGTCCCAACATTATGGGCCTGGGATACGCACCACTTGCTCAAACTGGTTCTTCTTTTTTCGATGGCTTAAGTTCAAAAAATGGCTTGCAAAATCTATTTTCCATGTTGCTCTGCGGGCAAGCTCCGGGCAGTCAACTTGTTCTAGGTGGACACATTAAAAATGCTCCAATAGCCACGATGCAATTGACTCCAATCGTGCAAGAAAGTTATTATACGGTAAACGCCAAAAGCATGTCAGTAAAAGACGGCGATGACATTGGCTCTCTTGCCGAAAAGCTTGTCATTATCGATAGCGGCACCACCCTTAGCATTGTGCCAACTGACATACATAAAGCAATCGTCTCTGCTATTTTAGCGAAAAATCCAAGTATTCCAGCAAACTTCTTTACAAGCGTGAAGCCTTCCGATGAAGACTACACACTTCAAGCCGACACCTTTGGAGATATTTCTCAATTGCCCACTATCACTCTCACTTTGGCAGGAAAAAAAGATTCTTCAGACATCATCCTCGAGATACCTCCTCAAGTTTATCTAAAAAATATGGGCCATAATAACCTGATTTTTGGTTTTAGAGAGGCTTCAGATGGTGAAACAATAATATTTGGCCAGACCCTCATGGATAATTATTATATTGTTTTTGATCGTGAAAACAAACAAATTGGTTTTGCTCCCAACACTGGACTTTGTGGAAACTAGCCCAGATTTTTTATAAATCGCAGCTTTGGTTTCACCGTGACAATCAAGGCTGGCCATAGCAAAAGATCCATAATCAGTGCCGTAGCCAGCGTAATCGATGATAAAATTGCAAAATCCTTTAAGGCCGCAAAGTCCGACAATGAAAGCACAGAAAACCCAGCCAAGAGCATCAAGGTAATATACACCACCGGTCGACCGGAGCCACGCATGGTGCTTTCAATAATTTCTTGATATTTTGGGCTGGCGGTATTGTCTGTTCGTAGTCGATGCAAGACAGCTTCTTCTCTAAACCTGGTGACCAAATAAATACAAGCATCAACGGCAATCCCCAAGGCCATGGAAAATGTCATCACAGTCGCCACACGAAGAGAAATTCCCAAAAGTTGCATGGCTGCTACTGTTGTAACAATGGGTACCAAATTGGGCAGAAGTATAATAAAAGCAAAACGCCAGGAACGCAGCAAAATCAATACGAGAATGAAAATAGAAAAAATTGCCACAGCCAAGGAGTTGATCATGGTGTTAATCATGTAGCCCAAGGCATTTGTCGATATAATCGCAGCCCCTGTCAAATGAGTACGCACACCGGCCAATTTGACTTTGTCTAACTCCAATAAAAGTTGATCACGAAAAGCACCCAAGGTACCGGTGTTGGCATCTTTTAAAAGGCCTTGAATCCGATAGTAATATCCGTCTGCAGAAATAAAATCCTGTTTTGCTTCTTGAATTAAAGCGGGATCAGCCATTTCAAATAACAATAATAATTGTGCAATTTTTTCATCGCTCCATTGCGAGACAGGTTCTCGTGTTTTTTCTGTCGATAACGATTTATCAAATGTTAGCAGTAAATCAGAAAACGATCGAACAGTCGGCTGCATACTCTGTGCAGCTGCAAATTCTTCTAGACGCGCTCCAGCTCGAATCACATCTGGTTCTAAAAGACGAGAAGGGCTACCCTCGAATACAATATCAAAAGGCATAATCCCTGTCAGATGATCCTCTATAAACTGCAATGCTTGAACAGAGGGCGCCTTCGTTGGCAATTCGCTGGCTAAACGTTGGTCGGCACGAATATCTTTTGCGATCCATAAACCAATAAGTGTCACCAACACCGAGGCGCTAATAATCCAAGGTGCAAACCGCATAGAAAAACGAGCAATACTGCCCAGGATTTCATCCATCGACCATTTTGATTTTTCACGAGAAGCAGAGCGTACTTTCTTCTCTTTTGGCAATGGCAAAATACGTAAAAGCGCGGGCACAAATAACATCGTGGTGACATAAGAACCCATGACACCTACGGCGGCATCTATCCCAAATTGGCGAATGATTCCAATCTTCGCGACAACCACAGCACCAAATCCCAGAGCGGCTGTTAGCGTTGTCAAAAAGCAAGGCAATGCCAAAGCATGAACGCAGCGGGCAACCACTTCATCTCGATCAACATTGTCTCCATTTTTTTTAGAACGTCGGCGCATCTCTAAAAGTTCATCTTGAAAACGTGCAAATATTTGTACTGCGCAAGAGGTTCCAATCACCAACAACAACACGATGAGTTTATTGTTTACAAGATCAAGTGCGTGTCCCCTTAAAACTAACCATCCAATAGCCCAAATGGTCGCAGCACCTGTTGCCACAAAAGGTAAAATCATTCCAGCTAGGCTGCGAAAACTCAACCAAAGTAAAATCGCCATCAAAAGAGCAACCAGCGGAACAAATGTCAGCTGATCTGCCTTTAAAATGGCAATGGCCTCTTGCTGTAAAACTGCAGCACCTGCCAAATGAAATTGAAGCTTAGGATGCTTTTGGGCAACACCGTCGATTGCTTTTTTAAATCGCAAGACAGTGATATCAGTCGGGGCCTGATCCCCTAAATGGCGAGGAAGCTGCACCAGCAGAGTGGGTACCCGGCCATCTTTATTAATCAATAAATTCTGCATCATGGGATCTTGACGCACCAAATCAATTAATTCTGCACTCGCCTGCTTCTCTTTGTTAAAAACAGGCACAAGCTGCATCGTGCCTTCATGTTCTTTATAAACGCTTGTATTTACCAACGATCGAATTGCTTCTACGTCTGGTATTTTTTGGAAAGAGGTATGCAATTCCAATAGCGCTTTTTGTGTGTCGATATCTTTTCCATCACCATTAATAGCAACAATCATTAAGTTAGCGCGCCCTCCAAATGCTTTAATGAACTTGGAAACATAAAACTTGTAAGCAGGATCAGACGCTAGATAAATATTATCTGGTGAAAAATTAAAGGTAAGTTTAGTCGCAAAGAAACCCATGGCAATGGTCAATGCACATGCCAATGATAATAAAAACCAACGCAATCGGATAAAAAGAAAAGCCCAGCCTGCAGGTTTTGTGATCATCAACCGCCCCATCCAAATTGGTTTGCGTCGTATCATAACCAAAACAGAGAATAGATGCCAGCTCTTTGTCATTCCTGACTTGTTCAGGAATCTAGGGCACAAGGTTTGTTGGTGTTCCAAGATTGAAGCTGCAGAACGATGGGAATTAAACTGGGCTCAATGCTGCTGTTTTTGGCAAGGGACTGCAACAAGTTTTAGATAGTAAAAAAAATAAAATAGACGCATCAAACGTTAACGTTGAAGCAAGCAACGCGATTCCCCAGCTTTTAATTTCAGCCGGTGTTACCTTGGAAGAAACGTGCTTTGCCTCATCTTGTAGATGTTCGTGATATATGCCCGAAAACAACGCAAATAGTCCTGAAGTAATTGCCAATATTCCGGCATTGCGTTGCGCACTTGCCAGATCTAGACGAGGTGGATTAATACAATAAGCGCTCGAGGCAAGAAGTGTGTTAACAATCAGAAATAAAACCAATATTTTTTTTGACATCATTTAGACCAAAGTTTCCTTATTCAAACCAGTACAGCCCTTTCCCTGTATTGAATAAAAACTTAAAAATCAATCCAAATAATCTGTTACAGCGAATATTTCTTAACGACAAGCGCAAGCACCAATACCCTCACCAAAATCATGCCACTTACACAATTTATCCGCCTGACATTGTTCTTTAGCCGAACTCTCCATTTGAGGAGTTTCTCCGCCACACACACTCAAGCTCATCGCCATCATCAATATGAAACCAATCTTTTTAAGCATCGTTATTCTCCCAATATAAAACTAACCTTTGAAAACATGTCAGAAAATTAGATTATCAGGAAAATGCACAGCGATTATATTTTCCAGAACTAGATTTTTAATTAGATATTTAATTAAGCCCCATCATTGCGTCAAATTGAAGCATCATGATACAATGTATCCTGGGGGATTCATGCATAAAAATTTACAGAAGACAATTTTTTACATCATGGTTATATCTGCTTTTTTATCCTATATAAGCTGTGCTTCTACTACTTCAGAAAATTGCCAATTCGAAGATTTAAACGAAATTAAACTTCCAGT
>JAHFEG010000053.1 GCA_023248595.1 Myxococcales bacterium | reverse complement strand
AATAAGCTTGACGAGAAACTGCGCGCCCTCACCTCGCCGGAAAACCCTCAAAACAATTTAGCAATTGGCCCCCTGGAAGATAATTTGCAGCACGGCGCAACTCAAAAAGTACTTGCTTTTGACTTTCCAAACGGCATCGATTTTACTTCTTTGCAAGAATCCATCCTGGCAAGCCGATTAGAAGGTCTTGGCGAAGAAACTGAACGACAACTCAAATCCCTATCTTCCCTCGTCGATTATTTTAGTTTTCAAAAAACATTGCTCAGCAAAACGCCGAGTATTTGGCCCAGCCAAGGCTGGATCAGTAGCCACTTTGGTCCTCGGGTTGACCCTTATACGGGAAACCAAGCCTTGCATGCCGGTATCGACATCGCGGCTCCAGAAGGAACTAAAATTATTGCTCCCGCCGCTGGCCAAGTTCTCTTTGTCGGCAAAAATGGCGCGTATGGCAATCTAATTCGCATCGATCACGGATACGGCCTTGTTACCCAATATGCCCACTTGCAGCGCTTTCATGTTCAAATTGGCGATTATGTCAAAAGAGGGGACACTATCGCTTTTTTAGGAAATTCAGGACGCAGCACAGGCCCACATTTGCATTATGAAGTTTGGCAAAATGGATTCTCCGTCAATCCTCGAAAATTTATTATTGAATAGCAAAGGACATTCTCATGGAAAACGCTTGCCTAATTGTGTCTTCTCCGTCGAAAATGCAACGACTTTCAAAACAGTGGACCTTGAAAAAACAAACCATTGGTTTTATCCCAACCATGGGTTGCTTGCATGAAGGACATTTGTCCTTAATGCGTCAAGCTCGCAAACAAACACAAAAAGTCGTGGTTTCTATTTTTGTAAATCCATTGCAATTTGGACGAAATGAAGATTTTAAAATTTATCCAAAACCTTTTGAACAAGACCTCCAATTATGCAAAGAGGTGGGTGTTGACGTTATTTTCCACCCAACAGTCTCAGATTTTTATCCTCGCCAATTTCAGACCACCATCGATGGCAATGCGCTTGCCAAAAAATACTGCGGCCGCAGCAGACCAGGACATTTTAACGGCGTTCTAACAGCCGTTCATATTTTATTTGAACTTATAAGACCCTCTTCTGCTTTTTTTGGAGAGAAGGATTTTCAACAATTATTCTTAATCAAACAAATGTGTCGTGATTTATGGATCCCGACGGAAATTGTCCCCATGCCTATCATTCGAGAGTCAAATGGATTGGCAATGTCGTCTCGAAATACCTACTTAAACGCAGAGCAAAAAGAAAATGCCGCTTGTCTTTTTCATGCCATCTCAAGCGTTCAAGCTGCCGTTAAAAAAGGCTACGCAAAAACGGCCGAGCTTCATGCCTTGGCGGCCAGCTTAATTAACCACGCACCCGGCATGGAAATGGAATATGCGCATTTTGTTGACTTAAAAACACTTCTGCCTTTGGGTGACAATATTCACACATCCTCTCGTCTTTTGCTGGCTGCCCATATCGGTGAAAATCCTCGCGTGCGCCTAATCGACAATGGACACATTGCGGTATAATTTTTGATAAAGTGAGGGTTTTTATGTCTATGAAGATTGCGTGCATTGTCCTTTGTGCTGGTAAAAGCACACGAATGAAAAGCACTGTTTCTAAAATGCTGCACCCTATCTGCGGTCAGCCTTTGTGTGCTTGGCCCATCGCGAGTGCCCTACAAATGAAGAGTAACCCCTTGGTTGTGGTTGTCGGATATCAGGCAAAAGAAGTCGAAGAATCTTTATCTTCTCGATATGGCGACCAGCTTGTTTTCGCCCTGCAACCAGACCCCAAGGGAACCGGACACGCTGTTAAAACAGCTTTGCCATTTTTAAAAGATTTTACAGGAACCATTTTGATTCTGTGCGGTGATACACCCTTATTAAAAGAAAGCAGTTTACAGGAACTTTGTTTTTTGAGAAAAACAACAAAAGCCAAGCTTGCTCTTTTAACCACGACTTTGGTAAATCCAACTGGGTATGGCCGCATTTTGCGCAACCATCACAATCAAGTTGTTGGCATCGTTGAAGAAAACGAAGCAACTTTCGAACAAAAAGCCATCTGCGAAGTAAACCCAGCTATTTATGCTTTTGATGCTCAATTTTTAAGATCTTCTATTGAAAACTTGCAATCTCATAATGCAAAAAACGAATTTTACTTAACAGACTTGATCGCTAACGCAGCCAAGGAATCCCCCATCCCCGACATTGCCATTCGTTCCGAAGAGGCACTAGGCATTAACGACCGAATTCAGCTGGCAAATGCTGAAATTTTATTACAAAAACGCATCATTGAGCACTGGATGTCTGCCGGCGTCTCCTGCAAAGATCCCGGCACAATTTACATTGATAGCGATGTTGAGCTAAGCCAAGATGTTACCTTAGAACCCGGCGTACACCTGCGTGGAAAATGCAAAATAGGGAAGCATGTTTATATTGAAACCGGCGCAATTTTAACCGACACCGAGGCTCAAGATAACGCCCGAATTCACGCTTACTCTATTTGTGAAAACGCTTTTATTGGCCCCAAAGCAAAAGTGGGTCCCTTTGCGCGCCTTAGACCCGAAACCCACTTAGAAGAGTCCGTCAAGATTGGGAACTTTGTTGAAGTCAAAAAATCCAGATTCAAAAAAAATGCCAAGGCTAATCACTTAGCCTATATTGGCGATGCAGAGATTGGCGCAAATTCTAACATCGGAGCTGGCACAATTACCTGTAACTATGACGGCTTCCAAAAACACCGCACGATTCTTGGCGACGATGTTTTTATCGGTTCCAACAGCACGCTTGTCGCCCCGATATCGATTGAAGATGATGCTTATATTGCAGCGGGAAGCACTATTACCAAAAATGTTCCAAGCGATGCCTTGGGAATTGCTAGAACGAGACAAGAAAACAAAGCAGGTTACGGCAAGCGCATCAAACAAAGATTGAAAAAGAAATCCAGCTAAAAAAGGATACAGCATCATGACACTTCCCGGCGTCGGGGAAAGCATCACAACTTATATCGAAGGCATGGATGATGAAGGCCGGGGGCGCGGTGTTTTGAAAGGTAACGACCTTCTAATAGATGCTGCCGTCAGAGGCGCCCTGCCTGGCGATACTGTCACAGCAATTGTAGAACGCGTGTTTGCCAGTCGACAATTATTAGTCTGTCGAGCCATCCAGTATCACGATAAAGGCCCAGCGCATGTCGATCGCATTTGTCCGCATCTTGGCCCTTGTCCAGCCTGCCCTTTACATGAAGTTGACCCGTCGCTAGCGCTTGAAGTTAAAAAGTCCCGAATCGAACGCGCGTTACAGGATCAAAATATTGATTTAGATATAGACGATGTGCTACCCCATCCTGAAAAATTCGGTTATCGTCAAAAAGTTAAATTAATGGTGGGCGGTCAGACAGGAGATATTTTAATCGGGGTTTATGTTCCCTATTCGCACAAACTCGTCTCAGCGCATGCCTGCCCTTACTTACATGCCTCTGCACGAGCAGCTCTCGCTCCTTTATTGCAAACACTCAACGCACACTCATTTGAAGTCGACACGCCATTGACTGCGGGTTTACGCGCTGTGATTTTACGCGTTGGCACAGAAGGTGTTGCAGTTATTTTGGTAAACAGAAAAGCAGCTTCTGCGTCTCAGTTTATGAGTCTACAAAATCTTGTCGAGAGAGGCATTCTTTATTCTGTATGCGAACGCATCAACGAGGAAGAAACAAACAGCATTTTAGGCGGAATAACCCATCGACGCCATGGACCTGAATTGATAACGCCGCTGGAAGGAGGAATTCCTGTCGATGCCGATTCATTTTGTCAAACCGATCCCGCGCAAGCGCTTCACATGTACAGGATCGTTGCTGAATACCTAACGAAAGATACGACGGATGGATGGTTTATAGACGGTTATGCCGGCGTTGGCGGTTTTTCCAAAGCGCTCTTGGCCCTTGGCGCAAAAAAAATAGTTGCCGTCGAACAAGCTCCCGCCTGTCTTGCGTCCCTGCACCAGCTTAATGTTCGTACTTATCTGAAACCGATGGAGGAAATCACTTCAATCCTCCCGAGCATTACTCCTCTAAATGGCATGGTGATCGACCCTCCCAAAAAAGGACTGATGCAGCAAGCTGAGCCGCTGGCCAAATTAAGTGTACCAAAAGTTGTGCTTGTTTCCTGTGATCCAGATGCAATGGCAAAGGATCTTAAAGTATTTTTGCAAAACAATTACGAAGTTGATCGGATTTTACCTGTCGATTTTTTTGGGGGCACGCCCGCCATCGAGACAATTGTTTTTATGAGAAAGAAATCATAGCTTCTTTTTGTAAACGCGACAGTTTTTTAATTGCACATTCACGCTTAAGAGCTTCGCTTTTTGAAGAAAAAAATTCTTGATAGATAAGCGTCACAGGTCTTCGTGCCCTGGTGTATTTACTGGCGACGCCTTGGTTGTGAGCGAAAAGGCGTTGTTCAAGGTTCAAAGTCCAGCCGGTATAAAAAGAGCCATCTGAACACTGGAGAATATAGACAAAAAATTGCTTCATCTGTATAGCATAAGATAAGTATAACTAAAAAAGGAGCCACATATGGGAAAATCACAGGATTCGCGAAAAGAACAAAAAAAACCTGCTCAAAAAACTGCAAAAGAAAAAAAAATAGCGAAACAAGAGAAGAAAAAATCAAGATAAAAGAAAAAATACAATGCCTCGATCTTTTCGAGGCATTTTGCTAAAACAATTATCATAAAAATTCAGGAACTAGGAACATCGCCTCTCTAAAAAAGATTGTGCTTTCGTCGCCAATGGATTTGTTTTTTTAGCTTGTGCGGCAATTTTCTTCACCAAGTCACATGCGGATTTTTCTTTTCCACTCTTATATAAAGAAATTGCCTGCCTCCATTTTTCATCTAACCTTACTGGTTCTTGAACAAGTTTCTTTTTTTCTACTTCTAATTTTTTATCCTTAACAACAGGTTCCTCGTGAAGTGAAAAATCTTTAGAATGTTTTCCTGCATTCAGCTTTTTTATGGCCCCTATAAAAGATTCTGTATCGCTAAAATGTGTTTTTTGCGGCACATCCGTCATCGGCAAATGTCTCAATTCGTTTAGAATAACTTCTGCATGCTTAATATCACCAAATGCCGCCACTCGAGATGCTTTTCCTAATTTATGATAAAACAATTGAAGTTGTTCTATTTTTTCCTCTTGAAACAGACGCCCAATCATTGCTCCACCCAGCACCAAACAAATTGTTGCCGCAATAAAGAAAATAACAACGGCTACTGTGCAAGCAAATTGCTTAATTTCTCCCCACATTAAGCGGCGCTTTTCTGTGCATAAACTTCTATCTTGTTTTGTAAAATGTTCAGAGACGGCCTCTATCTTTCCGGATGCCTCCAGGCAGCCTAGTGAATTTAATTCTTTTTTTCCTTCTTCTAAAAGTTTAGACTCTTGATTCGGTATTAATTGATCGGTATGTTTTTGCGAATTATTATTAATCTGAAAAACAAAAACTGTCTTACCAACCAAAACATGATCGCCATTTTGCAATATGCATTTTCGGACATTAACGCCATTGACCTTCGTTCCATTTTCTGAAGAAAAATCAATCAACTCAACCAAATCAGGCCTAACTTCAAGCACAAAATGCTTTCGGCTCGCTCTTGGATCAGTGGCAACAATGTGGTTTTCTTTTCCTCTTCCAATCGTTAATATGCCGCAATTGAGAACATATTTTTTTGGTACCTGCTCGCCTTCCTCGTAAATAAGCAAATGACGTTCAATGTAACCACATGTCTTTGTTGATTCTTGACTCTCTATGTCAACAACAGAGGAATCTTTCAAAAAGACGCTCTTTGAAAAAATTGTCTCTTCTATTTGTCCAAGTGCTTCGTCATTCCCCGCATAGCTACCTAAATCAACATATTTATTACTGTGAGATTTTTCTTGAGATAGCAATGAAACCCAGGTTTTATTTTGGGAAAGTTCGCGATCCGGAGAACCAAAACTGTCTTTTAGCACTGGAGATTACCCGCTCTTCTGTGAAAGATCATCATAGAAGAACCAACATGAAGCTCCAGATAGTCCTCAAGAACCTTTACTTTTTAAGCCCTTTCGACAGGAAGTCGGTAAAGCGTTTCAGCTCTCTATCGACGATGTCCATCATTTTTTCACCGGCAATATTTGCTGGTTCGTTCATGATAATATATTCGATGAGACCAGCATCTAAAAGAGGACGATTGTCTTTGCCGTTTAACAA
>JAHFEG010000003.1 GCA_023248595.1 Myxococcales bacterium | reverse complement strand
TGCATAGAATTAGTTTCTTTCCAGGGCATAAAGATTCCTCCAAGAAATCTCTCTACCCATCTTAAAGACTGTCAGCTATGTCTCCGGTTTATTTGTCAACTATGTATCAGGTTCATACCGTATCTAGGACCCCAGGGGGCCAATGTGCGAGCAGCTTGGCAGATTACCAAAGGTTCAAAAGAGATCAGCTTAGGTGTTGTTGATTCCAACTTTGACGAACGCAATTCCGATTTGCTTCTGAATGGAAAAAGATGCAGTACGCGAGACTATGAGTTTGTACGGATCGATGGCGGAGATCCTTACCAACATGGTTTCTCTGTAGCTCAAACCGCAGCAGCTTGCACCAACAATGACTTTGGCATTGCAGGAGTCAATTGGTACTCACCGCTAATAGGCTACGATCCTCCATTTGATGGGGTGAACCTAGCACAAAGCGTTGCTTTGCTTTTAGGTGTAAATCCATGTAAGCGTCAAACTGATTGTGAAAAATTAGTAAGAGATGTTGATGTGGTTAACACATCTTTTGGCGCATACTATAACGCCACCAAATTCAGCGACACTTATTTTAGGGCTGCAGAAAAAACTTTACCCTTTAGCGCAAAAGTTTGGGTAGCCGCAGCAGGCAATGATGGCAAAAGCGCTGATCAGTATTTTCCGAGCGCCTTACCTTCAGTCATTTCTGTAGGTTCAACCAATAAATTAGGAGGCTTGGCCCGCTTTAGCAATTTTGGACGACGGGTTGATATTTTAGCGCCCGGTGAAGACATGATCCATATGCACAGTAAGTTTTTATATTCTTCATATGGCACATCTTATAGCGCACCGCTTGTGGCTGGAATTATTACTCTGATGAAGTCCGTATATCCTCATGAGCAAAGAGAAAAATATTGGAATTGGAAAGTCGCGAAATATCTTTTACAAAAAACAGCGAAACCTTTGAGTTGTAAGCAACTGTGTCCTGGTCAAGGATATATTACCCAATTGGTTGACAGCATTTTTGAAGAGAAAGCATTTAATACCGCAGAGTGTAAAAGTATCTGGTGTGATTATGCGAAGCCGCCGGGGCGGGTCGATGCCGAAGCCGCTGTCAAAGCTGCACAAATGGGTCTGCCTAAAGTCCCCCTGATCGACACTGACAAATACCTACTGATTGCAGACAACATAATCCCCCACCAAACCGTTTCGTTTTCTCTTCAAGTCTTCAATCGCGGTGGAGCAAAAGCTCGTGTCCATGTAAGCTCTAAGCATCCAAATATTCTCATCAAAAAATCATCTTTCGAACTTAACTCTGTTGCTCAAACCCATGCAGGCACGACGATTGAAATTGAAATCAAAACACCAAATCTTGGCGATAAAATTGGCTTCATCGACATCAAAGCTGAGGGCATCAACAACAACGACCCATATGTCGATCGACACGAAGTTTGGGTATTGTTCTAAAATAGTCGAAGCGATTGTGCGACACATCGCAAAATGATACGGTATTTTCTGTGGGGTAACAATATGGCATGCATGAAATTACTTTTAGGATTTTGCTTAGTCTTACTTCTTTCTGCAAGTAACTGCAGTAAACAACCAGGCATTTATCGGGATAATCCACATGTTCCAGATAGTACAAACGACCCTTACCTGGATCAACAATGGTACTTGGGTCCTGAAGGAGCCAACGTAAAAGCAGCGTGGGAGATTACTAAAGGCGCAAAAGACGTCACCTTAGGGATTCTTGATTTTATTTTTGAAAAAGACAATCGGGATTTTCCAATCAATGGGCAAACCTGCAGTAGCCGAAGCTATGAATTCGTTTCCCAAAACGGGAATTATGACTTGCCTCTTTATCATGGCTCTAACGTAGCTCAAATTGCGGCTGCTTGCACCAATAACGGTTTTGGAATTGCCGGGGTCAATTGGTATTCACCTGTGATTGCCTATGATATTGGTTCACACCACATGGTTGTTGAAAAAAGTATTCCTCTGCTCCTAGGCATCAATCCTTGTGATGCACAAGATAGCAATGCATTTAAGGAATGCGCTCAATTAGTCAGAAATGTGGATGTGCTTAGTACTTCTTTCACTCTCAAAGAGAAATTGGACATCTCTTCACCGTCAAAAGATAATTTTAACCTTTTTCTGTATGCAGAAAAAGCGATGTCTTCTGGCTCCAAGGTTTGGGTCGCTGCGGCAGGAAATGAGGGTACCAGCATGGAACTTGTATTTCCAAACGCAATCCCACCGGTCATCACAGTAGGGTCCACCAATCGCACTGGCTTACGATGGGATAGGAGCAACTTTGGTAGACGTGTCGATATTATGGCGCCAGGAGAAGACATTGCCTACATGCAACGCGGTTCTTTAGTATACGAGGGGGGAACTTCGTTTAGCTCCCCTCTAGTGGCAGGAATTGTCACCCTTATGAAATCGGTTTACCCAAAAGAAGAACGAGAGAAATACTGGAATTGGAAAGTCGCCAAATATCTCATACAAAAAACTGCACGACCCATGAGCTGTGCGCAATTATGCCCAGATTATAATACTTTCAACAATTATAAGTGCCAGGATATTTGGTGCGGCGATACAGCAACCCCTCCTGGGTTGGTCGATGCCGAAGCCGCTGTCAAAGCTGCACAAATGGGTCTGCCTAAAGTCCCCCTGATCGACACTGACAAATACCTACTGATTGCAGACAACATAATCCCCCACCAAACCGTTTCGTTTTCTCTTCGGGTTTTCAACCGTGGCGGAGCTAAAGGACGCGTAAACATAAGCTCTAAACACGCCAATATTAGCATTAATCAGTCTACGTTTGACCTCGATGCGATCACTGGACCTAATGCCAGCATCAACATTAAAATAGAAGTCAAAACATCCTATTGGGGACTTCAGCTTGGCTTCATCGACATCAAAGCTGAGGGCATCAACAACAACGACCCATATGTCGATCGACACGAAGTTTGGGTAGCATTTTAGCCAATAACGCAACAAAACAACGTCCATCTCGATAAAGCTTCTACAGCAAAGGAGCGAATCGAATGCGCATGCTTACTCATTTATGCCGACAGCTTTTTTTATTGGTGCCCTTTTTGTCTTTGTCCTTTGGTGAGGTTTTAGATAATTCCGATCGCGATTTACAAATTGCTATCATTGGCGCGGGTCCTTCCGGTCTTACTGCAGCTGTTGAACTTAAAGAAAGGGGTTATAACAACGTCACTATCCTTGAAGCAGGAAAAGACATTGGAGGGAAAGTTCAGACCGTTACCTATAATGGCCTTCCTTATGAAATGGGCGCAGTTGTGACCGCGCCAGACTATAAATTAGTTCTTAAAATTGCCAAAGATTTAAAAATACCGTTGGCTGCCACTCCCAATAGCTTAGAAATTTCACCTGATGGTGCTTTAACATCTCAAGATAGCTATATTATCGAAAAATATGGCCGCATTGAGCTGCTTCTTTCTATTTATCGCTTTTCTAGCTTCGTTTATACGAACCGTCATTTTTATGAACCAGGTTTTGCTCATACCCCTGCTGAATTGCTGACGACCTATGAAGATTTCGCCAAACAACAAAACGTAGAAGCGACCTTAGAAGCTTTCCGTCCTGTCATGGTAGGCTGTGGCTATGGTTTTGCAGAAGACATGCCCGCCGCATATTGGGCAAAGCTGATGAAAACTTTTGTTTATGAATACAGCAAGCATGCCTTAAATCCCTTTGCTCCTCCATTCTTTCGTGCTTTTCCAGAAGGCTGGCAAAATTTATGGAAACAATGGGCAAAAGAAAAAGACCTCAATGTTTTTCTAGATGCCAAAGTGTCGCGTATTCGTCGAACAATGCATCAAGGAAAACCCGACATTCTCATACGCGTTGGCGATCAAACGCTCCATTTTGACAGGGTTATCATCAGCGTTCCACATTTAGCAAAACATTGGATGGACCTAGACAAACAAGAATATGCAATTTTTTCAAAGGTCCACACCATTCCTTACAAAGTCAGTTTAGTTGAAATTGAAAACTTGCCTCAGAATTTTCACCTTTGGCCACGGGCTTACAGCACAAAATATGATAACAACCAAGAGCCAAATGATGGAAAAATCGTACTAGTTTCCAATAATCAAAACAACAACATCTACCAAGTCTATCAATTCTCTCAGGAAGGAAAAAATTCTGATACGTTACGCAACATTATGTTCGAAAATCTTTCTCAAATGAAAGGTAAAGTAACGCGCGTGATCACCGAAGTCATGTATAGCTATTTTCCACATTTTGACACACAAGCGTTTGTTGATCAAATTCCACAAAAACTATCTGACTTGCAAGGAAGCAGAGGCGCTTATTATACGGGTGCGCTTATGAACTTCGAAACAGTGGAGTTGGCAGCTGAACACGCACAATGGCTGGTGCAAGAGTATTTTAAGTAGGAAAAATGGTCGGGGTGACAGGATTTGAACTTGCGACATCCTGCTCCCAAAGCAGGCGCTCTGCCAGGCTGAGCTACACCCCGAACAGGGACCCTTATGACGCATCTTCTTGGCATGTGCAAGATAT
This sequence comes from Myxococcales bacterium, assembly GCA_023248595.1. Lineage (GTDB taxonomy): Bacteria > Myxococcota > UBA727 > UBA727 > JABDBI01 > JAHFEG01. The sequence continues at coordinate 104,184 of JAHFEG010000003.1, read as the reverse complement.
GAAAATGTAAAATTTAAGTTTGGGTGTTCTTAAACTCAAAAGTGAAACATGAAACAATGCTTTTCTATATTGCTTATTATCGTTTTATTACTAGGATCTACGATTTTCATGGGATGCAGCTCACCGGCAAAACACGTGCTCTTCTTAAATGGAAAAATCACGACTCTTGAACCAAAACAACCGGAAATCACAGCAATGGCCATTAGCAATGGCCGTATTGCAGCGATAGGATCAGATGAAGAGATTCAAAATCAATTTCCAAACACTAAAAGCGTCGATCTGCAACAAAAACGTGTCATGCCGGGTTTCATAGAAGCCCACGGGCACTTTTTAGGTATCGGTTACAGCAAACTCAACCTGAATTTAATAAATACCAAGAGTGAAGAAGAAATTATCCAAACCGTATTGAAGCAAAGCAAACTTCTGGCAAAGGGAGAATGGTTAAAAGGCCGTGGTTGGGATCAAAATGATTGGCCTCATCAAAATTTTCCAACCCACCATGCACTCTCTCTCGCTGTGCCTCATCATCCAGTGATTTTAACCCGTATCGATGGACACGCCGTTTGGTGCAACCAGGCAGCTATGGATATTGCCCAAATTCACTTGCAAAAGAGCGATCCAATTGGCGGCAAGATTATGCGCGACCACAAAGGGAATCCCTCGGGCATTTTTATAGACAACGCCATTGATTTGATTTCACGCCATGTCCCAAAATCAAGCGTGGCACAAGATACGCAAGCTGCTCAATTTGCCGCACAAGAAGCCTTGCAATTTGGCATTACCAGTTTTCACGATGCCGGCAGTGGACAACAAGCCATCGACGTTTTTCAAACTCTGCAGCAGAAAAAGATAGATATGCCCAGGCTCTATATCATGCTCAATGGCGAAGATGAAAACCTGCTTGCGCATTATTTTGCTAAAGGTCCACAGATTAACGATCGACTTGGCATTCGTAGCATTAAATTTTACGCTGATGGCGCTCTTGGCTCCAGAGGGGCTGCTTTGCTAGAACCTTATAGCGATGACCCTCGCAATCAGGGACTTTTATTGCTTACCAAAGAACAATTAAGCGCAGCCACTACGCAAGCATTACAACATGGATTTCAAGTGGCGACGCACGCCATTGGCGATAAAGCCAACCGCCTCGTACTTGATGCCTACCAAGAAGCACTGCAAAAAAGTCCAACTGCCACAAATCCACGTCTACGAATTGAGCATGCGCAGATTGTTCACCCGAGTGACATCAAACGCTTTCAAAAGTTAGGTGTGATCGCAAGCATGCAACCCATCCACTGTACGTCTGACATGCCTTGGGTCCCTGCTCGGCTTGGAAAAACGCGCGCGCAAGATGAAGCTTATGTTTGGCGCACTTTTTTGAAAAACCAAGTTTTTCTTGCTGCAGGATCTGATGCACCGATTGAATCACTCAACCCATTTCATGGTCTCTATGCCGCCATCACTCGAAAAGATCACGAGGGCCGTCCGGAAAATGGGTTTTACCCTGAACAATCTCTTACTTTAAATGAGGCCTTGGTAGCTTTTACACAAGGTGGCGCTTTTGCGGAATTTCAAGAACACCAAAAAGGACATCTCTCTCCTGGAGCATTGGCCGATTTCGTCGTTCTTTCTCAAGATATTTTTAACATTAAAGCAAAAGAAATATTGAACACAAAAATCGAAATGACCGTTATAGACGGAAAAATTGTCTACCAATCTGAAACAAAAAAACCCCTCGGACTAGAGGGGTTTTAAATAACTTCATATTAATCTGCTTAATTAGAGGAACAGCTTGATTTAATGATTCCAGTGGGCTGAACCGTGGTAAGCGGCAATTTAAAGTTCAGAACTTCTATACATTCTGCCTGTTTTCCCGCAAGCACAAGCATCTTGTTTCCTTCCTTCGTAAATTCTGAGCTCGCCTTGTTGTCGCCAGCACCTATACCTAGATCTCCGTTCATGCTTCCCATAAGACCATTGATTAGGTCTTTAAAAACAAGAACACGGACATTACAGGAGTTTGCTTTGGCATAGTCTTGTAAATATCCCAAGATCTTAGGTGTAATATCTCCAGCTGTTTCCACTTTCAATTCAACAGAAAATCCTGCTGGATCCTCAGCAATCTTCAGATTAGACAAAATATACGTCTCATCTGTTTTGATCTTGTCAGAGTCGCACGGTTGAACTGTTTTATCGATAGCCATGCATATTTCGCCAGCGGCAAAAGATGAAGCAGAAAATCCGATTAAAACTGCCCACAAACCAACATAAAAATTAAAAAATCTCATAATATATTCCTCCTTTTTTTATTCTGCTTTTTTAGCAATTTTATCGCATGTAATGTATGGTGAAAGCATATAATGCGGTGACACATCTAGCGGAAACTTAGGTGCGGGCTTACTTGCAATCATTGCCAGGTTGGCAACGTTAGACCAGTACAGATAGCATTTTTTTTCTGAAATATAGCCACACACTGCATTCCTAATAGCATCTGCATTAATATTGGTATGATTAGCGACCAGATAATACATGTACCCTGACTCTGTATCATCTATTTTCTTTACCTCAAAAGCAGTCTTTGCCATATTGTTTTCGCTTTGTATAACTGATGACAGGTCGCTCAAGTCACACTCGGAAAAATCAGATTTACTTTTTTCTTTTGGATCATCAGATATATTACCGATTGGCGCGCAACCAACAGTTAAAAAAAATAAAAGGCTTAATTGATAACGTTTCACTATCCCCCCCTAGCTTTATGTTCGTAAAATCAGGTTAGCATAAAGAGGATATAAACAGCAAATATGTGACAGAAAAAAGTACTGCATTAGTGTTAGATCCCCCAATGCAGTAGAAAACAAATAAAAAATGGCTAGCGTATTGGCCTATAGTCAAGAGAAAAAGATTTGAAATAGAAATATTAGATGTGGATCCAATCCGCTATTAACGATCTTGGGCCGGCAGCGACCAATGCTGATTCCAGAATTTCTGTGCAAAACTCTGCCTCATGCCTAGTTTCCTTTTGGACAATTTCTCTTGTTTGAGTTAGGACAAAACAAAAGTTTTTTTTAAAAAAGGGGACTTTGTTATGACAACGACGTTCACACACTTGAAAATTCCACAAACTGGCGAAGCCATTCGCATGATTGAGGGTCGCCTAGAAGTCCCAAACAATCCTGTTTTACCTTTTATAGAAGGCGACGGCACTGGTGCAGATATTTGGCGAGCCAGTCAGCCTGTTTTTGATGCTGCGGTAAAAAAAGCCTACGGCGATCAAAGAAAAATAACCTGGATGGAAGTTTTTGCCGGCGAAAAAGCTTTTCGCCAATTTGGTGATTGGCTACCACAAGATACCTTGGCCGCATTTCAGCATTATCTGGTTGGCATCAAAGGTCCACTGACCACGCCCATTGGCGGCGGAATCCGCTCCTTAAACGTTGCGCTTAGACAAATGCTCGACTTGTATGTTTGTCTTCGTCCCGTACGCTGGTTTGAAGGCGTGCCCTCGCCCGTCAAACGTCCAGGCGATGTCGACATGGTTATCTTTAGAGAAAATAGCGAAGACATTTATGCAGGCATTGAATATGCCACTGGCACAGAAGAAGCCAAAAAGTTAATCCATTTCTTGCAAACTGAACTGGGTGTTAAAAAAATTCGCTTTCCTGAGACTTCTGGTATTGGCATTAAGCCTGTTTCTCGTGAAGGAACAGAACGCTTAGTCAAAGCTGCCATTGAATATGCACTGATTGAAAAACAAAAAAGTGTCACGTTAGTTCATAAAGGCAACATCATGAAATTCACCGAAGGTGCTTTTCGTGATTGGGGTTATGCAATTGCGAAAGGGCAATTTAGAAACCAAATCGTCACCGAGCGTGAAAGCTGGATTTTGGCCAATAAAGATAAAAATGCACAGATAAGTAACGAAGAAAATGCCAAGTTGATTGATCCAGGTTTTGACCTCATGACGTTGGAGCAACAAAAGAAAATTACCGAAGAAGTCAGAGCTGTCCTTAGTGAAATTGGTTCGACTCATGGCAATGGTCAATACAAGCAAAAACTACTCATCAAAGATGCGATTGCCGATATCGTCTTGCAACAAGTTTTGACACGGCCCAAAGAATTTGACGTGATCGCAACGTTAAACTTAAACGGTGATTACTTGAGCGATGCCCTAGCTGCACAAGTTGGCGGCATTGGAATTGCTCCTGGCGGGAACATCAATTACATAACGGGTCACGCTATTTTTGAAGCAACCCATGGCACTGCTCCTAAATACGCCAACCTCGACCAAGTCAACCCTGGTTCGGTGATTTTGTCGGGCGAGATGATGTTGCGTTACCTGGGTTGGACAGAAGCGGCAGATTTAATCATTAAAGGCATGAACGGCGCCATCACCGCTAAAAAAGTCACTTATGATTTCCATCGCATGATGGATCAAGCGACTTTGTTGAAATGCTCCGAGTTTGGTCGCGAGATTATTGAACAGATGTAGCATCACCAAGCACAGCCGCTTTGGTTGCCTCTGTCCATTGCGGTTGAACCGGCTTACCTGGTTGAGTCGTATCACTCCGCCTCATTTTGATTCATCGTCGTAAAGATTTTACCTACGGAAGCAACAACCCCGGCAACGTCCGCAAGATTTGAAGGGATGATCATCGCATTATTTTTCTGCGCGAGTTTTCCGAACTCATTTAGATAAGATTCAGCAATTCTAAGATTCACCGCATCCATTCCACCTTTGTCTTTAATCGCATTCGCAATTTCTCGAATCCCCTTTGCCGTTGCCATAGCGACGCGTTCAATTTCTTGACCTCGTCCCTCAGCCTCATTGATTCGCTTCATCTTTTCGCCTTCAGATTTGGCAATGGCTTCTTGTTTATCACCTTCCGCTCGATTAATCTTGGCCTGCTTATCGCCCTCTGACTCAGCTATTAGCGCTCTTTTTTCGCGTTCGGCGCGCATTTGCTTTTCCATAGCGTCTTTGATACTTGCAGGCGGAACAATATTCTTAATCTCGTGCCGAGTCACTTTGAGCCCCCATGGCTCTGAAGCCTTGTCGACCGCAGCCACGATTTCAGCATTGATCTTCTCGCGCGCCTCGAAGGTACGATCGAGATCGAGCTTTCCTATTTCGCTTCGCATCGTTGTTTGGCAGAGCTGCGTCGAGGCAAAGGCGTAATCATTGATGCCATAGGTAGCCTTAACTGGATCTTGAATCTGCATATACAAGATGCCATCTACTTCAACCGTAATATTGTCTCCTGTAATGCAAGACTGAGGTGGCACATCTATCACCATTTCTTTCAACGAATGGACATGGGCAACTCGGTCAATAAACGGGATTATAAGATGAAAGCCTGGCTCCAAAGTGCCATGGTATTTCCCCAAACGCTCAACAATGATCACAGTTCTTTGCTGAACCACCCGCGCACTTCTGATTGCAACAATAAAGATAAAAACAGCGATACCAATAATAATAATTGTTCCGATTTCCATAGCAATCCATCCTTTTTTAAGCACAGTTCGAAATTAGTTCAGGGGCTTTACTCTCAAAGTTATATTGTCTCGGCTTAAAACCTCGACGGGCATTCCTTTCTTGATCGTAACCTCAGACACAGCCTGCCAGTTAGTCCCAAAAAGCTCGACTTTGCCCGAAAGCGATTGGTGTTCGATGTCTTCTACCACAACCCCATGGCTGCCTGCCAGGTTTTCAGACGCAGCCACCTCGTTGGTCTTTCCGGATACTCGGCCTTGATAAAGCCGCTTGCCCTTTTTTCGAAACAAAATCAGTGACAAGACAGAAGAGCCGAGAAAGATCAGAAGCTGAATGTTTGCGCCCGGAGCAATGCCAATGAGGACCGTGAGGGAAGTAACCCATGCACCAATCCCAAAGAATAACACCATAAAAAGCGGAATGGCGAGTTCCAAAAGAAGTAAAAATAAACCAATTGAGAACCAAACTAATTCGGGCGCAATATTTTCTAACATTAAACACCATAAAACTTAAGCTGAAATATGAGTAGAACAGCCAATTAGAACAGTATATCTGGAATGTAAAGCGCTGAGCCGTCGTTACCGGGTGACAAAATAAAAAGGACGCCACACGGTTAAATGTTTTTGCGAATATTGCCATCATAGTTATCGATGCTGTAAATTACGCCGGGTTCTGCCTGTAATTTCATACTCCGAGTTTGGTCGCGAGATTATTGAACAGATGTAGCATCACCAAGCACAGCCGCTTTGGTTGCCTCTGTCCATTCTGGTTGCTCTTTTTTCTCTGTACTGCCTGGAATCTCATGGGGTGCAAACAGGGCAGTTTCAAGCTGCCCTATAGCATTTTGCATTTCTTGTAGTTCCCCATCGCGCAATGCCTGGCCTTTCGCTCGCTTATCTTTAACATAGAGCTGCGCACGATCAGCCGCATCTGTCTTGTTGTCTGCCGCAATTGCTGCTTCTAATTCCTGCTTTATCTTTTCTGTCCCAATATTTTTCAACGTGCCGCCGTTATCTTTAGCAATATTCTGCAGCTTTTCAGCAAGATACTCTCCGCTTTGCTCATGCAGACGATCCGGTTTCATCCCTGTATTGCCTGCCGCTGCCGCAACAGAGTCCTGGTATTGTTTGTCTGTTAAGAGAAACTTCTTCGCTCTTTCAGCCATGCGCTGCTTGCGTATGTTCTCCTGCGTTGATGTCACAAACGGAGTGACGCGGTCATTAAATCGGCCTGCCAAAAAAGTGCCCCCCAAGCTAACAGCGAGAGCTACGGCAATCCCAACCGGTCCACCTAACAAAAATCCTAAAGCAAGCGCCCCACCTACCGGTAAGACGGCTTCCGTGAGAACACGATAAATTTTTTCACCTGTCCCCGAATTTTTCCAAGTGTCACGTAGTTGCTTAAACGATATGAGATTCTTGGCCCAGGTCCCAAAGCCTTCTTCATATATTTCTCGGGCGTTACCCGCAATTGCTTTAGCCGCTTCACGTGCAGCGTAACGCTTAGCAACGTCTTGATAACCATCGCCACGATAAAGTTGTTGTGCTGCAGTAATTAGCGCGTCCGTTCCTGTCGGCAAGGAACGTGCCACGTTTTTCTCAATACTGGTCGTCACTATACCTTGACCAAGGTCACCAAGTTTACCCAGTACGCCTCCTATCAAGCCTTCGCCCCCTATCCCACGAAGCATATTGCCCAGCGTCGTCTCTCCTGGCTTGGCTGCGCGAGCGACATAGGGAGCCATTTTGGCCATATGCATTAATGCAAACACTTCAGCCGGTACCTCGCGATCTTCGTACTCTGTCCGATTTCCTACCAATAAATCGCTAGCCAAACCTTCTGCTTGAACACGCGTTACAATACTATCCAATGTTCCTTTATATCTTCCCGCTTCAGGACCTTGCTGCAAAATAGAAATGGCATGCGCAATATCGCCAGCAAGTTCTTTGGCTATTTGAGGGTTTTTGTAAGCCCATTCAGGAAGTTTTTGAAGTGATTGAATGAGTTCAAGCGCACCGGAAACGGTTTTGGCTCCTTTCAGTTTTTCGCCGAGTGCGACATAGGATTCTTGCAGCGTAATTCCTTTGTCCGCCATGAGCTTTTCACGAACCAAATCTGAAACATCTTCGCGACCCAGCCTTTCGCCAGCTGGAATCACTGTGCCTTTTACAATGACATCCCATATCTTTTGACCCCAACTGGCTTCAGGTAGTTCTTTTGTGGGATCAGCGTCAAAAGTTTTTATTTTCGCTAATGCACCGTTAAACAAATCATTAACAGCTTTGATTTTGGCATCGGTCTGACTTACAAGCTCCCGCACCTCCATCATGCGCTGCTGACGATCAGCGGGATTTGCACTAACCTTAAAGCCAACAGTTTTTGGATTGACAAGCGCGTCATTATCACCAACACGTTCTAATTCTGTCAATTCTGCTTTTAGCTTGCTACGATCAAAAACCAAGGCACGTTTGCGTTCCGTCAAGCTTTTCACCTTGACGACTTGCTCCATACGCTCTGTTAAATGAGCAGCACGTTGCAATTTTCCAAATGTGTCAGCAACAGACTTCTTCTCTTCCTCCAGTTTATCTAAGCTCGCTTTTATAGAAGTTTCTTTTTCAGAGATCAGAGCAAGATCATTGAATTTTTTTAGGCTTTCAAGGGCTGTCTCGCTTGCAGTTAACTCTTTTTGTAATTTTTCTTGAACATCTGGACTCACACCTGGATCTTTCAATAAGACCCTTAAGTCAGTAATATACCGCGCCAGCCTTTCTTCTTTTTCTTGTGCGACAGATGAACTATAGGTAACCAGCTTGCTGCCGTCTTTAAGCCCCGCCCTAAATTGCGAGACACGAACAACAGCGTCTTTTGCTTCTGGGGTCAAAACCTCCTGTTGAGCGATAAGCCTGCTCAAATCCAGACCCAAATTTTCTGGACGCGAACTTGTCCCCAGCGCAGATTTTACCTGCGAAGACAGAGCCTCTAAATAAGCTGGTGGCTCACCGCTGACCTCTTTCATCTGCTCTCGGCGCTCAGCATTCAAAACATCAAACGTACCTCGAAGCGACTCGCACTGTTCATCTATCCGTTGGACCTGCTCTTTTAGATGGGTCTGACTCTCCGATAAATCAACGCGCGCCACTCGCAAGCGTTGTGCCTGTCGCACTGCCTTCTCAGCATTCTCATCCCCGCCCAAGGCTTTGAGTAGCAGCTTATTTGTTTCTGAAAGTTCTCTTATGAACAGGTTGCCACCTATTTCGCCTCGATTAATCTTAGCAGCAATATCTAGTGAAGAGTCCCTCAGGGCTTTACTCGCCTCTAACAAGCCTTGTGTTTTAGGATCACTGCGACCTAGCTGTAAATCTTGAGCGTCTGCTGCCTTCTTGAGAGCAGCCTCTGTGACCCATCCTCCACCTTCAATATTTTTGCTGTCTTTTACCCAAGGACCTTCCGGGTGCTCAATCGACACATCGGGTGAAACTGGTGCTGCAGCTCCTCCTTCTTTTAGCCTTCCTTTGCCGCCCACCGCTTTCCAGCTCAAAAGAGTCGATTCTCGAATATAATCTGTGTAAACCGGGCTACCCAACAGCGCTTTCACTTTTTCAAATTTGCCTGATTCTAAAGCGAGCTTCATATTTGAATAAGTACCCTTTTGAACTTCCGCTATCAGTTTTTGATATTGCTTTTCAAATTTCTTGTCTTGCATGGCTGCTTGAACATCGGGCTCTGTTTTTGCCAACTTCCCTAAGTCAGCAGACCATGATTTAATTTGTTTAGCATCGATTTGCTTAACGCGTTTTTCCCAGAGTAATTTGGCTTCATCGCGCCGTTCCTGCGGAAGCTTTTTGGGATTTGTTTTTGTTTCTTCTGTCTGTTTTGCAAACCAGGCGTCCATTTTCTCTTCAGCAATTGGTCCAAAGCCCTTCGCCTCATGAAATTCATCGTCTTCTTCTTCAAAGTGCTCCGGCCCAAATGCATCTATTGTATCCGGTACGGGAACTTGGGGTTCAGGAGCCTTCACTATTGGTTGCTCAACTGAACGCTGCTCGACGAAATGCTCAACTGGACCCTTCACCATGACTTCCCCAAATTTGATTGATACCCGGTCAATGATATCATCACGACCTGAGGGATACAAATTTAGCGGCCGTTCAATTACTGGATCAAAGTCGCCTTAGGAATTTTAAAATAATCCACCTGCCACTCTTTCACCGCTTTTTGATGACATGCGTATGTTGGACAAAAAAGATGGGTGCCATCATTACGGCTTACAAAATAAAGATAAGATGTCTGAGCTGGCCACAGCACAGCGCGGATGGATTCTAAACCCGGCGCCGAGATAGGCCCGGGAGGAAGTCCCCAATTGATATAGGTGTTATATGGATGGCGAATGCTTAAGTGTTTTTTTCGAATATTGCCGTCATAATTATCAATACTGTAAATGACGCTCGGGTCCGTTTGTAATTTCATATTTTTTCTGAGACGATTCAAAAAAACGCTAGCAATTAAAGGTCTTTCCGTGGCAGCTCCCGTTTCTTTTTCCACGAGGGAAGCCAGGGTTAGCACTTGATGCAAATTCCAATTCATTTCATGCATTTGTTTTTGCATATCGACATCAATCAATTGCAACATACGCACATGCATTCTGCGCAAAATCGTTTCACCTTTTGTGCCTGGCGCGAACTGATAAGTATCAGGAAACAGATACCCTTCGATGCCGCCTGGAACGACACTGAGCTTGTTTCCGATTTTAACTTCTGGGATAAAAAATTCCTTGAGCAACTCAGGATTGTTCATTGCGTTCAACATGTCTTCTTTAGACATGAGACCCGCTTTTTCAATAATACTGGCGATTTCTTTTTTACTCGCGCCTTCAGGGACCGTGAATCGCAATTCTTTCTTCAAACCTTTTTGCAAAAGTTTGATGATTTCATTGGGAGTGTAAGTGCCATAGACAACATAGTACCCCGCTTTTAAATTTTCTGCTTTTTGGGCAATAAAACGTAAATACGTGTAAAAATTAAAAGCACTGTTCACCAGTTGCTTTTCTTCTAAAAGACGGCTGATAGCCCGAGGACTGGTTCCTCGTTTAATTTCCAGCTCAACGCGGACATTACTTTCCCCAGGAATAGACGCTAAATTTTCTAAATATTTCCAATAAGCAAAGGCACCACCCAAGGTAACAAACATTAAACCTATAGCGATCCACATCCCCAATTTCATCAATCGATGTTTCATTTTTTCACCCTGAATGCGCGATAAAATCTTCAATCAAAATACGTGCCGCTTCACCGTCAATAACTTCTTGCCGACGTTTTTTAGGTATCCCAGATGCAATCAACCTCTTGCTTGCTTGTTTAGAGGTCATACTTTCGTCCAACAAGTGTACCTCTAACGTTAGCCCTGCTTGCCTAGCGGCTTCTTCAAACGCAACGGAAAATCCTCGTGCCCGACGAGCCATAGGGCCTTCTTCTTCCGATCTGGGCAACAACGGATAGCCAATCACAACGAAGCCCACCTCAAGCTCTTGGCACAAACAAAGCAAATAGGCGACATCCTTTGCGCGACTTTGCGGTATGAGATTGGGCAATGCTCTTGTGGTCATATGCAATTCGTCACTCACCGCTAAACCAGTACGGCGAAGTCCTAAATCAATCCCTAAAATACGTTTCACGATTTGCTGCATTGTTTTAAGTGTACCTTAATTCACAAGTTTAGGTAACAGCACTTGTAAAACCTCATTTAAGCTTAAAGCTGGCGGAACTTTGGGACATTGCAAAAACATAGGGACAGAGACTGCTTGCTGAAGCTCATTTTGCAATTTTTTTTCTTCCTTGGCTCTTTTTCTTTCTTCATTTAGCATCGTGCTCATAGACGTTAGGAACTGATCGCGTTTTTGGGGCTCTAAAACCATAGAAAATAGTAAAGAACGCAAAGCTTCTTCTTGTTCTGACAATGACCCGTCAAAAAACACGAAGGGAGATACTTGATTGACAATAAGTGCATCTACCCCAAACTTTCTTTTTTGCAACGCATGCACGAGTTCAATACTTTCTCTAATGGCATTTGCTCTGGGCGCTAACACAATGGAAAACATCGTTTCCTGACTTTTTAATAAGTGTAAAAATTGATGCGCTCTTTGAACAAGAGGCTCATAAAGCTCAGAAAAAACACCAAAGAATTCAGTTAACTCCTGCAAGAATTGAACAGGAACAAACTTGCTGCACATTCCCATCAACATTCGATTTGTTCCACCCAAAAAAGGAAACCCTTTCGCTGAAAATAAACGAAAAGCTTCCTGGTCTAAAAAAGATAATACGCGTTCAGGAGCCTCTAAAAAATCCAGGGCCTGCACTGTTGGAGGCGTATCCAGAACAATCAAATCAAAATCTGATTCATTGGCCAGCGTATACAAAGCCTCACAGGCAACAAATTCTTGTGAGCCCGCCATCTCTTCTGATAAATGCTGATAGAAACGATTGGTAAAAATAGACTGACGAGTCTCATAACCAGGCGATAGACGGATGATTAAATCTTGCCAAGCCGTTTTGGTGTCAAGCATCATGGCATAAAGTGGCGCTTTGGGTTGCCATTTTTCATCCAAGTCTAATTTTTGGTTAAAAAGAACCGGCTTTCCTGCAACGTGAATCCCTAAAGCATCAGCCAAACGTTTGGCAGGATCGATCGTCATCACCAAGGTTTTTTTTCCTAAAGATGCTGCTAAAAATCCAATAGCGACTGACAGGGTTGTTTTGCCAACACCTCCTGCTCCGACGCAAACCACGATCTTTTTTTGTAGAATCTCATCAGAAAAATTCACTTAAAAGTCCTTTGCCTGATCAAATGCATTTAATTTGAAAAGCATTGTCTCCATGATTGCATTTTCATCGCCACCCACATGCAGAGGCAATTGCAAAAAATTGATATTATCCGCCACCACGTTCTGGATGCGAGAAACCTGGAAATGCTCTGCTTCTTCTTGGGCAATTCTTTTTTGGCCGCAAGTTAACAACCGGTCAAAATCAGATAAAAGAGGGGAAGTAACTATCTGCTCAATTATTTCTTTAGCGGCTTCGTCAAAAATTGGCTTTATCAATGCATTCATCACAACCCGGTACAAAGAAATAGCTTTTGATTGGTGAACAGCCTTCATCAATTGCAATGTTTCGTTCACGGCCATTTCTTCAGGCAATGTGACCACATGCAGGCCACTGCGTTTTGGATCAGCAAGTGTTTGGGCGATTTGCAATGCTTCCTTGGCAATCCCACCTTTTTTAACTCCCGCATAGACCGTCTTGGCCACATTTAAAAAACGAAGACCATGACCAGTTGCCGGACAATCAACAACGATGCGTTGGTAGCGTGGCTGTCCAAACTCGTTTTTTTCCTCAGCGTGGTGCCAAATTTTTCCCAACATAGTCATTTCAGCAAGGGAAGGGACAAACTTAAAAAATGCCCGCATCAATGGACTATCAAATATAAGTTTATACAAATACTTCGAAGGAACTTTGAGCAATAAATACTCGCGCAAACTTTCCTTTGGGGTCACGTTTAAAACCCAAAGCAATGGCTCTACTTGTTCTAAATTGGAATTAATTGGCGCTGTCTTTAAAATAGCACTGTGGCTATCGCTGGCGTTGACCTGCACAAGCAACGTACGCATTTTTGTTTGCGTCAATTTTTTAGCCAAAGCGCACGCATATGTGCTTTTACCAACACCTCCTTTACCGCAGATAAAATGCAGTTGAGGCATTCCTAAAACTTCTTTCTCTTTACCCATTTTGGGTTTCATTCCGATTGGCTGCTTGCAATTTGATTTGAGAAGCTTCTAATTCTTTTACACGATTTTCCAGGCGAGAAACGGTCTGGTGTAAATTTTTAATTTCGCGGGCCCATTCCAAAAAAAGACGGACATCACGATTAGAGGCCACCCGTTTTTTATAAAAATCAGTCAAAACTTCACTGCTTGACGCCATGATTTCTTGCAGCAAAGCACGCGGCATTTTAGCCACTTTCTTTTCTTCCCCTAAAAGGACCTGCGCTAAAATCACCTGGGTTAAATCCTCTCCCGTTTGACTATCAAGCACCAAAACATCTAGGCCTTCTTTGACCATACTTCCAATATCATGCAAGGTAATATAACTGCTGCTGCCTGTGTCATACAATTTACGGTTTTTATAGCGTTTAATAATTTTCTTCATTTCTATCTTAGTCATTTTTTTTCCAGGTATTCATTCAAACACATCCTTGACTGATTCCACTAGCTGCCTATGTTACCAGGGTAAAAATAATCCGTATTAAGATTCTACTTTTAAGTTAAGGAGCATAGACCATGGGTAAAATAATTGGAATTGACCTTGGCACAACCAACTCAGTTGTTGCCATTATGGAAGGCGGCGAGCCTAAAGTTATCCCCAACGAAGAAGGCGCACGCACAACCCCTTCTGTTGTTGCTTATACCAAGGATGGTGATGTTCTAGTCGGCCAATCGGCAAGACGTCAAGCAATTACCAATCCAGAAAACACTATTTTTTCAGCCAAACGATTTATTGGCCGTCGCTTTGATGAGAGCAAAACAGAAATCGAACATCATCCCTTTAATTGTGTCAGACTTGAAAACGGCGACATTGGCTTTAAAGTTCAAAGCAACACCGTTACCCCCCCTGAAGTCTCTGCGAAAGTTTTACAAAAACTGAAAATGGCAGCTGAAAACTATTTGGGACAGTCAGTCACAGAAGCCGTTATCACGGTTCCTGCCTATTTTAATGATGCTCAGCGCCAAGCCACCCGTGATGCCGGACGCATCGCAGGTCTTGATGTCAAACGCATTGTCAATGAACCCACCGCAGCCGCGCTTGCTTATGGACTTGATAAAAAAAGCGAAGAAAAAATTGCTGTTTATGACCTTGGTGGTGGCACTTTTGACATTTCCATCTTGGAAGTGGGCGAAAATATCGTAGAAGTAATTTCAACCAACGGCGATACCCGCTTAGGTGGAGACGATTTCGACGATATTTTGATGAAATATTTGTTTGAAGAGTTCAAAAAAGACACAGGCATTAGCGTTGCGAAAGACAAAATGGTCATTCAGCGTCTCAAAGAAGCCGCAGAAAAAGCCAAAATTGAGCTTTCAAATGTGAAAGAAACTGAGATTAGCCTGCCCTTCTTAACAGCAGATGCGACAGGGCCAAAGCATCTCAATATGAAGCTAACCCGTTCCAAATTTGAACAGCTGATTGAAAGCGCCGTAGAAAGAACCTTGGAACCTTGCAAAAAAGCCTTGGCCGATGCCAAACTAAAAGTCAGCGATATCGATGAAGTCGTTTTGGTTGGTGGATCCACCCGTATCCCCATGGTGCAAGAACTGGTGAAAAAGTTCTTCAACAAAGAACCAAATCGCTCAGTGAATCCTGATGAAGTCGTGGCCCTGGGTGCTGCAGTCCAAGCTGGTGTTCTGGCCGGTGATGTCAAAGACATGCTTTTGTTAGACGTCACACCTTTAAGCCTTGGCATTGAAACACTTGGTGGCGTCACCACAGTGCTGATTCCTCGTAACACCACGATTCCTACCAAAAAATCGGAAGTGTTCTCCACTGCTTCTGACAGCCAAACCTCTGTCGAAGTTCATGTCTTGCAAGGCGAACGCGAAATCGCCCGTGACAATCGCACCTTGGGACGCTTTCACTTAGAAGGCATTCCACCAGCACCTCGCGGCATTCCACAAGTGGAAGTGACCTTTGATATCGATGCGAACGGCATTGTTCATGTGTCGGCCAAAGATCGAGCGACTAACAAAGAACAACGCATCACGATTACCGCAAGCTCAGGTTTGTCTGACGATGAAATACAACGCATGGTCAAAGATGCCGAGCAACACACGGAAGAAGACAAAAAACGTCGTGAGTTGATCGAAGAACGCAACAAGCTCGACAGCATGGTTTATAATGTTGAAAAAATGATCAAAGACAATCAAGAAAAATTGGCTGCTACTGCGATTGAGCCTGTTGAAAAAGCATTGAAAGAAGCCAAAGAAAAGCTTGATTCTCAAGTTGTGGACGAGTTAAAAGCTGCCCATGAAAATCTCACCTCGGCGAGCCATAAATTGGCTGAAGAGCTTTACAAGCAAGCAGGCCCTGCTGCGGGCGCAGGTACTGCAGATGGTGAACAACCAAAAGCTGGTCCAAGCGAGCATCAAGGCGCTAAACCACAAGACTCCAATGTGGTCGATGCTGAGTTTGAAGACGCCAACTAGTCAAGAAAGCAGTTAAAATGTTCTTAAAATCCCCCTCAAAAAGGGGGTTTTTAAATTCCCAAAAACGTTTTTGGCAGCACTAAAAGTAGCTATTTCCTCACTGGCGTAATCTAAAAAAGTCATTATATCTTGCCCAACTAATTTTATTGTGAGGCTTTTACAAATGACATTGAAACTTCGTTTGACGATTATGCAGTTTTTACAGTTCTTTGTTTGGGGTTCTTGGCTACTCACAATTGGAGCTTATTGGTTTCAAACCAAACAATGGTCTGGAACAGAATTCGGCGCAATCTTCTCCACCATGGGCATTGCTTCCCTCTTTATGCCCGCCATTTCTGGTATCATTGCTGACCGCTGGATAAACGCTGAAAAACTATATGCATTTTATCATTTGATGGGCGCCGCTATTCTTTGCTACGTGCCTCAAGTCAATGATCCCAAAGTCATGTTCTGGGTCATGTTACTCAATATGATCTTCTATATGCCCACCATTTCACTTTCCATTTCCGTTTCTTATTCGACCATGAATGCAGCTGGCTTAAATGTCATAAAAGATTATCCCCCCATTCGTGTATGGGGAACCGTCGGATTTATCGCAGCTCTGTGGACCACAAGTCTTGCTGGTTTTGAAACCTCAGCCGCGCAATTTTATGTGGCCTCTGCGGTTTCACTGGTCCTCGCTATTTACGGTTTTTTCATGCCAGCATGCCCACCACATCAAAAAAGCGCCAACGCGACTTTATGGCAGAACTTAGGTCTCGACGCGTTCTCATTGTTTAAAGATTTCAATATGGCGCTTTTCTTTTTGTTTGCCATGCTTCTGGGCGCTGCGTTACAGCTAACCAATGCTTACGGCGATACTTTTTTACATGATTTTGCCGCCATCGATGCCTACAAAAATAGTCTAGCCGTGACGCATCCAGCCGTCATTTTATCGATTTCACAAATATCGGAAACGCTTTTCATTATTACTATTCCTTTTTTCTTACGTAATTTCGGCATCAAAAACGTCATGATCATGAGCATGTTGGCCTGGGTCTTGCGCTTTGGACTTTTGGCGTTTGGCGATCCCGCAGGCGGCCTGTGGATGATTGTCTTGTCATGTATTGTCTATGGCATGGCTTTCGACTTCTTCAATATCTCGGGTTCGCTCTTTGTGGAAACCCAAGTACAGCCTCGTATGCGTGCCAGCGCACAAGGCTTGTTCATGATGATGTGCAACGGATTTGGCGCTTTCTTTGGCAGCGTCCTCAGCGGTATTATGATCGATCGCTTTTTCATGATCGACGGTCACTACCATTGGCAAGGAATCTGGCTTTCCTTTGCCGGATACTCTCTGGTTGTTATGATCTTATTTTTGTTCTTGTTTAAAAAGCCAGCCAATGAGCATGCTTACACGGCTGGAAAATAAAAAAACAAGTAAGCGTTCACTCCCCTTGAACTGCCTGTGGTTCATTAAATTTTCTTTGACATCTATACCAAATAAAGTATACGATAAAAAGTATAATCCCAGGGAGTCGAAATGCAGCGAGCAAGTCAGAAAAGGGCAAAGATCGCTTGGGAGGGCGATTCTCTGGATATCCTGCGAAAGTTTCCAGACGACGTACGAAAAGATTTGGGTTTTGCTCTTGATCTTCCTTCAACGAGGGAAGCAGCCAGCAAACTCAAAACCAATGACGAGCATAGGATCTGGGGTCTTTGAACTTAAAGAAGCGGATGAAAGAGCTTGGTATCGCGTCATCTATCTCGCGAAAATAGAGGACACTGTCTACGTGCTCCATTCGTTCGAAAAGCAGAGTGCAAAGACAAGTAGGAACGACCTAGAAACCGCTGAAATCAGATTAAAAAGGGTCCTAATGAGAATTCGGGAGGCAAAAAAATGAAAAAGAAAAATACGACAAGTCACGTCACAACCGGGAGTGTGTTCAAAGACCTGGGTTTCGATGAAGCCGAGAGTGAAGCATTGGAGATAAAGGCTGCCCTCCTTAATTCAATCTTGGACGTTGTCGAAAAGAGAGGCTACAAGCAGCGGGATCTTGAAAAAGTACTCGACCAGCCGCAGCCTCGCGTCAGCGAGCTCCTGAATGGAAAAATTTCTAAGATGAGCATCGAAAAGCTTTTAAATTACCTGCAGCGCCTAGGGGGCCTGGCTCATATTCGGGTTACATTCCCAGCCGCAACCGCTCCGAACAAACGCGTACGCGTCGTAGCCTAAAGGACAAATTGATGCTCGCCATTGCTCCTCATATTGCTCATGCTTTGGCGTCGCATCAACCGGTTGTGGCCTTAGAATCAACGCTTATTTCCCACGGCATGCCTTACCCAAGCAATATTGAAACTGCTTTGGGCGTTGAGGATGTCGTGCGTGCCAATGGTGCAATTCCTGCGACCATTGCGGTGATTGCTGGAAAAATTTGCGTTGGGCTCAGCAAAGATGAGATTGAACACATCGGGACGCCTAATCCTCGCCACCCAGTGATCAAATTAAGCAGACGCGATTTACCTTACGCCATTGCTACCCAAAAAAATGGCGCCACCACTGTCGCCGCCACTATGATTTGCGCTCAAAAGGCTGGCATTCAGATTTTTGCCACAGGCGGCATTGGTGGTGTTCATCGCCACGGTGAAAGCACCTTGGATATTTCGGCAGATTTACAAGAATTGTCGCGAACCAATGTCGGCGTCGTATGCTCTGGAGCCAAAGCCATTTTAGATATTGGCCGCACATTAGAAGTTTTGGAAACTTTAGGTGTTCCGGTTATCGGATTTCAAACCAATCAATTCCCAGCATTTTATTATCGAGACAGTGGTTACAAAGTTGATTTTCAACTTGATACTCCTGAAGAGATTGCGCGTTTGCTCAATATCAAATGGCAACTGGGCCTAAATGGCGGCGTATTGATTGCCAATCCAGTCCCCATAAAAAATGCGCTTCTTCGAGAAGACATTGAAGAACTTATCACGCAGGCTTTACAAGAGGCGGAAAGTTCGGGGGTCAAAGGCAAGGAGATCACGCCTTATTTGCTGTCGAAAATTGCCCAGAACAGCGGTGGTTTAAGTCTTAAATGCAATATTGCTCTCATCAAAGACAATGCTCGCGTCGCAGCAAAGATTGCCAAAACACTTTCTACACAAAATCCATAAAAAAATGCAAATCAGTAAAATAGAAACCAATTGCTACATGTTTCAATTGGTTACTTAAGAACAATCGTGTTTTTTAAAAAAAAGCAAAGGAAAATGCAAATGAAATATTCTGCACAGATATTATTTTTTATGTTGGTAGCAACAGGTTTTTCTACGACAGCAAAGGCAGAAACTGCCTTGCAAGCTCATGTGAAATTTTTTGATACCAATGAAAATGGCCTGATTACAATTCCGGAAACATATCAGGGTTTAAGAAAACTGGGATTTGGGATCATGGAATCCGTGAAAATTTCAACTGTTGTTGGTGTACTAGTAGGTCCAAAAACATATTATTCTATGTGGGATATGTTTAGTTTGAATATAACCAATATAAAACAAGGCGTACATGATAGCCATACCGGTGTTTACGACGCAGAAGGAAATTTTAATGAGGAAAGATTGCGCGAATTATTCTCCAAATTCGACACAAACATGGATCAGATGCTATCGCAAGACGAGATCAATGCAATGTTGAAAGCAAATTATCAAACTTCTTTTGGGCATTCCGCTTCTAAAGGTGAGTTTGATTTTTTGATGCGCATTGCAAGTAAGGAAGAAAATATCCATGGAAAATCAGTATCTGCTGTGACTTACCAAACGATGCTCGATATGTATGAAGGTCGATTATTGTATCAAGTCGCAGAAAAAATTGCGCAGCAAAAGCAAAACGGTCATCCTCAAACTGAGCTTTAAAAATTGAGTCCAGTTTATCCAGGGCACAAGATTTGTTGGTGCACTAGATGGTCGGAACAAGCCCGACCATGACAATGCAAATTGTTTTTTCAAAAACAATTTGCGTTCAACTTCAGTTTTAATTTATGATTTTTTTACTTGGTTGATCGCGCATGGTGTGCGGTCAATAAAAGTACCGCGCCTCCATTCTCGGAAAAGATTAAGGCGCGGCAAGTTCCCGTCGGAACTGGAGCAAAAACTAACACTCCGGTTCTGCTTGTCAAGCTTTGTCAAAAAAGCTTGGGAGTGTTTATGGAAAGCAAAGTTTGTATCCCCCTCGATATTATTCGTAACTTTAATTTATCACCACGGGCCCGCATTGTTTGGGCGGAGCTTTCTCTTTTACCCAAGGGTGCTGTTGGCGAATTTGTGGTGAAGCACAAAGAGTTGAGTAAGCTGCTGGGAATTTGTGACAGCACCTTGCGTCGTGCCGTGAAAACGCTCGAAAAAGCGGGGTTGATCCAGTGTGTGGGACTTTTTGAAAAACGTTTTAAAAAATATGTGTTTAAGAATTGTCATCCCAGCGTCGACAGCATCGAAAAAATTCCCCAACCTTCTCCCTATCCAGTCTCACCGTTTAGTAATTGGAAAGAAACATTCCAAGAATTAAAAGCACAAATGAAATCCGAGCCCACACCAAAGCCAGAACAAAAAGTGGACACAAATGAAACCTATTTGCTGCGCATGAAATATCGATTTGCCAATGGAAAACCCTGCAGTGATGACAAACCAAAACTTGCTTACGCTGAGCAGCTATACAACTTTTACCAAAATCAATGGCGTGCTCAATTTCCGTTGCTAAATGGTAAAGACAATCGTCCGCTTTTAGATGCTGGTCTCATCGAATATATTATCATGAACGAACCAGCAAATATTGCCGGTGGAAAAATGATGGACATCATCGACAAAGAGCTGCAACGCTTTACCGACTTTCCTATCGATAGGACTTAAGCGTTCACGATGCTTTGTCATTCCGGACTCGTTCCGGAATCCAGGGCACAAGAATTGTTAGCGCTCTAGATGGTCGGAACAAGCCCGACCATGACAATCAACTGTACACATACGTGTCAGAGAGAGTTTATTAATCTTCAGTTTTGTTTAAGCCACGACCGAGAACTCATCGATTCTTTGTATCTCTTCAGTTTTTAAATGAATTTTAACTGCAGCCGCGCTGCTGACCACATTGTTGACCTTGCTTGCGCCAGGAATAGGCAAAATATGCCTTCCCTTCGACAAGCACCAACTCAACATGATTTGGTAGGGTGTCGCTTGGTGATCTTGGGCAATTTCAAGTAATAATGGATGCTCTGCCATTTCCACATGATGCCCGCCGCCGCCAACTGGACTATAAGCGATATAGGTCACTTTTTGCTTTTGACAAGCATCGACAACATCGTTGTATAAATCGCGTTGAGACATTGGATTAAAACGATTTTGCACAGTCTCGATGCGCACAATTTTTTGCGCCGAATTTAATTCTGCTGCACTGACATTCGAAAGCCCAATGTGAATTATTTTTCCTTCTTCTTGCAAACGTGAAATCTCGCCGACAGAATCAGCCAGAGGTACTTTAGAATCGGGTGCATGTAATTGGTATAGAAAAACATGGTCCACACCCAACGTTTTTAAACTACTTTCACAAGCTCTTCGTAATTCTTTGGGTTGACCATTGGTGACCCAATCGCCACCTGGACGTCTAAGTCCCCCTTTGGTCGCGATATAAATGGGGCCGTCGCCACGCCAAGTTTGCAGCGCCTTTTTAATCAAAGATTCGTTATGGCCTAAATCATTATCATCGATGCAGTAAACATTGGCCGTATCGATAAAATCAATCCCTGCATCAAGCGCTGCATGAATCACCTTGATAGCATCTGGTTCATTGGGCCTGCCTTTGATTGACAAAGGCATACCACCAAATCCAATGGCATTCACTTCGAGGCCAGTTGCACCAATTTGTCGTTTCATTTATTTCTCCGATAACATGACTAATTCTTGACGAATTTGCTGTGCTTTTTCAGCACCCTCTAAAATTTCTAATAATTGCAAGGAAAACTCTAAAGCAGTCCCTGGACTTTGACCAGTGATACAATTGCCATCGATGACAACAATTTGATCCGCACATGACGTCTCTGGCAAATCTTTTTGAAAACCTGGATACGCCGTGGCTTTCTTCCCTGCCAATAATCCGTGATGTGCCAACACCACTGCAGGCGAAGCACAAATAGCAGCATAATAGCGACCTTCTTTGACATGGCGTTTTAGCATCGATGTCAACTCATCACTATCTCTCAGGTGTTCAGCACCAGGCATGCCGCCTGGAAGAACAATCATGTCAAAGACTTCATCGAGACAATCACTTAAAAGTTTGTCTGCCACAATCTGAATGTCTCTCGCTCCTGTCACTTTTAAAATCGACCGGACCGAAGCCATGGTAACGTCAATACCACCTCGCCGCAGCACATTGACAATCGAGCAAGTTTCTATTTCTTCACTTCCATCTGCAATCGGAACAAGCACTTTTTTAGTCATATGATTTCCTATAGAGAATTTCTGAATTGGTTGTTATACTACTTTCGTCATTTTAAAAAAGGCAAAATAGTGAACAAGCATTTCAAGTCTGCTCACGAGGCAATTGCTGATATTTCGGATAACGCCACATTAATGGTTGGTGGCTTTGGACTTTGCGGCAATCCTGAAAATTTAATCGCTGCTTTAAAAGATCAAGGCACAAAAAATCTCACCATCATCAGCAATAATTGCGGCACCACGGGGCACTGTTTAGGACTTGTGCTGCAAAACAAGCAAATTAAAAAAATGATTTCTAGCTACGTCGGTGAAAACGTGGAATTTGCACGTCAATTTTTATCAGGCGAGCTCGAAGTAGAGCTCGTTCCTCAAGGAACATTGGCTGAAAAAATTCGTGCCGGCGGTGCGGGAATTCCTGCTTTTTACACCGCCACCGGTGTGGGCACTCAAGTTCACTTAGGTGGTTTGCCATTGCGCTATGGCAGTAATGGCGAAGTTCTAAAGGCATCGCCGCCCAAAGACAGCAAAGTATTTAACAGCAAGACTTATATTTTAGAAGAAGCTTTGCATGCCGATTTCGCCCTCGTCCGCGCCTTTAAAGCTGACACCTTTGGTAATCTGGTATTTAACAAAACTGCGCGCAATTTCAATCCAATGATGTGCATGGCCGCCAAAATAACCATTGTCGAAGCAGAACACATTGTCGAAGTAGGTGAATTAGATCCTGAAAGTATCCACGTCCCTGGTGTTTATGTCCAACGCGTCATTCAAGGGAAAGATTACCCACGCTGGATTGAGCACAAAACCAATCGCCTCAAAGGACAAAATCATGCCACTTAGCCGCGAACAAATCGTCAAACGGATCGCTCAAGAATTAAAAGATGGCACCGTGGTTAATCTGGGCATTGGCATGCCAACTTTAGTCGCCAACTATATCCCAGAAAATATGCACATTTTTTTGCAAAGCGAAAATGGACTTTTAGGCATGGGGCCTTTTCCTTTCGAAGGCGAAGAAGATCCCGATTTGATCAACGCTGGCAAACAAACCATTACCATTGTAAAAGGCGCCTCTTTTTTTTCATCGGCAGATTCTTTTGCCATGATTCGAGGAGGCCACATTGATTTAACAGTTTTAGGAGCAATGCAAGTATCGGAACAAGGTGACATCGCCAACTGGATGATTCCAGGAAAATTAATAAAGGGCATGGGAGGTGCCATGGATTTGGTTGCAGGCACTCCACGTATTATCGTCGCCATGGAACATACAAGCAAAAATGGCGAGCCTAAAATTCTACCCAGGTGCACTTTACCGCTCACAGGAAAAGCGTGTATCGACATGATCGTCACAGAACTTGCAGTCTTCGAAGTCAAACGTGGAGAAAAATTAACGCTCACCGAACATGCACCCGATGTCGACGTCGCGCTAATTCGTCAAAAAACCAGTGCTGCTTTTGAGGTATCGCCTTCGTTGAAACCTATCTCTTTGTTATGACCGAATATCGCAGTATCGGTCCTGCAGAAAAACAGTTGCGCAGCCTATGGGACCAAGCAAAACATCGCGTCTATCATCCTAAAAATTGGTTAAAACTCCAACAACTTTGGCGGCGTTTTGATTTAAGTTTTATTCTTTATAAAGACATTAAAATCATGGTGCCTGCGGGAAAAGTTCCCGACTGCGAAACTTGTTTAGAAATTTGCTGCACTGGGCCTAATTCCATTGTTTCTTTGCGTCTTCGCGACATCGCGGCTTTAATCGACGCTGGACTTCACCAGCATATGACTCATGAAAAATCTAGACTGACCATTTTGGGTAATACGATGAACGATTCGCAAAAGAATTTTAGCGAATCTGTTTTTGCTAAAATTTTTCCTGTCCTCACGCAAGATCGGACGCAAACTTGTACACTTCTCGATGAAAATAGAATGTGTGGCGCATATCCACACTGGCCCATTTCTTGTGCTCGCTACCCATTTGCTATCGATGCTGTCAACAAAGTCGTCTTTTATGCAAAAGGCTGTGGTTCTTTTGACTTGTTGCCACCCTATGAAGTGGCAGAACGCACCCGCTACCTGGTGCAGGCTGCTATTGGAAGCTACAACGAACGCATCAAAGATATTTTTCTTATTTATTTTGCAAAAAAAGATTTGGAAAAAATTGGTCTAACAACATATTTAGATCTAAGCAAAATCGATTAAAAACGGTCTCGATTACTGGCTTTACCTATACACTTTAAGATTTTAATTGGATTTTTTAATTACTAAAACATGCATCTTTTTTTTGTTAATTAAAAAATAATAAGCAGTCTGCAGCTGGCTTGACTTTGTCAGATTTTACATTACACATGCTTGCTGTTTTTAGAAATCAAACAATATAAATATTTTAAATGAGAAACAATGATTAGAACAACAATTGCTTTTATTGCCGTATTCAACTTTTCAACCTCGATACTTGCAAATCCATTGCACGTAGCTGCAGGTAATGGCCGTGTTCATCAAATTCAGCAGCTTGTTCTTGCTGGTCAAAATATCAATGAATTAAATATTTCTGGCGAAGCACCTCTGCATTTAGCTGTTGCAAATTTAAATCAACAAATTGCCTATCAAACTGTTGACACCATACTTGGTTTCAACCAAGCAGTCATAGATATTACAAATTCCGACGGAGACACTGTGTTAAATTTAGCTATTCGATATAGAAATATTCTAATCGTCCGATTACTTATTCAACATGCAAATATTAACACTGCAAATAACTTTGGTGATACACCGCTACATACAGCAGCAATGCTTGGACTACTTGATATCGTTAATTTACTTCTTGCTGCTGGCGCAGATCAGGACGCAACAAATGCTGATGGTAATACTGCATTTCAGGTAGCTCAGAATGCAGGGCAACATCATGTGGTGGCGGCATTCTATCAGCAGCAACTTGTAAACCATTTTGAGAATGCAATGCCTGGAGCCGGTCACTTTGGATTGTAGCAGCGCCTCGCTGGCTAATGTTTGTTTGTCATCAACAATGCTATAAAATCCTATCAAACAGGCTGCTTCATTGCTTTCGGCCCAACCTTAATCCGCGCAACGGAAGGTTTGGCTGGAACTTTCGGCATCCCTGTTTCTTTTTGCTGGGCAACTTGCTGCAAATAAGCCAGTTCCCGTTTGGTCAGTGCTCGGTACTTGCCGATCTCAAGTCCTTCCGTGCTAATACCCGCAAAGTGAGTTCGCACTAAGCGTTGCACCGGGTGACCAATGCGCCAGAACATGCGTTTAATTTGGCGATTTTTGCCTTGGGTCAAAATTACCTGCACCCAAGTATTCACTTTGGCCTTTTTGATCACTTCGATTTGGCAGGGTCCCGTGGGGCCATCTTCCAAATAAATTCCGCGTCGCAGCTTGGCCAGTTGCTCATCGGTCGGAACGCCTTTCACTTTGACCATATAAGTCTTGGGCACTTTATGCTTGGGATGAATCAACAAATTGGTTAGCTCGCCATCGTTGGTTAAAAGCAAAGCGCCTTCTGCATCATAGTCCAACCTGCCCACCGGATAAATACGCCCTTCAGAAGCGCCCACGACCACATCCAGCACAGTCTTTCGGCCTTGCTCATCTTTGGCTGTACTTAAAACTTTGATAGGCTTGTTCAGCAAAAAGTAAACGCGCTCACCCACTTGATCAGCGGCAATTTTTACGCGACGGCCATCGACAAATACATGGTCTTTATCGGGGTCGATTTGAGCACCTAATTCTTTGACGGTTCTGCCGTTCACTTTAATGCGACCAGCCGTCATCATTTGTTCAACGTGCCGTCTAGAAGCAATACCCGCACGCGCCAAAACTTTATGCAATCTTTCTTCAATCATTTGAATTCTCCGTACCAGCTCCCGCCGGGACTTTTATTGTTTAGGAAGCGCTTCTTTTATCACCTCAAAAGGACTTGGCTAGGGGATAGTTTTGTATGTGATGAAGCCAAAACAAAGAGCTTATTACTACAAACCAGCAAGCAACCTTTCTGTTGTGAAACAAAAATATTTGGAAATCTCATCATGAAAAAAACACTGACCCTCTTCGCCTGCCTCGCTTTCAGTTTGCCTGCTGCAGCTCTACCCGAGCGAGCAGATTTTTTAATTCGATCGATGATTTCTAAAACCAGTCCACTTGCTCCTTTGGTCGATCAAATCTTACAAACCAAAGGCAGAAATTTTGATGCTGTTTATGATTCTATCAAAATACAAGCAGCCAACAGCTCTCCTCAACTAAGAGCTCTTTGCCAAGAATACAGCAGATCGGCTGCTTTCTTAAAAGTAGAAATCGACTTTGGAAACGAAGCAAAAAGCTATTTCTTTTCCACTCGAGAAACCTCAGGAGACTTAAAGCTGTGCCCAAACCAGTAAAGCTGTCTTGACAATATGTGGTTTTTACCGGCATAACCTCGAAGCGTTGCGGGAATAGCTCAGTTGGTAGAGCACGAGCTTCCCAAGCTCGGGGTCGCGGGTTCGACTCCCGTTTCCCGCTCCATCTGAAAACTAATGAACCTGCCGCAATTTAAACTCAAAAGACGGTTGAATTTTTATTTCTTTTTGACAGAGATCGCTGCCTGTTGAATGTTCAGATAACGTGCAAGAACTCAAACAAATATCACATTTGAGATTGTCTTGGATAATAAGCAAAAGTTCTTTATGAATATTCTGCGTAAATTCATTTAACGGAAGATGGTCTAATGCATTTTTTGAAAATGGATTTTGTAATTCAATTCCAATTTGATCTAAAGCCAACAAAGGATAGGTAATCATAAACATGGCCAGAGGAGAAAACCAACCTAGCTCGTCAACCAAGGAAAAGGGAACCATGAGCAAAAACAGAACAAGAAAGCTGCGAATTTTAATCTCTAAGATTGGAGGAGGAGGACTTCTTAAAATGCGCTCGCAAGCCGCCATCTGTTCCAGTAAAAAAAGCCGTTCTTTATCAAGCTGCATAAACATAAATCCGTTCATACCATGGTTTTGATTGGCATCACGAAGCAACGCGGCAAGACGCTGACCAACAATGCCGACAGAATGGCGAAAGCCTTTTAAGCTTTCAATTTCACGAGCAGACAAAAATTGCGACAGCTCTGACAAGTCAAAATTGGGACGCAGCATTTTCTTACCAGCATAGGCAAGGGCAATGCTCCAGGCAAAAAAGTCTCTCTTCCATTGCGAATTTTGAGGACCATATTCAATCGCTGAAATGGCCAGATTCCGGAGATGACCAATAATTGATCCCCACAACTTACGCCCTTCCCACCAGCGCTCATAACCCGAATTCACACGAAACACCAACAATAACCCAAGAGCCGTTCCCGAGATTTCAAAAGGGCCAACATCTAACTCAACACTCAAATCCGTTAGTTGAAAGAAAAAAGTCACGAAACAAGAAAACACTACAAACAGTAAGACTCGGCCAAGTATTTTTGGAAAAATCGATTTATGCCATGAAAATGCACTAGTCCAAAAATTCGGATTTTCAAAATAATTCATTCACATCCTCAAAATATTTGTCGAGGCCACTAATAACACTATTAAAAAAACTAGAACTAACGTACTACTTTAAAAAAAGATAGACTCAAGAATTACAATTTAAAAAAAATCGGCCGTTTGCCATTCACACAGCTCTATGAAAGAGTCTCCCTAACGAAATTGCTACAAATTTGACAAATTTTTTAAAAAATGTCATATTTGAAGCATGTCGTCTCTTGCCATGAAAATACCTAGGCCTTTGAGAAAAATTTCATTCTCGAGCAAACAAGCCGAGCAGCACGGTGTTGCGCGTTATCAACTTTCTCGGTGGCTAAAGGACGGTTCTTTAGAACGCCTTGAACGTGGCGTTTATCGAGTTCCTCAAGCGGACTACAATGAATATCAACAGTTCCAAGCCGCTGTGTTAAGAGTCGGTGAACAAAGTGCAATATGTTTGCTATCTGCGCTAGTCTACTATCATCTCACAGACCTCATCCCGAAAGAGACTTGGCTATTAGTTAATAAAAAGAAACGAACAAGCCAAAAAGGCCTTAAGCTGATTCGAATGACCGATCCGCAATGGAAAATCGGAATTAATAAAGAAGATGGCTTCAAGATTACTTCGTTAGAGCGAACCTTAGTGGAATCCCTCATCTATCACCGACAAATGAGTAAGATGATTGGAATCGAATCTCTAAGGACCGCCATTAATCAAAAGAAAACGACGTTGGCAAAGGTTGCGGATATGGCTGTCAGGCTTAACGTCTTCCATAGAATTTTACCGGTTATTGAGGTGCTCGCGTGACCCAATCAAAAAAAGTAGCTGAAGTGACGACAGCATTAAAAAAGCTCGCAAGTGGCAATTTTTCTTTCAATCATTTACGGGTGCTTATGGCGCTCGAACGAATTGTCGCAAGGCTAGAGCACCATCCCGTTCTCAGTGAGCATTTGATCTTTAAAGGTGGATTTGCCCTTTTGAAAACCATCGAGTCATCCCGATTTACAAGAGACGTCGATGCTTTAGCTTTCTCTCTCCCAAAGGAAAGCGTCCCTCATTTGGTCGTTCAAGCTTTAAGAGCAGACTTAAAGGATGGATTCTGGTTTGGCGATGTGAAGACCGATGACTTGATGTCTGATCAGACCTACGGAGGATTTCGATTTGACTGTGCTTATCAGCTTGGCGACGCTCCAGCTAGAGACGGTGAACTGAAGAAGCTCTCTCGAATTCATATCGATGTTGCGTTTAGCGATAGGCTCGAGGTCAAACCCAAACGAGAAATGATGACGCCTCTACTAGCAGGCACGGAGCCGATTTCGTGGTATGTTTATCCGCCGGAGCAAATGTTTGCAGAAAAGCTTGAAACTCTTTGCAAAAGAGCCTCGGCAAATTCGCGAGGGAAAGATATTTATGACTTGGTTATACTTTTTCCACGATGCAAAAACACTCAACCCCTTGTAAAAGCAATCAGAAACACTTTCAAGAACAGGGAGACTCTAGAGCCAAATTCGTTTTGGGCTTTGGTCAAGGAATTTCAACCCGGTGTTTTGCGCTTAGCCTGGGACGGAATTATCTCCAATGAAAACAAAATTTCTTTTGACGAGGCATGGCACGCGCTTCTTGTGAATTTGCGAGAACTTGATATCCAAATGGTGGAGTACGCAAAGAAATAGAAAATCTCGCTTGTTATCGTCTAACCAGTACTAACTTGCCAAAAAATAGTGAAGCATTTGCCATTCACACAGCTCTATGAAAGAATCTCCCTTAAGATTTTAAATTTGAACCGATAGCCAAGCGATAAAGACTTTTCTAAATCAATCTATTTGTATCTTTGTAAAATCAGCTATCGACGAAACCATTTTTTGAATTTTTGCTAACAATCCCAATCTGGCATTGCGCAAATTCACATCATCAACCATCACCATCACTTCGTCAAAGAAACGATCGACAAAAGGTTTTAAGCCCGCAATTTGCTCGAGTAGATCAATGTAGCGCTGCATCGATGTGGTGCCACTATTTTCTGTTTCTAATTTTTTTTGAGCCAATTGGATTTCGCGCCACAAATCACGCTCACAAACTTCTTTAAGCAAAGCCGCATCAAACGCAACATCGTCCGCTAAAAAACCTTCGTTTCTTGCTTTTGCGACGATATTGCCTGCCCTTTTTAAGTTGGAAACAAGTTGAATAAATAGCTGCACATCTTGCTGAGCCAAATGATTTAAAGCAAAAACCCGACAATGCAAATCAGCTAAATCATCAAAACCAACACCCATGGCTGCATCAACCAACAAAACAGAATTATTCGCTTTCTTTTCCGTCAGCTCTTCCAGCAAAACACCACGAGCACGGGCCGCTATAAATTGCAAAACTTCTTCTTCTAAAACATCTGCTTTAAGCACAATCGATTTCTCAACCGATAAAATGGCATGAGAAATAAAATGCTTTAAAGAGAACTGATATCCTTTGGAAAAAATAATTTTCACCAAACCAATCGCTGCCCGACGCAGCGCGAAAGGATCAGCACTGCCTTTAGGCGCCTTACCAATGCCAATAATTGCAACAATGGTATCAATGCGATCCGCTAAAGCGACAAAAGCGCCAACGTCCGAGGCTGGCAATGCATCGCCGGCAAAACGAGGCAAATAATGTTCTTCGATACCTTGAGCAGTGGCTTCTTTTTCGCCTGACAATAAAGCGTATTGCCTGCCCATCACACCTTGCAGTTGTGGAAATTGTCCAACCACACCCGTCACTAAATCTGCCTTACATAGTTGCGCAGTTTTGGTTGCACAAGATTTCACTTCTTTGCTAACTGGTAAATGTGCACACAAATAATCGGTTAAGATTTGGATGCGCTCAGTTTTGTTAAAAAGCGATCCTAATTCTCTTTGGAACAGAACATTATTCAAGCGATGCACGTATTCAACAAAAGAAACTTTGCGATCTTCATGATAATAAAAGGCGCCATCTTCAAAACGCGCTTTCAGAACTCGGGTATTTCCCGCCGCTAAAGAAACTTTATCTTTTGGTTTAGTACCAGCAACAACAATAAAAGCTGCCAGTAGGTCATCTTGGTTATTGGTGACTGCGAAATATTTTTGGTGCTCACGCATCTCACTGATTAAAATTTCTTTAGGAACTTCCAAATATTTTTCTTCAAAATGTCCTAAAATTGGCCACGGATATTCTACTAAATTTTTGACGATATCGAGTAGTTCTTCATCTTGCCTTAAAAATCCGCCTGCCTGCTTGGCCAATAAGTCTGCTTCTTTTAAGATAATTTTTCTACGCTTGTGTCCATCGAGCATGACCCAATTTTTCTCAAGAAACTTCAAATAAGTGTCGATGCTCTCAACTTTGGCAAATTCTGGCGATAAAAAACGGTGGCCGCAAGTTTGATGACCAGCCTTCACTTCACCAAAAAAAATTGGCAGAACCTGCTCTCCCAGCAAACATAAAATCCAACGAATAGGCCTGATAAAAGTGACTTTGGTATCATCCCAACACATGGTTTTTACAAAAGGAATGCTTTGCAACAACTTCGTCAAAATATCAGGAAGAACATCTTTGGCAGCCAGCCCTTTTTCATGAACATGGGCAGCAATTACCAAACCCTTCGGTGTTGATTTTTGGAATGCATCCTGGCTAGACAAACCCTTGGATTGAATAAATCCTAAACCGGCTTTGGTTAATTTGCCTTGGGCGTCAAAAGCTATTTCTACTTTGGGGCCAGTTACTTCCATGGACAAATCTGTCTGGCTCATGGCAACATCACGAATCATCAAAACCAAACGCCGAGGCGTTCCCAAGACTTTGACTTCGCCATGCACAAGCCTTGCCGCTGCCAATTTCTGTTCAGCTTCATTTTTTATCCATAACAAAGCTGGATCAATGCTACCGCCGGGAATTTCTTCACAACCAATTTCGAATAATAAATCAGGCATGGTCGTTTCCTTTCAACATCGAAAACCCTTTTTTCTGCCTGGACTCTAAATAAGTTTCTGCGCAGTTTTTGGTTAAAGTTCGAATACGTCCAATATAATCTACACGTTCTGTGACGCTAATCGCGCCCCTGGCATCGAGGATATTAAACAAATGGCTACATTTTAAAGCATAATCGTAAGCTGGCAAAACCAACTCTTCTTTGAGTAAAGCCAGTGCTTGATTATAGTAATCATCGAAATGTTTTAAATACATGCCAACATCTGCATGGGTAAAATTGTGATGTGACCATTCGTATTCATCTTGTTTATGGACATCGCCATAGGTTACTTTTTGGCCTGAAGGTAAAATGGCCCACACTAAATCGTAGACATTATCGACGTCTTGAATACACATGGCGAGCCGTTCCAAGCCATATGTTAATTCTGCACAAGTGCGGTCTAACTCTAAGCCACCGCATTGTTGAAAATAAGTAAACTGGGTGACCTCCATGCCTTGCGCCCAAACTTCCCAACCAAGACCCCAAGCACCAAGACCTGGATGCTCCCAATCGTCCTCGACAAAACGAACGTCAAACATCGCAGGGTCCATCCCAAGAGCACGCAAAGAATCTAAGTACAAATTCTGGACGTCGCCAGGAGCAGGCTTTAGCACCACTTGAAACTGGTAATAATGCTGCAAGCGATTCGGATTTTCGCCATAACGCCCATCGGTCGGTCGCCTCGAGGGCTCAACATAGGCTGCACACCATGGCTCAGGCCCGAGCACTCGTAAGAATGTGTGTTTATTGAGTGTGCCTGCACCCACTTCGACGTCTGTCGGTTGCAAGATCAGGCAACCTTGTTTGGCCCAAAAATCTTGTAGCCGCAAAATCACATCTTGAAATGTCTTTGCTTTAGGCATGAATTTCCCTTTTCTAATTTGCGAAGGCTTAGCATGCGCGCCAATTTACTAAAAGAGTAATCGGGCTTAAAAGTTGATATTGCTTTTGTTATTGAGAAATATTTAGGTTCAAGCTAGAAAGCAAGCCTGGCCAAAAAGTAGAGGTGTTTATGAAAAAATTGAACCAATGTATTCTGTTATTTTTGATCTTTCTGCCTCTTTTTCTAGCCTGCAACCGTCAAAACAAAAATACCGAAGACAATACCATGCGTTATGAAGGCAAAGTTGACGTCTTACGCTCTAGCAACAAAGTTAAAAAAGATAACGCTTTAAAAGGAAATGAAATGACTACAAAAAATGAATTCGGCCTAGAAAAAGGTCAAAAATTATATGCCACAATTAAAACAAATATGGGCGATCTCATTGTTGAACTCTATTGGGAAAAAGCACCAAAAACTGTGGCCAATTTTGTTGGCCTGACAGAAGGAACCAAAGAGTGGACAGATCCTAAAACACAAGAAAAAGTCAAACGACCTCTTTATCAAGGGACAATTTTTCACCGCGTGATTCCTAACTTCATGATCCAAGGTGGCGATCCATTAGGAAATGGCACTGGCGGCCCAGGCTATAATTTTTCAGATGAATTTGATCCTTCTTTAAGGCACAACGCTGTCGGTATTATGTCAATGGCCAATGCTGGTCCCAACACCAATGGTTCTCAGTTTTTTATTACAGAAGGACCAACACCCCATCTCGATAATCGACACAGTGTTTTTGGGAAAGTAATTGAAAACATTGATTTAGTTAGCAAGATTGCACGCGTCGCACGTGATCGAAACGATAGACCAGTTGAAAACGTTACGATTAATGAGATTGTCATCAGTCGCCAAATGCCTGCCAGCACTTGAGCTCTCTAAGTATTGTTTCAGTTTTTTGTTGATGCTCTAGATTCCGGGCGGAGAGATTTTGAACTATGTGCCCAGCCAAATGCAACTAAGTACTTATGCTCATCCCCAAATTGCTGTTTCATTCTTTTGCTTTAATCTTTATTTATTATTTGACGCTCTTTCTCTGTATTTGGGGCGCAACATCGGGGGTTGGATTTTTTTATAATGCCAGCTCTCCCCTTTTGAGCAATCTTTTAAGCGCGAGTTCCGTGCTTCTCTCTTTTATTTTTGCCGCAACCACGATGAGCCTGACTTATATATACACAACGCGAAAGCCGTTAAACTTACGCACCTCCTTAAAACTTGCATCTATAAGCATCGTCATTCCTTGCAGCTTTGTTTTTTATTTTTTTGGACTCTGGCTCTTGGGATTCAGCATTTTTTTAGATAAAATTGCAATCAGCGTCCTGCTGCTCGTCAGCTTTCTTATATTTTTTTCACAGCTTTTATTTGCGCCGTTCATAAGCTGGCTGTGCTTTAAAATAGGCCCCTGCAAGCGTTCAAATTAAAATTTCCAATCATTGACACTGCGAAATTGTTTCACTAGAAGCCAAGACTTACCTATACAGGAGAACCTCAATGGGAAAAACAGTTAGGCTTATATCGTCAACATTTTTATTGATAGGATTTCTTTTCCTACTGGCCAGCACACCAATGGCTTTTGCAGGAAAACATGACAGATACAAGCAAGCGAAAAAAGATGGTAAAAATGCCAGAAGCTCACATGGCACTCCGCGTCGGCATGGCCCAAATAAAGAACTAGTAGATTTAGCGAGACAAGAACTGGCACGTTACAATCAAATGGGAGCCTCAGCTTTTGGATCAGAAATAGAAGTAGAAATAGGTGCAACGACTATCGCGCAGCTAAAACAACTGCAAATAAAACTACAAAGTCAGGTATTTCAGGAAACTTTCTCTGAACTCCTTGAGGCAATTGAACAAATTTTACAAGGGAATTTGTCAATCAACAACCTGGAATTATTAGAAGAAACTCTTGAGGAATTTTTAGCTCTTCCCGGTGCAGACATGTCTCTTCTGCTGCAGATTCAAGATGCCATTTTGGGACCCACAGAAGACGCGGCAAGTTCTGTCCCCGCCTACGACAGCTTCTTGGATTTTCCATTCTTAGGAAGCCGTATATAATTACTTGAGAAATAAAATGCTTCGATTAACTCGAGGCATTTTATCTCAGGCCTGTCTCATTGCACTCATAATAGCTTCATGCAGTGAGCTGGTTAAGCCGCTGAGTATTTGTGTTTCTTGTACAGCTCGCTGGCTGATTTGCTGCAGCTCGTCGTTTATTTTTCTATCATGCGTTTTAAGAACATCTTGCTCACCCTTAAGTCTCTCTTCAACAACGGCAGTTTGTGCAGTTGTTTGTTTTGAATTCTCTTCACGCCTTTTTTGTAATTCAGTGTCTTGTTTTCCAATAAGTCTTAACTCTTCCATTTTTCTTTTTTTATGACGCTCAGATCCATTGGTAATTGCAAATAAAAGATATGCTAGTTTTTCTTCAGAAGAACACGATCTTCGTGTCAAAGGCGAGACAACCGACCAAATGGTATCAGCTATTCTTCCTGCTTCTTGATTGCTTTTAAGCCGTGCATCAAAAGCAAATGTTCCTGAATTGTATAAAAACTGATCATCTTCATACGGGTTTTCCCGTCGCGGTATAGTTACAATTTCAGATTCAGCTGGAGCAGATACAATAGCTTTACTTGGGCCTGTGGAAAAAAATTTGCTGACGGGATTTATCATCTGCAACTCCTAATATCTTAACTTAAAGTGATACCGCTAAGATCGAGTTATTGGCGAGATGAAATGCTTGACTATAATTTATTATTGGATACTTAAACTCTTATTCTCACTAAAATATTTTATTTTACACATAGGACAGTACAATATGACGCGCTTTTTCACTGTTTTTCTATTGATTTCTTTAGTGTTTTCTAATTTGTCCGTCGCCAATAAAATAGAAGAAGTCGATCTTTCCTTTGACTTCTATACTTTTGCGGTAAAACGAATTCCAAATGCAGGCGAGGTCTTGATAGACGCTTCATCGCTTTCAATTTTGGATGCATTGTTACAAGACTATGTCGTCAAATTAAAAAAAGATCCCGCATCTGGAGCAGTCTTAAGAGATGCCATGAAAATTATTCCAACCATAAGCAAGGCGTATCATTCCATTCAAGTTGGTGGAACAGAGCACACTTATGACTTCTACAATGTCCATAGCCAGTTGGTAAAAGTCCTCGCGAAACTTAGTCAAATTTACAGTTTAACCAAGTACGGATTAGAAGCCGATACTGCCGGCCATATTGCCAATTATGGCTCTGATGTTTTAAGCAGAGCGATTATTCTAGCAGGTCAAGAATGGCAAAAAGCGAAGACGAACCTTTCATTTGAAGAATACTTCTTCATCCACTTTAAGTCTCATTGGTTTGGCAGCGCCGTGGTAGAGGCTACTCCAAAAGTTGCATTTAACGACGTATTAAGTTATTTTTTGATTAAAAAAACTGGGACTTATGATTACATTTTAGGAAAGATGTTTGGGGGCATTAATTATCTGTTTCCAGCCATCAAACAAGACCACAAAAAATCTTTTTGGAGCAATGCCCAACAGAATATTTTACCAGGTTCCAGTTATTTACGCCGCGCAGGAATCCATATTTTTAACTTTACTTCGTCAGTTGTTTCATATTTTGCTTTTAATACGATTGTGACTTATGCCCTTACCCCACCTGCAAGAATAATCATGGATGGTCTTGGTCATTTTCAAAAATATTGCCAAAATCTCTGGAAAACTTCCCAAAAATCAGAACTTTAATATTCTGATGTGATTTTATCCGGCTGTATTAAACAGCCGGGAAAAGTCATTAAACAAAGCAATTGCCGTCAAAGCCAAAATAAACATTAAACCAATTTGCATTGCTATTTGTCTGGTTTTTAAACTTAATGGCCGACGCTGCACAGCTTCAATGCCAAACATCAGTAGATGTCCGCCATCCAATACAGGAATTGGTAAAAGGTTGAGCAAACCTAAATTAACACTGACCAGCGACATCACATAAATATAAAATGCAATCCCCTGCGCAGCAGCCTGCCCCGCCACACCAAAAATCATGATTGGCCCACCAAGTTGCGAGACTGGCACTTTAAAACTCACTAACATCCACAATGATTTTAAGGTCATCCAAATTAAATCCGCAGTGCGTTCAATCGAGCGTCGTAATGCTTCAAAAAAACCAACTTGTCGAACTTCCACGGGGCCCTCTGCATAAGCTTGAACAATTTGTTCACCAAAAACTTTTCCAGCTGGTGGTGCAAATTGAGAATCTGCCTTCGGAGCAGGCTTTAAACGAAATGCTGCTAAAAAGTATGTATCACCACGCACAATAGCCGCCACATGGTGCTCATCGGGTGTCTGCTCAAATATTCTATAAACTTCTACCCAAGCAGATACAGGTTTTCCATCGACGGCAACCAAACGATCACCAGTTATTAAACCTAATTCACTTGCCGTACTATTTGGATCAACGCCAGCCAATGTTCCGTCCACAAATGCTAAACCACGTTGCAATCCAACTTGTGCTTGCACCGTACGCATCAATACAGCAGTTTGTTTAATTTGTTTTTGAAAAGAAGCATCTTCGAGCTCATCTTCTGTCACAGCATAACGTTTGATTTGTGTATTCAATTTAAAACTGGGCAAAATTTCTGAACTCGCTGGCAATAAAATCGACAGCATTGTTGCTTTTCCCTCTGGCAACAAGCGTTTGATCTTCAATTGAAAAGCTTGATGAGGATTTTGTTGCAACCGGTCAAATAATTCTTTTGCGGACGCAATCGCTTTGCCATCAATTTCGATAACTTCGTCAAAATTGAGAAGACCTGCTTTCGCAGCTATACTTTCAGGGTGAACCACCGCTATTATAGGTTTTTGAATGGCTGGCATCATGCCCATACGTCCAATAGATTCACCTTGATAAAGCGGATGGGAATTTGGTTCTGCTGTTGGCACGACGGTTAATTGCAAATGCTCTTTGGTACCAGCAGCATTTAAACGCTCGATTTCTAATTGAATGGGTTGCTCAGGTTTAGCAGATACTTTCTTCACAACTTCAGTAAATGTTCCTACGACTTGACCGTCAACCGCTAAAATTCGATCACCTTGTTGCAAACCTGCCTTCGCTGCGGCCTGATCCGGTAACACCACACCGGCAACTGGTAAAAGCACTGTTTCACTGCCCAACAAAACGAAGAAGAACAATAAAACTGGCAAAATAAAATTAAATAAAGGTCCAGCAAAAGCAATAAGCGATTTCTTCCAAACCGGTTGGTGCATAAAGCTATGCTTTTTATCTTCATCACTTACAACATCAGTTAAAGACTCGCCATACATCTTGACGTAGCCACCAAGCAAAACCGCACTAAAACGGTATTCTGTCTCGCCACGCTTAAAGCCAAAAAGCCTGGGACCAAAGCCGATGGAAAATGTTAAAACGCGCACACCTAAAGCTTTGGCAAAAAGAAAATGCCCAAGCTCATGCACCACCACTAAAACACAAAGCAACACTAGACCTGATATAATTCCCATCATCTGCGTCAATCTCCGCCAAATTGAATTTGAACTTCACTTATAAGAGCATATCTCGAATTTGACAACTTGGCCAAGTCCATTACCGCAGCAATGCTTTATCGCCAATAAAAAACCCGCGTGGGTCACACGCGGGCTTCATTTTAACAACGTTGACGAATCAACGCCTTACTAACTTATTCTACTGTGCAGTAGCTTTATGCACAATCGAACCAACAGTTGCGCTAACTTCTTTCACTGCAGGATCAGCGCAGTAACTAGCACAAATACCAGTTAAGTTAGAATAAATATCATCTTGGTTAGTCGAACAAGAGCTAACACACTTGCTATGGGGTGCTACACCAGAGAAAATATGGTTAGGTCGACTAGAACCTGGCCAGGTAATGACACTAGCAATCTTACCATCACTATCCAATTCAACTGGCAACATATCATCGCCTACTTCTGTCATAGAGCCACCACCCAAAGCAACAACTTCCGGCACACAAAGCGCACCTGTTCTTGCAATCATCTGCAACAAGGCAACTGGAGGAATACTCACAGCACCGCCACTGGTCAATATGTCGCGTCTATCTATGAGTAAACTTAAAACAGGATCAGCTTCAATTCTATCCATAGCTGCTTCTGCAACTGCTCCGATAGAATCAGGTTCGGCAACACTCAAAAATGTCATGAGCATGCTACCAGCAATTAATCGGAAGTTATTTTCATTTTCGACACCAAATTCATAAGAATCTGTTACTTGTTGCCTAACGATCAATTGAGTCGTAGGATTTGCAGTATAGCCAGCAATGGTGAATTTAACTGCTTCCGAAGGATTACATTCTTGGAACAGGGATGCATTTGCGGTCGCCGTAAGAGCATCATCATAATAAGTTGC
The DNA here is from genome assembly GCA_023248595.1 of Myxococcales bacterium. Taxonomy (GTDB): domain Bacteria; phylum Myxococcota; class UBA727; order UBA727; family JABDBI01; genus JAHFEG01. Next base: position 65,265 of record JAHFEG010000003.1, on the reverse strand, counting down.
TGGAGCTGTAGCGCTTGCAAATACTGTAGCTGAAGTTGCGGCCTGGAATATCATCCACGTAGTATGTTCGTCAACAACAGGACCCATACCATCAGTAGGAGTTGTTACTGCGGTGACAAAAGAATCCTCATCCATATTGTCAACCATTAGCAACGTATTTGTACCCGGGTAGAAATTACTCAAATTGTAATCTTGATAATCTCCCGTCGTAAGGTTCCAGTCATAGCTATCGCTATTGCCTTTAGCACCAAAATAGGCTATACCAGCAGTAATATACTCAAAAGTACCCGCATCACCAGTATTATCCTCGCCTCTAGACAAAAGCACGAATCCATAATGAGCCTCCATACCAAGAGAGCCTATGGTCTCTACACCATGAATGCCATCATATTTGTCATCAAAATTAGTCCTTGTACAACTATTAACAACTTGGTTTTGAAGTATCAGATTGCCGGCGATTTGGTAGGTCACATTCATGTCATTAGCAAGCATAATTCGATCTAATGTGCAACTTCCACCAGCAGTCGCGGCGACAATCGAAAAATTGCCGTCCCCGAAACTTGCAGTACCACTATTACCTAAAAAGCTAGCGTTACTCGTTAGGGATGTTCCACTATCATCCAAATCACGCCCAGCAAATTTTCCATCGCTAGGTTTAAATATATGTGCTTTTGTTGCCAATTTTTTCATTAGCGTTGGATTAGCTTGTAAGCATTTAACAATACTATGTATACCCGCTCCCAATTTAGTTCCCGCACCTAAATAGCCACTCTCATGATCATCGGCTAAATCAGAACATTTACGCATGGAATCATACAGTTCTCCCAGAACGATGTTCGGAATTTTATTTACATCATAAATACTGATATTTGCCATTCTCAGAAGATACTCGGTAACATCATTCGCAGTCAGATTAACAATCCGCTCTGCAGCTACAACATCGCTACCATTAACAAAAAATGAGAAATTTTCATTTGAACCAGTTGATTTGGTAACCGTAACCTTATTCAAGTGACCCTTAATGATTTTTAAATCAACACAGCCTTTGCTGTCTGAATATTGATCATCCAATGCTTTATCAGGTACTGTACCGCCTCTCTCATTTATAGCAATAACAGCAAATTTCCTTCTATTGGCTCCTGTTTCTGTTCCTTCCGCAATGCCATTAAAGGTAAATTCTGTGCAATGCTTACCAGCAGATATCGATTCTAAACCACTACCACTACCGCCGCCACCGCCACCGCCACCGCCACCGGTGCCATCTTTACCGTCTCTACCGTCTCGGCCTGCAGTTCCCGGACCACTACATGCAGTCAATGCCATGGCACCAGCCAAAAGCCCGGTAAAGATCGCAGTCTTTACACTCAAAAGGTTTCTTAAACCTGTGTTCCTACCATTTCTCATTATTTCCTCCTTAAACGCAGAGGGGATTTCCCTCTATCTGCCAAGAAGAATAACTTGATCTAGTACCACTCATCAACTTTACGGTTTTAATTGGGTCATGAAATTCAGTAAACTAACGACACAATATCTGATTAGAACGCCATTCTAACTTGTTCTATTTTTTTATAATGCCTCTTAAAAGCCCACGTACAGACTATGACAAAAATGTCCTGTCTAGACGGGTTGCTCTTCAATACCCTGTACAATCAAGGGCATTCGGCTGCCAATCAGGTTCATTTTTTGGCTCATCAAATGGGTTTTTCTGGCAGGCATTTGCATCACAGATCGGCCTTTTTTGCGATCATTAAGCCAAGGTGCTCGTAAATCAATGCCATTATCGCAATAAGTATCAATGTCTAGAAAGGCAAGTGGCGCCTGTGGCAATTCATACAGGCTGGGCTGGCCTATGTTGATATTGGTTTGATAGCCCCGTTTTTCCACCATTTGTCTGACATCGTATAAACCATTCCACGAGACAAAAATCATTTCTAGCTGATTGTCATGAAAAGGATTTTCAATATCAACAGATTTTACATTGCCATCCTTCTGATAAACAGAATGTCTCCAACTGCCGTTTTTTTGTTTCATGATTTTAGTAGATAAATGTAAATTCTTAGGGCTGACCAAATCAAAGGTCCCGGCACTGCCCGTATAGTTAGATGTTTCATAAACGATTGCTTCTGGCTCACCGGTATCTCGATGAACATTGATTTGAATAGGTTCCCAGTCTTCTTTGGAGCCATACAGAATAGGACGTATCCAATCATATAGTTTTCCGAGAATAGGAACAGGAAGCGACTCACTTTTTCTTCTCACGTAGTAAATAATTGTATAGTGAGATTTTCCCTGGCTAGGCGGTAAGATTTCATAGCGCATCTCTTTTACTTGGATCGTTTTATCAACGGCTTGAATTGGACTAATTGTTAAAAATTGAGGTTTAAATTGTTCCGCAAAAGATTGTGCTGTCTGCTCTTGACCTTTGATTTTTAAGGGCAGACCCTGACTCGTTTTAATCACACAACTGGTCGGTAGAACTGCATAATCTCGATGGGCATCAAAAAAAATTCCTAAACCAAAGCTAGAGAAAAAATTAGAAATTTGCCGCATTGGTTTCTGCCCAAAAAGGCGCGCCAATATTTGTGCTAAAATTTTAGGCTCTGGCCTAGTATCATCTGCCATGCGCTGATCACAAGTTTCTTTAAAATGAAAAGAATCGATTTCTGGAGATGAAATATGTTCATATGCATCCGCTTCAACGGTTGTTTCTGATAACCTATCCAATTCAGCTTTTTCAAGAGGAATACGATTAGAAGCAGCAGGAGGAATGTCGAGGGCAGTTATTCTCATGTGTATACATATAGTAGACCACTGCCATTTGGCTTTTAAAACCAACTTCGAGGAATCTTAATGCCATTGGAAGGTACATCACTTGGCCATGGTAAAAATTGCCGCGGGATTTTAAACCTAGCCAACCGCTTTTCTAAATAAGCAACCAATGCTTCTTGATCCAAATCAACATCAGTTTTGAATTTGATAAAAGCCACAGGGCACTGGCCATATTCTTCATGGGGTCTAGCAACCACCATAGCCTCTTCAATATCTGGATATGATAAGAGCTCTCTTTCAATACTTTCAGGGTAAACATTTTCACCCCCTGAAATAAACATACTATCAAGACGACCTAAAACATGCAGATCCTGATTGTCATCGATAAAACCCCTGTCACCAGTATGAAACCAACCATCAGGATCTCTGCTTGAAAAAATTGTCGTGCTCTCTACGTACCCAGAAAAAAGCATAGGGCCTTTGACCCAAATTTCTTGATCTTCGCCAATTTTTAGTTCGCGCCCTGGCAATAATCGACCCGATGAATCTAAATTTTCACAAAAATTATTTAGTGCTGTTGCGGTAATTTGCGAGGCCATTTCTGTCATGCCATACGTTCTAACCACAGGTAAATGCAACTCCTGAATACGTTTTAAGAGCTCAGGAGAAATGTCGCTACCGCCAAGCACAATGGCTTTTAACAAATGCAATGCTGCTATGTCGCTTGGATTTTTCAGCAAACGCAAAAGCTGCGTTTGGACCAACGACACGTGGCTGATACCTGCTTCCCGAATTGCCCATTGCATTTCAAAATTGACGGGCGGGACCACCACCTTGGCCTGCGCCAACCAGCAACGCACTGCAATGCTAAGCCCACCCACGTGATATAAGGGCAGCGATAACAGCCATCGACTTTTTTCATCCACACGAAGAGCCTCAATAACGCCGATCGCATTCGCCACGTGCTGCTCAACAGTATGAAAAACACTTTTGGGTTTAGAGCTACTGCCTGATGTCCGCAAAATTGTTCCGGCACTTGGATGAAAATGAAATACTTTTGGTTGTCTATTTTCTTCATGAAAAAAAAGTTTGGCGTGATTTGACTCAAATGAATCTGCGACAGCATCGAGCACGATGACTTTATGACAATCCACAAAAGCCAACCATTCATCGATCACAGAAACCGGATCACGCATTGGACACAAAACAGCAACGCCACCCTTTCGCCACACAGTTTGCAAGGCGTTTAAGTAAGCATCGCTGTTAGCCCCGTAAATTGCCACGCGTTCACTGGGACCTATTTCACTTTGCCACATGCACTTTCTCAATATGTAGCGCTGGTTTAGACAATTCAGGCTCAAGCATATGCACAACGGCGCTTAAGACATCTTCATGCTTTAACATTTGGTGATGCAGAGCAACTGGAAAACTTCTTATCTCAATAGATCCTGGAAGGATTGAGCTTGTATTTGGAATCACAATCAGGTCGTAGGGTGTGTAAATTGAATAAACTTGTACTTTACCAAAAGGATCTAAATCTTTTTTCAAATCTTCAATTAAATCACTTCCGGGTCGCATATCGCCCATTCCTGTTAAAAACTGAGGAAGATAAGCAACATAAGTTCCATCATGCGGTCCAGAAATCGACACAAATTTATGGACAAATTCTTTACCCCCTAAACGTTGAATCATATAGCGTGTCGCTAAAGCGCCCATACTAAAAGCCACAATATTAATCTGAGAAACCTGATGTTTTTTTTGCAAATTGACAGCAGCTTGCTGAATTAGTTCTGCCACATTTTTAAGACTACATTGACCAAAATAACACTCGTGGGGGACGACTGCTTGCCTGACTACTCCATGTTTTCGCAAAATTTCTTGCAATGGCTGCAAAATATATTCTTCGCTAAAAATACCGTGAACCAGTAGTACTGGTAACGGTTCTTCTCGGACCAAAGGTAGAAGTGCTTCAATACGGGCACTGGGGCATAAAAACAGAAATAAGAATAAGCTAGGGATTTTCACACGTAAAAACCAGCTGGCAAACAGCGCTTTCTTTGATTCGAAATGCAGACAGGTTTTTTTCCACTTGCTCAATATCAATTTGACCTCGAAAAGCTCGAAATGGCGGCGTTAACAAATCTTCTTTCAACCAGGCGAATGTCCCCAGCCCATGCGCCATATCATTTTCATCTCTTAATGAGAGCAACTGAGCCCAAAGAGAAAGTCCCAAACCTGATTCAAATGCAGAAGTAACAATTGGCATAATACTCCAATTGTTCATCCAAGAATACACTTCACTCAGGCGCTTAATCCCTCCGACTAGTCCTGGCTTGATCACCAGTGCACAGACCGCCTCTCTTATTTCCAGCAATGTGTCCAATGGTTTCTCTAGCCAAGTCTCATCAAGCGCTATGGGAATTTGAGTCGCCCGGTAGAATTCCAACAAATGCTCTGTATTTTGAGTGGGTTCTTCTATATAGATAATTTTCTGCTGGCTCAAGGCTTTTCCAAGTTCAATCGCATGACTCAATTCTAAAGATCGATTGGCATCTAAACAAATTTCGATGTTCGGTCCTACGGCTTCACGCACTTTTTTGACCATTAAAATTTCTTTTCCATAGGACATTCGACCGATTTTCAACTTAATCGTCTGATAGCCTTGCATCACATAAGTCATGGCTGTTTTCACAAAATCTTCATCATGAATTGGATCAATCAAGGCACGCAATCGAATCGAATTTTTGGTACTGGTATTTAAATACTGGTAAAGTGGCAACGATTTTGAGCTGGACCATAACTGCAACAAAGCCAAATCCACTCCCATGCAAACAGATGGAAACAGAGCAATCCCTGCTGTGCTGATGTGCCATATATCGTGTTCGGTTAACGAATCTCCCATCAAAGTCGGTAAAAATTCTTGCAGCTGCCTTGCTGCCTGTACTAAATTTTCTATATGCAAGCCTGGCAAGGGCGCGATTTCACTATAAGCAAGCAATTGATTGTCGCTTTGCAATTCTAAAATCAAACCTATTCGCTTTTTTTCTGTGACTTCTTTGGTCGTCAAAGGTTTGCTTAAGGGCAGTTCATAGCGAAAAATACGTGCCCGGCAAATTTTCATAAAAAAAGTCCAAGCGAAAATAAAATACCAAAGAGCAGTGTCAACTTACCTGTCTGTCCTAAAATCTTATTGAGAATCTCCGCATTTTCCGTGATCACTATTTTTTTCATCAAGGGATAAGCCAAAAAAATAATCGCACTAGAAAACAAAACAGCCTGGGGTACGTGGAAAAAATAAAAAAGAACAATAGGAATCAAAGCAGCACAACTAATTGCCGCAACATATTCAAACTGAGCAAATAATTTACCAAATCGAACTGCCAAAGTTTTTTTCTGTGCTATTCGATCTTGTTCCATGTCACGCAAATTATTAACAACCAAGATTGCTGTCGATAGAAATCCTGGTGCAAAACCTGCAAGAAGCGCCACCAAGCTAAATTGCAAAGTCTGAAGATAATAAGTACCCAGCACGGCAACTGGACCAAAAAATAGTAAGACAAAAATATCGCCAAGCCCCACATAAGCAAGCGCATAAGGACCTGCCGTGTAAAACACACCAGCAGCAAGCGAAAGCATACCAATCACGACGATAGGCCAACCCCCACAAAAAACCAAATAACATCCCAAGAGAGTGGCACAAAAAAAAGCAGCCACGAAAGCATAACGCATATGCTCGGGTTTTACTAAACCTGCCTGAGTCGCCCGGATCGGTCCCAATCTAGAAACGGTATCCGCGCCTTTTATAAAATCAAAATAATCGTTACAAAAATTTGTTCCTATTTGAATAAAAAGTGCCGCAAAAAGCGTTGCTAGAAATGTCACAAGATAAAATTTGCCATCATGATAAGCCAAAGCTCCACCCATGAGCACAGGCGAGACACAAGCACCAAGTGTCTTAGGACGCCCAGCTAAAATCCAAATTTGAATATGATTCATAATTTCCTAAATAGATTTTGGAACTCAAGGCCTCTTAGGAAATTGTCCAAAATTTGGTTTGCGTCGCTCTAAATAAGCATTGCGACCCTCCTGCCCTTCTTCAGTCATATAAAACATCAAGGTTGCGGAACCCGCTAATTCTTGAAGACCTGCTTGTCCATCGCAATCGGCATTAAGCGACGCTTTCAAACAACGAATTGCCAAAGGAGAATTGCACAAAATTTCGCGACACCATTTCACTGTTTCAGCTTCTAATTGTTCAAGAGGAACCACGGTATTTACCAAGCCCATTTCCAGTGCTTGAGCAGCATTATATTGCCGGCACAAAAACCAGATTTCGCGCGCCTTTTTTTGTCCAATAATTCGCGCCATGTAACTTGCACCATAACCACCGTCGAAGGAACCTACCTTCGGTCCCGTTTGCTGAAAAATAGCGTTTTCTGCAGCGATAGTTAAATCGCAAATCATATGCAAAACATGCCCACCACCAACTGCGTAACCCGCAACCATCGCAATCACTGGCTTAGGGCAGGTGCGAATCTGTCTTTGAAAATCAAGTACATTCAAGCGGTGAATTCCATCTGCATCACGATATCCTGAATCACCTCGAACCCGCTGATCACCACCAGAACAAAATGCCAAACCGCCCTCGCCTGTCAAAATAATGACACCAATCGTTTGATCGTCTCTGGCATCATCCAAAGCATGGCACATTTCTTTGACGGTCAATGGTGTAAACGCATTGCGCACTTCGGGGCGATTAATCGAAATTTTGGCGATTCCCTCAGACTTAAAATATAAAATATCTTGATATTCGCCATAGCTTGTCCATTCAATCGTCGACATTTTAACTCCTTTACAAAAACGACCGCAATATTTGTTTCAAATTTTCTGGCGCTTCCACGACAACATTGTGTCCACAATTTGCAATGACGCTCAACTTTGCTTGAGGACACAATCGACACATTTTCTGATTTAATTCCAAAAACTTTTCATCTAGAACACCACATACAAATAGCAGAGGGACAAGGCAATCCCCAAGCATTTGCCATAAAGATGGCTGCTTAGCTAACCCCATACACCTGATCGATTTGGCCAAGTAGATTGGATCATTTCTAAGGCGATGCTGCCACATTTCTTCGAACCCAAGTTTTGATTTCAGACTAGAAAACAAAGGTTGCTGATACCAGTGTTTTAAAAATTCGCTCATTGGACTTTGTAAGAGTGCCTGAATCTGTAATTCATCTTTTTGCTCTCGCTCAAAACGCTCGTTCTCTTCTTGCAAACCAGGACTAGCAGATATCACGACAGCTTTCGTAAAAATAGCAGAGTAATGGAGGGCTAAATACAATGCCAATCTTCCTCCCATGGAGTACCCAATCACTGCCCATTTTTTTGCAGGCCATTTCTGCAATAATTTAATAATATAAACAGCAAGATTTGGCATTGCATAAATTTCTTCATCATCTTCCAAGCTCTGACCATGACCTGGAAAATCAAGTGCCACACAAAAAAAGTCTGGATAAAATGTATTCATGAACTCTGACCAATCCTGACTGGATCCTAAGAATCCATGCAAAAACAAAATACCAGGAGCAGACTCATGTCCATGTACTTCAGCATAAATGCTGCAATCTCTCGATAACTTTTTCTTTAAGGTACTCATGATGCTTCCAATTAAGAGCAGTGTTAGACATCACCTCAATGACCCGATGCTGCCCGCAAGCCAAAGCCTCTTGGTACGCTTGATCAAACTCCCGTGTCGTTGTCACCTTGATATGCTTGACAGCAAAAGCATGGGATAAACCTTCGAGTCTATGTTCATGGGGCGTATCAAAAAATTGGCTGAAAATATCTGTCGCTTTGGCTATCGGTAAAAAAGAAAAAATACCACCGCCCTGATTATTTAAAACCACTATCACCATAGGAACTGTCATTTTCGATAAAAATGATAGACCATTGCCATCATGCAAAAATGCCAAATCTCCAATTAATAACGTCACTGGTTTTGCCAATCCCACAGCAAAGCCACAAGCTGTACTCATAATTCCGTCAATACCACTGGCTCCTCGATTCGCTCCAACCATAGGCGCCTCCAAACCAGCAGAAGCAAACATGCTCATATCGCGAATCGGCATGCTGCTGGACAAAAAAAGCGCTCGTGTAGACCAATCAGATTGAGAAATCGCCCTCGCTACATAGGGCTCACTTAATTCATCACTTCCGTCGATAATTTGGCAAAATAATTTATCTAATTTTTCTGAGCCTTCTTGCCAATCTTGCACCCAGGACTCGGCACAAACAGATGGTTGAATAGCAACGCAAACTTCCTGACAAAAGAAAGTAGCATTTGTATACACACGATCTGTCACTAAAAAATTAGGATCTAAGCGCTCAAAATGATCATCAACTAAAATGTAGGATTTGCCTTTATGATTTTCTAAAAACTGCTGCAGGCGTTTTGATGTTAGTCTGCCACCAAAGTGCAGCACCATATCCAATTTCTGTTCAAAATATTGGGGATGAAGTAACAAATGATCAACGGTATGAATCACCATCGGATCTTGTAAAAAACGTAACCCCGAAGTGACTTCTGCTAAAATTGGCCACTGCAGCACTCGTGATAGCTGAAGAATAAAAGGCAAAGCAGCTGTGTCTTTTAAGTAGCCAACAACGATCACACCACGCTCTGCATGACTTAAAGTATTAGCAATTTGAGCAGGTTCTGACTTTGCTAGATAATTTTGATGAGACCAATGTTTCGTCAGAGGTTTTTCATGGGTCTGCCATACTTGCAAATCTGTTAAAAATGCAGCGTTGTAAGTCTGCACTTCGTCGGGCTCAAGCGGTTCGCGAAACATGCAATTAAGATGAACAGGACCTGCTAGTGGTTTTAGGGATTTTAAAAAAAGTTGATCAATTATCCCTAATAAGACTCGTGCCGAGATGCGATCATCGGGAGGTGGCAAGTCTATAAATTCACGAACATAATTTCCAAAAATTTTAACTTGATCAATCGTTTGATTGGCACCCACCTGACGCAGCTCAAAAGGACGGTCTGCTGTTAAAATAATTAACGGCACTCTATCCATGCTCGCTTCTACGATTGCTGGCATTAAATTAGCAACTGCTGTAGCCGAAGTCACAATCACTGCGACGGGTTTTTGTGTTGCTTTGGCAATGCCAAGCGCATAAAAAGCGGCGCTTCTTTCGTCGAAGCATACTGTACTTTTCACTTTTTCGTTCCGAGCAACTGCCGCAGTTAAAGGCGCCGAACGCGAGCCTGGACTTAAAACAAAAAAGTGGCATCCAAGACGAAACAATTCTTCAACGATTAAAGAAGCCCATAATGAATTTAAATTAGATGAAAAATTAACAGCGGTCATGGCATACTCGAGCAAATAAGCTCATCTTGTTTTGAATCTCTTGCCATTCTTCTTCTGCTTGAGAGCCTTTGACAATACCCGCGCCAGCATAAGCAATGAGTTGGTTTTCATGAACCAAAGCAGAGCGAATCCCAACCGCAAACTCCGATGACTTTCCAGATAAATAACCAATAGCCCCCGCATAGTAGCCCCGATCAAAAGGCTCGAGTTCTTGAATTTTCTCACGCGCCAACTGCGAAGGCAATCCACAAACAGCAGACGTCGGATGCAATTTTTTGAGTATACATGCATCATCTACAGATTCTTTTAAAATCCCCGACAAACGGCTACGTAAATGTTGCACATGAGAAAATTTGACGATTTCTCTATGATTTACAATGCCATAATCCAAGCAAAGCGTTTGTAATATTCCTTCTACCTCGTTTAAAACATAGCCATGCTCTAAACGATCTTTTTCACTGCCGCGCAACTCAATAGCCAATCTTTCGTCGTCCTGCGTATCAACCCCTCTTTTCCGAGTACCCGCCTGCGCCTCAGTCTGCATGCGTCTTTGGACCCTAGAATATAAGCGTTCGGGAGAAGCGCCCAAAAATGCTCGTCCTTGTTCAAACTGCAAATAAAAATGATAGGCCAATTGAACTTGCTCTTTCAGATAAGCAATCAGCTTGATTGCCTCGATAGGCGCAGCGCAAACTCTGGTAATTTGCTCTGCTAAAACAACTTTTTCTAAAATTTTTCCTGATATGCTCGATAAAATAGCATCAACGTGAGTCTTCCATTGTTCTTTATCAGGAAGACAGCTGGAAGAAATAACCTCAATGGACTCAAATGGCTCTAGGGGAGTCGGGAAAGAACCCATTTTCATTTTATTTAAAGCTTCACAAATTTTCTGCTTTTCGCACTCAAAAGAAACTTCTTCCGATGCATTGATATGACAAGCTAAAGTAAAATCATTGCCCTGCTGCTTGATCTCAATTAATGGCAAAACAAAACGGAATCCATCAAAACCTTGCCAATGAGTATTGAAATTTGAAAGTGGACCAAATTGAATGCCGCCGACATAACAAAGGGAAGAAGTAGATAATGAAGAGACCAATTGGGCAAATTGTGGTTCGTTTAAATCAGAACCTTTGACCTCATGCGCAGCACCAATACCAGCAATCACAAAAATTGTGTCTCGAGCAGACCAATATAATTTGGCAACACTTTTTTGAAAATAAAGCCACGCAATCAAATCCACGGGTTCAACAGGGACCTCTAATCGAACGACCCTTGATTGCAGTGGTTTTTCTTGGGAATTGACGCGATCGATTAGTGATTGAATGGCCTGAAACCAATTCACGCTACATCCTTCTCAGCAACGTAGATAGAAACCACACCAAAAGTAAATGGATGTGCTTTGGCGTTCTTAAATCCTGCTTGACCAAGACATTCTAAAAATGCCTCACCGTGAGGAAATTTTTCAGCTGATTGATTTAGATAATGATAAGCTGATTTATCTCCAGAAATCATCCCGCCAAACAATGGCAGCCAGTAACGAAAATAAAACAAGTATAACGCGCGAATTAATCGATTACTCGGTAAAGAAAATTCTAAAACAATTAAGCGCCCATTCATTTTTAGACATCTATACATTTCAGACAGAGCAAGCCCTACATTTGTCACGTTACGAATACCGAAAGCAATAGTGATAACCTCAAAAGAATTATCACCCATTTCAATATGGGCAGCGTCGCCCCTTCTCAATTGAATACAATTAGAAAGATTTGCCTTTGTAATTTTGCTTTTTCCGATTTCTAGCATGTTTTCTGATAAATCAAGCCCAACAACATCTGTGACATTGGCATGATTTGACATTAAGCTGATGGCTAAATCACCAGTGCCTGTCGCCAAATCTAATACATGTAAATTATCGTGTATTGGCAAATAATCGCCCACTTTTTTACGCCAGATCATATCCTGGCCAAACGATAAAAAGCGATTTAAAAAATCATAGCGATAGGCAATGCGATCAAACATTGCCGGAATAGGATGCATGCGCTCAGCCATAAGCTTTTCTCCTTAAGGAAGCGATCCAAATGCGGGGGTCCAGTATCGACCATCTTGGGTCAGACGCCTTTGAAAGGTGCCGTCTAGATTACTAAGGTACAAATCTCGCAAAGCGTTGCGGGTTGAGGTAAATACAATTAAACGCCCATTGGGAGAAAAAGATGGTTCCTCGTTACTGCCCTGCTCTTGGGTAATTCTGGAAATCTTTTTTGTTTTTAAATCAAAAAGAAAAATATCGAACACCTTTCTTTCATCTCGTCCTGTAAAAACAATATAGTCTCCTCGAGGACTGAAGCGTGGCGTCTGATTATACTTTCCTTGAAAAGTTAGGCGCTGCGGATTACTACCGTCTGCATTCATGACATAAACATGGGGATTTCCAGACCTTGCAGAAACAAAAGCAATTTGTTTACCATCAGGACTCCAAGAAGGTGACGTATCGATTCCATAAGAATGCGTTAATCTCTGCGGATTTTTTCCCTCTCGATCCATGACATAGATTTCGCTATCCCCATCTTTAGAAAGCGTGAGCGCAATTTTGCTTTTATCTGGTGAAACGCTGGCGCCAATATTAAGACCCGGATAAGAAGAGATTATTTTCAAGTCGGTGCCGTCAGTTCGAATCGAAAACAAATCAGGATTTTTCCTCAAGTAACTCGTAAATAAAATAGTATCACCTTCAGGAGTCAGCGTTGGCAATAAATTTAAATTAGACTGCTTCGTTACCTGGCGTTGATTTTGCCCATCCATATCCATTAGCATCAATTGCTTGCCCGACGGCAGCGACTTCCCTGCTACAATCTGCGACATAAAAGGGCTGTCTTCCCCTGTAAAATAGCGATAAATATCCTGGCTAATCTTTAGGGATAATTTTTTGACATCCTGAGGATTGACCATGTATTTTTTTTGTTCACTGTCTTTGGCAATGCCAACTTGGTGAATGGCTAAATCGATACTAAGCTTCCCTCCGCTTAACTGAACCTGACCTTTCACAAGACCTTCTGCTCCAATATCACTCCATTGCTGCATGCGTATGGAGGCTCGACTTAAACCCTCTTTCTTGGGGTCAGCAAGATAGGATTTAGGGTTGAGCACAGAAAAAACACCGGAAAGCTCCAAATACTGACGAATCAAAGGCGCTAGCTGCTGCGCAATTGCTTTTGCTTGAGTCATATCCCCAGTTTGCTGGGCCATCAATTCTGGTAATGCGATTTGCAAAGGACGAAAATGAGCCCCTTCAATGCGTATCATAGGCTTGGCATAGACCAAAATATGCGTCGACAGCACTAAAAGCAGAACCAATATTTTATTTTTCATTTGCTTTTCCTCTTTTGCTTCTATGGCGCAAATTCCAGTTCAAAGCCAACAGTGGCAATCATTCGCCTGAGCTGCAATGGAGGCACGCCAAACAAATCAATCTTTTTAACACCAACAAGCACAGCATTATCAAACATTGCTTTACCAGAAGATCGTATGATTTCTGCCTTCAGCAATTTCCCTTGTGAATTAATGCGAAGCCTAACCCACACAACCAATTGATTTTGCTGGTTGCGAAGAACTGCCGGAAGATTATAGGACTGCTTAATCAAAGCAGCAACTTGCGCAGCATAACTATCTTGTAAATCTTGTTGCAAACTTGTGCCTAAAGCTGAGCCACTTTCTAAACCCTCATCACTTGATTTACCAAAGCGCTTTTTTAAAAGATCCAAAGGATTAACATGCTTTTTTTTCGGCTCTGCAAGCAGTGAAGACTTCTCGGAAGGCACTAATTTTTTTGGGGGCGCTTTTATTTTTTTTTCAGCAATTTGAGGCTGTTCAGGCTCTGCTATTTTTTCTTCTGGTGCTTCTTTTACGAGTGGTTCACTCGCATCAAACCTGGGCAATAGTTTCTCATCTCTTTTTTTTCCGAGCTTTGCCAAATGAATGGTCACGATGGTTCGATCTAAATTAAGCATAGGCCGGGCAGACCAAAAAAATAACAAAAGCCCAATCATGAGAGCATGCAACAACGCACTCAGTAAAAGAGCAAAATTTAAGCTTTGTTGCTTAAAATTATTTGAATATCTTTTAATCAACGCTATCCCCGGCTGGATCTGTGACCATACCAATATTCGAAATACCGGCATCCTTCACAATGCTCATGATTTTCGCTACAAAACCATAAGGCAAAGCTTGATCTGCGTGCAGCAAAATTTCTTTGTCAGTTTTTAATTTTTCATTGGTCTTTAAAACTTCTATTAATCGTTCTAACGACACTTCTGTCTCGCCTAAAAAAATTTTTCGATCATTCTTAATAGACAGCACCAATTTGTCGTCAGCATTTTCGATTGGCCTCGCAGAAGCCTCCGGCAGATCAACATCAAGACCAGTTACCATCATGGGTGCAGTCACCATAAAGATAACCAACAGCACGAGCATAACGTCCACAAAAGGAGTAACATTGATGTCACTCATTGGTTGTAAATGCCCACCAGAATTCTTATTTGTCAAAAAAGCCATGCATTTCCCCATTTCTAAACCTAACGATTATGATAACCCTTATGTTATAAAATTCCAGCCAGGCTAACAAAAGTAAAATAGTAAGGAGCGTTTCTCGTGAATATCAAATTCAATCATAGAAGATTATCTTGGGTTCTTTTTCTCTTTATCCTCTCTTCATCTACCAGCTTTTTATTTGCCGTAACGCCGCCAGAATTTGAAGTTACATTTAAGGTAACCGGCATGGTTTGCGGCGGTTGTGAAGCAAAAATTGAATCTACGCTGAAAAACATTAGAGGAATTCATCGAGTTGAAGCTAATCGTAAAAAGCAAAAAGTTTGGGTGCTATACGATCTTCGCACTGTTAAAGTCGAAACGATCATGCAAGCCATCATGGATTTAGGATACAGTGCCTCACTGGTAAATGGGTAAAAGCGACAACTGCCGAACCTGGAGACATTTAAATATGCGCATTTATTTTAATAAACGTATGCTCTCCATTTTATTGTTAGGATTTAGCAGTGGTCTGCCTTTAGCACTCACGACAGGAACTTTAACCATTTGGCTAGCCGAAGGCGGAGTCAGCAAAGCGAGTATTGGTGCCTTTGCTCTCGTAGGACTTCCTTACACATTTAAATTTGCCTGGTCTCCATTAGTTGACCGTATGCCTATTCCTTTTTTGACTGAAATGTTTGGACGCAGAAGAGCATGGATGCTTTTTACGCAAGCCATTTTAGCTGCATCTATCATTGCTTTAGGGCACACGCATCCTTCTGTCGATCCAACATTAACAGCTCTTTTAGCTTTACTTGTATCTTTTTGCTCAGCCAGCCAAGATATCGTTATCGATGCTTTTCGTGTCGACATACTGGATGAAAAAACGTATGGCGCCGGTGCCGCCAGTGCTGTTCTTGGATATCGCATTGGCATGCTTGTATCTGGTGCAGGCGCACTTTATCTGGCCACATTTTATTCTTGGGCAACAGTTTACAATGCCATGGCCATATTAATTGGCATCGGAATCATAACAACGTTGTTCTGTAAGGAACCCAAATTTCAAGAAAAAGATGAAACTTCTATTGAGCACTCTTCTTTCCATAATTGGCTTTATGATGCTGTGATTGCTCCTTTTACTAATTTCACATCCAGGCATAACTGGTTAATCATTTTAATTTTTATTGTACTTTACAAATTAGGAGATGCTTTTGCTGGGAACATGAGCAATCCGTTTTTTATCGAAATCGGTTTTAGTAAAATCGAAATTGCTAATATCACTAAATTATTTGGTTTCGTTGCCATGATATTTGGAATTTTTTTGGGAAACTTCGTCGTAGGGCGCTATGGCATTATGCGTTCGCTTTTCATTTGCGGGCTTCTTCAAATGTTTTCCAATTTAATTTTTGTCTTACAAGCCTATATGGGACACGAAGTGAGCGCTCTAGCGATCACCATCGCTACAGAAAACATCACTGGCGGTATGGGTACAGCCGCTTTGGTGGCTTATCTTTCCAGCCTCTGCAATATTTCTTATTCAGCAACACAATATGCCTTGCTTTCATCTTTGACGGCTGTTGGAAGAACTTTTTTGTCTTCCACGGCGGGGGTCCTCGCTGAGAATGTCAGCTGGGTCATGTTCTTTATTTTATCAACCATCATCGCCTTGCCAGGGATGATTGCCCTGACATGGCTCATGAGGCAACCATTTCCCGCACACAAAAAAGATTAAATTTATGCAGCAGTACTTACAACTCATGCGTCACATTTTAGAAAATGGTACTCAAAAGCCTGACCGCACACAAACGGGTACTGTTAGTGTTTTTGGTTATCAAATGCGATTTGATTTAGAAAAAGGATTCCCGCTCGTCACAACAAAACAGTGTCACTTGCGTTCCATTATTTATGAGCTCCTTTGGTTTTTAAAAGGTGAAACGAATATTGCCTATTTAAAAGAAAATAAAGTCAGCATTTGGAATGAATGGGCCAATGAGAAAGGTGATCTCGGGCCTGTATATGGTAAGCAATGGCGTTCATGGCCTGATTACGAAGGCAACAGCATTGATCAAATTAAAAATATTGTTCAAGAAATTCGTACGAATCCGCATTCCAGAAGACTGATCGTCAGCGCCTGGAACGTCGCACAACTGCCTCAGATGGCTTTATTGCCTTGTCACACACTGTTTCAATTTTATGTCCACGACGATCGTTTATCTTGCCAACTCTATCAACGCAGCGCAGATGTTTTTTTAGGAGTGCCTTTTAACATCGCTTCTTACAGTTTGCTTACCATGATGGTCGCACATGTTACCGGCCTTAAACCGGGAGAATTTATTCATACATTGGGCGACGCACATTTATACCTAAATCATCTGGATGCAGTACAAACCCAATTATCCAGAACGCCTTACAACTTACCTTCTCTGCAAATTAATTCTTCGGTTCAAGATTTATTTTCTTTTTCCTATGAAGATTTTAAATTAGAAAATTACCAACATCATCCACGCATTTCTGCGCCAGTGGCTGTCTAATGAAAATTACAATTATCTCAGCGATGACAAAAGACAAAGTAATTGGAAAAAACAATGCTTTGCCTTGGCATATCCCCGAAGAATTTGCACACTTTAAAAGAACAACTCTTGGCAAACCTCTTATCATGGGCAAACGATCTTTTGAATCTTTGGGACCAAATGGACTGCCTGGTAGAGATATTATTGTAGTTTCTAGCACCCTTGAAGCTGGGACGGGATGCAAAGTCGCTCGCAGTCTCGAAGAAGCCCTCGCCCTTGCTAATAACGCCAATGAAGTCATGATTGGCGGTGGTACAAAAATTTATGAGCAATTCTTGCCAATTGCTGATGCAATGATCCTTTCGACCATTCATCAGAATTATCCTGGTGATACCTTTTTCCCTGATTTTGATCCTTCACTTTGGAAAACTGTTCGTAAAGATATTCATGATCAATTTACGATCCAATATCTTGAGCGCTCCCACGGTTCTTTCTAAGAACGAAAAATACAACAACTGTGACGCCAATAACAAGCAAAGAGATAAACTGGCTGGTCGATAATATACCATCAATCACGTAGCCACGCTCAATATCCCCTCGATAAAGCTCTAAAATAAAACGCATAACCGAGTACAAGGCGACGTATGCTAGTAGCAGCTGGCCATGAAACCATTTTCGAGGCGACATCCACAATAGGATAAAGAAAATGCACAAAGCGCCAAATGCTTCGGCTAACTGGGAGGGAAACAAAGGCACTGTCGTTCCATTGAGCAGCATGAATTCACGAACTTGCTCAGAACCTGATTGAAATAAAGAGCCATATGCCGAAGAACCAGGAGGAAAACGCATAGATACAGGCAAATCAGCAATAACTTTACCGACAGTATCGATGTGATAAGCTCCCTGTCCCCAGCAACATCCAGCAGCAACACAGCCCAAACGGCCAAACATTTGAGCAAAAGGCACGCCCACTATCACTAAATCACAAAAGACCAGCATATCGATTTTGCGTTTACGAGCGAAAATTAAAAACGCAATAAAGCCACCGAGGAAACTGCCCCAATAAACGATTCCACCTTGCCAAAGGGCAAAGACACTGGGGATTTTAATTCCTAAAGCAGCAATTTCTGTCCAAGGGCGTTCAATGAAATAGCTCTTCCATTCAACTGCGATAAAAACGATGCGGGCGCCAATAATTCCGCCGATCAAAGCCCAAAAAGCAAAATCGAGCATATCATTTTCATATTTTCCATAGCGCAAACATCGACGATAACCGATGTAAGTGGCACATAAAAAACCAATTACAATCATGACACCATAGGTATGAATTGGAAGGTTCACCAAAGGCAAGCGAAATAATTCAGGTAACACCAGCAACTCCTGTGAGACAAAAGATAATCTTTACTAACATGAACCTATTTTAAATTCTAGAAACTGTTTTTACCAGCGATGATAAGCGGGGTGACCTTCTTTGACCGCTACAAAAGTCCCCAAACAGGTAGCCGTTACTTCTCCATTGGCTTTGAGACTAGCCTGTACGATCGCTTTTTTATCAGTGGCTTCAATCACATGTGCCGATAGATGCAAAAGCACATTCATCGGTGTCGGTTTTAATAATTTAACAGCATATTCTGCCGTTACTGTGCACGGCGGTGTTTCTTCCCCTCGCCTTTTCATCAGATGGTAAGCGGCTGTCCAATTGCTATGACAATCAAGCAAAGCACCGCAAATGCCTCCACTCAGCATATGTTCAAACGCTAAATGATGTGCCTGTGGCTCCCAAACCGCGACAACTTCTTCACCTTGAGCAAAACTTTTGATGCGCAGACCTTTCTCATTTTTGGGGCCACAACCAAAACAACAATTATTCGGCGCATACGCTTCTTGGAGACTCAACATCAAAACTCCTTCTTTGAGCTCTCTTGTGGAAAGCCTTTTTCTTTGCTTAATATGCACCCCTATGCACTCTTATCCTATCTTGCAATTACTCCCTGGCCGTGAGCGCTCACTTTTAAATCGACACCCTTGGGTTTACTCAGGTGCCTTGGCTAAAAAGCCATCAGCAGGTCTAAAAAGCGGCGATATTATAGCCATTGCTGATCAAAAAAATCAGCTGCTTGGCTTCGGTCATTTTAATCAAGACGCGAGTATCGCTTGTCGCATCTTTCTCTTTACACAGTCACCTATCGAGATTGATACGCAGTTTTGGCAAAATCGGATGCAAAAAGCCTGGCAATGTCGTCAGGATTTAGGATTTTTTAACCAAGAAAACGCAGGATATCGCCTTTTTAATTCGGAAGGGGATGGCCTGCCCAGTCTCGTTGCCGACGTATTTGGAGACACCGCGTCCTTGCAAATCAAAACGCAAGGGATGATGAATCTAAAATCAACCATTGTTGATTTTTTACAAAAATTAGGGCTCAAGCATATCTATCTTAAATCGGAAAACAGCGATGAATCCGGTTGGCTTTTAGGTAAGAAATCTGACGTTTTTTTCGAAGAACAAGGTTTACGTTTTCTAGTTGACCTAGAGTTGGGTCAAAAAACAGGCTACTTTTTAGATCAAAGAGATAACCGCAAACTCGTTGGTTCTTTAGCAAAAGGAAAAAATGTATTAGATGCCTTTTCCTATTCAGGCGGTTTCAGCCTTTTTGCCTTGCAACATGGCGCAGTAAAAGTAACTTCCGTCGACGCCAGCGAACAGGCAATTGAAATTTGCAAAAAAACTGTTGCTGCTAATTTTAAAGACGAGTCTCGTCATCATACCGTCATGGCTAATTGCTTTGATTACTTGCGCGATATTCCGGGCAATGAATTTGATTTAATCGTCTTAGATCCACCAGCGTTTGCTAAAAGCGCAGCGACTGTTGAAAAAGCTGCGCGCGGTTACAAGGATATAAACCTCATGGCACTTCGACAAATCAAACAGGGTGGATTGCTTTTTACTTTTTCCTGTTCACACCATATTTCGCGCGATTTATTTCGCAAAATTATTTTTGGCGCCGCCAAGGATGCCAATCGCCCAGTGCGGATTCTTTATCAGTTAAATCAAGCTTCCGATCACACCATCGATGTGTTCCATCCTGAAGGTGAGTATCTTAAAGGGTTTGTGCTTTACGTGGGTTAAAATATCTCTTTGCTTAAAAAAGAACCAAAACAGCTTTCGTATTTGGTCCAGTTGCTTGGCCTACTTTTTTCCGCGCCTGAACCTAAATGAAGTGCATCCTCACCCATACCAATATTATATGGCCACGGTCTAAACATAAATTCATCAGAAATTACCCACCTTGTCACTTTTGCTCGAGCCAAAGCAAAACTAATCACTAAATCGTCCGATAAAAAACAGCTTTTAGTGTCTGGGTAACCTAATTTCGATAAGTACTTTAATACGCCAGTCCCCTTCAATTTATTATGCTTCATGCTAGCAATATGCTTTATTTTATACGCAATACCTGCGTATCCCTCGACAACATCGCAAACTCCAGCACCCAAATAGCAATAAGGGCTTAAAAGTTCGGACTCCTCCCAATCTTCGTGTCTAACGTTAAAATAAGACGTATAAAATCCACTACCGCTGACAACTGCATCTTTTAGAATGACATTTTTTAGCAAACCATTAATTTGGCCTCTAGGATAGGCTATATCGTCGTCAATCGTGATGATAATATTTTCAGGATCTGGATATTCTTTTTGGATCCACTCAACAGCTGGAACTAACTTGCTCAAAGGGCCTAAATCATCTGGGATTCTAAGTATCTCTAATTTATTAAAATTTTTAACATCGTCAGGCACATCATACGAATCTTTGTCTTCGTTTCTATACCTTTCAGGCAGAACCAAAAAAATCTTTTTGATATGAGTTGTATCTAACGTATCTAAAACCAGTTTTAAAGTTTTGCTTCTTTTTGGTGATGTCGTCAGTGAAATAAAAACTTTATGTTTATCTTGCTCAAGATATTTTTTCACTTCGGGATATTTTAAAATATCTTCTACGGGTGAGGCTAACGCAAGTTCATGCATTTGATCATCAGACAAGCAGCTGCTGAGCAAAAAAAATGCAAAAAAACTTGAAACCATACAAAAATTTTGTAAAAGTAAGGCCATGTTTAACTTTCCTAAAAAAATATCTCTGCTTTTAATGATTATATTCTACTGCTTTAACATGGGACAAACTGCTTTGGCAAATGCCAAACCTAATAAAATGGCTCTTTCTATTAGCATCCCTAATTTAATTTTAGGTGAAGTTAGCCTAAAATATGAGTATCCAATTTTGCCATTTTTAACCCTCACCGTCCCCGCTAACATCCAATCAACCCAATTATTATTTCTACCACTGGAAGCAATTGGCTTTTTTAGAAGCTTCGGTGACGGCTTGTTTCCCAATTTAACCATCACAACAGGAATCGGTGCACGCTTGCACCATGCAGGTTGGTATATTGAACCGATGCTTGAGCTTGGTTACGTGCGCATTGATTATTCTTTGCCAACTGGACCTGAGCATTTGATGATGGCAAAACCCAAATTGCTGGTTGGCTATTATACCATTTTCAGCTCGGGACTATATCTCAACGTCGGTATTGGTATTGCTGGCAGGTTATTTTACCCCACCAATAAAACAGCTTCCATCATACGACCCGATAGCATTCTTGCCCTAGGATACGCCTGGTAGCATTGCCATTACATCATTCCCAGCTGGAGTCTGGCAGCCTCAGACATCATGCCGCTTTCCCAGGCTGGGTCAAAAACCAACTCGATTTTCGCCGACTTAACGCCTGGAATATCGACCAATTTGGTTTCGATATCACTTTTCAAAACTTCGCCCATGCCGCAACCTGGCGCGGTCAGTGTCATTTGAATAGCAACTTCAGTGCCGCCTTCAGGAAGTGGCATTAACTGACAATTATAGATCAAGCCTAATTCCACGATGTTGACTGGAATTTCAGGATCGTAACAAGTTTTGAGCTGCTCCCAGACGATATCTTCTAAAGTTTTATCACTGCTGATCTCAATGGCCTGACGCTCTGGCGGGATTTCCTGCCCCAAAGCATCGGCATCTTTACCGTCGATACGCACCAAATAACCAAATTCAGTCTCGACAGTAAACATCCCCCCTAAGATTTGGGTAATGTAAACCTGGCTGCCATTTTCTAAAATTTTTGGGGTTCCTTCTGGAATCTGAATCCCTTTGCATTCTCTGTTCAGCCAAACACTTTGGCCACCACCAAACATACGCATCTTCTTACTCCGTCGTCACCGCATTATTTTTGTCATTAAGGGCCGCTATCAACGTATGCCAAGCCAAGGTGGCACATTTCACACGCATGGGAAATTGTTTAACGCCCGAAAAAACACTGGCTTTGCCAAGTGCATTGATGTCAAGTTTAGAAGAATCTTCAGCCGTCAATAACTCATGGAAAATATGAAAAATGGCTTGGACCTCAGCCAACGATTTTCCTTTGAGCTCATCTGTCATCATAGAGGCCGATGATTTTGAAATAGCACAACCTTGACCGGTAAAACGAATGTCTTCAATACAATCATTTTTGATGAGCAAAAATATTTCAACGTCATCACCACATAAAGGATTATGACCGCGGGCTTGGTGATTAGCACACTTTAGCTCGCCATAATTATGTGGATGCGCATTATGGTCGAGGATGAGCTCTTGATACAAATCATTGATATCGTCATCGAACATTAAAACACCTCGCTGACTTTGATAAGCGCCTTCACCAAAACATCCACTTCTTCCTTGGTGTTATAGACAGCAAAAGAGGCTCTACAAAGTGCAGGAACTTGAAACCTTTGCATCACCGGCTGCGCACAAAGATGCCCCGCTCGAATCGCAACACCTTGACGATCAAGCAGAGAACTAATGTCATGGGGATGAACATGTTTTAAAACAAACGATAAAACAGAAGCTTTATGTTTCGCCGTTCCAATTTTGCGAAGTCCAGGCACGGCTTCAACGGCAATCGATGCATATTGCAACAAATCGTTTTCAACGAAGGCAATATTTTGAACGCCCACGCGCTGCATAAAATCGATGGCGGCACCAAGACCAATCACGCCAGCGATATTAGGTGTTCCTGCTTCAAATTTTGCCGGTGGTTTGGCATAAGTGGTCTTTTCAAAAGTCACCGAGGCAATCATGTCACCACCACCTTGATAAGGCGGCATACTTTCTAGCCACTTCTTCTTGCCGTACAAAACGCCGGTGCCGGTGGGCCCATACATTTTGTGTGCAGAAAAAGCATAAAAATCACAATCCAAATTGGTAACATCAACAGCGCAATGTGGAACAGCTTGCGCACCGTCAACCACAACGACAGCACCGCAGGCATGACTTGCTTCAATGATTTTCTTTAAAGGCGTCACTGTTCCTAAAGCATTCGACACATGGGTTATCGCCACAATTTTTGTCTTAGCGTTTAAAAGTGCAGAAAATGCATCAAAAAGAAATGCGCCTTCATCATCGATAGGGGCCACACGTAAAATAGCACCCTTTTCTTGCGCCAACATTTGCCAAGGAACGATGTTGGAATGATGCTCCATTTGCGAAACAATAATTTCATCGCCGGCACATATATTTTGTCTGCCATAAGTACTAGCGACCAGATTAATTCCGTCTGTCGTTCCCTTGGTGAAAATAATTTCTTGTACACTCGAAGCATTGATGAAGTTTTTAACTTTCTCTCGTGCTTTTTCAAAATGCACAGTCGCCAGTTCGCTTAAACGATGAACGCCGCGATGCACATTGGCGCAATGCTCTTCATAAAAACAACGCATGGCGTCGATGACACTCTTGGGTTTTTGACTGGTTGCTGCATTATCCAAGTAAACTAAAGGCTTGCCATAAATTAATTGTGAAAGTGCAGTGAATTCGCTTCGAATATCTTTCATGTTTCTTTCTCTTTTAAAGACAATCTGGCATGAATCTGATTTTCTAAAAACGACTTCATCTCTTTGATAGAAATGCTTTCTAAAATCTCTTTGGCGAAGGCAAAGGTGAGCATGCTTTTTGCTGTTGCTCGATCAATACCGCGCGCCCTTAAATAAAAAAAGGCATTTTCATCCAATTGCCCTACAGTTGCACCGTGCTTGCACTTAACATCATCAGCATAAATTTCCAGCTGCGGCCTGGCATTAGCAGATGCAGTTTTTGCCAACAAAAGACTGCGATTTGTTTGTGATGCATCGGTCTTAAAAGCATCAGCATCGACATGGATTTTTCCGTAAAAAGACCCCGAGGAAGCATCGTCAAAGACGCCTTTATAAAGCTGAGAACTTGAACAATAGGGACTCAGGTGCTCAACAGTCACATGGTTATCAATATGGCTTTGGTCTTTTGCCAAATCAAGCCCAAATAAGCCGCAGCTAGCGCCCTTGCCTTGCAAAGAAACTTTCACGCCGCTGCGAACCATTTTTCCACCCAATATCAAACTGTGAGCCTGATAAAAACTATCAGCCGCCTGTTTGATAAAGGCATTCGATATCTGGGAACAATCTCCTTTTAAATCCACCACACGCGTATGCTCAAATCGAGCGCCGTCTCCAAGAACAATTTCCGCAACATCATTCTTTAAACTCAGACCTGAAGAGAAATTGATATGATGCTCAACCAATTGGATTTGGCTATTGGCTTCCAAAACTGCCAACAAACGCCCATATCGACAACTCGGTTCTTGCCCAGAAGTAGAAGCAACAATCACATGGATAGGCTCTTCAATCACAATTGATTTTGGCAAATAGATAAATAAGCCATCGAGAGAAAAAGAGGTGTTCAGCAAAGCCAGAGCATTGTTTTGATCAACACAGCATGAAAAATAACGTTGTATACAACCCGGATGGGTTATAAAGCCTTGAGCCAAACTACCAATCACGACGCCTTTTGGTACAGCAGGTAGCTTGGAAAGCTGTGGCAAAAAAAAGCCGTCGACTAAAACAATTTGGTTAGCCCAAGGCGATTTTTCGGGGTTCAGAGCTTCTTTAACTTCTTCGGTTAGCAAAAAACTTTTTTTCAAAGATGGATGAAAAGAAATCTGATTAAAAATTCCAGTCTGCGCATATTTCCAGTCTTCGAGTTTATGACTGGGAAGCCCTTGCTTAGCAAAAACATCAAAGGCACTTCTCCTCATCTTGTGTACATAAGAGCGCGCTTCACCGTTTAAACCTTTTTCAAAAAGGGCAAATGACGACCAATAATCTTTTGCTTCAATGGTCTCGGAGTGATTCATAAAGAGGCTCCAGCAACAAAGGAGCTATGCTTATCCTGTTCTAAAATCCAAGAGTAGCCTTTCTCTTCTAGTAAAAGCGCCAACTCTTTACCGCCGGATTTGACAATGCGCCCGCCCGCCAAAACATGCACAAAGTCCGGAGTAATATAATCCAATAACCGTTGATAATGTGTCACAACAATCATCGCCCTGTCTGGAGAACGCAACGCATTCACGCCTTCAGCCACAATGCGCAAAGCATCGATATCAAGTCCTGAATCTGTTTCATCGAGGATACAAAGATGAGGCTCTAAAATAGCCATCTGTAAAATTTCGTTGCGTTTTTTCTCTCCGCCCGAAAAACCTTCGTTCACGCCGCGTTGCAAAAATTTTTCATCCATCTTCAGATGAGCCATTTTTGCTTTGACCAGTTTCAAAAAATCGACTGCATCCAACTCAGGCAATCCCTGACGTTTACGCTTGGCATTTAAGGCTGCTTTTAAAAAATAAGTATTGTTCACGCCGGGAATTTCAACCGGATACTGAAACGCCAAAAAGATGCCAGCCAGCGCTCTGTCTTCGGCGGACAGGTCAAGCAAATTTTTTCCCTGATAAGTCACTTCTCCTGAAATGACATTATAGATTTCTCGTCCTGCTAAAAATTGTGCCAGCGTACTTTTTCCGGAACCATTTGGCCCCATAATGGCATGCACTTCGCCAGCATTTACCTTCAAATCAATGCCCTTTAAAATAGGCGTTTCATCAATTTTGACATGTAACTTTTTAATCTCAAGCATTTTCAATATTCCTTTTACAAAAAAGACTTAAAAATTCTACTCAACCAATCGCGCCTTCTAAACTGACGCCCAATAATTTTTGTGCCTCAACTGCAAATTCCATCGGCAATTTACGAAAGACACTTTTACAAAATCCATTAACAATCATCGACACTGCATCTTCAGTAGCAATGCCGCGTTGTCTGCAATAAAACAGCTGATCTTCGCTAATTTTAGAAGTACTCGCCTCATGTTCAACCTGCGCAGAATTATTTTTAACTTCGATATAGGGAAAAGTGTGCGCACCACCTTGATTGCCAAAAATGAGTGAATCGCACTGAGAATAATTACGCGCGTTTTCAGCACCTTTTTGAATGCGAACCAAACCTCGATAAGAATTTTGTCCGTGTCCTGCTGAAATTCCCTTGGAAATAATAGTGCTGCTAGTGTTTTTCCCAATATGAATCATCTTGGTGCCAGTATCAGCTTGCTGATAATGATTGGTCACTGCGACAGAGTAAAACTCTCCGACCGAATCATCGCCTTGCAAAATCACGCTTGGATACTTCCAAGTGATAGCAGAACCTGTTTCAACCTGCGTCCAAGAAATTTTTGATTTTTTGCCTCGGCAAGCACCGCGCTTGGTCACAAAATTATAGATTCCACCTTTGCCATTTTCATCACCAGGATACCAATTTTGCACGGTTGAATATTTAATCTCAGCATGGTCGAGAGCAATCAATTCGACTACTGCTGCGTGAAGTTGATTTTCATCACGCATGGGTGCGGTGCAACCTTCAAGGTAGCTCACGTAGCTACTTTCTTCAGCAATCAACAATGTTCTTTCAAATTGCCCAGTATTTGCGGAATTAATCCGAAAATAAGTCGATAACTCCATGGGGCAACGCACGCCTTTGGGGATATAACAAAAGGAACCGTCGCTAAAAACTGCCGAATTTAATGCTGCATAAAAATTGTCCCCAGCGGGCACAACAGAACCCAAATATTTTTGCACCAACTCCGGATGTTTTTGCACTGCTTCCGAAAAAGAACAAAAAATAACGCCAACTTTAGCTAAACGATCCTTAAATGTAGTGGCTACTGAAACACTATCAAATACAGCATCAACAGCGACGTTCGCCAACTTTGCTTGTTCTCTTAAAGGAATGCCTAACTTTTCATAGGTCGCCAAAATTTCTGGATCAACTTCATCGAGACTTGCCAATTGCTTTTTTTGTTTCGGCGCTGAGTAATAAATGATTTGGTTAAAATCAATTTTAGGATGGTGCACCTTGGCCCACATCGGTTCTTTTTCATTTTCAAGTAGCTGACACCATTGACGATATGCTTTGAGCCGCCAGTCTAAAAGCCACTGAGGTTCGTTTTTCTTGAAGGAAATAAAACGAACAATCTCTTCACTAAGGCCCATGGGAGCATTGTCAGATTCGATCGCCGTCACGAAACCATATTGATAAGATTTTTCTGTTAATTCACGGATAGAAGCATTGGAGCCTGTCATGTCACACTCTCTCTTCTTGAGTCACAATATTGAGTAATTTTTTGGGCAAAACTGGCAGCAATAAATCGCCGGCCATATCTGCCAGACTTAATTTGGACAGCGCCTGTCGCACCACTTGATTAATGCGTTGCCACGGACTTCTGGTCGGACAAACTAATTCCAAACCACATACATGATTGCCATGAGATGAGCATTCAGTCATCGCAAGTGGTCCCTCTAGGACATCGATCATCTCAGCCACAGAAATTTCATGTGCTTTGCGCACCAAACAGTAGCCACCCTTGGTTCCTCTTTGCGATGAAATCAATTCTGATTTAGAAAGCAGCTTCAAAAGTTTGCTCACAGTGGGCAACGGGATACCCGACTTTTCTGCCAATTCACGGGCTGTCAACATTTGGACAGGCCCTGTTTTAGCAAAATAAGACATCAGCACAATCCCATAATCTGTTAGCCTGCTTAGGCGAATCATGAAAACCTCAATAAGGGACCAATTTGGTACCATATCAGACAATAGAGAGCTATCTTGAGGCTGTCAACCGCAGTTCCCTAGTCAAATTTCGCTTTTTTTGTTAAGGTATTAAGTAATATGTCGTCTACACTTTTTATTAACAGCCAACTTGAGATCCCTGAATCTGAACTGGAAATTACCACCAGCCGATCAGGAGGCCCTGGTGGTCAACATGTCAACACCACCAGCTCAAAAGTAACGCTGCGTTGGAATATCGCACAAAGCCAAGTTTTAAGTGAAAAAGTGCGCGCACAGCTCATGAAAAACCTTGTTTCTAGACTGACATTGCAAGGCGAACTTGTCCTTCAAGTAGACACTTCCCGCAGCCAAATGCAAAATCGTGAGATTGCCTTCGAACGGCTGACTATCATCATCCAAAAAGCACTGTTGATTTCTAAAAAGCGTATCCCCACTAAACCCAAAAAATCCGCAAAGCTCAGGCGGCTTAATGATAAAAGTCATGTCAGCAACACTAAACGTCAGCGAAAAAGCTCAGCAGGCGAATCAGAATAATTTGCTTTCTTTCTATCTGTATCTGTAATATTTTCATAATGCTCAAGCGCAAAAGAACGATAATCACAAGTTAATTCTTCACCCGGATAAATGTCTCGAGCAGCGATAGTAACCGCTTCTTCACCCACAGCCAAAATCTCTCCTTCCACAACATTTGGTTCATCGGAGTGGTTAATAAAACGATCATCGTCAAAACATAAAAAATATTTCTGAGAATACAAACTAAAATAGCTGTATTTTAAAAACAATTCTTTGGCTGGCGGCGATAATTTTAAAACGTCTTCCCGGCTGACTTTCAGATCAAAAGGCGGCATCTCTTTCCAGGTAATAGTTCCTTTAGGGATAAACTGATCGGCAAAAAGGCCGATACCATGAATCTGACTTTGTCCAATTTTTGTTTTTACTAGAAGCATTTTGCTTTCTCCACTACGGGTTAAACACGATCTCTATTAATCCTGTCAAAATAAAAAATCAATCTGACTTTATTTTTTTATACCGACGGTTGACCGATATGAGTTTCGATTAATTCTAATCTAAAAAGAAGGAGCGTAAAAACAAGCAATCAAGAATACAAGGTTGTGGCCAAATTTTGATTCAGAGCAATAACATCTATTGTTCATAAGGATTGCTATGTGCGGAATCGCGGGTGTTTATAGTCTGAAAATTAATCAAAACATTCCTTTGCTGCAACCATTGATTGATTCGATGACTGATTTATTGCAACACCGTGGTCCGGATTCACGGGGAACCTGGATTGATCAAAATCTCAAAGTGGCCTTAGGACATCGCAGATTAGCCATTCGGGATTTAACTTCGACTGGCCACCAACCGATGCTATCTTCTTGCAACCGGTTCATTATAATTTACAACGGTGAGATCTACTCTCAAGAAGAAATCAAAAAAGAGTTAAAAGATCGTGGCCGATCCTTAAGAGGATCTTCCGATACCGAAGTTATCTTGGAAGCTTGCGCAGAATGGGGAATCGAAACAACAGTCAAAAAATTAATTGGAATGTTTGCTTTTGCTTTATTTGATATAACAAAAAATTGCCTTTATCTGGCACGAGATCGTGTCGGGATTAAGCCATTATACTGGTCAGCATTAAACGGCATTTTTGTTTTTGGATCAGAGCTAAAAGCATTACGCGCCGCTAATACTTGGTCACCCAAATTAGATCGCAATGCTTTAGCTTCTTTCATGCGTCATAATTATATTCCAGCACCACATACAATTTATGAACAGGTTTACAAATTAGAGCCTGGCTGTATTTTAAAAATCAGTCAAAAAAATCCTGAACCCAAAATTATCCATTACTGGAATCTGCGTGAGATTGTTGAGCACAATATACATCATCCGTTAGCACTTTCTGAAAACCAAATCATCACCGAGCTCGACCACTTATTACAAGATGCTGTTCAAAGACGACTGGTCGCAGATGTACCTTTAGGAACTCTGTTGTCAGGCGGAATTGATTCATCACTGGTAACAGCTTTGATGGTTGAGCAAAGTCAGCAACAAATAAAAACTTTTTCCATTGGTTTTAGGGAAAATGAATATAACGAAGCACCTTATGCTCGTGAAATTGCCAAACATCTGGGCACAGAACATACTGAATTATATATAGATTCAAGTCATGCCTTGGGATTAATTGAAAAACTCCCTTACTATTACGATGAACCTTTTGCCGATTCTTCTCAATTGCCAACTCTCGCGGTTTGCGAATTAACAAAAAAACACGTCAGTGTTGCACTTTCTGGCGATGGCGGAGATGAATTATTTGCTGGCTATAACCGTTACACCTATGGCCTCGACCTATGGCAGCAAGCCAACAGAGCTCCCCTTCCCTTGCGTCAGCTATTTGCAAAATCAATTTTGACAATGTCAACTCGTCAATTAGATCTGCTCACAGGCTGGATCCCACGCCATATCCGTCCACCGCAGCTCGGCAATAAAATGCACAAGTTTGCTAAAGGGATTTTGTCTCAAGATCCAGATGCCATGTACCGACAAATGCTCAGCCACTGGAATGAACCGAACCAAATCATCAATCAATCCCAGGAAACAAAGGGAATCCTCTGGGATACTACGATAAAAAAGAGCATTCCTAATTTTTTAGATCGCATGCAATTTCTAGATACGGTAACTTATTTGCCAGATGATATTTTGACAAAGGTGGATCGGGCAAGCATGAGTATCGGCTTAGAAATGCGTGTACCTTTGCTCGATCATCGTGTTATTGAATTTGCTTGGCGCATGCCGCAAACAATGAAATTGCGCAACAGAGAAAGTAAATGGATACTACGGCAATTACTTCATAAACGTGTTCCTCGACAATTGGTCGATCGACCCAAAATGGGTTTTGGAGTACCGCTCGAACATTGGCTACGTGGACCCTTGCGTGATTGGGCAGAAAATTTGCTGAGTGAAAATCGTTTACAGTCGCAAGGCTTATTTGCTGTCGCTCCCATCCGTGAACGCTGGAAGGCGCATCAGAACGGAGACAACTGGTGCTATTCTTTATGGAACGTTCTCATGGCCCAAACCTGGATCGATGCTAATCCTGGAGTCACATGGTAACAACCTTCACTGCGCTGTGGGGCATCGTACGAGAACGACACGAATTAATTTATGAATTAACCCAGCGAGAGTTGCGCGATCGTCACAACAGGCAAATTTTTGGAACTCTATGGGAGTATGGGCATCCGTTGCTATTAATGCTCGTGTATACGGGATTATTTGCTTACGTATTTCCAACAAGATACAGCAGTGGCGACCAAGGTCGGGATTATGCGACTTGCATTTTGGCTGGTATTCTACCGTGGCTTGTATTCCAAGAGTTACTCGCTCGTAGTCCCGTCATTCTATTGGGACACGCCAATTTAGTGAAGCAGATTATTTTTCCCGTAGAAACCTTACCGGTAAAGACAGTGCTCGCGAGCACAATTCCCTATCTGGTTGGATTAATTTTCACAATTTTCTATTCGCTGTGGCACGGCAATCTGACTTTGTTTTCACTCATAATTCCCTGGTTAATATTGTGCCAATTTCTTGCCATGCTTGGTGTCGCATTCTTTTTGTCGGCGGCAGGCGTTTTCTTTCACGATTTAAGAGAGCTCATCCGCATTTTTTGCACCGTCAATTTATTTGCCCAACCCATTCTTTACAATCCTTATGCCACACCAAAATGGATGACGATGATTTTCCATTTGAACCCATTTAGTTACCTCACATGGTGCTGGCAGGATGCACTCTATTACGGCATGCCGGTTCATCTCGAGGCCTGGTTTGCACTTCCACTACTTAGCCTATTTTCTCTCTGGCTAGGCTGGACAACATTTCGCCAAACGCACCACCTTTTCGGAGATGCGTTATGAATTCCGTAAAGTACGCAATTCAAGCACATGGACTCAGCAAAATTTATAAAATTTATAAAATTTATCCTCGAATATTGGACATGTTACGCGAAAGCATTACTCGGCGATCGTGCCACACCAAACGCATTGTTCTCGATGATATAAATCTTGATTTAAAACGCGGAGAGATCGTTGGCATTTTAGGACGCAATGGTGCAGGAAAAAGCACGTTGTTAAAAATACTTGCGGGCACCATCTCACGCACAACAGGCGAATTAACGGTAACTGGACGTATCACTGCAATCTTAGAGCTGGGAACCGGATTCCACCCTGAATATACCGGTCGTGAAAATATTTACATGGGTGGTCTGTGTTTAGGGATGACACGGCAAGAAATTGATACCAAACTACAATCGATTATCGAATTCAGTGAATTACAAGACTATATCGATCAACCATTCAAAACATACTCGACGGGGATGCAAGCACGACTTACTTTTAGCACTGCGATTAGTGTGGAACCTGACATTTTAATTGTGGATGAAGCTTTGTCCGTCGGTGATGCACGATTTCAAATGAAATGCTTTGGCCGCATACAACAATTGCGTGAACGCAACACAACAATTTTACTAGTCTCCCACGATATCAACACGATCACACAAATATGTGACCGCGCTATCATATTAGAACATGGCCGCATTTACGCAGAAGGCCACACTAAAACGGTCACAAGTATCTATCACAAGCTATTATTTGGTAATAGCAATTTAGCAGTCGAATCAAAAAGCAGTGTGACTACCACAGAATGTCTGCAACCAATTCCATCGGCAAGCAAAACTTTACGTTATGGTTCAGGTGAAGGAAAGTTATTGGATTGGGGAATTCTGGATACAGACCATAACCATTGCAAAGTCATTGCGTCGGGAACTTTTTTTCGCCTTTATATGCTTTTGGAATTCATGCAAGATATTGATAACTTATCTTTTGGTTTTGCCATAAAAGACCAGCGTGGAACCGTATTGTGGGGGGTCACCAACATTTCACAGGATTTACCCGCATACCAAGGCCGTGTTGGGGAAAAATTATCGATAACAGCAGATGGTTACATGTGGTTAGCAGCAGGAAATTATTTTGCAAATTTGGGTGTAGGACATTTAGCTGATGGAGAAAAAATTGATTTTGTCGAAAACGCGATTGAATTTAAAGTAGTGGGGCCAGCGGGAATTTTCACAACATCGACTGTTAATTTACAGACACAATTCCAGATTTCATCAAATATTTCAGAGAAAAAGGAAATACAAGGATGCTTGCAAATTTTATAGATTCATCAATTAGTATTTTAGCGAATGTAAAAAAAAAGCTGGCTGGTCAGCCAGCCTTTGATATTAAACGCTATTTTTCATTACCTATTACTGCCATGGAAAAACTATCTGCAATTTACAGCTTAGCACCTGATCGCGCTGAATTGCTTTTAACAACATTACATGACGGTTTACAGCAAGGACTACCAGAGCAGTTTTATTTTTTCCATGCAGAGATTTTAGCGAATGCAATCTATCCAAAATATAGATTCAGTGATTATGCTAGAATACACTTAGAAGATGAAGATTTTCTACAATATTATCAACATTTCATGGATACCAACAATTGGCATTCGTTCGATCGAAAATATACGCTTGCTCAATTAATAAAATTAACAAAAAATTTAACCGGTGATTTTGCGGAATGCGGTACTTACAAAGGAGCTTCCGCTTATCTTATGTGCGTAGCTGCAAAAAACACAAATCGCTTAGTGCACTTATTTGATTCATTTGAAGGTCTTTCCGATCCGGGAACATACGATGGAAATTATTGGGAATCAGGAAGATTTAAAACTTCTGAATCTGAAGTGCTCCAAAATTTAAGTGAATTCACCAATTATCGAGCCTACAAAGGATGGATCCCAGACCGATTCATAGAAGTAGCCAATCGTCAATTTTCTTTTTTACATATCGATGTAGATCTATACCAACCAACATTAGATTCATTAAAATTTTTTTATGAAAGAATGGAGAAAAAAGGCATTTTGCTTTTTGACGATTATGGTTTCAAAACTTGTCCTGGCGCTAAGCTAGCAATTGATGAATTTTTTGAAAAATTGCCAGAACCAATTATTATGCTGCCAACAGGACAAGCCTTTGGGATAAAAAATTAGGCAAATAAATACGGTATTGCATCTCATTCAGCTAAACGTCCTACATAAAGCAGATTTGAACCAGCTCCTACTATTGCTGCCATATTGTTTCTGATGTCTCTGATATATGCAGGTGGATTCGAGTATGCTTCCAAATCACCCCAAATACGATCGTATTTTAAAAAATATGCATCATTAAATTCAATCTGATGCGTTACAATTTCGCGCAGACCAAATTTTTGTAGTAAGTGCACGAGGCTTTGTTGTGTAAATGAACGTACATGTTGCCAGCGATGGAAGAGGGTATTGCTAATCGGACAATAGACCATATTCAGATCTAAATCTTCATTATTAGGCGTGGTTACAATAAGCATCCCACCTGGTCGCATTAGAGAACAGATATGCTTTAAACAATCGTCTAAGTCTTCATCAAGAATATGTTCTATGACCTCAATCATTAATACGACATCAAACGCTGCATTAGAATCTGCATTTACGATTCCTAGAAAATCGATACCAGCCATCTTAGCTTCAAGCAACTGCGCACGCTCGGCAGATGGTTCATAAGCAGCTACTTTTAAATTTCGTGCGCATAATAATTTGGCGAGATCCCCATCACCGGCACCAAAATCAAGAATTTTACTGCTCATGGGTAATAAATGATCAATAGCCGTAATAAGACTTTTACCAGCTAGACGAGAAAAACTTAATTCTACTAAGCGAGTTTGCGCGAATCCATTCCAAAATTTTTCCACTAATTGAGAAGTCCAAATTATTTTTTCGAGAGGTTGTTGCTTGACAGAATTTTGACACAAACTTGGCACGTTCGCCTTATGCATATAAATTACTATTCTCCTCAACTCCACTGAAAGTGCAGTCTTCAACAGAATAAGGACAATTCACCTTTCACACAAATAAAATAGGATTGTTGTTTGTTAATTTCTTTTCACTTATGTGTGATTGGAAAAGACAAGAAGCCCTTTTAAGAGATAACCTGGATAGTCCATGAAATTAACGATTGTCGGTATTGGTTATGTTGGTCTTGTTAGCGGCGTTTGTTTTGCTGAATTCGGACATGAGGTTACTTGTCTAGACACCGATAGCGAAAAAGTGGAAAAGTTGTCGCAAGGGATTTGTCCTATTTATGAACCTGGATTAAGTGAATTACTGCAAGAAAATATTCAAGCACAGAGGATATGTTTTACTTCAAAGGTCAAAGAGGCAATTACCAATTCTCGGGCGATCTTTATTTCAGTCGGGACACCTTCCTCTCGACGAGGAAACGGATATGCGGATATGGGCTATGTTTATGAAGTAGCCCGATCGATTGCTCCATTTATGACCAACGGTGCCACCGTTATCAATAAATCAACAGTTCCAATCGGTACGGCGCAACAAATTAAGAGAATCATTTTAGAAACAAATCCTGCAGTGGAGTTTGATGTTGTTTCTAATCCAGAATTTCTTCGTGAAGGTGAAGCTCTGTGTGATTTTATGAATCCAGATCGTATTGTCATCGGTGTCAACTCAGTTCGCTCCAAAGAAATGCTACAAGAAATATATGCTCCACTTTCTTTGCGAAATATTCCTTTGGTATTTACCTCTTTAGAAACAGCAGAAATGATTAAATATGCAGCAAATGCGTTTTTAGCGACGAAGATCAGCTTTATCAATGAAATGGCAAATCTCTGTGAAGCGGTCGGTGGCGATGTACAAGACTTGGCCAAAGGAATTGGCCTAGACCATCGTATTGGTCTTGAGTTTTTAAAAGCAGGCCCTGGATTTGGTGGTTCGTGTTTTCCAAAAGATACGTTGGCTTTAATTCGTATGGCTCAGGAACATCACGTTTCATCTCGCATCACTGAGGCTGCTTTAGAAGTGAATAATGCGCAAAAAGCGATTATGATTAAAAAAATTCGTGAAGCTTTAGGAAGCCACGAAGCTAAAAAAACACTGGCAGTGTTGGGGTTAACCTTTAAACCAGGTACTGACGATATGCGAGAAGCGCCCTCGCAAACGATATTATCTGGTCTTATGGATCGCGGTTTCATCATTAAAGCACATGATCCAGTCGGAATGCAAGAAGCGAAAAGAGATCTCCCTGAAGTTAATTACTGTGAAACAGCTTATGAGGCTTGTATCGACGCCGATGGTCTTTGCTTAATGACCGATTGGGCAGAATATCAAAATCTTGATTGGCAACAAATCAAAGGACTAATGAAAAATCTTGTTGTGATTGATTTGCACAATTTTTTTGTTCCAGAAGCCATTCGGAGCGCCGGCTTTAAATACGTTGGTGTTGGAAAAAACAATGAATGAGAAGTCGACTCATCTGATGTTAGTGACTGGTGTTGCGGGGTTTATTGGATTTTACCTTGCTCAAAAATTACTTGAGCACGGTTATCAAGTATTAGGCATTGATAATCTAAATGATTATTATGATGTTGAGCTTAAAGAAGCGCGTTTGCGTATTCTGGAAACTAAAGAGCGATTTCAATTTGTAAAAACTGATATTTCTGAGCGATACGCAACCGAAAAATTGTTTCAATCTTATCAATTTGATCGGGTTTTTCACCTGGCCGCCCAAGCGGGAGTCCGTTATTCTTTAACCAACCCTTATGCCTATTTAGAAAGTAACTTATCTGGATTTCTAAATATCTTAGAAGGCTGCAGACATTCGGCTGTTAAACATTTTATTTTTGCTTCATCTAGCTCTGTCTACGGTGCGAACAGCAAGATGCCTTTCTTGGAAACAGATAATACCGACCAACCTCTGAGTTTGTATGGCGCGACCAAGAAAGCCAATGAAGTGATGGCACATAGCTATGCCCACTTATATCAATTGCCATGTACAGGGCTGCGTTTTTTTACTGTCTACGGTCCCTGGGGACGACCAGATATGGCGATCTATCTCTTTACACAAGCAATACTGGCAGAAAAACCTATTCAGATTTTTAATCATGGGAAAATGGAGAGAGATTTTACCTATATTGACGATATCATAGAAGGCATGTTGCGAATTTCCACAGTGATTCCAACGGCAGATTCTAGTTGTGCGCCTTATCGAATTTATAATATCGGTAATAGTCAGCCCATTTTAATCGCAAGGGTAATTGAGATCTTGGAAAAAGAATTAGAAAAAAAAGCAAAGAAAATATATCTTCCCTTGCAACTAGGTGATGCTCTAGCGACATATGCTGATGTCAAAAGTTTATTTATGGTTACTGGATTCAAACCGAAAACCACTGTTGAATTAGGCTTATCTAATTTTGTGCGATGGTACCAGGATTACCACCCGCGTTAAATCAAATTTTTTATTATGGCTTTAAATTATAAATTTCTAAAGTCTCTTTTACCATGTGCTGTACGCTAAAATGTTCTTTAACAAATTGCAGACCTTTAGGTGAGGCTTTCTGACACCAATTTTTATTTTTTACGGTTTGAATAACTCGCTTAGCAATCACACTTGCATCATGAGAATCTACAACCCATCCAGTGATACCATGTGCAAACGTTTCTCGGGCTCCACCTGCATTCGTTGTGATCACAGGAATTCCAACTGCCTGTGCCTCAATAAGAACATTAGGTAATCCTTCTACACGTGACGTTAATAAAAAAACATCCATTGCAGCAATTGCGGTCAATGCTTCTTTTTCACATCTGACCAAATGCAAAGATGTTTCTAGCTGAAGCTCTACGATGCGTTTTTCCACTTGTAGCCGCAGCGGTCCATCACCTACCATTAAAAATTGAACTTCAGGTATTTCTTTTCTGACCAATGCAACTGTTTCTAACCATAATAAAGGACGTTTTTCATCACTTAAACGAATCATAGTTCCTACGACAAGAGCATGAACAGGAATGTGGTTCTGATTTCGATATCGTGATCGATTATCTCGATGTGCTTGAATAACAGCATCGTCAAAATGAAAACCATTATGGATAACCCGAATACTACCTTTGGGCAACTTTAACCATTTCTCATAGGCACGTGCCCCGGCTAGACTATTATTCAATATCGTGACTCCAGGTTGTTGAAGTAACCAACGATAACCTTCGCGCATATAAAGTTGATAAAATCCAAAGTGGAAGGGAGGTAAATTGCGCGTACTCAAAATAATTTTAGGAATACCGAGTGCAACAGCGGCCAAACCGCTTTTAATATTCGTTTCATCCAACCAAATATGAACCACTTCTGGACGACGAATACCTATCGATCGAATACATGCCATGACATCCGATCGCAATGCCTGGGGTAAACACTGTGCAACACGATATGCCTTTTCAATATCGAGACTCTGATATTTACTGTCTCGATCAAATTCTTGTATGGAAATCTGCGCTTCTTCAACTTTATCAAGATAAAAACGTTGAGATTGTGAATCGAGAAAAAAAACACACAATGATATCTGAAACAAATTTCTTTGTTGAAGTTGTGTCAGCGTTAGAACTGCTTGTCGTTCAGCCCCACCTGGACCTAAAGTAGAAATTACACATAATAAGCCATGTCCCTTGGTGAACATAGTCGATGGGTTAACATCTAATGCCTCACTAAAATTTTGATATTCTTTCAAAAAACGCTTTTCCAAAATATAGATAGCGATGCGTAAAATTTGGCAACTCCAATGTTCCCACCAAGTTAATTGATGTTTTTGAGAGCATAGAAATTCGTAATACCTTACAAGCGCTGTAATTTTTTTATGGCCATAACTTACAAATTGGTAAACCCTGTCAGCCAATGGATGTCTAATAATATTTGGAAGGATACATCTAATTAATTGCCTTAACCACTTTTTTTCATCACCGATGTGACTCTTTTGGGTTTCTGCGTTATTCATATCGATGCTCTAAATCGTTTTGGCTAATCACTAAAAATTTAGGGCATATCATATAACGTAAGGCAGCATACATGAATTTTGCTCCGTTAAAAGATGAAAACACCAGCTTAAAATTGACGTGGTTACTCATTTGCGCTTCTTATTTTTTTTCTATTGGGTTTCGGCTTTTTTTATCAAACTATACATCGATTGAAGGCCTCAAGAAAAGTGGTGAATTCATCAACACTGCGGATGGCTATTTTTTTGCTAAAGGCGCGCTTGATTTAATTCAATCCGAAACAGGGCCCACTTATTTCGCGAAAACAAGCGCTTTAGCTCAATTAACAGCTTTTCTAGTAAAAATATTTTCCATCAATTTTGAAATATTCATTTTCTTGATGCCTGCCTTCGTCGGTTCACTGATCGTGATCCCTCTCGTTTTGATCGGCAACCAAATTCATCAAACGACAGCGGGATTTATTGCCGCGCTCACGGCCAGCACTGCACCTAGTTATTATGTCCGCTCTCAAGCCGGGTACTTTGATACCGACATGCTAAATATCGTATTGCCCATGTTTACCATTTATTTTGTTATGAATGCCATCATATCAAAACAGAAAATTTATTTAGCATTGATCACAGTAACAGTTACACTTTATCAGTGGTGGTATCCTCAAGCATATTCTTTGCACACAGC
Organism: Myxococcales bacterium; assembly: GCA_023248595.1. Taxonomy (GTDB): domain Bacteria; phylum Myxococcota; class UBA727; order UBA727; family JABDBI01; genus JAHFEG01. The sequence continues at coordinate 25,511 of JAHFEG010000003.1, read as the reverse complement.
CCTAATGCTGAGCATGATTATTTACGGATTTATTTTTGATAGAAGAAATATTTTTAATTACCAAATTGCCTTCTTTATCTTATTAGGAATTACAGGATTAACACCCGCTACTAAAATCATATTAGCGGTTCTTCTTTACATTTTACCCCGCTATCAAACAGTGCAGGTAGCCGCCAAAAAATTCTTTTGGTACATTTTTGCATTTGCCTTCGCTTACTTTATCGCTGTCGAAGGCTTTCAGCCAATTTTAACACAGCTCAAACATTATTTTATGCGAACGGATGAAGTGACAAATTCGTCGCTGCATTTTTACAATGTCATGTCGACTGTGGGGGAAGCCACAAATATTTCTTTTTCATATTTCGCTGAGCAGACCAGTGGACATATGATTCTCTTTATAATTGCCTGCCTGGGTTATGTTTTACTTTTATTGGCTTATCGACCTCTTTTACTGACACTGCCGATGGCGGGCCTAGGATTTCTAGCATTATTTGGAGGGTTTCGTTTTGCTTTTTACGCCAATCCAGCAATAGCCCTTGGACTTGCCTATTTTTTCTTTTTGGTCACAAAAAAGATCCAATCTATCCAGCTTCGATGCAGTATTATTTTTGCCGCAACTGCTTTTGCACTTTACATGAATTACATCACCATCCTTCCCGCTAGATCCACCAAAGTTTTTAATGACAATGAAATTGCTGCTCTTAATTACTTGTCACTCTTCACAAAACCAAATGACTATCTGATCAGCTGGTGGGACTATGGTTACGCGTTGCGTTACTATACCAATACCCAGACACTTATCGATGGTGGTAATCATAATGGCAGCATGAACTATCCTGTTGCCTTGGCGTTAACAGAAACCAACTTTACAGCCGCTGCTCATATTTTACGCATTGCTACAGAGCATGATCATCGGATTCAAACCCATGGCAACAACATGCCCGGATACATCGAAAGCTATATGGCACGCAATCAGATTCAAGATCCCAATCAATTTTTTGAAGCAATCACCGATGAAAACTATCCACTCCCTCGTAAAAGTCATGATATCTATCTGGTACTACCTTATCGAATGCTCAAATTCCTCGGTATTATCCAACTTTTTTCCAATATCGATCTGACCACTGGACAACAAAAGCATCCTTATTTTTTCTTCAGCACCAGGGATTTTAAGGAAAATCAAGATTCAATTTATCTCAATGATAAGCTCACTATCGACAAAAACAATTGGACAGCACTGCTTGAAAAAAAAGAAATTAAACTTGCCAACCTTATTGTCACAGAGCACCAAAACAACCACCTTGCAGTTAAGAAAAGTCACTTACATAACGACGGAAATTTAGATCTTATTATCATGAAAGATTACAATACGGCCATACTGGCAGACAACAAAATAGCAAACAGTGTTTTCATTAAACTTTTTGTCTTAGAAGAAAATGATTCAAACTATTTTGAGCCTATTCTTGTAACGCCATTCATGAAAGTGTACAAACTAAAGATTTAATTACTTAAGTTGGAGATTTGAAATGGAACAAACAATTAAACATTTTGAGTTTGGAAAAAATTGGCTTCAATTTATTGAAAAAAATCTTGATCAAGAAAGAATCAATATCTCAAAACAACATATGCTGAATTTTTTAAAGCGAAGCGATCTCAAAAATCTCTCTTTTTTAGATATCGGTTGTGGTAGCGGTTTACATTCGATTTCCGCCTTTGAAGCACAGGCAAGCAATATTTATAGTTTTGATTACGATCCTATCTCGGTAAAAGCCACTCAATATATTCAGAGCAAAATTAACAATCCTAAAAAATGGCATACAGAACAAGGCTCGGTATTGGACAATGATTACATATCTTCTTTACCACAATTTGATCTTGTGTATTCTTGGGGAGTTTTGCATCATACCGGCGATGTTTGGCGCGGGATTCGCAATGCCGCCAGTCGAGTAAAACCTAATGGCCTATTTTATATCGCATTATATTCTGCAGATATGCAAATTGACCCAACTCCTGAATTTTGGTTACAAGTAAAGCAAAAATATATTGCTTCAGGTCAGTTTACTCGTTGTGCAATGGATTTTTGGTACATATGGCGATTTTGTATGAATCGCAAACTATGGAACCTGCCAGCACTCTTACTGCGCATCCATGATTATAAAAAATCGCGCGGTATGAATTTCTTAACTGACATACGTGACTGGCTTGGTGGTTGGCCAATGGAATTTGTTTATGACGCTGAAGTGGTTAAATTTTGTAAAAAAATTGGATTTAGATTAGAAAACATAAAAACTGGAGAAGCCAATACCGAATTTTTATTTATTAAAGAGAAACGATAGGACTAGCAAACGATCACCAAAACACATGCCAACTATCTTATACGCAATAGGAAGCCTGGAACTTGGCGGAGCTGAATCGCAATTAACAAAGCTAATACTTCATTGTCGCAAGCAAAAATTAAAAATTGCTTTATTTGTACTAGAAGCAGATGGATATTTTCAGCCATTACTAGAACAACAAGGTATTCCTATTTACAACGGTGGTTTTTCGACGAAACACACTTATTTTAAAAGAAAATTATTATTGCTCAGAGCATGGTTTCGCTTATTCAAAACAATTATTTTAATTCGACCAGACATATTGCATGCCTATCTACCGCTCACCAATTTCTTGGGAGCTACCGCCGGCAGAATGCTAGGCGTAAAACAAGTTATTACCAGTCGGCGCGCTTTAGGCACCCATCAAGAACGGCACAAAGGTTGGAAATGGATTGATCGCCTCACCAATCGATTAAGTCACTATGTCACAGTTAATTCACAGGCTGTATGGGAAGATACTTTAAAACGCGACGCTATCGATCCTAAAAAATTAGTGTTGATTAAGAATGGGTTGGATCTTTCATCTTTTTGCAATCTGCATCTAATCAGAAAAAAAATGCGACAATCACTTGTTATGAGTGAAGACACTTTAGCTTTGATGATGGTCGGCAATCTCATCCCTTACAAAGGTCACGCCGTTCTATTAGAAGCATTAGCAATGATTTTACCTACTCAAAAACATATTCAATTTTACTTTGTCGGAGAAAATCGCGGTATTCAAAAACATCTGCAGCAACTTGCGCAAGAACTTATGATTGCTGAACAAATTTTTTTTCTTGGCAGAAGAACCGACATCCCAGCACTTCTATCAGCAATGGATATTTACGTGCATGCCTCATTTGAGGAGGGATCCTCAAATGCTTTACTTGAAGCGATGGCAGCAGAGTTGCCAATTATTGCAACAAATGTTGGCGGAAACAAAGAAACACTGGAAAATGGCAAGCATGGAATATTAATACCACCAAGCAATCCTGAACAATTAAAAATTGCTTTACTTGACCTTATCGCTGATAAAAAATTGCAAACACGCCTAAGTCGTTCTGCTAAAAATTATGTCAACCAAACTTATTCAATAGAACAGATGGTTAATTCTCATATTCAACTTTATACGTCACATCTCATACCCAAAAGTCCAGTCTCCAAAATCTGATTGTCCGAGATAAAATTGCAAGCTCGAATAATTTGCGAATTGAGGAGAGACTTGCCCCACAAAAGAAAAATAGCCGTTATTGGTTTGGGCTATGTAGGCTTGCAAGTTGCTATTGCCTTTGGAAAGCAAAAGAAAGTGATTGGCTTTGATATCAGTACTAAACGTATCGAACAATTACGTGAATATCATGATAAAAATAATGAAGTAGATTCTGAAAGCCTCAAACAAAGTCATATTTACTTTACTGATCAGCCCAATGATCTAAAAGAAGCCGATTTTTTTATTATTGCAGTCCCAACTCCGATTAAGACCCTCCATCAGCCAGATTTAGCTCATTTATTAAACGCATCAAAAATCGTAGGTGGCCAATTAAAAAATGGAGATATCGTCACATATGAATCTACTGTTTATCCCGGTGCTACTGAAGAAGATTGCCTGCCAGTATTAGAAGAATTCTCCCTCCTAAAAGCAGGTAAAGATTTTTTTATTGGTTATTCGCCTGAACGCATTAATCCAGGCGATAAAATTAATACTTTTTTTACGATTACCAAAATTGTGTCCGCACAAAACAATTCTACCTTAGAAATAGTCGCACAAGTATATGGCAGCGTTGTCAATCAAATTTATAAAGCACCTAGCATCAAAGTGGCCGAAGCCGCAAAAATTATTGAAAATACGCAACGGGATATTAATATTGCTTACATGAATGAATTATCTATGATTTTCAATCAAATTGGAATTAAAACACAAGAAGTATTGAAAGCAGCAAACACAAAATGGAATTTTTCGCCCTTCCATCCTGGATTAGTCGGCGGTCACTGTATTGGTGTTGATCCTTACTACTTGGCACACAAAGCAATTAAGTATGGATACCACCCTGAAATTATTTTAGCGGGTAGGCGCATTAACGATAATATGGGTGCTTATATTGCAACGCAAATAATCAAACAAATGGTTAAAACAAGTACGGCAATTAAAGATGCACGTATCGCATTGCTAGGTCTAACTTTCAAAGAAAATTGTTCTGATTTACGTAATTCTAAAGCGTTCGATATCCTTAGAGAATTAAATTCCTACGGCATTTCTCCATTAGTTCATGATCCAATTGCTGATCCTAAAGAAGCATGGGAAAATTATCAGGTGAAACTCTCTTTATTAGAAGACATAAAAAACTTAGACATGCTAATCATCGCCGTCGGTCACCAGCAATACAAAGAACTAACGACTGATCAAATAATGGAGAAACTAAAACCTGAGGCTCATCTCATGGACATCAAATCCTTATTTGCAGCTTCTCAGTTTCCAGAAACCACCATTCATTATTGGAGTTTATAGATTGAAGTTACCGACCTAATAAACTTTTATAAATTTTCATGTTTTTCTGATTTACTTGATTTTCAGAGAATTGCTTCAATGCGTATTCTCGCGCACGTAAACCATATTCTTCGCGCAAATCTTCATTTGTGGCTAATTCCACAATTGTATCAGCCAAGGCTTTCGCGTCTTTAATAGGAATTAATTTACCGGTAATCCCATCTAGCACCACCTCGCGACAACCAGCAGTATTCGTCGTAATAATAGGACGCCCACTCGCGGCTGCTTCCAGTAACACCTTTGGTAATCCTTCTCGATAAGAAGGCAGACAAACAATATGTGATTTGGCAAATACGTCTCGCATATCATCTTGATTGCCCCACCACTCAATGATTCCTTCTTGGTTCCATTTTTCAAGTTGTTTGCGACTAATTGCGCCAGGATTCCCTCGATCCAAATTGCCTACCAATACCATTTTCACTAAAATATGGCGCTTTACTAGCTCCCTCGCTGCTTCAACAAATTCGCCTACACCTTTTTCCCACAACATACGCGCTGCTAACACCACAATCGGCAATCCTCGCGGCTGAGGCATCCTAATATAGGTATGCACATCAATGCCAGAACCGCGTATGAGATGAACATTACTTAAATTAAGACCACAGCATCGCTGTAGCAGATGACAATCATCTATGTTTTGTAGGATTAATTGAGACCGATCATTCATAGCAAATATTTTTTTCAATATTTTTTTAACAACTGGCTTCAATACTTTTGCTTTGATTGATGATGAACTAAATATAAAACCTAAGCCGGTCAATGTATTAATCACATTTTTCACACCAACAAGTTTTGCTGCAATTGATCCATAAATAACAGGTTTCAAGGCGACATGATGAACTAAATCGGGTTTCTCTACATAGTAATACTTTGCTAACTTTAAAATTATTTTCATTTCTATCAACGGATTGAGACCATCGCGTTTGATTTCAAGAGGGATAACTTTCATTCCAGCTTGCTCGATGATGCTGCCATGTTCACGTACGCGGGTAATAACGACTACATCAAAACCCTTTTTCAATGCGAATTTAGCTAAAGCGAAACGATGTGAACAAAAAGCCCAGTCTTCCGTGATGAAAAATAGTAGCTTGGGATTTTTCTTCAAATTATTCAAGCGCCCCAATCGAATAGATTCCTTCGCTACTCATAACTTACTGCAATTCAAATCTCCACTAATTTATTACTTTTTATTCCTGAAGGCCGCTGGACTTTTTCTGTATGTGTGACTGAAAACTTAAGCAGGGTGAGGCAACGATTGATATTTTTCAAGCTGATTATGTTTAATCAGACGTTGGACTTCGCGAATATAGGCGTGACCTCTGCTGGAATATTTCCCCAAACCAAGCGCTAAGATATCTCCCGAGAGATTTTTGCCTTGGTTTCGCAAGTCTGCCCGAATAGATCGTACCAAGTGATAAGCTTGGTGCGAATTCAAATTGCGAACATAGGATAAGACTGACTCATAAGCTGATGCAAATCGCTTAACTTCATGCTTAGCGCCCGGACTTCTATTTCTAGGAACCATGCCGCAACTAAAAGTAAAACACCACTGACCAAAAAAATTGTTGCCTTCCACAGCAAACCGAGAAGCACCCCAGGCAGATTCCGCAGCTGCTTGTGCTATGGCCAAGGGAGCTGGCACAATATCGACACGATTCAGCAATTCAGACCAATCATCATGCGAACGAATTTCAAAACTTTTCATCCCGTATGACTGTTGCAACAAGGTTAGCCAATTGCGCTCTGAATCCGATAAAGCCTCATAGCTTACATAAGCATGATGTAATCGTAAAAGCTGCTCACGTTCTTTTTTGATTTCCGCATTTGCTTGCACAATATAGGGATACAGAAAATCAATAAACGCTCGTTTTTTTTGACTAAGATGCGTTGCATGGACAGGTTTATAAGCAACCTGCTTGCTCTCTTTTTTGCCGTGAAACCGTTTGGCTGAAACATGCCCTGAATTAACAAAAGGCAACGCAAACAAAGAAAAATACAATATTTTAATCTTCAAAATAAACACCATTTAGTAGATAAAAAATACAGGAGGCGGGATGATACCAAATGCCTCGGCTTTGTCTACCAATTTGAGTCAACTTCTTATTTTTCAACTACTTAGCAGGAAAAAACTGGCTTTAGATGCCAGCATGGCACAGCGCTCAACGCACAAATTCCAAAGCATTTGCCGCACCTTCTGGGATTCCTGGGTGCTTGCCAGAAAATGGGTCTTCCTTGCCTCTCTATCAAACCAATACTTGCCTGTTTGATTTTTAACCGTTGGGCAAACAGCCAGCCATACAGCAGTATCTGCTCCTTGCTGCGGTGTTCTGAGCAAATATTTCATTGTAAAACGAAAGTTGGGTAGCGCTCCTCTCACACCGGGAGTATCCACCCAGCCTGGATGCATTGCGTGAACAGAAATAGACGTGTGACGCAATTTTTCCGCCAAAATCTCAGTCAATACGATTTGGGCACGTTTGCTTTGAGCGTAAGCAATTAAGCCATTGTAAGTATTTGAATTGCCTAAAAGTTTGTCGATTTCAAGCTTTTGCATGTAAGCCCCACCGGAAGAAACAAATATCACACGCGCATCTGTGGAGTTTTGCATTTTATCCAGCAGGCCTAATGTCAACATATATGGACCTAAAACCGAAGTTGCAAAAGTAAGTTCGGTCCCCTGACGCGTTAATTTTTTCTTTGCAGTTATTAATCCAGCATTGTGCACTAACACGTCAACGCGTTTAGGCCCGAAAGTTTTCAAGAATTTTTGAACTGAATCCAAATCTGACACATCGACTGATGCCAAATGAATATGATGGTTTTTTGTCTCTTCCCTCAACTCGTCCACTGCTACTAGACCACGCTCTTTGTTCCTGCACAAAATATAGACTTCAGCCCCACGTTCAGCCAAGGCCTTCGCTGTAGCGCGACCAATCCCTGAACTTCCTCCAGTGATTAAACAAACTTTTTTTTGCATGCTATGATCTAAATCATCGGAATTGAAGTTGTGCTGATGAATAAAATAGCCAACCTTATCAAACGAGAAAATAACCGTTCGATCGGCCCATTTTGAAGCATAAGCCCAAAACTTATTTTTACGCTCTGAAGCATTCATCAAGCACAAACCTGTATTCTTGCGAGAGGTAAAGTCAATGCATCCTTTCATGAAAGTACAGTTCTAATCCAGCAAAAAATTCATCTCCAGGTTTTTTTAATCTTTCTTTGCTATCAAGAACAGATTTGGGCGATAATCAATTCATGTAATAGATAACATGGGGGAAAAAGATGAAATCGGAAAAAGCCTCAGTAAAGATTCTCTTGATTGATGGACAAACCAAAGATTTTCCTGCTTTCTTACAAATGATGGCAACCATTGAAGCCAAACGGACCACAGACAGGCCTTTAGAACTAATCTACACTGACACGCTGACTTCTGGTCTCAAGCAGCTGCTCAAAGGCGGTATTAATCTCGTTTTGCTTGGTCATCCTCTGCCCATGGGCGAGGAAGAGGCCATCGTCAAAATTCATGAGATAGCACCCCACATACCGATTATTGCAGTCGCTGCCAATAAACATAAAAAGCTTGCCCTCGAGGCGCTGAAAAACGGTGCACATGGCTACTTACTAAAAGGCAGAGACAGCATTGAGGAACTCGGCCGATTAATCGCGCAAATTTAAAAAACCTTTTTTACATGGCCTTTGAAAAATGCTAGACACGCTTCAACGCTTTTAAAAGCAGGAGTTTTGTCATGGCTTTAACCCCGCAGCTTAGAGACCAAATTGAATCCCTTATCGCCTCTCACCAAATTGTGCTCTTCATGAAAGGCACACGAGAGCAACCGCAGTGCGGTTTTTCTGCCACCGTAGTTGGCCTGCTCAATCAACTGGTTCCTTCCTACAAAACCATCAATATTTTGGCCGATCCACTTTTAAGAGAAGGGATTAAAGAATTTTCTTCTTGGCCGACAATCCCACAGCTATACATTAATCAAGAATTTATCGGCGGTTGCGACATTGTGCGTGAAATGTTTAGCAATGGCGATCTTTTTGATGTGCTGAAATTAGCAAAACCTAAAGCTATTACACCTTCCATCACCATCACATCCCCCGCTGCCGACGCCCTTAAAAATGCTTTGGAAGATGCCCCTGACAATGAATCAATCCGTCTCAAGATCGATGTCCATTTTGAACATGGTCTATCGCTGGGTCCAAAACAACCAGAGGATATAGAAGTGCATCAAAATGGTATTTCATTATTCCTTGATAATATCAGTGCTCCCAGAGCAAACGGAATCACTATTGACTATATTTCATCTGGTTTGCAAGGTTCTGGATTTGAAATTCACAATCCTAATTCGCCACCAGCTGTTAAAAATATGACGGTCAAAGAATTAAAGAAAAAGTTAGACGCTAAAGAAAATTTTTATTTATTCGATGTGCGCACGAAAGAAGAATGGGAACTATATCATATTGAAGGCGCTACTTTCATGATGAATGTCCCACAAGAAGAACTCGATACCTTAGATAAAAATGCAGTCCTCGTTTTTCAATGTCTCGGTGGTGGTCGCAGTGCACGTGCCGCTGAGCAATTTAGTCAAAAAGGATTTCGTAACGTCTACAATTTAACTGGCGGTATTAACGCTTGGGCCAAAGAAATCGATCCTTCACTTACGATTAATTAAAGCAACTGCCGTCAGGAAATTGCCATGATTTCTTCTGCAATTATTTCTGGAAGCGGAGCGTTTACTCCGCCAAACACGGTAACCAACGTCGAGCTTTGTAAGCGTGTAGACACTTCTGATGAGTGGATTGTTTCGAGAACAGGGATCAAATCGAGACAACTCATTGCAAAAGAAGGAGAGATGACCACTGTCGATATGGCAGAAAAAGCAGCGCAAGCGGCACTCGATATGGCAAAAATAAAAGCCATTGAATTAGACATGATAATTGTTGCCACGGTCACACCGGACTATCGATTACCATCCGCTGCATGCTTATTACAAAATAAACTCGCGGCAAGAAATGCCTGTGCTTTTGATCTTATTGCTGCCTGTGCAGGTTCGCTTTACGGCCTTAGTATTGCCAGCCAATTCATATCAAGCGGAAAATATAAAAAAATATTAGTGATTGGCGCTGAAACCATGTCAACCATCCTCAATTGGTCGGACCGAAATACTTGCGTTCTCTTCGGAGATGCGGCATCAGCTGCCATCTTAGAACCAAGCCCAGATCCCGAAAAAGGATTTATCGATTTCCAGCTCTACAGCGATGGAACCCATTGGCAGGATATTTGGATTCCAGAAGGTGGCAGCAAAAATCCGGTCTCTGCTGATACTTTTGAAAAAAAAGGTGATCGCGTCCTTATGAATGGACGAGAAACTTTTAAATTTGCTGTTCGGGCCTTGACCAGCGCTGCTTTAAAAATCTTAGAATCCCATCGTGTTTCTATCGAGCAAGTTCACCACATCGTTGCTCATCAAGCGAACTTGCGCATCATCGAAGCAGTGGCAGAGCGTTTAGGTATTTCCCTCGATCGCTTTATTATTAACATCGATCGGTTCGCCAACACATCGAGTGCTTCTTTGCTGCTCACCTTCGACGAAGGCAAACGTCTTAAGCGCTTTAAAGACAATGATTTAATTCTAATGCTGGCCATCGGTTCGGGCTTTGCTTGGGGAGCAAGTCTATACCGCATGTGATATTTTAACGCTGTGCTCTTTGTCCAATATCATTTGCCGACAAGTCTGATTAGCTGAAATTTTTGTATCAGACATCATCACAGAAGAAACAATTTCGGTGTTTTTGCCAATGACACATCGCTTCCCAATAATTGCATGCGGCCCGATCTTGGCTCCTGCCTGAACTTCAGCTTCATCATCGATCACCACAGGTCCAGTCAAAGTTGCAGACTTTGATATTTTCGCATCACTACCAACCCACACAGACGAAACAGAGTTTTCATTTGGCAGCCGCTGAAACCTTTGAAAAAAATCATGGGATCCAAACTTTATTTTCCCGCTTAAAATATCCATATTCACTTGAAAAAGAGTTTCTGGAGTTCCTAAATCGCCATAATATCCTTGCTGCTCAAGTCCCATGATGCGTTGATGATCTCGAATCAGCGGCACATAAAAAGCATCGATAATGCTAAAGGCTGGTACTTTGGGGAAAGCTTGCCATATTTCTGGTGACAAAAAATGGGTTCCACAAAACATGCGTTCCAAAAGTACTGGGCCTTGATAATCAATAAAATTGACCATCGTCTGAATTTGGTCATTAGTATCGGTTCCGATAGCTCCAAAAAATTGAGGATCGACAACTGTTTTTAGCATTAACGTGGCCACGGCATGCTTATTTTCATGCGTTGAGACAAGCTCAGCGCTATTTAAATCAATGAAAATATCGCCATTCATGAGCAAAACGGGGCTATTAGATGGCTGCAGTAATTCGGCTGCATTTTTTAAAGCACCACCCGTGCCCAGTATTTCTCTTTCAAAAATATAGTTGATAGGAATACCGTGAAAAGTAGGCCCCAAAGCATTCACAATTTTCTCGCCCAAATAATGGGTATTAATCACGACCTGTTCAACGTTCGCCAAGTGCATGTGCCTCAAAACATATTCGATCAGCGACTGCCCCATGACTTCCATCAAAGGCTTAGGCCTGCTCAATGTTAAGGGCCGCAAACGCGTTCCCAAACCTGCTGCTAAAATCATCCCCTGTGGCCTTTTTACTTGTGTCATGTCAGTCCTCATATTCATCTCAAACCAATAACCAAACCCGCATTGTCAAATAAACTTTATAATAGAATATGAAAGTATGCCCATTTTTTTAACGCCCATTCTGGACGCCTGCCGGCCGCAACAAATTCAGCGCGCAGGTGAACTCATTCGCCAAGGTGGGCTTGTGGCGTTTCCAACAGAAACCGTTTACGGGCTCGGCGCTTTAGGACTCAATGAAGTTTCGGTGGGTAAAATTTTTGCAGCAAAAGATCGCCCTGCTCACAATCCGCTGATTCTTCATGTCGAGCATAAAAATCAAGCAGCGCTTTTATTCAACTTTGATGCTTGCGCAGATCCTGTTAGCGCAAGAGCGCTCTTTGAAAAATTGAGCGACGCATTTTGGCCCGGACCGCTGACGATGGTCTGTTACAAAAAAGATCATATTCCAGATATCGTAACCGCCGGTAGCAGCAAAGTCGCTGTGCGCGTTCCTAGTCACCCTGTCGCTCTGGCTCTTCTGCAGTATGTACAGGCCCCTGTTGCAGCGCCCAGTGCCAATGCCTCAAGCAGGCCCAGCGCGACCACTGCTGCGCATGTGCAACATACTCTAGATGGAAAACTCGATGCCATTTTAGATGGAGGTCCCTGTCAACATGGGCTGGAGTCTACCGTGATCGATATTTCTCAAAATCCACCCCAATTGCTACGCATGGGCGCTATTTCGTTGGAAACAATTCTCAATATTGAGCCCAAAACAACATGGCGACCAATTGGTTTGGCCACGCACGAAGCCACTGGTTCTCCTGGGCTTGTATGCAAGCATTACGCTCCGCAAATTGAAAAAATCGAGTTGGTAGAGTCTACCAAAATACAGAACTTCTGGTTGTCACAGGCAAGTATTCTACTACGCCAAAGCACCGCAGATCAGTTAGATCAGCAGGCAGGGCAACGTCTAAAAAGCACAGTAACAATTACCTTGCCAGACGATCCCATTCTCTATGCTCAAAAATTATATGCAGCCTTGTACGACCTAGAGCAAAGCAAAACACCCTGGTTAGTCATTGAGAAAATACCAGCATATGATACCCAAAATTTATGGTTAAGTATTTTAGATCGGCTTGCACGTGCCTCTAGCCTTGACCCTTAAGACTGAAAACAAAAAGGCATCGGTCAAAATTGGAAAATATCGCCTTACATTTTCATTGCTTATTAATTTGCTTTTTGTTAACCAATTTACCGTGCTTTTTCTTGTCTTCATGAAAAGAAGAAAAAAAAAGCTTTGTTCCTGAATTGAAAACAGGTTTAACAACAAACGGAGTTAGAAAATATGAAACGTTTACTCGGATTAGGGACCCTAGGTCTCGCAATGTCACTCATGGCAGTTGGCTGTAACAAAGATGTCAAAACGGCAGAAAGATTAGCAGAATTAGAAAAACGCGTAGAACAATTAGAAAAACGCCCGGCTCTGCCAACCCGTCAAATGCCTCAAGAACAAACAGCGGCCTACCAAATTCCTGCTGGTAACAGCCATGTATTAGGCAGCAAAGATGCAGCTGTCAGCGTGGTTATCTTCAGCGATTACCAGTGCCCATTTTGCGCAACGACAGACCCACTTTTGCAAGAAGTCGCCAAAGATGAAAGCTTAAAAGGCAAAGTCAATGTCGTATTTAAACATTTCCCATTGTCATTCCATACCAATGCAAAACCTGCATCCAAAGCAGCATTAGCAGCAGGCGAGCAAGGCAATGATAAATTCTGGGCAATGAGCGCCAAGCTTTATGAAAATCAAAAAGACTTAACAGCTGAAAATTTTGATAAGTGGGCAAAAGAGATTGGATTAAACACCACCAAATTTAAGGCCGATTTGAAAAATAACGACAATAAATACGAAGAAATGATTAAAGCTGACATGGAACTTGGCATCAAAGAAGCCAAAGTCCGTGGTACTCCTTCTATCTTCGTCGGCGGCTGGGAACTTAAAGAGCGCTCAGTTGACGGTATCAAAGAGTTGATTAAAGACAAAAAATTGCTTTAGTCTACAAGAATAAAGTACTCAGGCAAAGCGGGGTTTTAACAAGCTCCGCTTTGTCCTTTTCATACATCATGCAGGTGCGAAATGTGCGGTATTGTCGGCTATGTAGGCCATCAAAATGCAGAAACAATTTTACTCGACAGCTTACGTCGCCTCGAGTATCGCGGCTATGATTCTGCTGGTATCGCAACTTTATTTCTAGCAAATACCTCTTGTCAAACCGCCATTAGGCGAGCTGCTGGCAAACTAGAAAACTTGCGCGAATTCGTCAAACAAAATCCTTGTCAAGGCACCATCGGCATCGGACATACCCGTTGGGCCACACATGGAAAACCAACAGAAAAAAATGCGCATCCTCATCAAAGCGATCCCATCACTCTGGTTCACAACGGCATTATCGAAAATCACTTACAGCTCCGTGAACAACTCTTAAGCGCAGGACATCAACTTAAATCTGACACCGATACTGAGATTGTCGCGCACTTGATCGCTGCAGAAAAGAAAAATAATCAGGTCAATTTTATCACAGCAACCCGCGCAGCTGTTCAACAAATCAGAGGTGCCTTTGCACTCGCCATTTTAGATGAGAACGAACAAGATACCATTGTTTGTATCAAACAGGCATGCCCATTAATCATTGGTATCGGGCAGCATGAAAATTTTATCGCTTCTGATTTTACAGCTATTTTGCCCTACACGAATCAATTTATCATTCTAGAAGAAGGCGACATGGCCGTCGTCAAAAAAGATACCATTCATATTACTAATTTTGATGGCGTTGAACAAAACCGACCTATCAAAATCTTGGACTGGTCCCCATCTGTGGCAGAAAAAAATGGTTTCAGCCATTTTATGCTCAAAGAAATTTTTGAGCAGCCCTTAGCCATTACCGATACTTTGCGAGAACGTTTATCCTTTATAGAGAATAAAGTTGTTTTAGATGGCGTCCATTTAGATAAATTAAAACATATCAATCGTATTTGTATTGTTGCTTGCGGATCTTCTTTTCATGCTGGCATGATTGCGAAATATCAAATGGAAGATCTTGTTAAGCTGCCCGTCGAACTAGACTTGGCTAGCGAATTTCGTTACCGACCTGTCTTAGTTGACGCACACACCCTCGTCATTGGCATCTCTCAATCTGGTGAAACTGCCGACACCCTGGCAGCGCTTCGACACGCACAAAATAAGGGCGCGCTGTTATTATCGATTTGCAACACGCTTGAGTCTAGTATTCCAAGGCTTTGCCATCATAGCGCCGGGACTCTTTATACCAGAGCTGGCCCAGAAATTAGTGTTGCCAGCACCAAAGCATTTATAACCCAAATTGTTGCCCTCCATCTTCTTGGACTAGGCTTGGCTCAGCAAAGAGATCAGATCACCAAAAACGACATTATCGAACATATGAATGCTTTGCTGCAATTGCCCACAGCGATTGAAACCGTTTTGCAGGAAGACTCCCTCATTCAAAAGATTGCACAACATTTCGTATCTTCAACCGATATGCTCTTCCTAGGTCGAGGTGCATTGTATCCAATTGCGCTTGAAGGTGCTCTTAAAATGAAAGAACTATCCTATGTTCACGCTGAGGGCTATGCTGCTGGTGAAATGAAGCATGGCGCTATTGCCTTGATTGATGAAAAAATGCCCGTTATTGTGCTAGCAGCGCAAAGTCATGTTTATGAAAAAGTTGTCTCTAATCTAGAAGAAGTGAAAACCCGTGGGGGATGCATCGTTGGCATTTTGGATGAAAATGACGACGCTTTGAAATCAAGATGCGAATTTAGCATCCACATCCCCGTCGTCCCTAAATCAATTTTAGCGCCAGTCGCAACTGTCCCATTACAACTATTTGCTTATCACTTGGCCAACGCCAAAGGCCTTGACGTTGACCAACCCAGAAATCTTGCGAAAAGCGTAACTGTCGAGTAGTGCAACGTGACACAACAAAATTTCTCTTTAGACAACGAAGAATTACATCAATTACTTGAAAGTGACGATGCATCACTTAAGGCATATTTTTCATCCGTACCCTACCCTGCTGACATCACTGAATTTTTAGATCATGCAGATTTGCAGCAGTGGCCACGTTTACTCAGGCTCATTGAAGACCCAGAAAAACGAGCAGAAGTTTTTTCGGGGATCGATGAAATGAAATGGCAAGATCTTCTGGCCAGATTACAACCAGAAGAAATTACGGCACTTGTTTTACAAATGGAATCCGACGATGCAACTGACATCGTAGCCAAGCTGCCCATTTCAGTCCGTTATGATATTTTAAGGCGTTTACCTGTCGAAGAAAGACGACACGTCCAGCAACTTTTAGGATATCCTGAAGATTCTGCCGGCGGCATCATGCAGGTAGAGCTTGCTCAAGTTTATGAAGATGCCACTGTCAGCGACGCTGTTTCTAGAGTGCGTGAATTAGTGGAAGATGATGTCGAAGTATTGGCTGTTTGGGTCGTCAATAAAGAAGATAGACTCGTTGGCTATGTGGCTTTGGTTGATCTGCTGCTACATAAGGCTACAACACCCATTCGTAGCTTACTAGAAACAGACGTGGTCACTGTTAATCCATTGGTTGACCAAGAAGAAGTGGCACACATTTTCAAAAAGTATGATTTAATCACGCTTCCCGTCGTTGACGAAACCAACCGCTTGTTGGGGCGAATTGTTATTGATGACATTGTCGACGTTTTAGCACAAGAAGCGGAAGAAGACGCTCTGCGCATGGCAGGTACCAGTGAAGCAGAACTCATGCACCCGACTGCCGTTTTTTCCACGGCACGAATTCGGCTACCCTGGTTAGCTGTCGCTTTAGGATGTTCTCTTGTTTCGGCCTCCTTGCTTAAAATTTTTGCACCCTTGCTTGAAAGCGCCACTATTTTATATGCCTTTTTACCAGTTATTATGGCAATGGGAGGAAATGTTGGTACCCAGTCATCAACGATTTTAATCCGCGGTTTTGCCACTGAAAAAGCGGATTTAAGTGATATGTGGCAAATTCTTTTTAAAGAAATCCGTGTCGGTTTTTTGATGGGGCTGGTTTATGGAACTTGTGCGGGCGTTGTTGCGGCTTTTATTTTAAGCAAACATAACGTCTACTTAGGCCTCGTGGTTTTTATCTCCATGATTATTGCCATGATGACAGCAGGCGCAATGGGTGTACTCGCACCTTCTTTACTTAAAAAACTAAAAATTGATCCTGCTATATCAGCCGGCCCATTTGTCACTACCATGAATGACATTACCGGTATTTTAATTTACATGTCTGTGGCTGGATTTTTCTTAAAGAATCTTGAGTAATTTAAATGTCAGAACTTAAAGTATCGACTGTCCATATTTACTGCGATGGCGCTTGTTTAGGTAATCCGGGACCTGGGGGCTGGGCAGCCTTACTTGTTACCGAAAAAAATGAAAAAGAGCATGAAAAAACTTTGAGTGGTTATGAAAAACTGACGACCAATAATCGCATGGAACTGACAGCTGCCATCAAACCTCTGCAAGCGCTTAAACGTCCCTGCCACGTTCATTTATATTCCGATAGCCAATACGTGATTAAAGGCATGACGGAGTGGAGCAAAAAATGGATTCTAAATGAATGGAAAAATGCAGCTCGAAAACCCATCATCAATCAAGACCTTTGGCAAGAACTCATCGAAGCCGCATCTAAACATAAAATGAAATGGCATTGGGTTAAAGGTCATGCTGGCCATCCACAAAACGAACGTGTAGATGAGCTTGCCCGCTTGGCTGCTCAAAACTTGTCAAACAAATCAATGCTCATTTGACTTTTGCAACGTACTCGCTATCAACTTTAAACAATCAGCACCACTAATCGAGTAGACAACATTGACTAACTTAAAAAATTATTTGGCTTTTTTGGGCCTATGCCTCACCATAAGCCAAAGCTTTGTCTACCCAATACAAGCACAAGTGCTTCCGATCTCTGATTGCGATTCTACATCAGATAAGAATTCTCAAGAAATCCCAGAAAGCGCTGGCATTGAGTGGCGCCCCTTTTTCATTTATGTTTTTCCATTTCTAATAGGCTACGCATCAACAGCGATTGTCATGCCCATTGAGGAGAAAATTAGCAAGTCCAATACTTATACCGTAAAAGCAGGTTTAGTAGCAGGAAAAGCTTTTTCCACATGGCTCACCAGCACAGGGTTACGTGCACTTTTCAGACCCCATTCCGATATAACAGAAGAAGTTGCGAAAAAACTGAACGCAGGCACAAAAGAATATTTTTCCAGAGAAGCGAAAAACAGCGAGCACGCAGACATTGCTGCAGCCAATCAAATTTTCTCCCAGACCGCTAATGGCATGAACGCCAAATATTCTATACGCTCACAAATGGCCAGGGCCAACGTCGTTAGAGCCATGCTCTATGTCATGCAAAATGTCCACCAAGCCAGGGAAGAAATTAAATCCAACCACGAAGACATCGCTGCTGCCTTAATTGCAGATTCAATCTTATATTTACGCACTGCTTACGCAGAAATTATGCCAAACAATGAGGAAGTCGCAGACTTAGTCAAAAATAATTTGGGTAAAATAATTCAGATCCCAGCAAATATCTCTGAAAAAATAATGGGAAAATTACAGATGTTAGACACATATTTCTATGATGCAGCCACCCAGAGTTATTATCAGACTATCTTAGCTGCTTGGGAAATTTCTCAGACAAGTTCCCCAATACCCATCATTCAAGAAATTCCAACAAGTGAAAATAAAATACTGCCTGACGTAAATACAACTGAGTCAAGTCCGTTTTCCTCGGCGACTGAAATATTCATCAAATATTCGCCAGGACTTGTGCTGCATCTTGGGTTTTCTATTATAGAGGCTTCCCCCTTAGGAGCGATAAAAGCAGGCTGGGTGACGATCAAAAAACTGATTGAAACCTTTAAATTTCCATTCGTCGCAGCCTTATCTGATCCATTAAATAAGTATTTAGAATCGATCGTACAAAAATGGACTTTTGAAACGAAGAACACTGAACATGTTTTAACCCACGGAAAAGTCAGAGATGTCAGCACGTCATTTGATACCATTCAAGAAGAAACTTATGGGCACTATACGCAAAATGCACAAAATGGGCGTGCCAATTTAGCAAGAGCAATCAGCATTGTAGCCTCGAATTATATTAGCCCAGCCCGTCATGCTTTGCAGAAAAACGATGAGATACTAGCCGCTGGTTTATTAGCTAACGCCGCTTATTTTTTAAGAGTTTGGCACAACGAGATAAGCCCCCAAGATCCCTTTATTCGAAATTCCGTTTTGGTAGGATTATCCATGCACAGCAATCTCACTGCTGACTTTCGAAACAAAATAATGGAAAAACTTCAGCAAATCGATTCCGACGTTATTCAGACTAAAGGCACGAAAAAATATTATGATGCGCTGCTCGATGCTTGGAAAATAGGACATTAAAATAATTTTTTAATTCAGAACGTACAAATGACAAGCGACTTGTCTTTTTTCTGAAATCTGAATCAAGGGTGGTGTCACTTCAGAACATATTTTCATCACTTCGGGACAGCGAGGGTGAAACTTGCAACCTGACGGCGGATTAATCGGGCTTGGGATTTCGCCTTTTAACATGATTCGTGATTTTTTTCGGGTTGGATCTGCCACCGGAACGGCACTCAGCAACGCTCTCGTATAAGGATGTTTTGGATCAACATAAAGTTCCGAGGATGGTGCAACCTCAGCAAGATTGCCTAAATACATGACAGCAACGCGGGTCGAGATATGCTTCACGATCATCAAATCATGAGCAATAAACAAATACGTTAACCCAAACTCTGCTTGTAAATCTTGCAAAAGATTAACGATCTGTGCCTGAATAGAAACATCGAGTGCAGAAACAGGTTCATCGCAAACAATAAATTGCGGATCCACTGCCAATGCTCTGGCAATTCCAATGCGCTGACGCTGGCCGCCTGAAAATTCATGGGGATAACGAAAGAGAGCTTCTGGCCTAAGTCCGACAATTGAAAGAAGCTCAGCCACACGCTTTTGTCTTGCCACTTTATCTGTAAAAAGTTTATGGATGACCAGTGCTTCCCCGATAATATTGCCCACCGTCATGCGAGGATTAAGCGATGCATAGGGATCTTGAAAAATAATTTGCATCCGACGCCGTAAAACTCTTAAATCTTCAGATTTTAGCTTCGTAATATTCTGCCCGTCAAAATTGATTTCACCTGAAGTTGGCTCATAAAGCCGAAGAATGCAGCGGCCCAGCGTTGATTTGCCACAACCAGACTCACCTACAAGTCCCAGGGTCTCGCCTTTAAAAACATCAAAAGTCACACCATCAACAGCACGTACGATTTGGGTCGTTTTACGAAATGTCCCCTTCGTCGTTGCAAAATGCTTTTTGAGATCTTTGATTTGCAACAACTCTTTTGGCTTCTGGAGCTTTTCATTTATCTGTGACGCTGTGCCAGTCTGCATTTGTACCTCCATTGCTTTAAACGCTCGCCGCAACATGGCCTTGTTGATTTGGTAAAGGCACGGGATTATAGCATCTCACGAGTTGATCTTTAGAAATCATTTCCAACTCAGGTTCTACTTCTTGACATTTTGGTATCATTCTTGGGCATCGATCTTGAAACCTGCATCCTTTTTTCAGATGCAACAAATTAGGAACCAATCCGGGAATCGTGCGAAGACGAGGCTTACCATCGATTCCCTTTTCAATTTCACCACCTCGTTCAGCGCCGGGAACCGAGCCCAGTAAACCATAAGTGTATGGATGTCTTGGTGTTTTAAAAATGGTGTAAACATCAGCCTGCTCAACCACGCGACCAGCATACATGACAGAAACAAAATCACAGGTTTCAGCAACCACCCCTAAGTCATGGGTAATTAACATGATGCTCATTCCCATTTCTTTTTGCAAAGAAGCCATCAACTCCATGATTTGTGCTTGAATGGTCACATCAAGTGCAGTTGTTGGCTCATCGGCAATCAGCAAATCTGGTTTACAAGAAAGAGCCATGGCAATCATGACACGTTGACGCATACCACCAGACAATTGATGTGGATATGTCTTAACGCGCTCTGTTGGTGCAGGAATGCCCACTAAATCCAACATGTCGATGGCTTTTTGCCAAGCTTCTTTTTTTCCTAAATTTTGATGGAGACGGATGGCTTCGGCAATTTGGTCCCCTACCGTAAAAACAGGATTAAGCGAGGTCATGGGCTCTTGAAAAATCATGGAAATACGATTGCCACGCAGCGCACGCATTTTTGCTTCTGGCAAAGCAAGCAAATCTTGACCTTCATATAAGATTTGCCCACTTGCATAACGTCCTGGTGGCGAAGCGATCAAGCGCATCATGCTCAGCGCTGTGACACTCTTTCCGCAACCAGATTCTCCAACCACTCCTAAGGTTTTACCCCTTGAAATTTCAAGATTAACTCCGTCAATAGCACGGATAGTTCCTTCATCTGTTTGAAATTCAACAGTGAGGTCTTGCACTTTCAATAGAACTTCTTGGCTTTTTGTCATCGTTCGTTTTCTCAATATTCCTTACAAGCTGTTATAAGAAGCAGCGTCAGGGATTGGCTAGGATATTATGGTGGATCAATTTGGAAGACTGCGTCTTCAAAAAGTTCTCCATTGAAGCGTATACTCTCTCCTTTAAGAATCACGCTGTGAGATTTATTCTTTAAATTCACTTCAAAATCTAAGCGATGGGAAAAATCAATCCCAGAAACGACACAAAACTCACGATAGACAACTTCGTATATTTTTTTTCCCGCAGCATCATATTGTGTGCGCTGCATTAAAACATGATCCACTACACGTGCAGTGATCTCGCTCATTTTGCCCTCTTTATTTTGCAATCTTGCCGTATAAAATTCACCAGTATGGCTTAATTTAAGATCCAAAACTTTGGCATCTTGAACAGGCGCAATTCCTAAAACAACATCGACCACTTCTTGAGGGCTAAGCGGCAAAGATAGAATCTCTTCAATCACCTTACTATTAATTGATTGTACGACATAATTAGGCTCGGCAGTTCCAAGCATTTCCAATAAATACATTTTCTCGTTATTAGCTGCAAAAATACGCGCCGGTTGATTGAAAAAAGAGCGCACTGAAATATGCAAAAATGCCGGTACTTTTGCCACCACGTCGAGTTCAACACTGCCTAGGAGTCTTTTAATTCCAGTTGATTTTGCCACAAACGTACCGCTCACTTGATAACGACGTTGGCCCTCTTTAGCAAGATTTTGCAAAACAACTTCAGGGGTCAAATGGGGTGTGGGATGAAAACGCATTGTTTTAGGACATCCGGTCATTAAAATTAAAAGCAGTAACCATAAAAAATCAGAACGAGGCATATTTTACCAAATTAAAATCGGCTATCTAAATTAATAATCCTCGATAGGTGTCGATATTTTCTAATACCTGACCCACACCGTCTACCACTGCATGCAACGGATTTTCAGCAACATAAACGGGGAGACCTGTTTGCTCAGATAATAATTTATCCAAACCTTTGATCTGCGCACCACCACCACAAAGAACAATTCCTCGGTCAATAATATCAGCGGACAATTCAGGCGGCGTGTGTTCTAAAACTGATTTTGTACAAGCAACAAATTGCTTAAAACTGTCATGTAACGCTTCACGTATTTCTACGCTGGTCACTGAAATAGATTGTGGAACACCGGTAATTAAATCACGACCCTTGACGTCAATACGCAATTCTTCTTCTAAGGGCACTGCCGACCCAATTTTAATTTTAATTAATTCAGCAGTTCTTTCACCAATTAAAATATTGTGTCGTTTACGCACAAAATTAACGATGGCTTCATCAAGTTTATCACCAGCAACACGCAATGTTTGCGAGGCAACAATGCCATTTAGCGAGATAACTGCAACGTCGGTTGTGCCTCCGCCGATATCGATAATCATCGATCCTCTGGCATCTCTGACAGGAAGACCAGCACCCACTGCTGCAGCCATGGGCTGTTCAATTAAATGTACTTCTCGCACACCGGAACCAAGTGCCGCTTCTCGCACAGCTTTTTGTTCAATCGACGTAATTTCTGCAGGCACTGAAATAATTAAGCGGCCTCGTATAAAAAAAGATTTTTTGGTGGCCTTCGTAATAAAAGCTTTAATCATCGCTTCGGTTACGGTGAAATCGGCAATCACGCCGTCTCGC
Organism: Myxococcales bacterium; assembly: GCA_023248595.1. GTDB lineage: Bacteria > Myxococcota > UBA727 > UBA727 > JABDBI01 > JAHFEG01. The sequence goes on along the minus strand of JAHFEG010000003.1, from coordinate 2,661 downwards.
ATGGGTCTAATCGCAACAATATTTCCCGGTGTTTTACCCAACATTTCCTTGGCGTCTTTGCCAACCGCTAACACTTTTGTTTGATACCCATCTCGCGTAATTGCCACAACGCTGGGCTCGTTTAATACCACCCCGCAGCCACGCACATGCACCAAGGTATTTGCTGTACCCAAATCGATTGCTAAATCAGCACCGAACATACCAAAAAATTTACCAAATACCATTGAACCTACCTCAAACCATGCTTTGCTAAAAATGACGCCGAGACAATCTGAATTTCTTTGCTTTTATCAAACAATGAATCCTGAAGTAACTTTACTACCCCAGCTGGAACCGGATGCTTATCATCATAAAGACCTTCTAAAACTACAATAGCCGTTTTACGAATATTAAGCACTTTCGATTTTAATTCGCCTGCAATTAAGTGACGTAACCGATCTCTTAGTCTTGCATCTTTGATTGCTGCCCGAGAAAAAGCAATCAACAATGCTTCTTTAGAGCCTAATGACAAATTAGGGTAACTATAAATTTCTACTAAAAATTTGAGCAAATGTTCATGCTCAGCTCGAAAACCTTCACTTAAGGCGATAGCAGCTGAAGCGTTTATATTTTTATCTAATGACAAAAGTCCCAGAATAATCGGCTGCAAACTCTTTCCTTGCGCATCACTTAACCGACCAAGACAAAGCAAAACCGCGGCATGAATCTCAGAGTTAACGTCTTTAACAAGCAGCAACAAAGATTCAAGCAAACCTTGCTCTGCTCCAGTTAAACAATTAGCCAAAGCACGAAGAGCGTCCGCACGCAACTTCTTATCTTGCATCACACTGGGAGAATAAATAAAAGCAAATAGCGGCATCGTTGCCGATGGATGTCCTTGCTTTTTCAAAGCAGCAACGGCGCCAGCTTGCACAATAGGACTTGAATGACTCAAAGCATCAATCTGTTGCGGCACATCGTTTTCGCCTTGCCTTAGAACAGAGCTAAACTGAAGCAATGCTTGTTTTGCTTGCTCGCGCACAAATGCATCAGCATCTTTTGCCAGCATACGCAGATGAGCAAGACTTACCAAATCACCAATTTTTGCATAGACTTTTGTCAGCATCCCCCTCACCAAAGCAGACGAATGCAACTCTAACTTCTTCAAGGTTTCCATCAAATTTTCATTAAAGGCATCTTGACCATCGCTTAATTCTGCCAAGGCGCAAATAATTTCTGCACACTCAAGCTCAGTGATTTCTTTAGCGATAGAAATATCTGCCAAAACATCCAAGGCTTCGCGTACTTTTAATGCCCCTAAAAGCAGAGCCACTTTCCCGACAGATTCCTGTGGATGCTGCAAAAATACTTCACTGGCACCCAATTGAGGCAAAGCCTGCCGTAATTTGTCTATTAAAGATTCACCCATAAACGATTGCATATCTTTTTTCGTACCAATTTGCTATCAGATTTGCCTATGAAACAGGCAGCAGCAAAGCATATCACCATTGGGATCGGAGGCGGCATTTCAGCATACCGCACCCTGGAACTCATCCGCTTGCTCAAGAAAAGTGGAGCATCTGTAACGGTTGCTCCCACCAAAGCGGCCTTACATTTCGTAACGGAACTTTCTTTGGAAACCCTATCGCAAAGCGCGTGTCTTTGTCATCCATTACAAACCAACAATGGCCAAATCAGCCATATTGAAGAAGCTTACCGCACTGATTTAATAGTGATTGCTCCGGCCACTTGTGACTTAATCGCGAAAATGGCTCACGGCTTTGCCGATGAAATTTTGCTGCAAACTTTATTGTCATTTCAAGGCCCAGTTCTGATTGCTCCAGCCATGGAAACCCATATGTGGCAACATCCTGCCACACAGGCGAATATTGAAATTCTGCGAAATCGGGGCATCCAAATCATTGGCCCAGACTCTGGTGACTTGGCATCCGGACGACAAGGCCTGGGGCGCATGGCTAGTGTAGATGCTATCTTCGAACATATTTTGGCAATGCTAACCCCGAAAGATTTGGCTGGCATTCAAGCCTTGGTCACAGCGGGACCTACCATTGAGAGTCTGGATCCTATTCGCTTTTTGTCAAATCACTCTTCTGGAAAGATGGGTGTCGCGCTAGCCAAAGCACTCGCGCAGCGCGGAGCTATGGTGCACCTGGTCCATGGGCCCATGTCAGTTACCCCTCCAAGACTAGCCAATATCAGAACTTATCCGATTCGCAGCGCCAATGACATGCTTGGACAAGTGTTAGAACTTGTCGACCATGTCCAGCTGGCGATTTGCTGTGCCGCTGTTGCAGACTATCGGCCCACGCAAGTCGTCCAAGAAAAAATCAAAAAGTCGCAAGAGAACACGACGCTGGCGCTGGTTAAAAATCCTGATATTTTAAGGACATTAGGACAGCTTTCTCCTAAGCCTTTTTTAGTCGGGTTTGCTGCTGAAACTTCCGATTTAGAAAAAAATGCCTGGCAAAAATGTCTCGAAAAAAGCTGCGACCTTCTCTGCGCAAATCTGATAACGAAGGCTAATCCTGTCTTTGGAGCTGATGAAAATCAAATCTTGGTATTTGACCAAAATGGTCTTATTTTACACATAGAAAATCAGAGCAAAGATCGAGTAGCCCATCTCATCTTAGATACAGTCCGTCAGCGTCTGGTCTTTTAAAT